>DASUXC010000075.1:0-5830 GCA_036378095.1 Gemmatimonadaceae bacterium | reverse complement strand
CGGGGCGCGCACCTGGTGACGGTGAACTCGTACCTCGCCCGCCGCGACTCGCAGTGGATGGGGCACCTGTACACCTATCTCGGCCTGACCGTCGGCTGCATCGACGACACCGAGCCAGGCACGCAGGAGCGGCGCGACGCGTACCTCCGCGACATCACCTACGGCACGAACAACGAGTTCGGCTTCGACTACCTGCGCGACAACATGGTGGTCGACCTGTCCCAGCGCGTGCAGCGCCCGCACTGGTACGCGATCGTCGACGAGGTGGACTCGGTGCTCATCGACGAGGCCCGGACACCGCTCATCATCTCCGGTCCGGTCGGCAACGAGGGTGACGCGGCGTACCGCGAGTACAACACGGTCGTCGCGCGGCTCGTGCGCTCGCAGATGGAGGAGGCGAACCGCCTGGTGGCCGAGGCGGAGGAGGCGCTGGAGAAGGGGGACGACCACGAAGCGGCGATGCGGCTGTACCAGGCGCAGCTCGGCGCGCCCAAGAACAAGCGGCTCCTCAAGCTGCTGCAGGAGCAGGGGAACAAGCAGCTCGTGCAGAAGATGGAGCTGGACCACATCGCCGACCGCCGGCAGCCCGCCAGCCGGCAGCAGTTCGCCGACATCGAGGAGCGGCTGCTGTTCGTGCTCGACGAGAAGAACCACACCGTGCACCTCACCGACCGCGGCGTGGACTTCCTCTCGCCCAGCGACCACGACGCGTTCCTCCTCCCGGACATCTCCGAGGAGGTGCACCAGATCGATCACGATCCGGACCTCACCCCGCAGGAGAAGCTGGAGCGGCGCGCCTCGCTCGAGCGCGACTACGCGCTGAAGAGCGAGAAGCTGAACATCGTGCACCAGCTGCTGCGCGCGCACGCGCTGTACGAGAAGGACGTGAACTACGTCGTGCAGGAGGGGCAGGTCCTGATCGTCGACGAGTTCACGGGGCGCACCATGCCCGGGCGCCGGTGGTCGGAGGGGCTGCACCAGGCGGTCGAGGCGAAGGAAGGGGTTCAGGTGAAGGGCGAGACGCAGACGCTCGCCACGATCACCATCCAGAACTACTTCCGCATGTACGAGAAGCTCGGCGGGATGACGGGCACGGCGGAGACGGAGGAGACGGAGTTCCACCAGATCTACGGGCTGGAGGTCTCCGTCATCCCCACGAACAAGCCGGTCATCCGCGACGACCGGCAGGACCTCATCTACAAGACGCGGCGGGAGAAGTACAACGCGATCCTGCAGGAGACCCAGCGCCTGCACGAGCTGGGCTTCCCGGTGCTCGTGGGCACGGTGAACGTGGAGGTGTCGGAGACGCTCTCGCGCATGTTCCAGCGCGCGGGGATCCGCCACAACGTGCTCAACGCGAAGTACCACCAGCGCGAGGCGGAGATCGTGGCCGAGGCCGGGCAGCCGGGCGCGGTGACGATCGCCACGAACATGGCCGGCCGCGGAACGGACATCAAGCTCGGGCCGGGCGTCACCGAGGCGCGGCCGTCGCAGGTCACGGACGCCGACGGCAAGCCGGTGGACGTCACGGAGATCGGCGGGTTGCACATCGTCGGCTCCGAGCGGCACGAGTCGCGGCGCATCGACCGGCAGCTCCGCGGCCGCGCCGGACGCCAGGGCGACCCGGGCGCATCGCAGTTCTTCCTGTCGCTCGAGGACGACCTGATGCGCCTGTTCGGGTCGGAGCGCATCGCCAAGCTGATGGACCGCCTCGGCGCGCAGGAAGGTGAAGTGCTCACCCACCCGCTCATCACGCGCTCGATCGAGACCGCGCAGAAGCGGGTGGAGCTGCAGAACTTCCAGTCGCGCAAGCGGCTGCTCGAGTACGACGACGTGATGAACCAGCAGCGCGAGGTGATCTACTCGCTGCGGTCGTTCGCGCTCGAGGGGGGAGAGGAGCTGAAGGGGGAGGCGCTCAAGATGGTCGACAAGGCCATCGACCGGCGGGTGGAGCAGGCGCTGGGGAGCTTCGAGAGCCCGGAGGATTGGGATCTCGGCCTGCTGCGGCAGGAGCTGCTCATGCACTACCTGCTCATCGTGCCCGAGCTCGAGGAGGGCGCGGAGCACCGCCCCGACTCGGTGGCCGCCGCCCAGGAAGTCGTGCGCGGGGCCGGGCACGCGGCGTTCGACGCCAAGCTGCGCAACCTGAACGAGTACGGCCCGCAGCTCCTCTCGCTCGTCATGCTCAACGTGCTCGACGAGAAATGGAAGGACCACCTGTACGACCTGGACCAGCTGCGGGCGGCGATCCACTACCGCTCGTGGGGGCAGACCGATCCGCTCATCGAGTACAAGCAGGAAGCGTACAACATGTTCGTCGACCTGATGAACGATGTGTACAACACCTTCACCGAGCGCTTCCTGCGCGTGCAGGTGGTGTTCGAGCCGCCCCCTCCTCCGCCGCCGGCGGGGAACGGGGGCGCGGGGCGCGGGGCGTCGGGCGGGCGCGGGCCGACCAAGCGCTACAACGCGCTCGGCGTGCTCGAGGACATCCCGGCGGAGGAGAATGCCGGCGACGGCGCCGTGGCCACGGACATCGGACCGGCGAGCGAGCCGGCGCCCACCAAGGCTCCGGTGGCGAAGCGGGATCCGGTGATCGTCGGGGCGGGGCGCCAGCGCTCGCTCGGCGCGCCGGCGGGGCCGGTGGACTTCTCCAACGTGGGGCGGAACGACCCCTGCCCGTGCGGCTCCGGGAAGAAGTACAAGAAGTGCCACGGCGCGACGGGCTGAGGCGCATCCCGGCCCGGTGATGTGACGAGCCCCCGTGTCGCGGACACGGGGGCTCGCGCGTTCGGGGTGCCACCCTCGCGGGGAAGGGATGCGGCCGCCCCGATTTCGCGACGGTAGGATGGGCGCCGACCCGTCGAAATGGAGGCTCGGATGTCGCGTCCCGCTGGCCCGGAAACAGGCCAAACGTTAAGTATTAGAGACCTGAGTATTCGCGAGATGCCACGCTCCGAGCGCCCCAGGGAGCGGCTCAAGCACCAGGGGGCGAGCACGCTCAGCGTGGCCGAGCTGCTGGCGATCGTGATCGGCGCGGGCGCGGGAGGACGATCGGCGTTGACGGTGGGGCAGGAGATGCTCGCCCGCGCGGATGGATCGCTGCGGCGGATCGCGGCGCAGCCGGTGGCCTCGCTCACGGCGATGCGGGGGGTGGGGACCGCGAGAGCGGTGGCGGTGCACGCCGCGCTCGAGCTCGGCCGCCGGCTGGCGGCGGAGGCGCGCGAGGACGGCGCGCCCATGCGGTCGCCGCGCGATGTCTACGCCGCGTTCGGTCAGCGGCTGCAAGACCTCCCGGTGGAGGAGTTTCACGTCGCCGTCCTCGACTCGCAGCACCGGCTGGAGCGCGACATCACGGTGACGCGGGGGATCCTGAACTCCTCGCTCGTGCACCCGCGCGAGGTGTTCCGGGAGGCGATCGCCGAGCGGGCGGCGGCGATCATTCTGGTGCACAACCATCCGAGTGGCGACCCCACGCCCTCGGCGGACGACCGGCTGGTGACCGAGCAGCTCGTCGCCGCCGGGCGGCTGCTGGACATTCCGGTCCACGACCACGTGGTCGTCGGCCGAGGGCGCTACGTGAGCTTTGCGGAGGCAGGATTGCTGTGACGGCGACCGCGCTGAAGACGATCATCCCCGGCTGGGACCTGGACGATGGCGACCCGCTGCTCGCGCGGCTCGACACCGATCTCCTCGCGCGCGCCTTCCAGTTCGGCCGCCAGGCGCACCTCGGGCAGAAGCGCTCCTCGGGCGACGACTACGTCTCCCACTGCGTCGAGGTCGCGAAGATCCTCGCCGAGCTGCACCTCGACTCCGTCACCGTGGCGAGCGGGCTCATCCACGATGTCGTCGAGGACACCGAGGTCACCGTCGCCGACGTCGAGCGCGAGTTCGGCCGCGAGGTGGCGCAGATCGTCGACGGCGTCACGAAGATCGGCAACATCTCCTTCCGGTCGCGGCAGGAGCGCCAGGTCGAGAACTACCGCAAGCTGCTGCTCTCGATCGCCAAGGACGTCCGCGTCATCCTCATCAAGCTCGCCGACCGGCTCCACAACATGCGCACGCTCGACTATCTCCCCGAGGAGAAGCGGCGGCGCATCGCGCAGGAGACGATGGACCTCTACGCGCCGCTCGCCCACCGGTTCGGTATGGCGCGCATGCGGTGGGAGCTCGAGGACCTCGCGTTCAAGCACCTCGAGCCGCTCGAGTACAAGACGCTGGCCCGGCTCGTGTCGCAGAAGCGGGCGGAGCGCGAGGAGCTGATCAACCGGATGGCGGTGCCGCTCCAGGACGTGCTCACGCAGGGCGGGCTCGTCTCGGCCGAGGTGACCGGGCGGCCCAAGCACCTCTGGTCGATCTACAAGAAGATGCGGCAGCGCGACAAGCCGTACGAGGAGATCTACGACCTGCTGGCCATCCGGGTGCTGGTGAGCTCGGTCCCCGACTGCTACCACGCCCTCGGCATCGTGCACGACCGGTGGACGCCGCTGCAGGAGCGCATCAAGGACTACATCGCGCAGCCCAAGTCGAACGGGTACCAGTCGCTCCACACCACCGTGTTCGGGCCGGGGCGGCAGCTGTTCGAGGTGCAGATCCGCACGCGCGAGATGCATCAGACGGCGGAGTACGGCATCGCGGCGCACTGGCTGTACAAGGAGGGGAAGGACGAGCCGCGCCGCAACGACGACTTCGACGAGCGCATGGCGTGGTTCCGCCAGATCCTCGAGGCGCAGCTCGACGCCAAGACGCCTGACGAGTTCCTGGAGCTGCTGAAGCTCGACCTGTATCAGGACGAGATCTTCGTGTTCACCCCCACCGGCGACGTGATCCAGCTCCCCCGGGGGGCGACGCCGATCGACTTCGCGTTCGCCGTGCACACGGAGGTCGGGCAGCACTGCCAGGGGGCGAAGGTGAACGGGCGGATCGCGCCGCTCTCCAAGCAGCTCAAGAACTCGGACACGGTGGAGATCCTCACCTCCCCGACGGCGCGTCCGAGCCGCGACTGGCTGGCGCACGTGCGCACCGGCCGCGCGCGGCACCGGATCCGGCAGTGGATCAAGCTCGAGGAGCAGAACACCTCGGCCAAGCTCGGACGCGAGATGCTGGAGCGCGAGGTGCGGCGGCGGAGCCTGGCCAAGCCGGACGATGCGGCGCTCGCCCGCGCCGCGAAGTCGCTCAACCTCACCGACGCGCGGCACCTCATCGCCTCGATCGGGCAGGGGGACGTGCACCTGGGGCAGGCGCTCAAGGCCATCTACCCGGACCTGGAGACGACGCAGGAGCCGCCGGCCAAGACGAGCGCGTTCGAGCGCCTCGTGCAGCGCATGCGCGGCACCTCCAAGGGCGTGCGCATCCAGGGGGTGGACGGGCTCATGGTGCGCTACTCCCAGTGCTGCCAGCCCGTTCCCGGTGACCCGGTGGTGGGTTACGTCACGCGCGGGCGCGGTGTGAGCATCCACCGCGCCGACTGTCCCAACGTGCTCCTCCTCTCGCACGAGCCGGAGCGGCGTCTGGACATCGACTGGCAGGAGATGGCCGGCGAGCTCTTCCTCGTGCGCCTGGCGCTCGAGGGCGCCGATCGCCGCGGCCTGTACGCCGACGTGGCCGAGGCGGTCACGAACACCGGCACGAACATCAAGAGCATGGAGCTCCGCAGCGGCGATGGCGGCGGGGTCTCCGGGTCGGTGCTGGTCGAGGTCGAGAACCTCTCCCATCTCCAGAAGATCATCCGGGCCGTGCGGCGGGTGAAGGGGATCACGGATGTGACGCGGCGGGAGCGGGTGGTGGTGGCGGAGTAGGGGCTGGGGGCCAGGGGCCGGGGGGCAGGGAG
>DASUXC010000074.1:0-13387 GCA_036378095.1 Gemmatimonadaceae bacterium | reverse complement strand
AGTGGGTGGCGAACGCCGCCCCGGACTCCGCGTTCTACGATGCCTTCTACCGCGGCACCACGTCCATCGAGGCGGCGGACGCGGAGGGGTGGGTGGTCTCGGTGACGCCGAGCGGCGGGTGGGTGCCGGCGGTCATCGCCGGGCACACCGGGATCGGGCTGAGCCAGCGCGCGCAGAGCTTCGTCACCGATTCCACGGATGGCCCGTTCAACGTGATCGAGCCTGGGAAGCGCCCGCGCGTGACGCTCACCCCCACCCTCGCCCTGAAGGACGGGAAGCCCTTCCTCGCTTTCGCCGTGCAGGGTGGCGACACGCAGGACCAGAACCTCCTGCAATTCTTCCTGAACGTCGTCGAGTTCGGGATGACGGTGCAGCAGGCCACCGAGGCGCCGAACATCAACAGCTACCAGATGCGCTCGTCGTTCGGCGCGCACGAGGCGCGCCCCGGCCGCATGCTCGTCGCCACGTCCACGCCGGAGCGCATCCGTCAGGCGCTCCGCGACATGGGCTACACCCTCGAGTTCGCCGAGCGCACCTCGGGCCCGATCAACGCGATCCTGTTCGACGACAGGCATCACACGATGTGGGGCGGGTCGAGCAATCACGGGGAGGACTACGGGATCGCGTGGTGAAGGAGATCGGGAATCCCCCCACAGCCACCCCCGCCTCCCCCGACAGCGTTCCTCCACTCCCCCGCACCATAGTGCGCTCCGCCCCACGCGGAGCTTGCACATGGGCGACGCGCTGCACGACACCACGGTGCGCGCACGCGACGACGCGGCCGGGGCGGGAGCGCCCGCTCCGGCCTGGTCCATCGAGCCACCGCCCGCGCCACCTCCCGGCGCGGAGCTGTGGAGTGCCCCCGAGCGCACGCTGCTCGCGGCGCTCCGCTCGTCCGCATCGGGGCTGAGCGACTGGGAGGCCGCGCGCCGCCTCGCCGCGCTCGGCCCCAACGTCGCCGCGCCACGCCGCCGCGCCGGACCGCTTCGCCTGCTCGCCGCCCAGTTCACCAGCCCGATCACCCTCCTCCTGCTCGCCGCGGCCGTCCTCTCGCTCGTCGTCGGCGAGACGGTGGACGGCACGATCATCCTCGCCATCCTCCTCGTGAGCGCTCTCCTCGGCTTCTGGCAGGAGCACCGCGCGGCGGGCGCGATCGACCGGCTGCTCGCGCTCATCCGCACGACGGCCACCGTCGTGCGCGATGGGCGCGCGCGGGAGGTACCCACCGAGGCGGTCGTGCCGGGGGACGTGGTGCGCCTCGTGGCCGGATCGAGCGTGCCGGGCGATGCGCGGCTGCTCGAGGCGAACAGCCTGTTCGTGGACCAGGCGGCGCTCACCGGGGAGTCGTACCCGTCGGACAAGTCGGCGGGCGTGATGCCCGCGGATACGCCGCTCGCCGAGCGAGCGAACACGGTGTACCTCGGCACGCACGTCGTGAGCGGGGCAGGCGTCGCGCTCGTCGTGCGCACGGGCACCGCCACCGAGTTCGGCGCCATCGCCGGCCGGCTCGCCTTCCGCCCCCCGGAAACGGAGTTCGAGCACGGCGTGCGGCGCTTCGGCTACCTGCTGCTCGACATCGCCATGGCGCTGGCGATCGTCATCTTCGCCATCAACGTCGCGCTGCACCGACCCGTGCTCGACGCCCTCCTCTTCACCCTCGCGCTCACCGTGGGGCTCACGCCGCAGCTCCTTCCGGCGATCGTGAGCGTGACGCTCTCGCAGGGCGCGCGGCACATGGCGCGGGAGCGGGTGATCGTGCGCCGGCTCGCATCGATCGAGGACCTGGGCGGGATGGAGATCCTCTGCGCCGACAAGACGGGAACGATCACCGAGGGGATGGTCGCCGTGCGCGGGGCCGAGGACTGGACCGGCGCGCCGAGCGACCGCGCGCGCCTGTTCGCGTACCTCAACGCGTCGATGGAGACCGGCTTCCCGAATCCGATCGACGATGCGCTGCGCGCCTCGCCCGTGCCCGGCGCCTCCGGGTGGGCGAAGACGGACGAGGTGCCCTACGACTTCGTCCGCAAGCGGCTCAGCGTGGCGGCGACCGACGGGCGCCGCCGCCTGCTCATCACCAAGGGCGCCGTCGCCGACGTGCTCGAGGCGTGCACCCTCGCCGAGAGCGCCGCGGGGCAGCTCGTGCCCATCGCGGACGCGCGCGCGGCGATCGCGGCGCGCTTCGAGGGGCTGAGCCGGGGAGGGCTCCGCTGCCTGGCGCTGGCCTACCGCGAGCTCCCCACCGAGGGCGTCGCCCGGCGTGACGACGAGCGCGACCTCACCTTCCTCGGTCTCCTCGCCCTCGCCGATCCGCTCAAGCCGAGCGCGCGCGCGTCGCTGGGCGAGCTGGAGAAGCTCGGCATCCGGGTGAAGCTCATCACCGGCGACAACCGCCACGTGGCCGCGCGTCTGGCGGCCGACGCCGGGCTCGACGCCTCGCGAGTGTGCACGGGGAGCGAGGTGCGGCGGCTGAGCGAGGCGGCGCTGGTGAGCGTGGCGTCGCGCATCGATGTGTTCGCCGAGGTGGAGCCGAACCAGAAGGAGCGGATCATCCTCGCCCTGAAGGCGGGAGGGTGGGCGGTGGGCTACCTCGGCGACGGCATCAACGACGCCGCCGCGCTGCACGCCGCGGACGTCGGGATCAGCGTGGAGTCGGCGACCGACGTCACCAAGCAGGCCGCGGACATCGTGCTGCTCGAGAAGGACCTCGGCGTGCTCGGGCGCGGCGTGCGCGAGGGGCGGCGCGCGTTCGCCAACACGCTCAAGTACGTGTTCATCACCGCGAGCGCCAACTTCGGGAACATGTTCAGCATGGCCGGCGCGTCGCTGTTCGCGGCGTTCCTGCCCCTGCTCCCCAAGCAGATCCTCCTGGTGAACGTGCTCAGCGACCTCCCGGCGATGGCGATCGCCACCGACCGCCTCGACCCCGAGCTCGTGGAGCGCCCGCGGCGGTGGGACAACCGCGGCATCCGGCGCTTCATGCTCGCGTTCGGCCTCGTGAGCTCGGTGTTCGACTACCTCATCTTCGGCGCGCTCCTCCTCCTGCGCGTGCCGGCGGCGGCGTTCCGGACGTCGTGGTTCATCGAGTCGGTGCTCTCCGAGCTGCTCATCCTCCTCGTGATCCGCACGCGCCGTCCCTTGCTCGGAAGCCGGGTGGGGACCACGCTCCTCGTCATGAGCATCGTCGTGGCCACGGCCACCGTGCTCCTTCCGTACTCGCCTTTCGCCGCGCTCCTCGGCTTCGCGCCGCTCCCTCCCGTGCTCGTGGGCGTCATCGCCGCGATCGTGCTCCTGTACGGCGCGGCATCGGAGGTGGTGAAGCGCGTCATCTTCCAGCGAGCCCCGCTGTGACGGTCGCCTCATGACCGCGCCGCATCGGGCGCCGCGCGATCACGTGCCGCTGCCCCACATCCGTTGGCGCTCCACGCTGGTGCTGCTGGTGCTGCTCGGCGTGTCCGTCAACATCCTCCTGCCGCAGATCGCCAGCGTGGAGGCGGCGGCGGGGATCCTGCGCCGGTCGCGATGGTGGGCCGTGCTGCTCGCCGCGCTCGCGCAGGTGGTGAGCTACTGGGGGAACGGCTACACCGTGCGCGCCGTGGCTCGGCTCGCGGGAGACCGGCTGTCGATGGCGGCCGCCACCGAGCTCGCGCTGGCCGCGGGCAGTGTGGGGCTCGTGGCCGGCGGGCCACTGGGCTACGCGGCGGCGACGGTGCACTGGGCGCGCGCACGCGGTACGAGTCACGAGGGAGCGGTGCTGTGCGGCTGGCTGCCGGGAATCATGAACACGATAATGCTGGTCGTGCTCGGCGTGGCCGGCGTGGTGAGTCTCGTCTCGCGACACGCGCTCACCGGGTCGCACGCCGTCACGCTCGCCCTCCTCTCCGCCCCGCTGGCGGTGCTCGTGCTCGCGCTGGTGTGGGTGGCGTGGAGCGAGCCGCGGCTCGCATCGTTCACCGCCCGCGCGCGGCGGCTCTGGGCGAGCCTGCGCCGCCGTCCCGTGGAGGAGCGGGCGGTGGCCGAGGCCGTCGCGCGGATCACGACGATGCGCCGGCTGTTCTGGGGCGGCGGGTGGCGCCGGCCGCTGGCCGGTGCCGCGGTGAACGCCGGGTTCGACCTCGCGACGCTCTACGAGCTGTTCGTCGCCACGCGCGCCACGCCGAGCCTCGCCACGCTTCTCGCCGGCTACGCGCTCCCGCTCCTGTTCGGGCGCGTGACGTTCCTCCCCGCCGGGATCGGCGTCACCGAGGGGGGCATGGTGGGGCTGTACGTGGCGGCGGGAGTGCCATCGGCCATCGCGGTGCTCGTCGTGCTCGCCTACCGAGGGCTCTCGCTCTGGCTCCCCACGTTCGTCGGCGTCGTCATCGGCGTGCTGATGGAGCGCCGGATCATGCGCGGATCGCGGAGGGTGGAAGGGGCGGCGTGAGGGACTCGGCTGTCGGCCATCGGCGCTCGGCTAAAGCCCCGCGTAGAGAGCTCTCGGCGTGTGCCGTAGCCGAGAGCCGATGGCCGAGAGCCGATGGCCCATGACCGCTGACCGCTGGCCGCCTCTCTTCAGTTCCTCGCCAACTCGCCCATCACCGATCGCACCGTGTCGGCGAGGGTCTCGGCGTCGAACGGTTTGGCGAGAAAGGGGTCGCGGCGCGGGTCCACGCCGCGCCGCGACGCCTCGTGCGCCCCGCACCCCGACATGTACACCGCCTTGAGGTCGCTCCGGAGCGCGCGCAGTCGTTCCACGCACTCGCGGCCATCCATCCCGGGGAGGAGCAGGTCGGCGAGCACCAGGTCGATGGCTGCGCCGTGCCGGACCGCCACCGCCAGCGCCTCGTTGGCGTCCTCCGCCTCGAGCACGCGGTAGCCGTGCAGCTCCAGGATGCGCCGCGCCACCGCGCGCAGCTCCGGCTCGTCGTCGACGAGCAGGATCGTCCTCGAGCCGCGCGCCCCGGGCGGCGGTGCCACCCGCTCTCCGGGCGTCGATGGCGCCGCGGCACGAAGGAGGACGAGCTCCTCGAGCGACCCCTGGCGCGTCCCCCGGCGCTCGCTCCGCTCGGCGAGCAGGCGCTCGTGCTCGAGAGCGTTGCCCAGGGCGAGCGCCACGAGGTGCGCCAGTCGCTCGGCGAGGCGCACGGACGGCGGCTCGTAGCGGCGCGCGTCCGTCGCGAGGGCCAGTACCATCGCGCCGAGCGCGCGTCCCTTGGCCGCGAGCGGGAGCACCAGCGTCGCGCTCGCGCCGCACTCGCCGGCGAGCGCCGTGAGCGCGGGGTCGAGCATCGCGATGGACGACTCGAGCATCGCGCGATCGTGCAACAGCACTTCCGAGAGCCCCGTGCGGACGACGCGGGCGATCGCGCCCTCGGGGTCGGGCTCCACCGCCGCGCGAGCGATCGCGTCGCGCGCCAGCACCTCCCCGCGTCGCGATGCGGCGGCGCCCTCCCGTCGCGCCAGGCGCGCGCCCGGCTCCAGCGTGTAGAGCACGCACCAGTCGGCGAGCGCCGGCACCATCACGGCGACCGCGCGCGAGAGCGTGTTCCTGATGTCGAGGGAGCGCGGGAGGAACACGGCGGCGTCGGTCAGCAGCTCGAGCGCGGCCACGTGCGCATCCTCTCCGCTCGCGCCGGGGAGTGCCAGCCAGGGAGTGGTATTCGATCGGGTCCCATGCATGTCGCGAGTATCGGCGGTGCGGGGGATTTCTTTAGGGGCCGGGGGGGATGTGGCGAGGGCGGGAAGAGGGAACAGGAACGTCCACGACAGGGAACCACGGGCAGCGGGCCGTCGGGGTGTGCCGTCCCTCTCCCAGTCCCCGCCGTTCCCCCCTGGCCCCCAGCCCCCGGCCCCTGGCCCCCAACCATCCCCTTCGCCACCATTCAGCAGTACTCCCCCGGCGGGCCGGCCGGCCCGCCGGGGGATCACCGTGGGACGGGTGCGCGCGCATGACGGCATTTCCCGAGAGCGAGGCCGGCGCGGTCGCGCGGCGCGAGATCGACGCGCGCGTGGCCGAGGCCGGCGCCTTCCTGGACGACGTGCGCGCCGAGATGGCGCGCGTCATCGTCGGCCAGCGCGCGATGCTCGAGCGGCTCCTCATCGGGCTGCTCGCCGATGGCCACGTGCTGCTCGAGGGGGTGCCCGGGCTGGCCAAGACGCTCGCCGTGCGCACGCTCGCCGCGTCCATCGACTGCCGCTTCCGCCGCATCCAGTTCACCCCCGACCTCCTCCCCGGCGACGTGATGGGGACGGTGGTGTACAACCAGCGCACCGGCGAGTTCACCACGCAGCGCGGCCCGGTGTTCGCCAACATCATCCTCGCCGACGAGATCAACCGCGCGCCGGCGAAGGTGCAGTCGGCGCTGCTCGAGGCGATGCAGGAGAAGCAGGTGACGATCGGCGGCGTGTCGCTTCCGCTCGAGGAGCCCTTCCTGGTGCTCGCCACGCAGAACCCGATCGAGCAGGAGGGGACCTACCCGCTCCCCGAGGCGCAGCTCGACCGCTTCCTCCTCAAGCTCGTGGTGCGCTACCCCGAGCGCGACGAGGAGAGCGAGCTGCTCGACCGGATGACCGGGGGGCACCAGCCGACGCCCCGCGCGGTGGCGGACGCGGCGGCGGTGCTGCGCGCGCGCGAGGTGGTGCACGAGGTCTACCTCGACCCCCGCGCGCGCGAGTACGCGCTGGAGGTGGTGCGCGCCACGCGCGATCCGGGCGCGGCCGGCCTCCCCGAGCTGGCGCCGCTCGTCGCCTACGGCGCGAGCCCGCGCGCCGGCGTCGCGCTCGTGCGGGCGGCGAAGGCCCGCGCCTTTCTCGACGGCCGGTCGTTCGTCGCGCCGGAGGACGTGAAGGACCTCGCCCCCGACGTGCTCCGCCACCGCGTGATCGTCACCTACGAGGCCGACGCCGAGCGCGTGTCCCCCGACCACGTGCTCGCGCGCATCCTCGACCGCCTCCCCGTGCCGTGACGCTCGCCGAGGTGCTCGCGCAGGTGCGGCGCCTGGAGCTGAGGAGCCGCCGCCTGGCCCGCGAGCTCCTCGCGGGGGAGTACGCGAGCGCGTTCAAGGGGCGCGGCGTCGAGTTCGCCGATGTCCGCCCGTACGTGATCGGCGACGACGTGCGCACCATCGACTGGCGCGTCACCGCGCGCACCGGCGAGGCGTACGTGCGCCGCTACGTCGAGGAGCGCGAGCTCACGATCATGCTCGCCGTGGACCGCAGCGCCTCCGACGCGTTCGGCAGCGCGCGCCGCACCAAGGCCGACCTGGCCACCGAGCTGTGCGCCACGCTCGCCCTCACCGCCGCGCGCACCAGCGACCGCGTGGGCGCCGTGCTGTTCACCGACCGCGTGGAGCGCTATCTCCCCCCGGAGAAAGGGATGCGCCACGCGCTCCGCGTGGTGCGCGAGATGGTGGCGTTCGAGCCATCGGGGACGGGCACCGACGTCGCCGCCGCGCTCGAGTTCGTGAGCCGCGTGGCGCGCCGGCGCGTGGTGCTGTTCGTGATGTCGGACTGGATCGCGACGGGGTGGGAGCACGCGCTCACGCTCATCGCCCAACGGCACGACACGATCGCCGTGCAGCTCGCCGACCCGCGCGAGCGCGAGCTCCCCGACGTGGGGCTGGTGGCCCTCGCCGATCCGGAGTCGGAGCGGTGGCGCTGGGTGGACACGGGCGATGCGCGCGTGCGCGAGCACCTGCGCGCCGCCGCGCACGAGCGCGACGCCGCCCTCGCCCGCGCCCTCCGCCGTCACGGCGCCGACGTGGTGCGGCTGCGCACCGACCGCGGCTACGTGGCCCCCCTGCTCGCCCTCTTCCGCGCGCGCGAGCGCATGCCGAGGCACTGAGATGCAGCGGCTCTCGGCTCTCGGCTCCCGGCTCTCGGCTGCCGGATTCGGGATCTGTGCCCTCGTCCAGGCGCTCCCGGCGCTCGCCGCCGTGCAGTCGCCGAGAGCCGATGGCCGAGAGCCGAGAGCCGAGAGCGTCGCTCACCGCCACCGTGTCTCCTTCCCACCCCCGCATCGGCGACCCCATCACCGTGCGCGTGCGCCTCGTGCTCCCCCCGGGCGCCACACCGGTGGATGCGGCCCCCCGCTTCCGCGACACGCTCCCGGAATGGGTGCGCGTGATCGGGGTGGACTCGCTCGCCGGGACGGGGGGCGCGCTCGCCGCCTCGCTGCGCCTCGTCGCCCTGCGCACCGGCGCGCTGCGCACGCCGCCGCTCATCGTGCGCTGGCGCGGCGCGCGCGGCGCGCGCGTGGACACCGCCGCCGCGCCCCCGGTGGCGATCACGATCGTCTCGGTGCTCCCCCCGACTCCCAACCAGTCCATCCGGGACATCAAGGGACTCGAGCGCTCCGCGCTCGCCCGCGCGCTCCGCGTGGCCGGACGCGCGCTGCTCGTGGTGCTGGCGGCCATGGCGCTGACTCTGGCGCTGGCGCTCGTCAGGCGGCACCGGCGCCGCGCGCGCCTGGGAGAGACGGCCGCGGCGGCGCCGGTGCTCGGGCCGTACGACCGCGCGCTCCAGCGCCTGGACGAGATCGACCGGCGCGCCGACTGGCGCGCGGGCGTCACGGTGGACCGGCACTATCAGGCGGTGGCGGACGTGCTGCGCGCCTACCTCGCCGAGGCGCACGCGGTGCCCGCGCTCGAGCGCACCACGCCCGAGCTGCTCTCCATCCTTCCCGACCCGCTCGACGAGCGGCGCCGCCGCGAGGCGCTCCGCGCGCTCCTCCGCGAGGCGGACCTGGCGAAGTTCGCTCGCGCGCGCCCCGCGCCCGACGTCGCGCGCGACTACGCGCGCCGCGCCCGCGCGCTCCTCGAGCGCTGGCGGGATGCGGCGCGCCCCGCGCGCGCGCCGCTCGACGAGCGCGAGGAGGCGGCCGGTGCACTTCGCTGACCCGCGCCTGCTCTGGCTGCTCGCGCTCGTCCCCCTGTACCTGTGGGCGCGCTGGCCCCGCCGGCGCCGCCCCCCGCGCGACCGCCTCGGCTACTCCGCGCTCCCACTCCTGGGCGGCGCACCGGCGAGCGCGCGCACGCGCTGGGCGCCGCTCCCCACCGCGCTCCGCGCCCTCGCGCTCGCCCTCGGCGTCGTCGCCCTCGCCCGCCCCAGGGCGAACGGCGAGGTGACGGACATCGAGCTGCGCGGACGGAACGTGATGCTCGCCCTCGACATCTCGAGCAGCATGAAGGCGCTCGACTTCCAGGCGGGGAACCGGCTCGACGCCGCCAAGCGCGTGCTGGGGGACTTCGTCCGCGCGCGCGCCGGGGACTTCCTCGGCCTCGTGCTCTTCGCCGGCCGCGTCTTCACGCAGGCCCCGCTCACCAACGACCGCGAGGCGCTCCAGGAGCTGCTCGCGCGCGCCGACATCGGGATGCTCCCCGATGGCACGGCCATCGGCACCGCGCTCGCCGTGAGCGAGAGCCGCCTGAAGGACCTCCCCCACGGGAGCGGCGTGATCGTGCTCGTCACCGACGGCGGGAACAACACCGGCGCCCCCGACCCGCTCACCGCCGCCGCCGCCGCGCGCGCGCTCGGCATCCGCATCTACGCGGTGGGCGTGAGCGCGCGTGCCGCCGCCGCGCCATCGCTCTCCTCGCGCCCGGCCACGATGGAGGCGCCGACGCCCCTCTCCACCCGCGACGAGACGCTCCTCCGCCGCATCGCCGAGGTGAGTGGCGGCGCGTACTTCCGCGCGACCGACCGCGACGGGCTCGCGCGCGCGTTGCGCGAGATCGACGCGCGCGAGAAGACGCCGCTGCATCTGCGCGAGGTGCGAAGCCAGCGCGAGCTGTTCGCCTGGCTCGCGGGACCGGCGCTGCTCCTGCTCGTGGCCGAGCTCGCGCTCGACGCGACCTGGCTCCGGAGGGTGCCGTGAGCGCCGCGACGCTCGACGCCGGCGCGCTCGGCTTCGCTCGTCCGTGGGCGCTCGCCGCGCTCGTGGTGCTCGTGGCGGGAGTGGCGGTGCTGCTCGCGCGCGCCGCCCGGCTCAGACGGCGCGACCTCGCGCGCTTCGGCGACCCCGCGCTTCTCGAGCGTGCCGCCCCGCTCCCCTCCCCCGCCGCCCGCGCCGCGCGCGCCACGCTTCGCCTCGCGGCGCTCGCGCTCCTCGCGCTCGCCCTCGCCCGCCCCCGGTGGGGAATGGCCGCCGGCGCCGAGCGCCACACGAGGGGCGACGTCTTCTTCCTCCTCGATCTCTCGCGCTCCATGCTCGCCGAGGACGCGCCGCCGTCGCGGCTCGCGGCGGCCAAGCGCGCGGCGAGCGCCATCGCCCGCGCCCTCCCCGACGCCCGCGTCGGGCTGCTCGTGTTCGGCGGCAGCGGCTTCCTCCAGCTCCCCCCCACCGCCGACCACTCGACGTTCGCGCGCTTTCTCGAGGCGGCGAGCCCGTCGGACTTCCCCGACCCGGCCACGAACCTCGAGGCCGCGGCCGATCTGGCCGCCGCCGCGGCGGCGCGCGAGGGAGACACCACGGGAGTGGCGCTCGTGCTCCTGAGCGATGGCGAGGACGTGGAGGGAAAGCTCATGAAGGCCGTCGGCGCGTTCCGCTCGAGCCGCATCCGCGTCTCGGTCGTCGGCGTCGGCACCCCCGAGGGCTCGACGATCCCCGACCGCGATGCGTCGGGGGCGATCGCGCCGCACCGCGACTGGGCGGGGCGGGTGGTGGTCACCCATCTCGTGGAGAGCAACCTGCGCGACATCGCCCGCCTCACCGGCGGCGTGTACGCCCGGTGGGGGGGCAGCGACGCCGTGCTCGCCCCGGTGGTGAGCGCGGTGCGGGCCGTGCCCTCGCGCTCGCGCGAGTCGCGCGCGAGCGAGCCCATCGCCGAGCGCTTCCAGTGGCCGCTCGCCCTGGCGCTCCTGGCGCTCGTGGTGGAGGGCGCGCTCCCCAGCACCGCCAGGCGGCGGGGAGGGAAGCGGTGAGCGCGCGCGCCGGCGGTGGCTCGGCCGTGTCCGGCGGTCGCGTCGCGCGCCGCCTGACGATCGCCGGGGGGCTGGCCGCCGCGGCGGTCGTGGCGGCGCTCGGCATCAGGGTGGCGCGGTCGTCGCCGCTCGCGCCATGGGCGGTCGCGCGCGCGCGCGGCGCGGCCGAGCGGATGTACGATGCTCACGACTTCAAGGGTGCCTACGACGCCTTCGACGATCTGTCGCGGTCGCTGGCCAGGGCCGGTGCCGCCGCCGACCCGGCCACCACCGCCGAGGTGGCGCTCGACGCGGGGGCCGCGGCGTACCGCCTCGGCCACTTCGCCGATGCCGAGCGTCACCTCCACACCGCGCTGGGCGGGAGCGACGCGGTGCGAGCGCGCGCCCAGTACGACCTGGGCAACACGTACGTGTGGATGTCGCGCGCGGAGAGCGACAAGCGCGGCACGCTGCTCTCGGCGAAGCGGGCGTACGAGGAGGCCGTGCTCCTCGACCCGACGGACGTCGATGCGAAGTGGAACCTGGAGCTGGTGCTCGCGCGCATCGCCGCCGAGGAATCGAAGATGGGGAGCGGGCCGCATCGCGAGCAGGCGAACTGGGGAGGGGGGAACCTCACCAAGTCGGGGTACGCCGGCGCGCCGCAGACCGGCGCCGGCGCCACGCCCGGCGGCGGCTTCGGCGCCGGGGGTGGAGAGGAAGCCGTGCCCGAGCTCACCCCATCCCAGGCGCGCCGACTGCTCGAGCAAGCCGAGCGGGCCGAGGTGACCGGCCAGGACGTGCGCCGCCCGCCGAGCGGCGCGCGCGGCGCGGCGCCGGGGGAGCGGAGAAAGGACTGGTGATCGGGACGAGACCGGTGGGTGCGGCGGCCGCGCCGGCGGCCCTCCCCTGATTGCCCCTCTCCGGCTGCCCATCCAATTTCTCGACGGGGAGCGCGGCACCGAGCACCGCCGCGCCACCATTCACCCCCACCCGCCCTGCGATGTCCCGATCAGCGGCGCCACTGCACACCATTCGCCGCGCCGTCCTCGTGGCCAGCGGGGTCGTCGTCGCCGTCGGCGCGCTCGTGCTCATCGGGTGGTGGCGGCGGTCCGCCGGGCTGCAGAGCCTCGGGATGCGCGCCTTGCCGATGTTCCCGAACACCGCCGCCGGCTTCATCGCAGCGGGGCTGGCGCTCGGACTCGTGCGCCGCTTCCCGGGGAATCGCGGCGCGCGCGTCGCCTCGCGCGCGCTCGGCGCCTTCGTGCTCCTGCTCGGCGCGCTGACGTTCGTGGAGCGAGTGTGGCAGCGCGATCTCGGGATCGACCTGCTGCTGTTCGCCGACGCCGTGCGCGCCGGCTCCTGGGTCGCGCCGGGGCGGATGGCCGCCAACTCCGCCGTGTGCTTCGTGCTCGCCGGGATCGCGCTCGTGCTCCTCGACGTGGAGATCCCCACCGGGGAGCGGCCATCGCAGCCCATCGCCCTCGGCGTCTTCCTCATCGCGTTTCTCGCGCTCGTCGGCTACGCCTACGACGTCCAGGCGCTGTACACCGTGGGGAAGTTCAGCGGCGGGATGGCGCTCGGCACCGCCGTCACGTTCACCGTGCTGTCGCTCGCCGTGCTGTTCGCCCGCCCCGACCGGGGGCTCGCGTCGCTGTTCACCAACGCGCGGGCGAGCGGCGTGTTCTCGCGGCGGCTCGCGCCCGCGGCGTTGCTGGTGCCGGTGCTGCTCGGCTGGCTCACCATCCAGCTCGGCCGGTACGCCGGGGTGAGCGGCGACGTGGGGATCGCGGTGCTGGTGATCCTCGTGGTCGCGCTCTTCCTGTTCCTCACCACGCGCAGCGCGCTCGCCGTGGAGAAGCTGGACATCGAGCGGGAGGCGCTGCTCAGGCAGGCGCAGAGCGCGCGCGCCGAGGCGGAGGCGGCGAACCAGGCGAAGATGGAATTCCTGACCAACATGAGTCACGAGCTCCGGACGCCGCTCAACGCGATAGCCGGCTACGTGCAGCTCATCGAGCTGGAGGTCCACGGTCCCATCACGGCGGAGCAGCGCGAGGCGTTGCAGCGCACGCGGCGCAGCCAGCAGCACCTGCTCGCGCTGATCAACGACGTGCTGAACTTCGCCAAGCTCGATGCCGGGCGGGTGGAGTATCGTCTGGAGACGGTGGAGGTGACGGAGCTGCTGGCCGGCGTGGATTCCCTCATCCGCCCGCAGCTCGCGGCCAAGGGGCTGCAGTACGAGCTGTTGTGCGCCGATCCATCGATCGTCACGCGCGGCGACGTGGAGAAGCTCCGTCAGATCCTGCTCAACCTTCTCTCCAACGCGATCAAGTTCACCCCGTCGGGGGGGCGGATCACGGTGAGCTGCGAGGCGGAGGGGGAGGGGGAGCAGGTGCGCGTGCTGGTGAGGGACACCGGGGTGGGGATCCCGGCCGACAAGCTGGCGATGATCTTCGAGCCGTTCGTGCAGCTCGACCGGAGCCTGACGCGGACCGGGGAGGGAGCGGGGCTCGGG
>DASUXC010000073.1:0-1129 GCA_036378095.1 Gemmatimonadaceae bacterium | reverse complement strand
TACTGCAAGCCGGGTCGCATGGCCGACACGCTCGCGGCGATTCTCTCCGACCGGGCGCGGGCGGGCGTGCGGGTGCTGTTCCTGCACGACGCCTTCGGCTCGCAGGATCTGACGGAGGGCTACCTGGACAGCCTGCGCGCGGCGGGGGTGCGCATCGCGATCTTCCGCCCGGTGCACTGGTACTCGCTGCACAAGGCGCAGAGCCGCTCGCACATCCGGGTGGTGGTGGTGGACGGACGCGTGGGCTACACCGGCGGCTTCGGCATCGATGACAAGTGGTTCGGCAACGGGCACGCGCGCGACCAGTGGCGCGACACCAACGTGCGCTTCACGGGGTCGGCGGTCGCCCAGCTCCAGGCGACGTTCGCCGCCGGGTGGGCGGAAGCCACGGGGCAGCTCCTCACGGGGGAGCTCTTCTTTCCGCGCGTGCCGCCGGCCGACGACCCGGCGCAGCTCGCCGCGCTCTTCCACTCCGCGCCGACGATCGGCAGCACGCCGGCCGAGCGCTATCTCGCGCTGTCGATCGCCGGGGCGCGACGCACCCTGTACATCGCGAACTCGTACTTCGTCCCCGACGAGGACTTCCGGCGACTGCTCGTGCGCGCGGCCAAGCGCGGGGTGGACGTGCGCGTGTTGACGGCCGGGCCGCGGACGGACGTGGAGATCACGCTCCTCGCCGGCCGCGACACGTACGACGAGCTGCTCGCCGGCGGCGTCCGCGTGTACGAGTACCAGCCCACGATGATGCACGCGAAGACGCTCGTCGTGGACGGGAGCTGGTCGAGCATCGGAACGATGAACTTCGACAACCGCTCGATGGTGTTCAACGACGAGTCGAACCTGCTCGTGCTCGACCCCGTCGTTGGCGCGCGCATGGACTCGCTCTTCCTCGACGACCTGCGCTACGCGAAGGAGATCCGGCGGCCGGAGTTCGATCGGCGAGGGGTGGTGGAGCGGCTGCTCGAGCAGGGGGCGGCATTGTGGGGGCGGTTGCTCTAGAGGCCGGGGATCGGGGGCCAGGGGTCAGGGGTCAGGGGTGGACCGCGGGGCGAGCGCCAAAGGCCTTTTTGGGCTCGCCCCGCACCAATGTGCGAGGGGGGCGGCGCGTACGCGCCGGCCCCCGCGCCGT
>DASUXC010000072.1:0-80173 GCA_036378095.1 Gemmatimonadaceae bacterium | reverse complement strand
GGTCCATCCCCGGCCCCCGGCCCCTGGCCCCAACCCCTGGTCCCCAACACAGCCCCTCGCCTTTCGCGCCGAAGCGCAGACGCCGATCCTATTGTCATGTCCGCCATCCCCGTGGTTCACGCCGTCACCGATGATCTCGTGCTCGGCCGCGGCGATTTCCTCGACCGGGCGCGCGCGGTGATGCGCGCACTGGGCGCGCGCGGCGCGCTCCACCTGCGGGGGCGCCTGCACCCCGCCGCGCGGCTCTACGAGCTCGCCCTCTCCCTGCTCTCCTCGCAGGAGCGCACCGGGTGCTGGGTGGTGGTGAGCGACCGCGTGGACCTCGCCCGCGCCGCGCGCGCGCGCGGCGTGCAGCTCACCTCGCGCTCGCTTCGGGTGGCCGATGCGCGCCGCATCGCGCCGGACCTCGCCGTCGGCGCCAGCGTGCACGCCGCCCCCGAGGCGTGCGTGGCCGCCGAGGAGGGCGCGGACTGGGTGGTGGCCGGCCACGTCTACGCCACCCCGTCGCACGCGGGGATGCCGGGGCGCGGCGTCGCGCTCGTGCGATCGGTGGTCGCCGCGTCGCGCGCCCCGTGCATCGCGATCGGCGGCGTGCGCCCCGAGCACGTCGGCGCGCTCATCGCCGCCGGCGCCCACGGCGTCGCCGTGATCCGCGGCATCTGGAGCGCGAGCGATGCCGAACGCGCGGCGATCGACTATCTTTCCGAGTATGACACCCATCGCGGCGGCTAGCGGCAGCATCACGCCCGTCGTGAACGGCGAGCCCCGTTCGTTCCCGGCGGGTACCACGCTCGGCGACCTCCTGCGCGCCTTCGAGCTCGACCCGCGCATGGTCGTGGTGGAGCACAACCGCGCGATCCTGCGCGACCGCGCCATCTACGACTCCCTCGCGCTCGCCACCGGCGACGCGATCGAGATCGTGCACTTCGTCGGAGGAGGCTGAGGTGACGACGCTCGCTGCGCCCGTGCTCGATTCCCCGCTCGTGATCGCCGATCGCGAGTTCCACTCGCGGCTGCTCGTCGGCACGGGCAAGTACACATCCAACGACGCCATGGTGCGCGCCATCGAGGCGTCGGGCGCGGAAGTCGTCACCGTGGCCGTGCGCCGCGTGGATCTCGACCGGACCAACCGCGACGGGATCCTCCACCACCTCGATCCGTCCCGCTACTTCCTGCTCGCCAACACCGCCGGCTGCTACACGGCCGATGAGGCGATCCGGTATGCCCGCCTCGCGCGCGCGGCCGGCTTCAACGAGTGGATCAAGCTCGAGGTGATCGGCGACCAGGAGACGCTCCTCCCCGACTCCGCGGGGCTCATCGAGGCCACGCGCGTGCTCGCCGCCGAGGGGTTCAAGGTGATGGCGTACACGAACGACGACCTCATCACCGCGCTCCGTCTCGAGGACGCCGGCGCGGTGGCGGTCATGCCGCTCGCCTCGCCCATCGGCTCCGGGCTCGGGCTCCTCAACCCGTACTCCATCCGCACGATCAAGCAGCGGCTCGGCGTCCCCGTGATCGTCGACGCGGGGGTGGGGACGGCGTCGGACGCGTGCATCACGATGGAGCAGGGCGTGGACGGCATCCTCATGAACACGGCGCTCGCCGCGGCCGCCGATCCGGCGCGCATGGCCGCCGCCATGCGCATGGCGGTGGAGGCGGGGCGGCTGGCGTATCTGGCGGGACGGATGCCCAGGCGTGAGGTGGCCGTCCCATCGTCCCCCACCACGGGCCTGATCGCGTGATGGACTCCCGCCCGCAGCTCGAGCGCGCGCCCGGCGACGCCGGCGCCGTGACGGATGCCCGTCGCGTCGCCGCCGATCTGTGCGCCGACCTGCGACGCGGGGAGCTGCTCGACCCGTCGTTCGAGGCGCGCACCGCGGTGCTGGACGCGCGCGACCGCCGGTGGACGCAGGAGCTGGTGTACGGGATGCTGCGCCGCCGCGCGGTGATCGACGCGTATCTCGACGCGCGCGTGACCGGCGGGCTCGCCCGCCTCGATCCCGACCTCATCGACCTGCTGCGCCTCGGCGTGTACCAGCTCCTCGACATGCGCAGCGTGCCCGCGTACGCGGCGATCGCCCAGACCGTGGAGCTCACCAAGCAGCGTCACGGGATCGGCGCCAGCAAGCTGGCCAACGCCGTGCTGCGCCGGGTGGACCGGGAGCGCGATGCGCTCGTCCTCCCCCCCACCGCCGATCCGGTGGAGGCGCTCGCGCTGCGCTACTCGCACCCGCGCTGGCTCGTGGCGCGATGGGTCGCGCGGTGGGGCGCCGCCGAGACGGAGCGACTGCTCGCCGGCAACAACAGCGAGGCGCCCACGGTGCTCCGCCCCTACGGCATCGTGCGCGAGCAGCTCGAGGCCACGCTGGAATCGGCGGGCGTGGCCATCGACGACGTCCCGCTCGTTCCCGACAGCATCCAGCTCGGACACGGGGTGGCGCTCACCGAGCTGGGGGCGTTCCGCAAGGGGCTCTTCTTCGTGCAGGATCCCGGCTCCACCCTCGTGACGCGCTACGCCGACATCCCGCCCGGCGCCACGGTCGCCGACCTGTGCGCCGCGCCGGGGGGGAAGGCGCTCGAGCTCTCCCGCACGGCGGCCACGGTGGTGGCCTCCGACCGCTCCTTCGCGCGCACGCGGCGGCTCGTGTCCAACACCCGGCGGGTGGAGGCGCGTGGCGTGCACGCCGTGGTGGCCGACGCGCGGCACCCCGCCATCCGTCCGGTGGATGCGGTGCTCGTCGACGCGCCGTGCACCGGGACGGGGACGTTCCGGCGCCACCCCGACGCCCGGTGGCGCCTCAAGGTGTCCGACCTCGCGGTGATGGCCGCGCTCCAGCGCTCCATCATCCGGGCGGCGGCGAGCGTGGTGCGCCCCGGCGGGCTGCTGGTGTACAGCACCTGCTCCCTGGAGCCGGAGGAGAACGATGCGCAGATCGAGAGCTTCCTCGGCGAGTCGCCGGAGTGGCGGCTCGAGCCGCCCGGCGAGGGCGCGGTGAGCGAGTCGGTGCTCGATGCCGGACGCCTGCGCGTGCTCCCGCAGCGGCACGGCGTGGACGGCGCGTTCGCCGCGCGGCTCAGGCGGGTTGGCGGATGAGGCGCGGCCGCGGCATGGCGCGCCGCTCCATCCCGTACCTCGCCGCCGCGACGGGGGGCTTCGTGCTCGCCTATCTCGTCGTGGCGCTCTTCATCTTCCCCGCCAGGCTCGTGTCGAGCGACCTGCCGGTGCCGAACGTGACCGGGATCGACTGGGCCGCGGCGAAGGCGAAGCTCGAGACGGCGGGGTTCAAGGTGGCGCGCGGCGAGCAGCGCTACACCACCGGCGCGCCCGAGGGCGCGATCCTCTCCCAGTCCCCCGCCCCGGGGTCGATCGAGCCGAAGGGCTCCGCGGTGGT
This sequence comes from Gemmatimonadaceae bacterium, assembly GCA_036378095.1. Taxonomy (GTDB): domain Bacteria; phylum Gemmatimonadota; class Gemmatimonadetes; order Gemmatimonadales; family Gemmatimonadaceae; genus JADGGM01. The sequence goes on along the minus strand of DASUXC010000072.1, from coordinate 76,781 downwards.
GCTCGACGTGAGTCGCGGCCAGCGCTCCGGCGAGGTGCCGCGCCTCGTCGGGCTCACGCGCCAGCAGGCGGAGATGGCCATCCAGAACGCCGGGCTCGACATCGGCGACGTGACGGCGATGGCCGACGACGCGCCGCGCGGGCAGGTGCTGTCCACATCGCCCGAGGCGGGCGCGCGCGTGCCGATCCCGTCCGCGGTGAGCCTCGTCGTGAGCGACGGCCCCGGCACGGTGCACGTGCCCGACGTCACCGGGCAGGACTACGCCTCCGCGCGGTCGCTGCTCGGCCAGCTCGGGTTCGTCGTCGGGCGGGTGACGGTGGACACCGCGAGCACCTTCCCCCCGAACACCGTGGTCGGCCAGAGTCCGGCCGCCAACAGCAGCGCCCCCGCGGGGGCCACCATCACGCTCACCATCGCCGGCGGGACATGAGCATCCGCATCGCCCCGTCCGTCCTCAGCGCCGACTTCGCCCGCCTCGCCGACGACATCGCCCGCATCGAGGCGGGCGGGGCGGACTGGGTGCACGTCGACGTCATGGACGGCTGCTTCGTGCCGAACCTCACGTTCGGCGCCAAGGTCATCGAGACGCTCCGGGGGATCACCGCGCTCCCTCTGGATGTACATCTCATGGTGGTCCAGCCGGAGAAGTACTTCGAGACGTTCGCCGCGGCCGGCGCCTCCACGCTCACCATTCACGTCGAGGTGTCGCCGCACCTGCACCGCCAGCTCTGCCGGATCAAGGAGCTGGGGTGCCTCGCCGGCGCCGCGCTCGACCCGAGCACGCCGCTGGAGATGGTGCGCGAGGTGGCGGCCGATCTCGATCTGCTCCTCGTGATGACCGTCAACCCCGGCTTCGGCGGGCAGACGTTCATCCGCCACTCGGTGGACAAGGTGCGCCGCGCCCGGGCGCTGCTCGATGCGGCGGGGAGCCGCGCGGCGCTCGAGGTGGATGGCGGGATCAATCGCGAGACGATCGCCGACGTGTGGCGCGCGGGCGCCGACACGTTCGTCGCCGGTCACGCGGTGTTCGGCGCGAGCGATCCCGCCGCCGAGATCGGCGCGCTCAGACAGCGGTGCATGGAGCTCGTATGACCGTACGACAGCAGTGGACATCGGTCCTGCTCTTCGTGCTCATCCTCGCCGGGGGGCTGTTCGCCGCCACCCGCTTCATGGGGGATGAGCTCTTTCCCGTGTCCGTGGGGTCGAAGGCGCCGGACTTCCACGCTCGCACGCTCGACGCCGCCCCCGCGACGAAGTCGCTCGACGACTACCGCGGGCAGGTGGTGCTCCTCAACATCTGGGCGACGTGGTGCCTGCCGTGCCGCGTGGAGATGCCGGCCATCGAGGATCTCCAGCGGACGATGGGTCCGCGCGGGCTCAAGGTGGTCGCGGTGAGCATCGATGATCCCGGGCAGGAGGAGGCGGTGCGCGACTTCGCGAAGAAGTACGGGCTCACCTTCGAGATCCTGCACGATCCGTCGGGGAAGATCGAGAAGCAGTACCAGACCACCGGGGTCCCGGAAACGTTCGTCATCGGCCGCGACGGGGTGATCCGCAAGAAGGTCATCGGCGCGTCCCGGTGGAACTCGGACGACAACCGCGCCCTGTTCGCGCAGCTCCTGGCGGAACCGGCGCGGTAGTGCCCACCCCTCCCCCTCCATCGCGCGCGCGCAGGCTGCAGCGCCGCCTCGTCACCGCCGCCACCTCGCGGCTCCCGGTGAAGCTGGCGGCGCTGTTCTTCTCGCTCGTGCTCTGGTTCATGGTGAGCGCCGAGGAGCCGACGGAGGAGTGGGTGGACGCGCGCGTCATGCTGTCGCTCGACTCCACCGTGTCGCTGCGGGAGCGCGTGCCGCGCGTGCAGGCGCTGGTGGTGGGGCGCGGACGCGAGTTGCTCAAGCTGTACGCCGCGCCCCCGGTCATCCGCCGGGGGGTGGGCGCGAACACGCCCGCGGACGTGGTGCTCGACCTGCGGCCGGACGACGTGATCCTTCCGAGCAGCGTCGATGCGCGCGTGAGCGACGTGCAGCCGCACTCCCTGCCGCTGCACTTCCGCGTGATGGCCACCCGGCGCGTCCCCGTGCGCGCGCTGGTCTCGGTGGATGCGGGTCCCGGGATCATCGTCACCGGGATGCCGCGCGTCGATCCGGAGAGCGTGAGCATCTCCGGCCCCCGCGCGCGCGTACAGGCGGTGACCGCGGTCTCCACCGCGCGGCAGGCGCTGGCGGTGAACACCCCCCGCTTCGAGCGCACGATCGCCATCGACACGGCGGGGCTCGGCGTCGCCGTGAGTCCCGCCGAGGTGCGCCTGCGCGTGCCGGCGATGCGCGACAGCATCGCCCCACCCACCCCGGACAGCGCGAAGGGGGAGCTGGCCGACACGGCCGGCGACACGCTGAAGGACACGCTCGCCCGCCCGACCGTCGGTGGAGGCGCCGACACCGGCGCCGCGCGCCGGGCGCGCCGCGACTCGGCCGCGCGCGACTCCGCCCGGCGCGACTCCGCCCGGCGCGACTCCGCCCGGCGCGACTCCGCGCGAGGCGACTCCGCGCGACGCGATTCGGCGCGGCGCGATTCGGCGCGGCGCGACAGCGGCGGGGGCGACACGACCGCGCGACGTGCGCCGCGCCGCCCGCGGTCGCCGTGACGCGCATCCTGGGGATCGAGACGTCCTGCGACGAGACCTCGGCGGCCGTGCTCGAGGGGGAGGGCGATGCCGTGGCGTTGCGCTCGCTCGTGATCCTCTCGCAGGACGTCCACCGCATCTTCGGCGGCGTCGTTCCCGAGATCGCCTCGCGCGCGCACCTCGCGGCGATCGTCCCCGTCGTCGAGCGCGCGCTGGCCGAGTCCGGCACCGCGCTCGCCGAGCTCGATGCCGTGGCGGTGACGCACGCGCCGGGGCTCGTGGGGGCGCTCCTCGTCGGCGTCAGCTACGGGAAGGCGCTCGCCTTCGCGAGCGGGATTCCCACCGTCGGGGTACATCACATGGAGGGGCACCTCTTCGCCACGGCGCTGGAGCACCCCGGGGCGCTCCCTCCGTTCACCGCCCTGCTGGTGTCGGGCGGGCACACGCTTCTCCTCGACGTCGAATCGTGGGGGCGGTACCGGATGCTCGGCGCCACCCGCGATGACGCGGCGGGCGAGGCGTTCGACAAGGTGGCCAAGCTGCTCGGCCTTCCGTACCCGGGCGGCCCGCACGTGGAGCGGCTGGCGGCCGAGGGGACGCCGGGGCGGTACCGGTTCACGCGCCCCATGCTGCGCGGCGACCAGCGGCCGGGCGACGCCGACTACTACGATGTGTCGTTCAGTGGCCTCAAGACGGCGGTGCTGCGCGCGACGCGCGATGCCGAGCGCGCGGGCGAGCTCGCGGCGGCGCGCGCGGATCTCGCCCACGCGTTCCAGGATGCGCTCATCGACACGCTCGTGGAGAAGACGGCGCGCGCCGTCGCGGCCTTCGGACGCGAGCGCGTGGTGCTGGGTGGCGGCGTGGCGGGCAACCGCACGCTCGTCGCCGCCATGCGCGGACGTCTGGCGGAGCTCGGCGCGACCGTCTATGCTCCATCGGCGCGGCTGGCCACGGACAACGCGGCGATGATCGCCAGAGCCGGGCTGTTCCACTTCGAACACGGAGCGCGCGCGCCGCTCGACCTGAACGCGTACCCTTCGCTCCCCATTCCGGGACTCGTGACGTCATGATCGTCCACCACCCATTCTCGTACAGCCTCGGCTGGTTCTCCTTCACGGGATTCGGACTCGCCGTGCTCATGGCCTTCGTCATCGCGCAGGTGATCTGCCAGCGCGAGCTCGTGCGGCGCGGGCACGACCCCGAGCCGATCGGCGATCTCGTGTTCGCCGCCGTGATCGGCGGGCTGCTCGGGGCGAAGATCTACTACGTGTTCCTCACCGGCGACATCACCACGCTGTGGAGCCGCGGCGGCTTCGTCTTCTGGGGCGGGCTGATCGGCGGGATCCTCGCGGCGCTCTTCGTGATCAAGCGCAAGGGGCTCTCCCTGCAGCGCATCGCCGACGTGGCGGGGATCGGGATCGCCGCGGCGTACTCGATCGGGCGCACCGGCTGCTGGGCGGTCGGTGACGACTACGGCCGCCCGTGGAACTCGCCCTTCGCCGTGAAGTTCCCCGAGGGGGCGCCGCCCTCCACGGCGGCCACGATGCACGCCACCTTCGGCACGCCGATCCCGCCGGGCGTCTCGCCGTCCACCGTGCTGTCGGTGTACCCGACACAGCTCCTCGAGGTGGCGCTCGGCATCGTCATGTTCGCCGTGCTCTGGCGGCTGCGCGACCACAAGCACGCCGAGGGGTGGCTGTTCGGCGTGTACATGGTGCTCGCGGGGATCGAGCGCTTTCTCGTCGAGTTCCTGCGAGCCAAGGACGACCGCTTCTTCGGCGGCCTCACGATGGCGCAGCTCATCGCGCTCGCGTTCCTCGCCGGGGGGCTGGTCTGGATGAACGCGCGCCGAACGGTGCGCGCGGGGGCGCCGGGGATCTACGCGCCGGCGGTGTGAGCGGCGAGCGGCGCGGGCGGTCGAAATGCGCGAGGGCCGGACATTCTGTCCGGCCCTTGTCACATCCGGATGCAGCATCGCGGAGTGGCGCCGCCGGTGCCGCTATTGACAGGTGCGTCGCGCGCGGCCGATAGTAGGCCACGGTCCGCGCGGGCGCAACGTTAGGCTCCCACGGCACGTCGTGTGCGACCGAGCGCGATGCCACTTCACCACCCCCTCATGGCACCATCTCCCGCTCGGCGGTCGCGATTCCGCTCCATCCAGTGGCGTCTCCCGCTGCTCATCAGCGCGCTCCTGCTCTGCGTCATCGCCGTGCTCGGCGCGGTGGTGTACGCGGAGGTGCGCGGGGCGCTCGTGCGCGCGGGGGAGGAGCGGGTGCAGGCGGTGACGCAACGCATCGCGGCGCTGCTCGACGACGCGGTGCGGCGGCTCGCGGCCGAGGCCACGGGGCTCGCCGCGGACAGCGTGGTCGTGCGCGCGCTCGAGGCGCCGGGCGAGGCGTCGGCGCGCGCCGCCCGCGCCCGGCTCGCGCCGCGGCTCGCCGGCGCCGGGCAGCTCGCCGCCCTCGAGCTTCGCGCGAGCGACGGCACGCGCGCGCTGCTCGTGGGCCCGGAATCCGGCGAGCCGGCTCCCCTTCCCGATGCGTCGAGCGGCGCCCCGGGCACGGTGGTTCGGGTGGGAGCGCTCACGGCGCGTGGCGACACGGTGTCGTACCTGCTCGCGGCGCCGGTGCGTCGCGTCGGCGGCGACACGATCGGCTGGCTGGTGGAGCACCGACGCATCGACTCGGCCCCGACGCGCGACATGCTGCGCGAGCTGATCGGCGCGAGCGCCCGTTTCCTGATCGGCAACCGCGACGGGTCGGTGTGGACGGACTTCGTCCACCGCACCGACGGTCCGCCGCTCGACGCGCGCGCGAGCGTGCCGGTGCCGCGCGACACCACGGGTGGCGCGCGGCTCGGCGCCATCGCCGAGATCCCCGGCACGCGGTGGGTCGCGTGGGTGGGCGAGCCGGTCGCCGCCATCATCGCCCCGGCGCGCGTGCTCCTTCGCCGGCTGCTGCTCGTGTCGCTCCTCGTCCTCGCCGCCGGCGCGCTCGGTGGGTGGGCGCTGAGCCGGTCCATCACCGTGCCGCTCGGGCGGGTGGTGCGCGCCGCGGAGGGGGTCGCCGGCGGGGATCACTCGCAGCGCGTGGGACACGCGCGCTCCGAGGAGCTCGACCGGCTCGCCACGTCGTTCAACGTGATGGCCGCGCGCGTGGAGGAGGAGCGGAACGCGCTCGAGTCGCGCGTCGCCGAGCGTACGGCCGAGCTGACGACGGCGCTCGACCGGCTGCACGCCGCCCAGGAGGAGCTGGTGCGCAAAGAGAAGCTCGCCCTGCTCGGGCAGCTCGCCGGCGGCGTGGGGCACGAGCTCCGAAACCCGCTCGGCGTGATGACGAACGCCGTGCACTACCTGGGTCTCGTGCTCCGCGACGCGCCGCCCACGGTCGTCGAGTATCTCGGGATCCTGCGTGCCCAGATCGGGCTCGCCGAGCGGATCGTCGGCGACCTGCTCGACTCGGCGCGCGTGCGCCCGCCGCAGCGCGAGCCGGTGGCCGCGGCGAGGCTCGTGGCCGACCAGCTCGAGCGCATGGGACCCACCCCCGGGGTGGACGTCCGGCTCGACGTGCCCGCCGATCTCCCCCACGCGTGCGTGGACCGCGTCCAGACGGGACAGGTGCTCCTCAACCTGCTCACCAACGGCGTGCAGGCGATGGCCGAGCGGGGGGGCACGCTCACCGTGCGCGCGCGCGTGGAGGAGGGAGCGCGCCTGCGGATCGACGTGAGCGACACGGGGCCGGGGATCGCGCCGGAGCACCTGGAGCGCGTCTTCGAGCCGCTCTTCACCACCAAGGCGCGCGGGCTCGGGCTCGGCCTGTCGGTGGCGCGCACCCTGGCGCGCGTGAACGGCGGCGACATCGCCGTGGCGAGCCGCCCGGGCGCCGGATCGACGTTCACCCTCACCATGCCGACGATCGCCGGCACGAGCGCATGACGCGGCGCGTGCTCGTCGTGGACGATGACCGCCAGATGGTGCGCACGCTGCGCGACATCCTCGCGCTGCACGGCTGGGACACCGACGGCGCGCACAGCGGCGAGGAGGCGGTGGCGGCGGTGCGCGCCGGCGACTACGCGGTGGTCCTGATGGATGTCCGGATGTCGGGGATGAGCGGGGTGGAGGCCCTCCGCGCGATGCGCGCCGAGCGCCCCGGCATCCAGGTGATCCTCATGACCGCGTACACGGCGAGCGACCTCCTCGCGGAGGCGGAGCGCGAGGGCGCGCTGCGCATCCTCCCCAAGCCGGTCGAGCTGCGCCAGTTGATGGCGGTGCTCGACACCCTCCTCCACGACGCGCGCTGCGTGCTGGTGGTGGACGACGACCCGGCGTTCCTGCGAACGACCGCGGCGCTGCTGCGCGCGCGTCGCTTCGAGGTGCTCGAGGCGCGGTCGCTCGACCAGGCCCTCGCCACCCTCGAGCGCGAGGCGCCGGGGGCGGTGGTGCTGGATCTCCGGCTGGACCACGTCGAGCCGCGCGACTGCGTGCTCGCCATCAAGCGGGTGAGCCCGGCCGTCGCGCTCATTCTCTACAGCGGCCACCCGACCACGCTGGACCGGACGGCGGCGAGCGTCCCCGCGTCGTGGATTCGCGGCACCCTCCAGAAGCCGTTCGCCCCCGACCGTCTCACCGCGCTGCTCGATGACATCTTCCGCGACTGAGCCGCTCTCGATCCTGGTCGTCGATGATGACGATCAGATGCTGCGCACCATCGGCGACATCCTGCGCTACCGGGGGTACGCGCCGCTCGGCGCGCCGACGGGGCGCGAGGGGATCGAGATGGCGTCGCGGATGCTGCTCCCGCCCGCGGTGGCGCTCGTCGACCTCCGGCTGCCGGACATGGATGGGATCGAGGTGGTGGCGCGGCTGCGGGACGTGTCGGCGCTCACCGAGGTGCTCATTCTCACCGGGAACGCGTCGCTGGACAGTGCGGTGCGCGCGCTGCGCGAGCAGAGCTACGACTACCTGGTGAAGCCGGTCGCCCCCGAGTCGCTGCTGAGCAGCATCGATCGGGCGGCGGAGCGCTGGCGACGCAAGAGCGCCGAGGCGGCGATGCGGGAGAGCCAGGAGCGGCTGCGCCGCATGTTCGATCACGTACGCGACGCGCTCTTCATCAGCGACGAGCGCGGGGTGGTGCTCGACGCCAATCCGGCGGCGTGCGAGCTCGCCGATCTGCCGCTCGACGCCCTGCGCGGCGCCGCGCTCGATGTCGTGCTCGGCGCGCCGGTGTCCGCGCCGGGCGCGGCCGGGGTGCGGGACGAGTACCGCATCACCACCCCGTCGGGCGCGACGCGCACCATCGAGGTGAGCTCGTCCGCGTTCGCGCCGGGGATGATCGTGCACAGCGTGCACGACCTGTCGGAGCGCCGCCACCTGGAGGAGGAGCTGCACCAGTCGCGGAAGATGGACGCCATCGGCCGCCTCGCCGGGGGCGTCGCCCACGACATCAACAACGTGCTCACGGCGATCACCTGCTACAGCGAGATGCTGGTCGCCGGCCTCGAGGGAACCGACGAGCGGCGCGAGGACGTGCTCGAGATCCGCCGCGCGGCGCAGCGCGCCGCCGCGCTCACCAGCCAGCTCCTCGCGTTCAGCCGCAAGCAGATCCTCCAACCGCGGCTCATCGACCTGAACGACATCGTCGGCGAGATGGAGCGCCTCCTGGCGCGCGTGATCGGCGAGGACCTGACGATCGACATCGCGCGCGACCCGGAGCTCTGGCTCGTCCGGGCCGACCCGGGGCAGATCGAGCAGGTGATCATGAACCTCGTGGTCAACGCGCGCGATGCCATGCCGCGCGGTGGGCGCATCACCATCGCCACCGCCAACGTGTCGCTCGCCCGCCCGCACAGCCACCACCATGGCATCGTCGAGCCCGGGGAGTACGTCACGCTGCGGGTCACGGATGCCGGCGCGGGGATCGGCGAGGACGTCATGCCATACCTGTTCGAGCCGTTCTTCACCACCAAGGGGCAGGGGAAGGGCACGGGGCTCGGCCTCTCCACCGTGTACGGGATCGTGACGCAGAGCCACGGCAAGATCGAGGTCGGGAGCGGGCGGGGCACGGGCGCGTCGTTCACCATCTATCTCCCCCGCGCCGCGGGCGAGGGCCCGGCGCCGGCGCGGCCGGCGTCGCCGCCGCCCAGCGCCATCGGGGGAAGCGAGACGGTGCTCGTGGTCGAGGACGACGAAGCCTTGCGCAACCTGCTCGTGCGCCTCCTCTCGGAGCACGGCTACCGGGTGCTCGCCGCCGCCGATGCGGAGAGCGCGATGACGCTCGCGCGCTTGCATCTCGATGAGGTTCGCGTCATCGTCACCGACGTCGTGATGCCGGGCCCGAGCGGGCGCGAGCTCGCCGACGGTGTGCTGGCGCTCAAGCCTGACCTCAAGGTGCTGTACATGTCGGGCTACACCGGCGACGCGCTCGTCCACCGCGGCGTGCCCGACCCGGAGCGCGCCGTGTTGCAGAAGCCGTTCACCACCGAAACGCTCGTGCGCACGTTGCGCGAGGTCCTGGACGCGCCGCCGGCCGCGCACTGAGAGGCGCGAGCCGCGCGGCGCGTCGCCTCCAGGGAACAGGGTCATGCCAGACACCGGCCGTGCCGCGCGCCTCGCCCGCCTGCGATTCCCCCACCCGCTCGTGCTCCTCGTGGCGTGCATCGTGCTCGCCGCGGCGCTGAGCTGGGTGCTCCCCGCCGGCGCGTACGCGCGCCGCGCCGATCCGGTCACCGGCCGGAGCGTGGTCGTCGCCGGTACCTACCACGCCGTGGCGCCGGCCCCCGTCGGCCCGTTCGGTACCGTCGTGGCGATCCCGCGAGGGCTCATCGACGCCGCCTCGGTGGTGTTCTTCGTCTTCCTCGTCGGCGGCGCGTTCGCCGTGGTCGATCGGACCGGCGCGTTGCGCACGGGGGTGGACTGGCTCGCGCGCCGCCTGGCGAGCCGCGACGTGCTGGTCATCCCCGTGGTGTGCCTCGCGTTCGCCACCGCGGGCGCGCTCGAGCACATGCAGGAGGAGATCATCGCGCTCGTGCCCGTGCTCCTCCTCCTCGTGCGGCGGCTCGGTTTCGACGAGCTCACCGGCGCGGCGATGAGCATCGGCGCGGCCGCCGTCGGCGCGGCGTTCAGCCCCATCGACCCGTTTCAGGTCGGCATCGCGCAGAAGCTGGCCGAGCTTCCCCTGCTCTCAGGCTGGCGCTTTCGCGTCGCGTTCCTCGCCGTGGCGCTCGTGCTCTGGATCTGGTGGACGATGCGGCACGCCGTCCGCGCGCGCGGCGCCCCGAGCGCGCTCCCCGACGCCGTGCCCACCGCCGGTGAGGGACGCCGCGCGATCGTGCTCGGGCTCGTGCTCGCGACGTTCGTGGCGTTCGTGTACGGCGTGCTCCGGCTCGGGTGGGACTTCGACCAGATGGCCGCGCTCTTCTTCGCCATGGGCGTCGTCGCGGGGCTCATCGGCGGACTCGGAATCGCCGGCACCGCCGACGCCCTGGTGGAGGGCTTCCGCTCGATGACCTTCGCCGCGCTCATCATCGGCTTCGCCCGCGCGATCTTCGTGGTGCTCGACTCGGGACGCATCATCGACACGATCGTGCACGCGATGTTCACGCCGATCGCCGGGCTGCCGGTCGCCCTCGCGGCCGTCGGCATCTTCGTGGTGCAGACGGCGCTCCATTTCCCGGTCCCGAGCGTGAGCGGCCAGGCGGTGCTCACCATGCCGCTCCTCGTGCCGCTCGCCGATCTCCTCGGTCTCGCGCGCCAGGTGATGATCCTCGCCTATCAGTACGGCGCCGGGCTGTGCGAGCTGCTCACGCCGACGAATGGCGCGCTGATGGCGGTGCTCGCCGCGTTCGGCGTGCGCTACGAGCGCTGGCTGGCCTTCCTCGCCCCCATCTACCTCGCCCTCGCCGCGCTCGCCGTGGTCGCCATCATCACGGGGATCTCCGTGGGGCTCCGGTGAGCGACGACGCCGCGACGGCGCTCGCCGATCCACCCCGTCGCGCCCCGTCCGGCGAGCGGCGCGCATCGCTGCAGCGCCGCGCCGAGTGGGGGCTGCTCGCGATCGGCGCCATCGTCTCCGTCGTGCTCCTCCCGCACGCGGTCGACGGCGACGGCGGCGTGCGCGCCGGCATGCTGGCCACGCTCGTCGACCACGGGCGCGCCCCCGCCGGGCGCTACTCGCTGCTGCAGCCGCTGCTCACCGTCCCGCTCTGGGCACTGGGCGGGCTGCTGGGCGATCCCCTTCGCGTCGCGGCCTACTTCAACACCATCGTCCTGTTCACCGGGCTGGCGCTCATCGCCAGGCTGTCGTGGCGGCACGTGGACCGGGACGTGCTGCGGCGGTTCCTGCTCCTCGTCCTCGCCGCGTCGATGTTCCCGCATCACCTGGGCAACTACTACGGCGAGGTGCTGAGCGCCGTCGCCATCGCCGTCGGCCTCCTGCTCCTCGCCCGCGGCAGCTTCGCCGCGGGATCCGCCGCCGCGGTGGCGGGTGTCGTGAACACGCCGGCGGCGGCAGGCGGACTGCTCCTCGTGTGTCTCCGACGCGCGTGGCGCACGCGGCGCTGGGTGCGTTCGGCGCTTCCGCTCGTCGCCGCCGCGGCGCTCGTCGCGGTGGACCAGTGGGTGCGCAACGGGTCTCCGCTCCACTCCGGCTACGCGAACGACCACGGCTTCGCCACGATCCTCCCCTACTCCGGCCGCCCCGGCTTCAGCTATCCACTGGTGCTCGGGCTCGCATCCCTGCTGTTCTCGTTCGGCAAGGGGATCGTGTTCTTCGCGCCGGGGCTCGCGCTCCCTTTCCTCCTCCCACGCGCCGCGCGCTCGCCCCTCCCCTCCCCCACCGAGGAGCGCTTCCGCCGGCTGTGCATGCTCTTCCTGCTCGGGCTGATCCTCGTCTACGCCAAGTGGTGGTCGTGGTACAGCGGATTCTTCTGGGGCCCGCGCTTCCTCCTCTTCGCCGCCTTCCCGGCGTCGCTCGTGCTCGCGCGTCATCTCGGCGACTCCGCGCGCGGCGCGGCCGGCGACCTCCTCGTGCTCGGCGTGCTCGCGCTCTCCGTGTGGGTGGCGGCGGACGGCGCCGTGTTCGCCCAACGCGGCATGGAGATCTGCCGCGCCGACGACTACGCCCTCGAGTTCCTCTGCTGGTACGTGCCGGAGTTCAGCGCGCTCGCGAGGCCCTTCGTGGCGCCGCGGCCGGTGTCCCGCCGCGAGGCGCTGCTCCTCGGCTACTACGCTCTGGTGGCCGTCACGCTCGCCCGGCCGATCGTCGCGCGCCTGGGCCGGCGCGCCTGGCGCGCCGGCCGGAAGCTGGCCGGCGGCGCGCGCTGAGCGGTCCGCCGGACTTCCCCCGCGCGCTCAGTCGGCGGCGTGCAGCGCATCGCGCCGGCGTGAGGCGCGCGAGCGCGCCGCGCCCGCGCGCCCGTAGCCGAAGTAGATCGCGAGGCCGACGGCCAGCCAGGTGACGAGGCGCGCCCACGTGGCGAGCGGCAGCCCGACCATCTGCGTGAGGCAGATGAGCGCGCCGAGGACCGGCACCCAGGGCACGCCCGGCGTCCGGAAGGGGCGCGCCATCTCCGGATCCCGGTGCCGCAGCACGAGCACGCCCAGGCACACCATCACGAAGGCGAGCAGCGTTCCCATGGCGGTGAGCGGCGTGAGGACGCCGATCGGGAACAGCCCCGCCACGAGCGCCACCACCACGCCCGTGATGGCGGTGGTCACGTACGGCGTCCGGAAGCGCGGGTGCACCTTGCCGAGGAGCGGGGGGAGCAGCCCGTCGCGGCTCATCGAGTAGAAGATGCGCGGCTGGCCGAGCAGCATCACGAGCATGGTGCTCGACAGCCCGGCGATCGCGCCGAGCTTGACGATCGGCCGGAGCCAGGCGATGTCCGTGGCATCGATGCCGAGCGCGATCGGCGCCGGCACGTCGAGCGCGGAGTACGGGACGAGCCCCGTGAGCACCGCCGCCACCGCCACGTACAGCAGCGTGCACACGACGAGCGAGATCATGATCCCCAGCGGCATGTCCTTCTGCGGATGCCGCGCCTCCTGCGCCGCCGTGGACACCGCGTCGAAGCCGATGAAGGCGAAGAAGATCACCCCCGCGCCGCGCAGCACGCCGCTCCACCCGAACTCCCCGAAGCGGCCCTGGTTGGGCGGAACGAACGGGTGCCAGTTGGCCGGGTGCACGTAGGCGGCGCCGAACCCCACGAACAGGAGCAGCACCAGCACCTTCACCACCACGATGAGCGAGTTGAACCCCGCCGACTCGCGGATGCCGATGATCAGCAGCGCGGAGATCACCACCACCACTGATCCACGCGAACAGCTCGCCCAGCGTGGCGTACGCGTACGTGTACGCGCTGCCGGCCACCGGGATCATGCTCGCGAACTCCGCGTAGCAGAGCCCGGCGAAGCCGCACCCCACGGCGGCGATGAGCATCGACAGCACGAGCGCCGGGCCCGCGTACTGCGCCGCCGCGGTGCCGGTGATGACGAAGATTCCGGCGCCGATGAGGGCGCCCACGCCCAGCGCGACGAGGCTGAACGGGCCGAGCGTGCGGCGCAGCGTTCCCGACTCGGCCTCGGCGCGCAGCTCGTCGAGGGACTTCCTGGTGAACAGGCTCATGATCGCTCCCGGAGCAGGGGTGGCGGCGCGACGACGCGCCGTTCGCGCGAAGATGCGCGCGGCCGCCGGCGCCACTGTCCGAGAGCGTGCGCCAACGTCATCGTTGAGTGAGACACCATGTCAGAGAGTCGTCAGAGCTCGCCGGAGCGATCGGGCGCCGCCCCTACATTCGGGGAGCACCCGTGAGAGCGAACATCGGCACGGCGCCTGGCGCCGATGGGAGAGACACCGTGGCGTTTCCATCCACCGGAGAGCGAGGGGGGGCGGGCCGCACCCGGGTCGTGTGGCGCTCGCGCGCGACGCTGCTCGTCGCGCTTCTCGCGCTCACCCTGGTGCTCGCCGCCGTGCTGGCATGGGAGGCGCACGACGCGGCGCGCTCGCATCGCGCCACCGCCGAACGAGCGCTGCACGACTACGCGACCTTCGCCGCGTGGGAGCTGCTGGCCGACGCCGCCACCACGCTGCAGAGCGAGATGACCGAGGCGTTCGCCCCGGTGACCGGAACGCGGGCGGTCACCGTGTACGATGCGCTCCCCTCGCCCGAGCTCCTCGCCGCCGGCGCCGGCGGGGTGCTGCCGTGCGCCTCGCCGCGCGAGCAGGACGACCGCTGGTACTTCCGGATCGACTTCCGCGACGGCGCCGTGACGTCGGCTGGCGCCCGCCCGCTCCCGGCCGAGCGCGAGCGCATCGCCCGGGTGATCCGTGAGCAGGCGCGCACCGTGTACCGGCCGGACTGGCGCTGGGCCGGCCTGATCGATGGGCGCGGGCGCGACGCGCGCCTCCTCGTCTACGCCGTGCGGTACGCGGAGCACGGGGCACCGGTGGCGGCGTACGGCATCGCCACCTGCCCATCCGCGCTCGGCGCGCCGCTGTTCGGCGGCGTCATGGCCCGCCATGCGCTCCTGCCGCGCACGCTCACGAGCGGCGAGCCGAACGACTCGCTCGTGTCGGTGACCGTGATCGGCGCCGGCGGCGACACCCTGTACCGGTCGGCGGCGCGCGGACTCCCGCTCTTCACCGCCGACGCCACGATCGAGACGTTCGGGGGGCTCACCGCGCGCGCCGCCCTCCGCCCGCGCGCCATCGAGCGCCTCGCGCTGGGCGCCATCCCGCGCTCCAAGCTCCCCCTCCTCCTCGGCCTGCTCGGGCTCACGGCGGGGATGATGGTGGTGGCCATCCTGCAGCTCCGTCGCGAGCAGGAGCTCGCGCGCCTGCGCTCGGACTTCATCTCCAGCGTGTCGCACGAGCTGCGCACGCCGCTGTCGCAGATTCTCCTCTTCGCCGAGACGCTGAGCCTCGGCCGCGTGCGCAGCGAGGCCGAGCGAGCCGACGCCACCAACGTGATCGTCCAGGAGTCCCGCCGGCTCATGCAGCTCGTGGAGAACGTGCTCCACTTCTCGCGCGCGGAGCGTCGGATGACCAGCCTCACGCCGCGGGAGATGCCGCTCGCGCCGTGCGTGCGCGAGACGGTCGCCGCCTGGCGACCGCTCGCGTCGGGCGCGGGCGCGACCGTGCGCGAGGAGCTCGACGACACCGTGGCGGCGCGCGTGGATCGCGGCGCGCTGCGCCAGATGCTCCTCAACCTGCTGGACAACGCCGTCAAGTACGGCCCGCCGGGGCAGACGGTCACCGTGCGCCTGGAGCGCGCCGGCGATCGCGCCCGGCTCTCCGTGACCGACGAGGGCCCGGGGATCCCGCCCGAGGCGCGGGCGCGGGTGTGGGAGCCGTTCTATCGGATGGACCGCGACGTGCGCTCGGCCACCGCCGGGAGCGGCATCGGCCTCTTCATCGTGCGGGAGCTCGCCGAGCTGCAGAACGGGTCGGCGCGCATCGCCGAGGTGCCCGGCGGCGGGACGCGCGTGGTGATCGAGCTCGCGCTCGCCGACGCCGATGACGAGGCGCCGGGTACGCCGGCCGCGCCGCCCCCCGCACCCGGGGGCGGCGCGCGGCGCGCGCCGTCCGGCGGTCAGGTCGGTCACTCGCCCGTGGAGACCCGATGACGCGCATCCTCATCATCGAGGACAACCGCAACCTCGCCACCGGCCTGCGGAACAACCTCGAGATCGATGGCTACCAGGTGGAGCTGGCCACCGATGGCACGACCGGCCTGGCGCTCGTGCGAGCCGGGAACCCGGCGCTGATCATCCTCGATCTCATGCTCCCGGGCATGGATGGCTATCGCGTGCTCCGCGCGCTGCGCGCCGACGGGTGCGAGACGCCGGTGCTGATCCTGAGCGCGCGCGGCGAGGAGACGGACAAGGTGCTCGGCTTCCGCCTGGGAGCCGACGACTACGTGACCAAGCCGTTCGGGCTCCTCGAGCTGCTCGCGCGCGTGGACGCGCTGCTCCGCCGCTCGGCCAGCAACGGAGCGCGCTCGGAGAAGCTCACCGAGCGCGTGCGATTCGGCGAGATCGAGGTCGACCCCGCCACGCACACCGTGTGGCGCGCCGGCTCGGCGGTGGCGCTGCGCCCCAAGGAGTACGAGCTGCTGGTGGCGCTGCTGCGTCGCAAGGGGCAGATCGCCGGGCGGGAGGAGCTGCTGCAGGAGGTGTGGGGGTACGCCTCGGAGGTGATGAGCCGCACGGTGGACACGCACGTGGCGGAGCTGCGCCGGAAGCTCGAGGAGAATCCCGCCGTACCGCGGCACATCCTCACGGTGCGGAAGGCGGGGTATCGGCTGCAGCCGTGACTGGGGGCCGGGGGCCAGGGGCCAGGGGTCAGGGGTCAGGGGTCAGGGGAGGACCGCGAGGAGGCGGCGCGAACGCGCCGCCTCCTCGCACGATTGCGCGACGAGCGGTGAGGTCCCACTCGCGTTCCGGCCGGCGCGCGGACATACTCACGCTGCTGATGAGCGCGGCGGCGCGTGCCGCCCCCCGGAACCACCGACATCCTGACCGACTCTCGATGGCGTCTCCTTCGACTCCCTCCTCCGCCACTCCGGTGGACCAGTCACTCGCAGCGGCCGCGCCGCGCTTCGGTGGAAGCGGCGGCGCGGACCGCACCGATCGCTACTGCATCATCGGCGCGGGGCCATCCGGGCTCGCCAGCGCGCGCGCCTTCGCCGACGCGGGCATCGCGTTCGACATCCTCGAGCGGCACCGCGACGTGGGAGGGATCTGGGATCTCTCCAACGAGCGGACGCCGATGTACGAGAGCGCGCACTTCATCTCGTCGCGCACGCAGTCCGGCTTCGACGGGTTTCCGATGCCCGAGCACTACCCGGACTACCCGGGGTGCCGGAGCGTGCTCGAGTACATCCGGGCGTTCGCCGATCGGTACGAGCTCCGCGAGCGCGTGGAGTACGGCGCCGAAGTGGCGGGCGTGTCACCCGACGGTGACGCGTGGACGGTGCGCCTCGCGTCCGGGGAGGCGCGCCGCTACCGCGGCGTGGTGTGCGCCGTCGGGCACAACTGGGATCCCATCCTGCCCGAGTATCCGGGCCGGTTCGATGGAACGGCGTACCACTCCTTTCACTACCGGTCGGCGTCGGAGTTCGCGGGAAAGCGCGTGCTCATCGTGGGCGGCGGGAACTCCGGGTGCGACATCGCCTGCGACGCGGCGACGGTGGCCGAGCGCGCGTTCATCAGCGTGCGCCGGGGCTACCACTTCCTGCCCAAGCACATCTTCGGGCAGCCGACCGACGCCTTTTTCCGCAGCGGACCGCACCTGCCGGCGTGGATCGCCCAGCCGCTGCTCACGCTGCTCCTGCGCCTGCTCGTGGGGAACCTCCAGCGCTACGGGCTCCCCAAGCCCGATCACAAGGTGCTGGAGTCGCATCCGATCGTGAACTCGCAGCTCCTGCACTACCTGGCGCACGGCGACGTGACGCCCAAGCCGGACGTGCGCGAGCTGCGCGGGGATCGCGTGCGCTTCGCCGACGGAAGCGAGGAGGCGATCGATCTCATCGTGTGGGCCACGGGCTACCGGGCCACCATTCCGTGCCTGCCGCCGAGCGTGCTCTCGCTCGAGCAGGGTGCGACGCCCCTCTTCCTGAACGTCTTCCCCGAGGCGCGGAACCTGTTCGTGGTGGGCCTGTTCGAGACCGATGGCGGGGCGTACCCGATGGTCTCGAAGCAGGCGGCGCTCATCGCGGCGCTCATCCGCGCCGAGCAGGACGCGCCACGCAAGGCGGCCTGGTTCCACGCCCTCCGCACCGCCCGCCGCCGCGACCTCACCGGCGGCATTCACTACCTGAGCTCACCGCGGCATTCGATCTACGTGCAGTACGACGAGTACGTGCACTACGTGGAGAAGCTCACGAAGAAGATGACCTCGTGACGTCGGGCGAAGCGGGTGGAGCGCGAGACGGAGCGACGACCACCCGGAGCGAGGCGGGTCGGACGGGCACCGCACCCCCGGCGTCCTTCGCTCCGGGGTCTCCTCGCTCCGACTCGCGCTCTACCCCCGACTCGCCTCGTTCCTGATTCTCCTCGCTCCGACTCGCGCTCCACCCCCTTTACCTACGCTCCACCCTCCGGCCCGCTTGTCGCCTTGTGCCCTCTCCTCCGCCCCGACGCGCTCCGCTCCAGCGCCGCCAGGCGCGACTCGAGACGCGCGAGGCGCTGCTCCACGGCGGTGACGTGCGCGTCCACGGCGGCGGCGGGGGGCGCCTCGGGCGGGACGGTGGGGAGCGCCACCGCGCGCTTCGGCCAGAACGTCTTCACGAGCGCGATCACGAACAGGAGGAGCAGCAGCACCTGCGCGGCGATCGCCTCGAGCGTGGGGAAGATCCCCATCGCCTCGATGTGCGGGAATCCGTGCAGCACGGTGGTGGAGATCGCGTCCACCTCCTGCAGCTCGTGGATCCCCTTCCCCGTGAACACGAACGCCATGTAGTAGAGCAGCACGCTCGTCACGGCGAAGAACGGGCGGAGCGGGATGCGGACGCCGAAGCGATAGAAGAGCGTGAAGATGATCGCCAGCGCCGCGAACCCGAACACGATCCCGAGGAGGAGCGGCGTGAGCACGTGCCCCCCCTCGCCGAACAGCGCCTGGTAGAAGAGCGCGGTCTCGGCTCCCTCGCGGTAGACCGCGAGGAACGCCACGAACGCCAGCGCCTGCCCGCCCCCGTGCTCGAGCGCGCTCGACACCTTCTCGCGGATGAACTGCTGCCACTTGGCCGCCTCCACGCGCGAGATGAGCCAGTAGCTCACCGAGAAGAGCACGACGACGGCGACGAGCATCGTGAGCCCCTCGAGCAGGTCGCGGCTCGCCGGCATGGCGCGCAGCACGGTCTGCAGGACCACCGCGGTCGCGGCGCTCGCGGCCACGCCGAGAGCGGCCCCCACCCAGATCGAGCGCAGTCGCTCCGCGTTCCCCGTCTTGCGGAGGAAGGCGGCGATGGCGCCGATCACGAGGATCGCCTCGAACCCCTCGCGCAGGATGATCAGGAAGGACTCGAGGAACGCCCCCCACCCGCCAGAGGGACGGGTGGTGAGCGCGACCACCGACGGCAGATTCGCCTCGATGGCGTCGCGCTCGCGCTGCGCCCCGCGGAGATCGCCGGACTTGATGGCGCCCTTGAACTGCGCGAAGTGGCGCTCCATGGCCGAGACGAGCCCCGGACTCTTCGCGCGCGCCGGCGTCTCCAGCGGCTCGAACGCGATGTACGCGTCGAACGCCTGATCGCCGGCGTCGCTCGCGCGCCCGGCCTGCGCCGCGGCGAGCGCCTGGTCGAGCGTGGCGAGCACCGTCCGCGCGGCGGCGGCGTAATCCGTGTCGGCGGCCGCGGCGGCGATCGCCACCGGCGCTTCACCGCGCCGCGCCGGGAGCGTGCGGATGTACGCGACCATGTGCGCGATCGCCGAGTCGCTCAGATCGCGCGATGGCGGCATCGCCGTGCCCGGCAGCCCGTCGCGGATCGCCCGCGCGATCGCCGCGTCGCTGCGCTCCACCTGCCACACGAACGAGCCCACGTCCGGCGGAACCTTGCTGAGCGCGTGCGTGGCCGGACCATCCAGCGCCCCGGTGGCGCCGTGACACGACGCGCACCGCTGCACGAACAGCCCTTCCCCCTCGAGCACGGCGGCGGTGGAGGCGCGGAGCGACTGCACGTAGCTCACCACGTTCCATCGCTGCTGCGAGCTGAGCTTCGATCCCCACGCGGGCATCTGCGTCCCGGGCACGCCAACGGACACCACCCGGTAGAGCAGCGCGGGCGATGCGTCGGCCATGAGCCGCGCATCGCCGATCGCCGGCGGCGCGGGATTCATCCCCCTCGCCGCGGGCCCGTCGCCGAGCCCGCGCTCGCCGTGGCACGACGCGCACTCGCGCAGGAACACCGCGCGACCATCGGCGAGGTCGATCGGTCCCGGCGGCAGCTCGAGCGCCCCCTCGTGGCCGAGCGCCGCGAGAAACCGGGCGTGGATGGCGGCGATCGCCGTGGGCGGTGCCTTGGCTTCGACCGCGGACACCAGCGTGTCGAGCACCGCGCGAATGGGGACCGCGCGATCGCCGGAGAGCCGGTCGGCCACGCTTCGGGCATCCGCGAGAAAGCCGACCGTCTCCTGGTATTCCTGCGCGGAGATCAGCCGGCCGTGTTCGTCGATTCCCTTGGCGTATTCCTCGACGGCGACGCCGACGATGCTGGAAAGCCGCTTCGCGGGATGCTCCTGGGCGTGAAGCACTGGCGCGGCGGCGAACGCGGCGACCGCCGCGACCTTGTTGAGAATCGTTCTCAATGACATCCCGACTGAATGTATCGGCATTGCCGAAAAATCGCCACCGTCGACGCGGCCGCTTCAATCGCCGTCCAGCACCACCACCGCGCCAGCCGTCATCTCGCTGTGCGACAACGTCAGGAGCACCCGCGCCACGCCCAGCTCCGCCGCCCGTCGCGCCGCGCACCCGTGCAAGACCAGCGATGGACGCCCGTCCGAGTTCGACACCACCTCCATCTCCCGCCACCCGATCCCCCGTGCCCCCGCGCTCCCCGACAGCGCCTTGTACGCCGCCTCCTTCGCCGCGATCCGCGCCGCGAGGTGCACGTACGGCCGCACCCGCGCCATCGCGTACGTCACCTCCCCCTCGGTGAACATCCGCCGCAGCGCGCGCTCCCCCTTGGCCGCGATCAGCTTCTTCACCCGGGCGATGTCCACCAGGTCGATCCCCACGCCGAGGATCATGCGCGCCCCCCCCTCCTCCCTCTTCCCCTCCCCACCCCGAGCCACCGCCGCCAGCGCGATGGCCGCACGCGCGGCGCGCTCTCCGTCATCAGCGCGTGCAGCGCGGGCCAGCACGCGTCCGCGCTCGCGTACGCCTCGCGCAGCGCCGACGTCCACTCCCGCCAGCGCGCGTACCGGTCCTCCTCGCTCGCGCCGGCGAGCGACGCCTGCGCCCGCTCCAGCACGCCGAGGCGGTCGAGCACCGCCGCCGCCGCGTCCAGCAGCTCGGCCTCCAACGCCCGGTGCTCGGCCGGCTCGTCAGGCCAGCGCGCCGCCGCCATCTCGCGGAGCACGCGCGTGAGCGCGCCGCCGAGCGCCGCCGCATCCAGCGTGCGACGCACCGCATCCGGCTCCGGTGCGTGCTCCGCCGCGCGCCGCGCCGCCAGGAGCGGCGCGAACCACCGGTCGTGCGGCTCGCCGGGAGCGCCGCGACGCGAGCCGAGCGCCCTGAGCGAGAGCGTCAGCTCGGGGAGCACGAGCACCCGCCGCCCGAGCTCCGTCACCAGTGCATCCAGCTCGGCGCCGCCGGCCAGCTCCACCAGGTCTCCATCTCGCAGGAAGAGCTGCACGGCCCCCGCCCCCGCCCCCGCCGCCCCCCCGCGGCGCGCCCCCTCGATCCATCCCAGCGGGAGCATGACCCGCTCGCGCAGGAACACCAGCGCGATCCCCTCCTCCTCCAGCGCGACCAGCGCCTCGCCAGCGAGCTCGCGCCCACGCAGCAGCCCGGCCGCGCTCACCAGCAGCGTCGATCGCCCGCCTCTCATCGTCCGCGTCCTCGGCTCATGCGTCCTCGCGGTCGTACGTCGCGGCGCCCGTGAGCTCGGCATCGCTGAGCGCCGCGCGCGTCCCCTCGCGCGCCTCGTAGCGCGCGACGAAATCGCGCAGCCGCTCCGGCGTGAACGCCGCGCGCGAGATGCCGAGCGCCGCGATCGCCGCATCGATCGCCTCCGGCGCCCCTTCCACCTCCACCAGGTCGTCCATCCGCGGGTAGCGCTCGAACCGCACGATCGCGCCACCGAGCGAGTACTGCGCGATCTCCCGGTCGATCGCGTGCGTGATCACGTATCCGAGATGCTCGAGGACGCGCGCGAGCGACTCGGCATCCACGATGCCGGCGGCGAGCTCCTCGCGCACCTTGTACCCGTCCTCCCGCGACGTGGCCCCCTTCCACCCCAGCTCCGCGCGCGCGCGCGGCCCGTCGCGGTACAGCCGCAGGCGCAGCACCTCGTCGCGCCTGGCGAGCGTACGCCCCGGCGTGTCGTACCGGCGGTCCTCCAGGCGACCGGCGAACGTGAGCGTGCCGCCCGCGCGCTCGACGCGCGCCCGGCGGCCGTCCCAGTCGTCCACCACCGCCTTCAGCTCCACCTCACGCATCGAGGATCACCTGCATGACCGCGGCGGTGTCGGCGAGCGAGGGAAAGACCGCCAGCGGCTCGTGCCGAGCCAGCTCCTCCACCGTGTACCGCCCCGTCGCCACCGCGATCGCCCGCGCGCCGATGGACCGCCCACAGGCGATGTCCGCGGGCGTGTCGCCGATCACCAGGATCCGGCTCCCCGGGATCTCCAGCCCGAGTCCCGCGCGCGCGCGCTGCTGCGCGATCGCCGGCAGCTCGGGGCGGTGGTGGTGGTCCGACCCGAACGCGCACACGCGAAAGCGCGCGATGTCGATCCCCGCCGATCGGAGCTTGAGCGCCGCACCCTCGCGAAGGTTTCCCGTGAGCAGGCCGAGCACCACGTCGTCCCGCGCCTCGAGCGCGTCGAGCAGCTCCCGCACCCCCTCGTACACGTGCGTGCGCCCGCCGTCGCCCAGCTCGCGCTCCAGCCCGACGAGATAGCGCTCGATGAGCGACGGCATCCGCCCGTCGATCGCCTCGTCGCTGTGTCCGGATGCGCGCATGAGGTCGCGGACGATCTGCGGATCGGTCTTGCCGTCGTAGCGATAGTCCGTGGGGCCGGCGCCGCCGAACACGTGCGTGAGGGCGGCCGTCATCGCGCGGCGCCCGGCGCCGTCGCTCCACAGGATCGTACCGTCGATGTCGAAGAGAACGAGCTTCACGTGCGTGTGAGGATCACGCCGGCGATGATCGTCGCCGCGCCGAGCCCCTGCTGGATGGTCGGCACCTCGGCGAGCGCCACCCAGGCGGCCAGCAGCGCGATCGCGGGCTGAAGGTTCGAGTAGATGGCCGTGCGCGTCGGGCCGAGCACGCGCACGCCGCGATACCAGAACAGATAGCCGAGCACCAGCGAGCCCAGGCCGCTGTAGACGATCGCCAGCCAGGTGGCCGGGCGCACCGCTCCCCACTCCGTCGCCATCATCGCCGGCGCCGACACGGCGAGCAGCGGCACCACGCCTCCGAGCAGCGTGATCGCCGAGATGTTCACGATGCTCACGCGCCGCGTGTAGGGTTGCAGCAGCACGGTGTACACCGCCCAGCACCCCGCGCCGGCGAGCGCGATGAGATTCCCGGCGAGCGTCGCGCCCCCCCCTCGGCCGGTGCCGGGCCCGTGACCGAGCACGACGAGCGCGATCCCCACCATGGAGAGCACGATGCCGGCGTACCCGCGCGCGCCCACCTTCTCGATGCCCAGCACGCGCCCGATGAGCGCGATGAGCGCGGGCGACGATGCGAACACCAGCGCCGCGCTCCCCGCGCTCGTGCGCGCCACCCCTTCCGCGAACAGGTACTGATACACGCAGTTCCCGAGCACGCCCAGCGCGAGCAGCGCCACGAGGTCGCGCCGCGACACGCGCGGCTCGCCGCGCGCGCGCGCGAGCGCGACGAAGGCGACGGCGGCGAGCGCGATGCGCGCCCCGTTGTACGACTCCGGCGACATCACGCCCGTGCCGTACTTCACCACCACGTAGTTCACCCCCCAGATCAGCGTCATGCACACGAGGAGGGCGTCGGTCACGGAAACGCCCGGGCGCGCGGGCTCTTCGGCGCGGCCGGGCGACAGAGACGGTTCGAGCACTGAGGCCATGCCGAAAGCTAATGGCCAGAGTGGGGTTCCGGAGGGAGCGGAGAGCCTCGTCCTCTCCGTTACCCAAACCCTCCTCGCCCATTAGACTTCCCGAATGCGACTCTCCTTCGCGCTGTTCGCCGACGCGGCCAATCTCTCCCAGGAGGGCAAGCTCAACATCCTGGGGGTGTTCGACGCCGTGCAGGTGGGATCCCTCCCCACGCTCCACCCCCGCGCGCACCTGGTGGTGCGGCTCAAGGGGAGCCCCGCCGACGCCGGCAACCACGTGATCACCCTCCGCTGGCTCGATCCGTCGGGGCAGGAGCTGTGGGCCTCGAACGGCGAGCTGAGCATCGGCGCCGCGCCCCCCGGCGTGAACGAGATGGACTTCCCCCTCATCGCGGCGATCGATCTCCCCCTCGCCGCCGCCGGCGCGCACGTCATGCAGATCGCGCTCGATGGGACGTTGCACGGCGACGTGAAGCTGCACGTGCGGGCCGAGGTGGTGGGGATGGGCGGCGGCGGCGCGCTGGTGAGCTGACGACGCCCGCGCCAGGCGGTCCGGCTCAGAGCCGCTTCGCGAAGCGGAAGCGCTCCACGAGCCCGCGCACGTACGGATCGTCGACGTCGTCCAGCCGTTCCACCGCGTAGCCCCCGCGCCCGATCGCCAGGTGCACGATGCGCCGCTCGTCGAGCGCCATCGCCACGTGCGTGATCCGGCCATCGGGGCGGTCGGAGAAATAGAGGAGATCCGCCGCGCGCAGCGCGGCGAGCCCCCCGTCCACCAGCTCCCCGTGCTCCGCCTGGAGCCGGGCATCGCGTGGCATCCGGATCCCGTGCAGCCCGAGCGTCGCCTGCACCATGCCGGAGCAGTCGGCACCCCACGGGGTGAGCCCGCCCCACTGGTAGGGCGTCCCCTCGAAGAACTGCAGCGCCGCGTGCGCGATCCCGAGGGGCGTCCGCGGAAAGCGCCCCGCCATCTCCACCGGCGCGAACGCCACCCCCGTCTCCACGTACGCGTCGTCCGCGAGCACGGCGCCGAGCGGCAGGGCGCGGCGGCGGCCGTCGAGCTCCGTCACCACGCACCCGAGCGACACCCGCCCGGTGGCGAAGCGCTTCTCCGCCTCGCGCTCGCCGACCGCCCCGAGGTAGCCGCGGTGCACCCATCCCTGGTAGCCGTCCATGCTCCGCGCGCACACCCACTGCTCCCGCTCCTCGAGCGGCGTCAGGCGGTGTCCGGCCAGCGTCTGCGACACCTGCTCGCTCCCCGCGCGCGGCTCCGCGCACATCGGAGCGATGGCGCTCCGCACGATCAGGACCTCGTTCATCGCTCCTCGTCGGCGAGTCCGGGAAATCCATCGCGGCCGCGCGCCAGGCGCACGGCGCGCTCCACCGCCTCCTCGAGCGCCCGCACGGCGAGCGCCTCCACCTGCAGCGGGGGGGCGGGCGGCCCCTCGAGCGGCGCGACGCCGAACAGCACGTCGCCGTCGAAGCTCGTCCCCACCGGGGTGATGCGGCGCGAGAGCGCCGCCCCCGCGGCGCGCGCGAGCTGGGCGAGCTGCACGCGGTCGAGCCCCGCGTTCGTCGCGACCACGGCCAGCGTGGTGTTCCCCATCGGCGGCGCCCCGAACCGCGTCC
Source organism: Gemmatimonadaceae bacterium (assembly GCA_036378095.1). Classification (GTDB taxonomy): domain Bacteria; phylum Gemmatimonadota; class Gemmatimonadetes; order Gemmatimonadales; family Gemmatimonadaceae; genus JADGGM01. The sequence goes on along the minus strand of DASUXC010000072.1, from coordinate 51,777 downwards.
GGCGCACCTCGCCGTCGGCGATCGAGCGCTCCACGTCCACGAACCCGCCGTCCGCGGCGCGGGCGCCGGCGATGATCCGTCCCGCCGCGTCGCGCACGTCGCCGACGGCGTTGACCACCGCCACCACGCCGACGGCGAACGAGCCGGCGCGCGCCACCGCGCACCCGAGCCCCCCCTTCATCGCGCGGTCGACCCCCGCCCCCTTCCCCACCGTCGCCCCCGTCCCCACGCCGACGCTCCCCTCCGGCACCGGGGTGGGCACGGCGCGGTCGCATGCCTCGTACGCCATCCGCGCCGATGGCCGGGCGCCGAAGGCGCCGAGCGGCGCGAGATCGAAGATCACCGCGGCGGGGACGATCGGCACCACGCCGCCGGAGACCGGGAAGCCGCGCCCCCGCTCTTCCATCCACTGCATCACGCCGGCGGCCGCCGAGAGCCCGTACGCGGAGCCCCCGGTGAGGACGATCGCGTCCACCCGGTCGACGATGTGCCGGGGATCGAGCGCATCGAGCTCGCGCGTGCCGGTCGCGCGTCCGAGGAGCGCCGCGGCCGCGCGGAACGGCGCGTCGATGCCGCGCACCACGGTGAGCCCCGTTCCGCCGTCCGCATCGGTCGCGTGACCGATGGCGAGACCGAAGGGGGTGAAGTCAGCGCCCACGCGCGCGGCGTGAAGTCGGGAGGGCGATCGACCGGTACGCCTTCGCGAGCGCGCGGTCGCTCACGCTCCCGAGCGCGCGCTCCACCTCATCGCGCCGGCGCGCGTGGAGCAGCGCCTCGGAGGCGATCACGCCGGGGAGCGAGCGGTCGAGGGGGACGAAGCGCACGCGCGCCTTCCACTCCCCGCTCGCCGCGTCGAACCACGATTCGCCCACGACGGTGAACGTCCGGTCCCCGGCCTCGAACCGGCGGCGAAGGCAGAGCTGCTCCCTCACCGCGCGCCCCCCTCCCCACCCGCGGTCCGCCGCTCGGCGGCGTGCCGCTCCTCGCACGCCGCGCATCGCACGACCCCGCGGAACGTGCACAGGAGGCACACGAAGGTGCCGCAGTCCGCGCACGGATATCCCTCCGACGCGCGCTCTTCCCTGCCGCAGGCGCGGCAGATCATGCCGTCGTGCTCCTTCAGCTCGGCCATGATGGGGGTTCGAGGTTCGGGAATCTGGGGTCGGGGATCGGGATGCCGACCCCGGCCTTCACTCCACCAACTCACGCGCCAGCTCGTCCGGCGTCACGCTGGACTCGCCCGGCCGGTACATCTTGATCTTGTTGATCAGCGTCGCGCGGGAGATCCCCAGCTCGCGCGCGGCGCGCGTGCGGTTCCCCCCGTGGGCGCGGAGCGTGCGCTCGATGTGCGCGCGCTCCACCTCGGCGAGCGTGAGCGGCTCGTGACGCGCGAGCGCGCCGCCCGAGGCGCGCCGCACGTCGGCGCTCAGGTGCTCCACCCCCACCCGCCGCGCCCCGCGCGCCACGATCATCGCCCGCTCGAGCGCGTTGCGCAGCTCGCGCACGTTCCCCGGCCACGGGTGCCTGAGCAGCTGCTCCAGCGCCCCCTCCGTGAGCTCTTCCGGCGCCGCCGGAAGCTGCGCGCGCAGCTCGCGCACGAGCCGCGTGACCAGGTCCACGAGGTCCTCGCGCGACCGCGCCCGGAGCGGCGGGATGTGCACGGGCATGACGCTGAGCTGGTAGTACAGGTCCTCGCGCAGACGCCCCTCGTTCACCTCGTCCACCAGATCGCGGCTCGTCGCCGCGATCACGCGCACGTTCGCCGGAACCTCCTCGGTCTCGCCGGGGCGCCGGAACCGCCCCGCCTCGAGGAGGCGGAGCAGCTTGGCCTGCAGCGTGGAGTCGAGGTCGGCGATGGCGTCGAGGAAGAGCGTGCCCCCCTCCGCCATCTCCACGAGCCCCATGCGCCGCGCGCGCCCCTCCGCGCCCCCCGGCTCCTCCCCGCCGAACAGCTCCACGTCGAGCACCTCCGCCGTGGTACCGGCGCACGTCGCCTCGACGAGCGGCGCGTGCGCGCGCGGGCTGAGGGCGTGGATCACCTCCGCCAGCCGCCCCTTGCCGGTGCCGCTCTCGCCGATGAGGAGCACGGTCGTCCGGTCGGACGCGGCGAGCAGCTCCACCTGGTGGGCGAGCTCGCGCATCGCCGGCGAGCCGCCGAGCAGCGCCCCCACGCGCGTGGTGCCGCGCCGCTCGCGCGCCCAGTGCGCGATCTGGCGCAGCCGCGCCTTCTCCAGCGCGCGCGTGCACGCCGCGCGCAGGTGCGCCACGTCCACCGGCTTGGTGAGGAAGTTCTCCGCCCCCGCCTGCATCGCCTGCACGGCGAGCGGGATGTCGCCGCGACCGGTGATCATGATCACCACCGGCTCCTCCTCCCGCAGCCGCTCCAGCACGTCGAACCCGCTCGCGTCGGGCAGGTGGATGTCGAGCAGCACGAGGTCGGGGTGCACGCGCAGGTACGCGTCCACCGCCGCCTCGCCGGTCGAGGCGCGCACCACCTGGTGCCCATCGCGAGCGAACAGCGTGCCGAGCGACGCGGTCACGAGCGGCTCGTCGTCGACGATCAGGATGGTGGCCATCAGCCCTGAGCGACGGTGCAGAGCAGGTGCGCCACCGTGGGGAGAAGGAACGGCTTGCTCACGTACGGTCGCTGCGCGCGCCCGAGGAAGTCGCGCGCGGAGACGCTCTCCACGTCGCCGGTCGCGAACACCACGCGATCGGCGTGCTTCGGGTCGCTCGCGCGGAGCGTGGCGTACAGCTCGTCCCCGGCGATGTCGGGCATGCGCAGGTCGAGGAGGATGCCGTCGTACCGCCGGGCGCGCAATTGGACGAGCGCCTCCCCGCCCGTTCCCACCGCATCGACCACGTGTCCCTCGTGCTCGAGGTAGCGCGCGAGCGCGCGCCGGATCGACGGCTCGTCATCCACGATCAGGAACGTCCGCGGCACCGACCGCGGCGCCGGCGGCATCGGCTCCGGCAGCGGCGATGCCGCCATGGCGGCGGCGAGCGGCAGCTCGACGGTGAACGTCGCCCCCTCGCCAGGCGTGGAGCGCACCGTGATGTGCCCCCCGTGCTGCCGCACGATGCCGTCGGAGATCGACAGGCCGAGCCCCGTCCCCTCCCCCACCTCCTTGGTCGTGAAGAAGGGATTGAAGATGTGGTCGAGCTGGTCCCGCGGAATCCCCGGCCCCGTGTCGGTCACGCTGGCCTCCAGGCGATCGCCCACGCGCCGCGTGCGCACGGTGATCCGCCGCGCGCGCGGCGCGCGCGCGACGGCGTGCTCGGCGTTCGTGAGGAGGTTCAGGATCACCTGCTGGAGCTGGAACGGATCGGCCCACACCGCGGGAAGGTGCGGATCGAGGTCCGTGACCACCTGCACCTGCTGCGTGCTCAGCACGTACCGCCGGAGCTCGAGCGTGTCGAGCATCACCCGATTGAGATCGGTGCTCGTGCGCTCGGGCTGGCGCTGCCGCGCGAACAGGAGGAGGTTCGAGACGATCTTCGCCGCCCGCCGCGCCTCGGCGTGGATCGTCTGCACCGCCTCGCGCTGCTCCTCGGGCACGTCGTCCGCCGCCTCGAGTAGCTGCGCGAACGCCATGATCCCGGCCAGGGGATTGTTCAGCTCGTGCGCCACGCCGCTCACGAGCTGCCCCACCGCCGCGAGCTTCTCGCGCTGCAGCAGCTGCTCGGCGAGGAGCCGCTCCTCGGTCACGTCGCGCAGGATGCCGAGCCCCCCGGCGATCGCGCCGTTCTCCACGATCGGCGTCGTGAAGATCGAGCCGGTGCGCACCACGCCCTCGGCATCGCGGTAGCGGAGCTCCGAGCGCTCGCGCCGCCCATCCATGGTGGAGCGGAAGATCCGCTCGGCCTCGGGCAGCTGCTTCGCGTCGAGCAGGTCGCTGAAGCGCAGCCCGAGCAGCTCGCCGCGCTGTCGTCCGATCGTGCGCTCGAACGTGCGGTTCACCGAGGTGAACACCCCGTTCACATCGATCGTGAAGATCGCGTCGGGCGCCGTCTCCACGAGCCGCTCGTATCTCGCCTCGGAGCGCCGCAGCGCCACCTCGCGCTCGCGGTCGGCGGTGATGTCGCGGGCGATCCCCAGCACGCCCACCACCGCCGTCCCCTGGAAGATCGGCGTGTTGGTCACCGAGATCAGGCGCCGCTCCCCATCGCGCCGGTAGAGCCGGCACTCGTAGCGGCGCGCGCGTCCGGTGAGCGCGTCCTGGAAGTGCCGCTTCACCTCCGCGTACTCGTCGGGATCGAGCAGCCAGCGCACCCGGCGGCCGAGCAGCTCCTCGCGCGAGTAGCCGGTCACCTCGCACGTGGCGTGGTTCACCGAGGTGAACGCCCCGTCCGGGTCCATCGTGTAGATGGCATCGGTGGCCGTCTCCACGAGGTTGCGGTAGCGCGACTCGGAGCGCGTCACCGCGTCGCGCGCGCGACGCTCGTCGGTGATATCGCGGAGCGACGCCATCACCCCGGTCACCGCATCCCCCTCGCGCAGCACGGAGGTGCTCACCGACACCGTCCGCCGCTCTCCGGTCGCGCGCAGCACCACCGTCTCGTAGCGCTGCGGCTGTCCGGCGAGCGCCGCGCTCTCGAACGCCGATACCGCCTCGTGCATCTCGGGCGGCAGCAGCTCGTCCACGCGCATCCCCACGAGCGTCTCGCCGGGATGGCCGAACAGCGCGTGCGCCGCCGGGTTCGCGAACACCACCCGCCGCGCCGGGTCGGTGATCATGATCGCGTCGTTCGACGTCTCGACCAGCCGCCGGTACCACTCGTTGAGCTGCTCGCGCTCGCGGATCAGCTCCCGGACGGCTTCCGCTTTCTCCGGGGGCAGTCCCGCCAGCAGCGCGGACTCCTCGGCCCCCGAGACCCTCGGTGCATCGATCCGGTTGGCGAGAGGCGTCATGAGCGGGGGGACGGGGGACGATGAGGCGGGATGCATCCGAATGTACGGCATCCAGGCGGACGGTCAATCGCGCCCGGCCGGGAGGAGGAGCGTCGACGCGCCCGGCTCCACGCGGGCCTCGAAGGGCGTGGTTCCGAGCACCTCGCCGTCGGCCTCGTACAGTTGAGGCGGGTCGCACTCCACCCGGAAGCTCCGCCCCGGCCGGTACGACATGCGCGGGTGCTCGCCGAAGCGCTTGCGGAAGAGCCGCCACACGATGCCGAGCGTGTGCCCCGCGTGCCGCGGGGAGAAGATGCACAGGTCGAGTCGCCCATCGTCGCGCCGGATGCCCGGACCGAGCACGATCAGGTCGTTCAGCACGCCGCCGAAGTTGGCGATCATCGCCATGACCGCTTCGCGCTCGATCACCTCCCCGTCCACCGTCGCGCGGAGCCGGAATCCACGGCACTGGAGCGTGGCCCGCGCCGCCGCGATCGTGTAGGCCCCCACGCCGAAGCGGCGCTTGGCGCTGGCCGGGGTCTCGGCGATCATCCGCGCGTCCACCCCCACCCCCACGGCGAAGGCGAAGCGCCGTCCCCCGTCGAGCACGCCCAGATCGACCGTCGTGACCGTGCCGCGCACGAGGCGCCGCACGGCGCGGCGCACGTCGAGCGGGATGCCGAGCGAGCGCGCCACCAGGTTCCCCGTGCCGCCGGGCAGGATCCCCACCGGCACGCCGGTGTGCGCGAGCGCGCCCACCACCTCCATCGCCGTGCCATCGCCGCCCAGCGTGAACACCGCCGCGTGCTCCGTCGCTCTCCGCTCCACGGCGATCCGCGCGGCGTGCCCCGGGTGCTCGGTGGGGATGTGGTCGCACGCCACCCCGAGCTCGCGGAACGCGGCCAGCACCGCGCCGAGCCGGTGTGCCCCGCGCCGCGCGGCCGGGTTGGAGATCAGAAGCACCCGGTCGATCAGAAGCTCCACTCGCGGAAGAGATCGAAGCCGTACTGGCGGGGGCGCGTCCCGATCCCGGAGAGGCCGGCGGAGCACTGCAGCGCGGTGGTGGACGGCTCGGAGCTCGCCTGGAGCGAGTAGCCGTCGTTCAGCCGATAGTTCACCGTCACGCCGAGCGACTGCGCGAACGACTGGCTCCCCGAGGCCTGCGCCCCGGCGAGCCCGCACAGCCCCGCGTTCACGGTGAGGAAGGTGCGCTCCCCGATCTGCTTCCCCACGCCGATCCGCGTCCCGGCGAGAGCGTTCAGGGCGTTCCGGCCGGTGATCGTCTGGTCCGTCGTCGTCGTCCCGGCTCCCGTCTGCACCTGCACGTAGTCGATGAAGCTGATCTGGTCGGCGAGCGCCCGCTCGAGCACCCCGCCCACGCTCGGGAGGAGCGCCCGCGCCACCGGGTCGAGCGCGTGCTGGGGGTTGGCGAAATCGCTCGTGGCCACGGTGGGCTGCCCGAACACCAAGTAGCTCAGGATCTCCGTGTCGGAGAGCGGGATGCGCTCCTGGCTGGAGAGCGCGAGCCGTGGCTCCACGAGCGTCCCCCCGATGTGGGCGATGATCTTCACGTCCTGCCCGCTCTCCCGGCTCGCCTGGCGCACGGTGTACGTGGCCCAGATGCTCAGCGACGGCGGGATGTTCGGGTCGCCGTAGAACACCACCTTCCCGCTGTCCACCTCGAAGGTGCGCAGCACCAGCCCGAGGTTGAGCCGGTAGGTGCCGCGGCTCACCTCGAGCGTGCCGCTCTCGAGGCGCTGGCTCCCGACCTTCTCGAGCGCCACGTCGCCCGCCAGCTTGATGTTCGCCTCCTCGGAGCGGAGCCACACGTCGTCGCCGACGTGCACGCTCAGGCTCGGCACGCGCAGGTTCGCGATCAGCGTGTCCAGGTACGCCGACCGGATCAGGTCGCGGTTCACCACCAGGCTCGTGTCGACGATGTCGTAGAAGTCCGGATCGTCGAGGTTCACCACCTGCTTGGTGTTCAGCTCCGACACGAACAGCGTCCCGCGGTTCACGGTGAGGTCGCCCCCCAGCTCCGGGCGCGCGAGCGTGCCCCTGAGCCGCACGTCCCCGCTCACCTCGAGCCGCGCCATCGCCCGCTTGTCGAGCACCTGGAAGTTGCGGGCGCGCGCGGTGATGTCGAAGCCGGCATCGCGCGTGTCGCGCCAGTCGGGCACCCTGAGCGCGCCGGTCACCGAGAGCGAGCTGTTCTCCTCCGTGCCGCTCGCCATGGAGAGCCGAGCGATGCGCACGCTGTCGGGGGTGAACGCGATGTCGGCGCTCACGTCGCGCAGGCGGATCCCGGCGCTGGGGAGCCCCATCTCCCCATCGTGGATCGTGAACCGCCCGCTGAGCTGCGGGTGCTCCCAGGTGCCGCCGACGTCGAGCTCGGTGGAGGCGGCACCGGTGACGCGGGTGAACTGCGGCGACAGCGCCTCGAGGAGGGACAGGTCCACGCTGTCCGCGCGGATGCGCGCCGACAGCGGGTCGTCGAGCAGCCGGTGCTCCACGCTCACGAGCGACAGGTCCATCGGGAGCACCGCATCGAGCGTGAGCACGCGCTCGCGGTCGCGGTACACTTCGGCGTGCGGCCGCAGCCGCTGGTCGGCGTAGCTGGCGGTGGCGGTGAAGTACGGGAACGCGGCGTCGCCGTAGCGCACGTCGGCGAAGCGGCCGGCACCGCGGATCGTGGGCCGCTCGCGCTCGCCGCCCAAGCCCACCGCGAGCGTCGCCACGCCGGAGAGCGGGCGCGCGGTCTGCAGCAGCGCCCCGATGTCGGCGAGCGGGAAGCTGTCCACCTCGAACATCCCGTGCACCGCGCGGTGCGCGGGGAACGTGCCGCCGAACGCCACGCGCGACGACGACGAGTGCAGCACGAGCGAGTCGATGGTCGTCCCGGTGGTGTCGAACAGCACGTGCGCGGGCCCGGCGAGCGTCCAGGCATCGGCGCCGAGGCGCGCGGCCACGCTGTCCACCGTGACGTGGAGCGAGTCGCCGGTGCGCTGGAAGGCGACCCGCGCCGTCGCGTCCACGCTCCCCGCCGTGCCGCCGCGGGCGGCGGCGAGCAGCAGCGTGCCCGTGGCCGGATCGCGCATGGCGAGCGCCGCGGCGGCCGAGTCGAGCCGCACCCCGGCGACGAGCATCGAGTCGAGCGTGACGCGCGCCGTTCCCACGGGCGCGCCGGGAAGCCCCGCGAAGGCGAACGCCCCATCGAGTCGCCGCGCGGCGTTCCCTCCCACGAACAGGTCGCTCCCGCCGAACGTCCCCCTGGCCGCGAGCGTGTCGATCGATCCGATGAGGTCTCCCTCGGCCCGGAGGGTGCCGGCGAGCGAGTCGCGGATCGCCTCCGCCCGCGCCGCGCGCAGCTCGGCCGGCGTCGCGCTGTCCGCGCTCGCCAGCAGCGCCACCGCGCGCGTCGCCGGCGGCCGCCCCAGGTAGGGGCGCAGCCCGCCGAGCGAGTCCACCGCCAGCTCGAAGTGCAGCGAGTCGCGCGCGCCCGGCACGAGCCCCAGCCCGCCACGCGCGAGCAGTTGGCCGGCGCTCGACTGGAGCCAGAGGCTGTCGATGCGCAGGTGCCCGCCCCCGAAGGCCAGCACCGCCGTGGAGGGATCGAAGCGCGTCGAGTCCACGCGCGAGCGGTCGAGCGACACGAGCGCCGTCCCCGCCAGGTTCGCCAGCGAGTCGCCGCGCACATCCACCTCGGCGCGACCGTTCAGCCGCATCGGCACCAGCGCGCTGTCCTGGAGCAGCACCGCGGGATCGAGGTCGGTCGCCGCCGCCGTGCCGCGCGCCGCGTAACCGGGCTCGGAGATGTCGATCCGCCCGTCCCAGGCGAGCGTTCCCCCGGGTCCCGCGAGGGTGGTGGTGAGCGCCATGTCGGCCGACGTCCCGCTCGCGCGCAGCGGACCCTCGTACGGCCCGCGGAAGCGGAGCAGCGGGTACGAGCGCGCGAGCGTCGTGAACGAGACCGGCTTCGCCTGCAGGTCCACGTCGAAGGACATGAGCGTCCCGTACGTCACCCGCCCGTGCCCCGTGAACCGCGACGGCGCGCCCGGCCCGTCGTGGAGCAGCACGTCGGCGTCGCTGAAGCGCAGATCGGTCCACACGGAGTCGAGGCGCGCCGTGCCGCTCGCCGTGCCCCGGAGCCGGGGGAAGCTCGGAAAGAGATAGCGCGGCGTGCGGAAGTCGAGCGTCTCCACGCGCACGTCGAGGCCGCGGAACGTGGCGAGCGCCGGCTCCAGGATGTCGAGCCCCCCGCGCGCCGTGAAGCGCGACACCGCGCCGGGCACGTGCGCGTCGGCGAAGGAGAGCCGCGCGTCGTCCACGAGCCACCGGTCGATCGGCCCGCCGCGCGCGCGGATGGTGCCGGTGAACCGCCCCGCCCAGTCCACGGGGAACGGCCCCCCGTTGAACGCGCGGAGCAGCGCGAAGTCGATCGGGTCGGCGCGCACGTTCACGTCCTTCACCACGAGCACCGGGCCGCCCACCCCGAACGTCATCGCGCCGGTGACGTGCGACCGCGTGGAGCGCACGTTCATGTCGCGGATCGCGTAGTCGAGCACGTGCAGGTCGCGCGGCTCGTTCCGGATCGTGAGCGTGAGCCGGCCGCCCCCCGTGGTGGGGAGCGTCGGGTACACCCAGGCGATGTCGGCGAGCGACATCGAGTCGGCGACCACGTGCACGTCGTACCGCGTCGGCGCCGTCCCCCCCCACCACACCTTCCCGCTCGCGCTCCCCGTCGACCCCGGGAGATCGAAGTGCCGCACGTCGAGCCACACCGAGTCGCCGAGGATCCGCACCGGCCCGCGCACGTTCCGGAAGCGGAACGGAGGGTCGTTCTCCTCGGCGGCGAGCGAGCCCACCGACACCAGGCGCCCCGCGCTGTCCGGGTTGGCGATGCGAACGAAGGGCGACCGCAGCTCGATGTGCCGCCACCGGCGCGTCTGCTTGAGCCCCTCGCTCGTGCGGCGGATCTCGTGGGCGGGCGACGTCAGCGCCACGCGCACGGCGCTGTCCCGGCGCGCGCCGACCAGCGAGTCGGGAGGCGACCACGGCTCCGTGAGGACGAACGTCCCGTCGTGGATCACCGCGCTGTCGATCACGATGTAGTCGCCGAACCGCCGCCCCGGCGCGCGCGGCGTCTTGGGGCCCTCGGGAAAGATCCGCCGGTAGTTCCACACGCGGTCGGCGTGCCGCCGGAGGTGCACCACGGGACGGTCCACCTCGAGGTAGGAGAGGAGGAGCCGCTTGTCGATCAGGTCGCGTGGATCGTACGTGACGCGGACCGGCCCGGTCGCCACGAACACCGAGTCCTCGTCGTCGCGGATCGCGAACGAGTCGATCACCACGCTCGTGAACAGGCTCCCGCTGATGCGCCCGATGTACATCGACCCGCGCTTGCCGAGCCCCGCGGCGATCTGCGCGGTGAGATACCGCCGCACACGCTCGCGCCCGAACGCGGTCTGCGTGACGGCCAGCACCACGGCCACCACGATGAGACCGAGCAGGAGCATGACGCTGGCGCTCGCGAGCACCACGAGGCGGCGGCGGGACATCGACTAGAAGGCCTGCCCGATGCTGAAGTTGAAGGTCAAATGCTTGAAGATGCCGCTCTCCGGCGCCGGGGAGAAGGTCGGTTGGCAGATCGGCTCCGCTCCACTCTGGTCGGTGCCGACCGGGGTTCCCGGACTCACGCAGATCAGCTTGCGGCTCTCGGCATCGAGCAGATACGCGGAGCCCCTGGAGAGGGGATACCGATTGTAGGCGACGTCCACGCGGAAGGGCCCGACCGGAGAGTTCACCCGGACGCCGACCCCGGGCGTCACGCGCACGTCGCCCAGCTTCGTCGTCTCGCCGGGGCGGTTGCGGTTCCACACGAGTCCCGCGTCCACGAACGCGGCGAGCTGCACCACATCGCCGAGAACGGGGGAGCGCGTGCGCAGCTCCAGGTTTCCGACGGCGAGCGTGTTCCCCCCCGTCGGCGAGTACTGCCGGATGCGCGCGGTGGGCTTCACGTCGTAGACGTGCTGCCCGCTGGTGTCCGTCGTCGTCGTGACGTCGCTGGAGTCCACGATGTACACCAGCGGCCCGAGCAGGTTCTGGTTGTAGCCGCGCACCGAGTTCGGCCCGCCCGCGTACAACCGCTCCTGCGGCGGCACGAACCCCGTCGCTCCCGCGAACGACCATCCCTGGAACACCGTGCCGAGCTGCAGCCGCGCGGCGAGCACGGTCCCCGAGCCGATCGGCGCGTACGCGGACACGTCGCCGGCGATGCGGCTGAAGCGCGCCACGCCGCCGGTGTCCACCGTGGTCTGCCCGACGCGGAGCTCCAGGTGCGACTGCGAGCCGCGCGTGGGATCGAGCAGATTGTTCGTGCGGTCGCGCGCGATCCCGATGCTCGCCACCTGCAGCGTCGCGTTCTGCTGGAGCGTCTGGATGTCGGACAGCGTGCACCGGTTGAAGATCTGGCAGAACACCGCCGGGTCGGCCTCCGTGCGTCCGTACTCCACGCGGTAGGCGAGCGTGACGGGCTCCCCGGGACCGATCGCGCGCGGCCGGAAGTCGCGCGTCACCTGGGCGGCGAGCCCGATCGGCGTGTAGCGGATGTACGTGCGATACTCCGCCGTCCGCTCGCTGAACAGCGTGAGCGACGGGATGTTCGCCGGGCCGAACAGCGACGGGAGGCGCAGCGTGGCGCTGGTGAAGTAGTTGAGCTTCGCCGTGAACGCCGTGTCCTGTCGCACCGCCTTCTCGCACAGCGCGATGTGCGACAACCGCCCCGACAGCTCGAGCCGCCGGGCGCCGCCCAGGAAGTTCCGGTCGGTGAACCGCGCCTGCGTGCGCACGCAGTCGAGCGTCGCCCACCCGACGCCCAGCCGCATCGACTTCATCCGCGTCTCCCCGAGTCGCACGAGCACCGTGAGCGAGGTGTCGCTCGTCTGCAGGCTGTCGGGCACCTCCACGTCCACGTGCCGGTACGTCTCGAGCCCGTACAGGTCGCGCTGGGTGCGGAGCAGGTCGCGCTGCCGGTACAGGTCGCCCGGGCCGAACGAGAGGAGCTTGCGCACGGTGCCGGTGTCGATCGCGGGCTCGCCCCCCGACCCGTTCCCCTCCACATCCCACGCGATGCGCCCGATCCGGGCGCGCGGGCCGGTGGCGAAGGCGAGCTTGACGGTCGCCCGGTCGGTGGCGTTGTCCACGGTGATGTCGCGCAGCGGCTCGATGGCGTGGGCGTAGCCGGCGTTGAGCAGCCGGTCCGTCACGCTGTCGATCGCCGCTTGGAGGCGCACGCGGTCGTAGATCGCGTGGTCGAACGATTGGAGCGTGCGCCCGATTCGCCGCCCGAGCCGCTCGGGGAGCGAGTCGAGCCCGGTCACCACGAGGGAGTCGATGATCACCGGCGGGCCCTCGTGGACCCGGAAGTCCACGTCCACCGCGCCGGGGTCGGTGGGCGCGACGTGGGTGTCGACGGTGGTCTTGTAGAACCCGCGCTGCCGGTAGAAGAGGCGCAGCCGGATGGCATCGCGCGCGAGCTCGAGCGTGTCGAGGCAGCGCCGCGAGCCGAGCGGCAGGTGAAGCACCCGGCGCGCCCAGCTCGACGGCGTGGTGACGATCGCGCGCTCGAGATCGGCGTCGCGGTAGTGCGCGTTGCCGGTGAACTCGACGCTCTGGATCTCCAGGTCGCCGGTGCCGCAGGACAGGTCCTGCGCCCGCGCGAGGGCGGGCGCGGTGAGGAGGAGGGCGGCCGCGAGGAGCCGACCGATCACGCGCGCTGCCGGGCGGTGAGCCCCCCCGATCGCACGTGCCGCTCGGGACGCGACCCAGCCGCGTCGGGGACGAGCGGCGCGCGCTGGAGCATGATGCGCGTGAGATAGAACGCCGCGAGCCCCGCGCCGAGCCCCAGGCCGATGGCCGGGAGGAGCTCCGAGAGCCGGAGCTCGCGACGATAATGATAGGTGAAGGGCTCGCGCCCTTCACCGCGTGATGTACTCATGCCCTGCCTCGAGATTGACGTGCGACGGCCCCCGCGCTCGGGGGGCACGACCGGTGTCGCGTGCTACGCTACACCGCCTGCACGAGGATGGTCCCCGCGCCCCGCTGCTTGGCGCGGCGCTTCACCTCCGCGGCCAGCGCGCCGATGTGGCTCACCGAGATCCACCGATCCGGCTCCACCTTGAGGATCGCCGCCGACAGCCGCGCGATCGGGAACTCGCGCGCGCGCCCCTCCCGGTCGATCCCCATGAAGTGCCCCCGCCGTACCGCCTCCTCCCCCACCGCGCGCGCCGCCACGTCCACGAAGCGGGCGGCGCACTCCCGTGCGATCGACTCCGCATCCCCCTCCGCCGTCACGGCGATGAAGTCGTCCCCGCCGATGTGCCCGACGAAGCTGTGGCCGCTCCCCGCCGACTCCACCGCGCCGCGGATCGCCTGCCCCATGTCGCGGATCACCATGTCGGCGATCGTGAATCCGAAGGTGTCCGCGAACGGCTTGAAGTTGTCGAGATCGATGTAGCAGATCGCGAACGGCTCGCGCGTCTCCGCCCGGCGCGCGATCTCATCCTCGATCGCCTTCCCACCGGGGAGTCCGCTGGTGGGATTGCGATCTCCCTCCCGCCGCACGAGCCTGAGGAGCGCCACGATGCGCGCCCGGAGCTCTCGCGGGTCGAACGGCTTGGCCAGATAGTCGTCCGCTCCCGCCTCGAACGCCTCCACCTTGTGCTCGACATCCCCTCGCGCGGTGAGCATCAGCACGGGGATCCGCGCCGTGAACGGGTTGAGCTTCACGGCCCGGCACACCTCGATCCCCGACATTCCGGGCATGACGAGGTCCAGCACGAGGAGATCGGGCTCGCGCTCCTGGATCGACGCAAGCGCGGACAACCCGTCGGGCGCGAGGTTCACCTCGTGCCCCGCCGAGGCGAGGACTTCGCGCAGCATGAGGCGCATGTCCTCGTGATCGTCGACGCACAGGACGTAACTCACGATTGACGCATGACTTGAGGCCCGGTAAGTTCACTCGTTACACCGCCGCTGTCAACGTGGCGCGGCACGCCTTCCCCGCCGTTCGCCCGCACCCGGAACGATATGCCATTCCTGTTCCGGCGACACCTGTTGGTCGCCGCCCTGCTCGTGCCCGCCATCGCCTGTCGCGGCAGCGAGTCCACCCCCCAGCGCCGCACCCTCGTCGACTCGCGAGACATCTACGACCCGCGATCGCTCGATCCCGCCCTCTCCACCGACGTCCCCACCGGCCGCGCCGTGAGCTACGTCTTCGACGGTCTCACGCGCTTCTCCCCCGACGCGGAGCTCCACCCCGCCCTCGCCCAGCGGTGGGAGGTGTCGGACGACGGCAGGATCTACACCTTTCACCTCCGCCAGGGGGTGAAGTTCCACGACGGCGCCCCGTTCCGCGCCAGCGACGTCGCGCACAGCTTCGAGCGCGTGCTGCGCCAGGGTGGGCGCGGCTGGCCGCTCTACCCGATCCACGGCGCCCGGGCGTTCGCCGACGGCTCCGCCCAGCACATCGCCGGCCTCCAGGTCGTGGACGACAGCACGGTGCGCATCCGGCTCGACACCGCGCTCGTCGTCTTCCCGAAGCTGCTCGCCATGCCCGTCGCGGCGATCGTCCCCGACTCCACCCCGCAGGACTTCGGCCAGCACCCGATCGGAACCGGCCCCTGGAAGTTCGTCACGTGGAAGCACGACGACTATCTCCTCTTCGCCAGGAACCCGGACTACTGGGGTGGCGCCCCGGCCATGGACTCGCTCATGGCTCGCATCATCCCCGAGCCCAGCACCGCCGTCGCCGAGTTCGAGTCGGGAAACGTGGATTTCCTCTTCGTCCCCGAGGATCAGACGGAGCAGTGGGAGCGCACCGACGAGAAGAAGGCGCGCCTCGTGTCCGCGCCGGCGCTGCGCCTCTGGTACGTGGCGATCAACACCACCCGCGGCCCGCTCCGCGACCGGCGCGTGCGGCAGGCGCTCAACTACGCGGTCGACGTCAAGACGATCCTGCAGCACGTGATCGGCGGGCGCGGGCGGCTCGCGGCCGGCGTCGTCCCGCCATCGCTCGACGGCGCCGACACGACCCGCGCCCCCTACGGCTACGATCCCGCGAAGGCCAAGCAGCTCCTCGCCCAGGCCGGCTACCCCGACGGCCTCGACCTCGAGCTCTGGGAGGGGCAGGATCCCGCCTTCGCGCGCGTGGCGCAGTCGATCCAGGCCTACCTCAAGCAGGTCGGCGTCCGCATCCACATCGTGCAGCGCGACAACAACGCGGTGCGCGAGGCGTCGCGCAAGGGCGCCACGGACCTCATCATCAAGGACTGGTGGGCCGACTACCCCGACGCCGAGGACTTCCTCTATCCGCTCCTGCACAGCGTGAACCGGGGCGTGGGGGGGAACGTCTCGTTCTACGAGAGCGCGCCGTACGACTCGCTCGTGTCGCTGGCGCGCGTGACGAGCGATGACGCCAAGCGCTCGGCGCTGTACCGCGAGGCCGACGCGCTGGAGTTCGCCGATGCGCCGATGATCTACCTGTTCTTCTACAACGACCTCTACGCCGTGCAGCCGTGGATCAAGGGCTTCGAGGTGCAGCGCATCTTCTACGCCCAGCCCATGACCACGGTCTCCATCGCGCCGCGCTGACCCGTGGGCTCCTTCATCGCGCGACGCCTCCTCCTCGCCATCCCGACGCTCGTCGGGGTGCTGGTGGTGGTGTTCCTGCTCATGTACGCGGCGCCGGGCGACCCGGTGCTGGAGATGGTGGGCGAGCGCGCCGACCCGGCCACGATCGCCCGCCTGCGCGCGCGGCTCCACCTCGACGAGCCGCTCCCCGCGCAGTTCGCCCACTACGCGACCGGCGTGCTGCGCGGCGACCTCGGCGACTCGTACATCACCGGCCGCCCGATCACGAGCGACATCCGCGAGCGATTCCCGAAGACGCTGGAGCTCGCGGCGTCGGCGATGCTGCTCGCCGTGGTCGTCGGCATCACGATCGGCGTCGCGAGCGCCGCGCGCCCGAATGGTTGGTTCGATCGCCTCGCGCTCGGCGCGACCTACCTGGGGATCTCCTTCCCGGTGTACTGGGTGGGGCTCATCCTCATCTTCGTCTTCGCCGTGCTCCTGCGCTGGCTCCCCCCGTCGGGGTTCGGCGGGGTGAAGTACCTGGTGCTCCCCGCGCTCGCGCTGGGCTCGCGCTCCATCGCCTTCCTCGCGCGGATGACGCGCTCGGCGATGCTCGAGGTGCTGGGCGGCGACTACATCCGCACGGCGCGGGCGAAGGGGCTGCGCGAGCGCGTCGTGCTCGCGCGCCACGCGCTGCGCAACGCGCTCATCCCCGTGATCACCGTGCTGGGGCTCGACTTCGGCTACTATCTCACGGGGAGCATCCTCACCGAGACGATCTTCAGCTGGCCCGGCCTGGGGCGCTACGTGGTGAACGCCATCAGCCGCCGCGACCTCCCCGCCATCCAGGGCACGGTGCTCTTCCTGAGCGTGGTGTTCGTGCTCGTGAACCTGATCACCGACCTCGTGTACGCGGCGGCGGATCCGAGGGTGGCGTACGACTGACAGAGGATGGGGGCTGGGGGCCGGGGGCCGGGGGGGATGAGCGAAAGGGATGATGGGGATAGGGAAACGATGACGGCGGCCTTGTGGGCCGCCGTTATTCGTTTCCGGAGGCGGATGGTCCGCCGAGGGAGGGACGAGGAAATGGGGACGATCAGAAGCTTCCGCGATCTCGAGGGGTGGCAGCGGGGAGTAGAGCTGGCGGTGGCAAGTTACGCGGTCACACGCGTCCTCCCGCCCGAGGAGCGGTTCGCCCTCGGGGACCAGATGCGCCGTTCAGCCGTCTCGGTCCCGACGAACATCGCGGAGGGGCACGCGCGCCACAGCACCGCGGAATATCTCCACGCGCTCTCCAACGCCCGTGGCTCCCTCGCCGAACTGGAGACTCTGCTGGAGATCGCGGTGAGAGTCTCGTCCGTCACCCAGTCCGACGCGTCCCCCGCCTTCTCCCTGGCCACTGACACGGGCCGCCTCCTCTCCGGCCTGGTCCGCTCCCTGCGCGAGAAGCTCGACCGCTCCCACCCCTCCCACCCTTCCCCCCGCCGTTCCCGAAATCCCCCCGGCCCCCGGCCCCCGGCCCCTAGTCGTCCCGCTGCCCGAAGATCGCCATGTTCGACGAGTGCCCCGGCGCCACCTTCTTCTCCGGGTAGATCCAGTGCACCGCCTGGTTGACGGCGATGGCGGCCTCGCTGAAGCCGGTGGCGATGAGCTTGAGCTTTCCGGGGTAGGTCGTGATGTCGCCGGCCGCCCAGATCCCGGCGCGCCCCGCCTCCATGGTGCTCGTCACGGCGATCTCGTCCCCTTCCAGGCGCAGCCCCCACTCGGCCATCGGGCCGATGTCGCTCACGAAGCCGAGCATGGGGAGGATCGCATCCACCTGTAGCTGGCGCAGCGTCTTCGCCTTCACGTCCTTCACCGTCGCCCCGTGCACCTGGTCGTTCCCATGCACGTCGGCCAGCTCGTGGAAGGTGAGCAGGCTCGCTCTCCCCGCGCTCGCCGCATCGACCACGGCGGCCACCGTGGCGGCGTGCGCGCGGAACCGGTCGCTGCGGTGCATGAGGGTGATCTCCGAGGCGCGCCCGAGGAGCTGGTGCGCCCAGTCGAACGCCGAGTCGCCTCCACCGATGATGAGAACCCGCTGCCCGCGGAACCGCTCCGGATCGGTCACCCGGTCGAAGATCCCGCGCCCGTACCACGGCTCGGCGGACGGCTGCGGCAGCCGCCGGGGGGCGAAGGCGCCGATCCCGGCGGCGATCAGGATCGCCCGCGAGGGGAAGCGGTCCGTCTCGGTGACCAGCGTGAACCCGCCGCCGTCCTCCTCGAGGGCGACGACGCGCTGGCCGAGCTGCATGTCCGGCGAGAACTGGCTCGCCTGCTCCATGAGCCCCTTCACGAGATCCTTGGCCAGGATCTTGGGAAAGCCGGCCACGTCGAAGATGTACTTCTCCGGATAGAGGGCGAGGAGCTGCCCCCCCGCTTCCGGAAGGGCATCGACGACGCGCGCGGTGACGCCACGCATCCCGGCGTAGAACGCGGCGAAGAGACCGGTGGGTCCCGCGCCGATGATGGTGATGTCTCTGGGCTCGTGCGGCATGTGGTGCGGTGTATGGTGAACGTGGCGCGCGCGGCGCCGGATCTTCGATCGGGTCCCCGAATAATGCACCAGGTCGACCACATTCTGGAATACGCCGGCACCTTCCGCCTCGTGCGCCGCATCGCGCAGGGCGGAATGGCCACCGTCTACGAGGCCGAGCAGCTCGGCCCGGCGGGCTTCGCGAAGCGCGTCGCGCTCAAGGTCATTCACCCGCGCTTCGCCCGGGAGAAGACCTGGCTGCAGCTCTTCATCGACGAGGCGAAGCTCTCCGCCAACCTGGTGCACGGGAACATCGTGCAGATCTACTGGCTGGGCGAGGTGGAAGGGCAGTACTACATCGCGATGGAGTACATCAAGGGCCCGACGCTGCGCGCCGTCATCGAGCGGCACCGCGAGCTGGAGCAGCGCATCCCCCCCACCCTCGCGGCGTACATCGCGAGCCGCGTCTGCCGCGCGCTCGACTTCGCGCACGGCTTCACGGGCCCCGACGGCGCGCGGCTCGACATCGTGCACCGGGACGTGTCGCCGAACAACATCATGGCCACGTGGGATGGGCACATCAAGCTCGCCGACTTCGGCATCGCGAAGGCCAGCACGTCGATCGATCCGATGGCCACCGACCCGGCCATGATGATGGGGAAGAAGCACTACATGAGCCCCGAGCAGATCCTCGCGCTCGACGTCGACGGGAAGAGCGACGTCTTCGCCGTGGCGGTGGTGCTCTACGAGCTCCTCTCGCTCGAGCCGCTCTTCTACGAGGACGCGACGGAGCTGCTCATCGACGAGGTGACGTGGCGCCCGCTCCGGTCGATCGGCGACGTCGTACCCGGCGTCCCGAAGGCCATCGAGGACGTGCTCTCGGCGGCGCTCGAGCGCGACCCGGCGCGGCGGCCGACGGCGGGGGAGATGGGGCGCGCGCTCGACCGCTGGTGCGAGGCGCAGGAGATCGTCGCCACCCCCGACCGGCTCCAGGACCACCTCGCGTGGCTCTTCCCCCCGTCCTATCAGGGCACCGCGCGCCAGAGCGGGGAGTTCACGGACTTCTCGGCGTTCGAGCACGGGCTGAGGGTGAACGGCACACCGCGAAGAAGAGCGTGGTGGCGGCGAATGCTGGAGTGGAAGGGGTAGGAGCGATCGGGTAGGGCGAGGCGAGGGGGGGCGGAGCGCGAGTCGGAGCGAGAAAAAGCAGGAGCGAAGGGCGTGGGGGATGAGGCGCGAGTCGGAACGAAGACCGCCGGGAGCGAGGCGAGTCGGGGGTAGAGCGCGAGTCGGAGCGAGGACCATCCGGCGCGAGGGACGCCGGGGGGCGGTGCCCGTCCGACTCGCTTCGCTCCTGGTGGTCGTCGCTCCGTCTCGCGCCTCACCCTCCTCGTCCTTCGCTCCCCGTCTTCCTCGCTCCGACTCGCGCTTCATTCCCCTCACCCGACTCGCCTCGCCCACGCACCACGGCCAGCACTCCCACCGCCGCCACGGCCGCCGCTCCCACGGCCAGCCCCCATCGCTGCAGCAGCACCGCCCCGATGGCGATGTTCGTCCCGAGCAGCGCCGCCACGCCGGCCACCACGCGCCCCACGTCGGCGGAGAGATGCTGTCGCGGCGCGAGCCCCGTGCGCCGGCGCACCGGACCCCACGCGCCACCCGGGCGCGCCCGCTCGTAGAAGCGGTCGAGCGTCTCTCTGCGCTCGGGCGGGGTGAGATACATCACCGCGACCCAGAGCGCGGTGACGATCAGCGCCGTCGCCGTCTCGCGCACGCCGTACTCGAGGCCGCGGAACGGCGGGAGCACGTACGAGAGCACGGCCACGAGCACGCTCGCCACCAGCGCGGCGATCTCCGCCCAGGCGTTGATGCGCCACCAGAACCAGCGCAGGATGAGCAGCGCGCCCGTCCCCGTGCCGAGCACGATGAGGAAGCGGAACGCCTCGCGGATGCTGCTCAGGTGGAACGCCACCCACGACGCCGCCACGGTGATCACCACCGACGCGACGCGACCCGCCCACACGAGCGAGCGCTCCGACGCATCCGGCGCGAAGAAGCGGCGCCACACGTCGTTCACCAGGTAGCTCGCCCCCCAGTTCACCTGCGCCGACACCGTGGACATGAACGCGGCGAGCAGGCTGGCGAACACGAGGCCGAGCAGCCCGGCGGGGAGGTACCGCCGCATGAGGAGCGGGTACGCCGTCTCGGGGTCCTTCAGCCCGGGGAGCACGATCATCGCCACGAGCGCCGTGATGATCCACGGCCAGCAGCGCACCACGTAATTGAGCACGTTGAACAGCCACGCCGACCGCTCGGCGTCGCGCTCCGATGGCACGGAGGCGAGGCGCTGCACGAACTGCCCGCCCCCATCGGCGTTGCGGAACGCCCACCACTGGATGGCGACGTAGGCGAAGAACGTGGGGATGGGGAGGAGGGCGTCCCCCGCGCGCGGGAAGAAGCGCAGGTGCTCTCCCTTCCCCATCGCCGCCAGGCGGTGCGGGAGCGCGCCGAGCCCGCCGGCGTCGTGCAGCGCGTACGCGGCCACCACGAGCGCGCCGACGAGGGCGAGCACGAACTGGAAGAAGTCGGTGGCCACCACCCCCCAGAGCCCGCTGAACGCCGCGTACACGAGCACCACCGCGGCGATCGCCACCACCGTCCACAGCTTCCGCTCGTCGGCGGCGAGCCCGACGCCGAGCTGGTCCCAGATGCCGAGCGCGTTCACCACCTTTCGCATGGCGAGCATGCCGTACGCGATCCCCACGGCGTTGATCGGGAGCGCGAACAGGAAGGCGCGCGTGCCGCGGAGGAGCGCGGCGGGCGCGCCGCCGTAGCGCATCTCGTTCAGCTCGACGTCGGTGAGGATCCCGGCGCGCCGCCAGAGGCGGGCGAACAGGTAGATCATCGCCACGTGCGCGACGACGAACGACCACCACTCCCAGTTGCCGACGATCCCGCGCCCGATGACCAGCCCGCCCACGTAGAGCGGCGTGTCGACGTTGAAGGTGATGGCGGCCATCGACGTGCCGGCGAGCCACCACGGGATGGAGCGGCCGCCGACGAAGAACTCCTCGAGGGAGCGCGAGGCGCGGCGCGAGAGCCAGAGGCCGATGGCGAGGGTGAGCACCATGTAGGTGCCCACGACGATCCAGTCGAGCGCCCTCACTCAGGGGCCACGGGCGATCCAGCGCGCGGCGGCCTGCTGCATGGCCGGCTCTCCCCCCCACGCCGAAGCGATCGCCCGCGCGCCGGGGAGCTCGCGGATGAGCCGCGGGTGGCTGAACTGCATGACGAGCGCGTTCGGGGCGGCCGCGCACGCCTGCTCCACCGCGGCGCGCGACTCGGCGGAGTAGCCGGCGCGCCCCTTCCACGCGCGCACGTCGCCGAACAGCGCCACCACCACGGAGCGCCCAGGTGTGCCCGACGGCGCGCTCACCAGCCGCGGCTCGCGCCCCTGCTCGCGCAGCGCCTCGAAAAACGGCTCGCGCGATGGGGGCGGATAGGGACCGCCCAGGTCGTCGTCCACCACCACCACCTCGATCGGCGCGCCGAGCGCGGGGCGCGCGCCGCGCACCATCCGCACCACGCGGTCGGCGAGCTGCGCGCCCCAGGCCACGTCGGCCGCCGATGGCCTGCGATACTCGTTGGGCGGCGACGCCCACTGCGCCCACTTGAGGCGGCGGCGCAGCGACTGCTGCACCAGGCTCTCGGTGAGCACGCGGTCGGCGACGGCGCGCTCCAGGGTGCGCGCCACGGCCTCCACGTCATCCGGGTAGAGGAGCACGTCACACCCGGCGGCGAGCGCGGCGACCGCGGCCTCCCCCTCCGTGCGCCCGGCGAGCGCGCCGGCCATGATGAGCGCGTCGCTCACGATCAGCCCCTCGAACTTCATGTACTGGCGGAGGAGCCACTGGAGCATCTCGCGCGACGTGGTGGCCGGCTCACCGCTCCCGTCGAGCGCCGGATACGCCACGTGCGCCGTCATGATCGACGCGACGCCGGCATCGATCGCCGCGCGGAAGGGGAGGAGGTCCACATCGAGCAGGTCGCGCTTGGAGGCCTCGACGACGGGAAGCGTCTCGTGCGAGTCGGCGCGCGTGCGGCCGTGCCCCGGGAAGTGCTTGGCGCAGGCGAGCACCCCTTCCCCCTGGCACGCGCGGATCCAGGTGGCGCCGAGCGATCCCACGCGGTGCGCGTCGCTCCCGAACGAGCGCGTGCCGACGATCGGATTCTCCGGATCCAGGTCCACGTCGAGGACGGGGGCGAAGTCCCAGTTCACGCCGAGCGTGCGCGCCTCGCGCGCGGTGAGTCGCGCGGCGCGCCGCACGGCATCGGCATCGCCCAGCGATGCGATCGCGGCGAGCGGAGGGAGCCCGGTGGCACCGGTGAACTGCTGCCCGGCGCCGCGCTCGAGGTCGGCCCCGAGGAGCAGCGGCACGGACGAGCGCTGCCTGAGCTCCTTGATGAGCGCGCGGACGGCATCCTGCTCGCCGCCGAAGAAGATGAAGCCGCCCACGCCCAGCTCGAGGGCCCGGTCGATGCGCTCGCGCTCGTGGTCGAAGCCGTGCTCGATGCTCCAGCGGACGGCCGGGACGAGAAGGTTGGCGACGCTCATGCGGCGCTCATGCGGGCGTGAGCTTGCCGAGCACGCGCGGGCCGCGCGCGCCGGTGGCCGTGGGAACGTTGCCCGGGCAGCGATCGAGGTGCAGCCACCCGAGCAGGGCGAACGCCACCGCCTCCTTCGCCTCGCCGGCGAAGAACAGCTCGTCGAACAGGCGGACGGGCGCGGGGGCGACCGCGCGGGCGATCGCCTCGACGAGCACCGGGTTCCGCGCGCCCCCGCCGGAGAGCACCACCTCGCGCACCGGCTCGAGGACGAAGGCGCGATAGGCGCTCGCGATGCTCGCCGCGGTGAAGGCGACGGCCGTGGCGACGATGTCCTCGGTGGTGGCGCGCGGGTCGGCCGCGCGGCAGCGCTCGATGAACTGCACGATGTACGCGCGGCTGAACAGCTCGCGCCCGGTGGACTTGGGCGGCGCCGCGGAGAAGAAGGGGTGCGTCAGCGCCTCGGCCACCACGCGCTCGAGCGGGGTGCCCCGGCGCGCGAGGGCGCCCCCGACGTCGTACGGTAGCTCGGGCACGAGAGCGCGCGTGACGCCGTCGATGATGGCGCACCCCGGCCCCGTGTCGAAGGCGCGGACCTCGGCGCGCACGGCGCGCGGCGGCACGACGCTCACGTTGCCGATCCCGCCCAGGTTCTGCAGCGCGCGCCACCCCGCCGGGTGGGCGAAGAGGAGCGCGTCGGCCACCGGGACGAGCGGCGCCCCCTGCCCTCCCGCGGCCACGTCGCGCACGCGGAAGTCGCTGATCACGTCCACGCCGGTGCGCTCGGCGATCACCGCGGCCTCGCCGGCCTGCCAGGTGGCGTGCGGCGGCTCGTGCCACACGGTGTGCCCGTGCGAGGCGATCGCGCGCACGTCGCTCGAGGCGAGCCCGGCGCGCCCCATCACGGCGAGCGCGGCGTCGGCGAGCCACACGCCCAGGTCGAAGCCGAGCCGGCAGTACTCGGCGGGGGTGCCGTGCTCGATGGCGGCGAGCAGCCGCTCGCGCTCGGCGTGCGAGTACTCGCGCGTGGTGTGCGCGAGCAGCTCGGCGCGCACGCTCCCATCATCGGCGCGGGCGAAGCGCGCGGCGGCGGCGGAGATGCCGTCCGCGGACGTGCCGGACATGAGTCCGACGATCACCGCGGGCGCGAGCGGCGTGGCGGGCGCGGCTGGCGCCATGATCACGCCACCGGCGGCGGCGGCTCGTCCACCACGCGGCGAATCACGCCGCCGGCCGCGGCGAGCGCGCGCTCCGCCTCCTCGCGCGACGCGCCGAGCTTCTGCATCACGATCGCCGTCTTCACGCTCCCCTCCGCGGCGTCGATGAGCCGGCGCGCCTCCGCGCGATCCACGCCGCACACCTCCATCACGATCCGCTCGCCACGGTCCACCAGCTTGGCGCTCATCGCGCGCAGGTCCACCATCAGGTTCCCGTACGTCTTCCCGATGCGGATCATGGCGCCGGTGGTGATCATGTTGAGCACCATCTTCGTCGCCGTTCCCGCCTTGAGGCGCGTGGAGCCGGTGACCGCCTCGGGGCCGGTGAGCGGCACGATGGCGGCGTCCACGCAGCTCACGAGCGCGGGCGGGGGCGGGGAGCAGGCGAGGATCGCGGTGCGCGCCCCGAGCGCTCGGGCGCGCTCGAGCGCGCCGCGCACGTACGGCGTGGTGCCGGAGGCGGCGATCCCGACCACCACGTCGCGCGCGCCGACGCCGCGGTCGTCCATCGCGCGCGCGCCGTCGGCGGCGACATCCTCGGCCCCCTCCTGCGAGCGCACGAGCGCATCGAGCCCGCCGGCGATGATCCCCTGCACCATCGCCGGATCGGTGCCGAACGTCGGGGGGCACTCGCTGGCGTCGAGCACCCCCAGCCGCCCGGAGGTGCCGGCGCCGATGTAGAAGAGGCGCCCACCCGCGCGGAACGCGGCCTCGACGAGCTCGATGGTGCGCGCGATGGCATCGCGCTGCGTGGCGACGGCGTCGGCCACGCTGCGATCCTCGGCGTTCATCAGATCGACGATTTCGGCGGGCGATGCGAGGTCGATCGCGGCGGTGCGGGGGTTGCGGCGCTCGGTGAGGCGGGGATCGACGTGCGACGTGGACAATGCGGCGACGGTGAGAGGGTTGGTGGCGGGAAGGAGGGGTGACTCGGCTGTCGGCTCTCGGCTCTCGGCCATCAGCTACGGCACACCCCGAGAGATCTCTCGGCCGAGCAGTTAGCCGAGAGCCGAGAGCCGATGGCCGATGGCCGATGGCCGTTGTTCTCCCCCCGCCGCATGGGCTAACTTACCCCGCGCCGCGCACGACTGGCAACCCACTCAGCAAGCCGAGGATACGCAATGCCGGGCATCTCCCGTCCGCGCCGCGCGATCGCCATCGCGATCGCGCTCGGCACCCTCGCCGCGTGCCGTCACGCCCCCGCGCCGTCCACGACCCCGGCGCCACGCGTGGCCACGCCGAACTTTCCATCCACCTGGCGCTTCCACGCCGGCCGGCGGGCGACGATCGCGCCGCACGCGATGATCGCGAGCAACTCGCGCCTCGCGAGCGAGGCGGGGGTGGAGATCCTGAAGGCGGGGGGGAACGCGGTGGACGCGGCGGTGGCCACCGGGTTCGCGCTCGCGGTCACGTACCCGCGCGCCGGGAACATCGGCGGGGGCGGGTTCATGGTGATCCGCATGGCCGATGGGCGCGTGGCGGCGCTCGACTACCGCGAGATGGCGCCGCTCGCCGCGACGCGCGACATGTACGTGGACGCGAACGGGAAGCTCACCGACAAGGGAGTGGTGGGGCCGCTCGCGTCGGGGGTGCCCGGCGCGGTCGCGGGGATGGCCGAGGCGCTCCGGCGCTACGGCACGATGCCGCTCTCGCGCGTGCTCCAGCCGGCGATCCGGCTGGCCTCGAAGGGATTCGTGGTGGACGACGCGCTGGAGGCGTCGATCCGCGCCGACAGCGAGCTGATCTCGAAGTTCGAGGGGGCGAAGGTGTTCCTCCCCGGCGGGAAGCCGCTCGCGGCGGGAACGAAGCTGGTGCAGCCCGCCCTCGCGCGCACGCTCGAGCTGATCGCCGAGCAGGGGCCGAAGGCGTTCTACCAGGGTGAGGTGGCGGACAGCATCGCCGCCGAGATGCGCCGTGACGGCGGGATCATCACGAAGGCGGACCTCGCCGCCTACCGGCCGATGTGGCGCGAGCCGATCCGCGGGTCGTACCGGGGCGACTCGGTGTTCGCGATGCCGCCGTCGTCCTCGGGTGGGATCACCACCATCGAGTCGCTGAACATCCTCGAGACGTTCCCCACCCTCCCCCCATTCGGGAGCGCGGCGCGGGCCCACCTGGTGGCCGAGGCGTTCCGGCGGGCGTTCATCGACCGGAACACGGAGCTGGGGGACCCGGCGTTCGTGCACATGCCGGTGGACACGCTCACGAGCAAGGCGTACGCGCGGACGCTCGCCCTGACCATCCGTCCGGACCGCGCGACCCCTTCCCCGTCGTTCACGAGCGCGCGGCACGAGGCGACGCACACCACTCACTACTCGGTGGTGGACGCGAAGGGGAACGCGGTGGCGACGACGACGACGATCAACTCGCTCTACGGCTCCGGCGTGTACGTGCGCGGCGCGGGCTTCTTCCTGAACAACGAGATGGACGACTTCGCGTCGCAGCCCGGGACCGCGAACCAGTTCGGGCTCGTGCAGGGGGAGGCCAACGCGATCGCGCCCGGGAAGCGGATGCTGAGCGCGATGTCGCCGACGATCGTGGTGGGAGCGGACGGGAAGCTGCTCCTCGTGGTGGGCGCCGCGGGCGGCCCGACGATCATCACCTCGACGACCCAGGTGATCCTGAACGTGGTGGACGACCACATGTCGCTCGCCGACGCGATGTCGGCGCCGCGGCTGCACGAGCAGACGTGGCCCGACGAGCTGTACTACGAGCGCGGAGGCCTCTCGTCGAGCGCCGCCGACTCGCTGCGCGCGATGGGATACGAGCTGAAGGAGCGCGGCTCGATCGCCAACGCGAACGCGGTGATGTGGACGGGGAGCGGGTGGGCGGGGATGGTGGAGCCGAGGTCGTACGGGGGGGCGGTCGGCTACTGAACGGCCCGGGGTGCGGGGCGCGGGGCGCGAACGACTCGGGACGCGGGGCGCGGGCTGCGGTGCGCGTCACAATGGAATGCGACGAGGGCCGGCACATGCCGGCCCTCGTCGCTCAGTCTCCGTTCTCACGCGCCCCGTGCCCCGCACCCCGCACCCCGCACCCCGGGGGCAGTTCGCACCCCACTCAGATTCCGATACCAACCTTCACGTAGTAAAACGCCCCGTTGAACCCGAACGGCGAGATCCCGTTGTAGATGAAGATGCCGCCGAAGCTGTTGGCCGGGATGTTCTTGTCCGGGTAGACGTCGAACAGGTTGTCCGCGCCCGCGGTGAGGCGCAGCCCGCCGGTGAAGCGGTAGGAGAGCGAGAGGTCGGTGATCCACTTGGCGCCGAACACCTGGTCGTTCGCCCCCGTGGTGTCGGTGCCGAACGTCTCCACCGAGCCGAAGCGCGACTCCGTGAGCGCGACGTTCAGCCCCCGGCGCGACCAGTCGGCGTTGAGGCGCACGTTGTCCTTCGGCTGCCCGGCCTCGATGCGGCCGCGCTCCACGCGGTCGAACAGCACCTCCTGGTGCGACGCGAGCTGCGGCGGCGTGGGATCCACGTGCGTGACCTTCGTGTGATTGTGGTTGTAGCCGCCGGTGAAGCGCAGGGTCCCCGCGCCGCCCAGGTCGAAGCCCGACTCGAGCACGAGGTCGATCCCCTCGCTCCGCGTGTCGATCGCGTTCGTGAAGAACCGGCCGCCGCTCACGTTGGTGAACCCGGAATCGGCGAGGAGCTGCTGCACGTCGGCGCCGACGAAGTTGCCGGAGAGCACCACGCGGTCGGTGATCCCGATGTGGTAGTAGTCGGCGGTGAACGACAGCGTCTTGATCGGCTGGATCGCGACCCCCGCGCTGTAGTTGCGCGACTTCTCCGGGCGGAGCGGCTGCGCGCCGAGCGCGCGCGCCTCGCCGCTCGTGACGGGGAAGGTCCGGATGTCGAACGGCGTCGTCACGCCGTTCACGACGATGAAGTTCGTGGACGTGGTGGAGAAGAACTCCTGCCCGAGCGACGGCGCGCGGAAGCCGTTGCTCACCGAGCCGCGCAGCGCCCACCCCTTCACCGGCTCGTAGCGCACCGCCACCTTGCCGGTGTAGGTGTTCCCGAAGTCCGAGTAGTGCTCGGCGCGCCCGGCGACATCGACGAGCAGCTGCTCCACCGGATTCGTGGCCAGATCCACGTACCCGGCCACGTTCGTGCGCGAGACGCTCTCCGCGTCGCCCGGCTGGAAGCCGGGGAAGACCTGCGCGCCGGCCGGCGCCACCTTCCCCGAGTCCGGGCCGTCGAGGATCGGCGCGTCGCCGTGCATCCACGACGCCGAGTCGCCGGCGTCGATGGCGTAGTGGTCGCGGCGCACCTCCGCGCCCCACGCCACGCTCAGCGGCTCTGCCCACCCGATGTCGAAGCCGCGCTGCACGTCGAGCGTCGTCGTCCACTGGTCGAACTTCATCGTGCCGGCGTAGAACGTCGTCGGGCTGTTCGTCCCCATGGAGACGTTGACGCTGTGATCCACGTCGTAGCGGAAGCTGTTCCCGCCCAGCACGCTCCCGAGATCCCAGCTCCACCCGGCGGTCTTCCCCTTCACCCCCGCGGCGCCTGAGACGTCCCAGATGTGGCTCTCGATGAGCGGGAGGAAGCCGTTCGGGTAGAGCGCGCGAACGGTGCGGTCGTCGAGGGCGCGGCGGAAGAAGCCGGCGGCGAGTCCGTTCACGAAGTTGACGCCGCCGAACGAGTACACCTCCACCCCGCTCGCGAGCGGGAGGCTGAAGTTGACCATGCCGGCGCCGCCCCGCAGGCGCGGATCGCCGGTCCAGTGGTCGATGCGACCGTTGAGCTGCGGGATGTCGTTGCGGGGGTCGCCGTCGAAGTACTGCTGCCGGAGGTCCGGACCGGTGCGGTTGGTGCTGTCGCGCGCGCGCAGCTCGGCGCTCAGGTCGAGGTAGCCGCCGCGCGGGAGCGCCCAGGAGTAGTTCCCCGCCCCCTGGAGCACGCGCCCGTCGCCGCGATTGGTCTGCCCCACCTCGGCGGTGAGCTCGCCCGGAGCGGTGGACTTGAGGATGATGTTGATCACGCCGGCGATCGCGTCGGAGCCGTACTGCGCCGCGGCGCCGTCGCGCAGGATCTCGATGTGGTCGATCGCCGACGCGGGGATCGCGTTCAGGTCCACCGCCATCGAGCCGCGTCCGACGCTCCCGTTGATGTTGACGAGCGCGCTGGTGTGGCGACGCTTGCCGTTGATGAGCACCAGCACCTGGTCCGGAGCGAGCCCGCGCAGCGAGGCGGGGCGAATGTGGTCGGTGCCGTCGGTGAGGGTGGGACGCGGAAAGTTGAAGGAGGGGGCGAGGAGCTCGAGGATCTGGCTCGTCTCGGTGAGCCCGCTCTGCTGGATCTGCTGCGCCGTGAGCACGTCCACGGGCACCGGCGCATCCACCGCCGTGCGTCCCGGCTGCCGCGTGCCGGTGACGACCACCTCGCTGAGGCTCGCCACCGAGCGCTGGAGGCGGAAGTCGTGCTCCACCGTGGCGCCGTCGGCGACGATCACGCTGTCGGTGGCCAGCGCGTAGCCGAGCAGGCGCGCGCGGAGCGCCCAATGCCCGGCCGGAACGGTGATGCGGAATCGCCCGCCCGACTTCGCGATGTCACCCAGACGCGTGCCGGCGATCGAGACGGCCGCGCCGGGGAGCGGCTCCCCGGAGCTCGCGTCCACGACCGTGCCGGTGATCGTCCCGCCGGCGCCCTGCTGCGCCGCCGCGCCGGGCGCGAGCGCCGCCAGGGCGAGCACCGCGCCGGCGAGCGCTACGCGGGTGAGGGTGGAATGGGAGAAGAACGTACGCCGATAGCCGTGGCATCCCCGCCTCACGAGCGTGGTGGGCATTCATCCCTCGTACGCTGAATGGTGATGCTGCGCCAGGGGCCGCGATCGCGGCCGCCTCTCTCGCCATTCAACGGGGCGCGGATGTCGGCGTCAAGTAGGTGTAAGGGACGCCAATGAAATTCTATTCGTTAGACACGACTAATGCGCGCCGGGGGCGGGGCCCTCGCGGAACGCGGGACGCGGGGTGCGGGGCGGGTGGAGTATGGAATGCGACACGGGGACCGGCGAAGGCCGGTCCCCGTGTCGCTCAGTCTCTGCTCACACCGCGTGCCGCGCCCCGCACCCCGCGTCCCTCACTCGGTGGTGACCGTCGTCGGCGAGTTGAGCTTGATGCGGATGTTGCCGCCCGTCGGGACGCACCCCTCGTAGTTGGCCGTGCCCATCGCCACCGCGGTCCCCGCCGCCGCACCCGTCGCGGCGCCGATCACCGTGGACTTGGTGTTGTGGCCGATCACCTGGCCGAGGATCGCGCCGACCACCGCGCCACCCACGACCTTCTTGGCGTCGTTCCCCTTGCTCGAGTTGCGCACCTTCTCCACGTCCATGTGGTCGATGCTCGCGTCCACCGGATACGTCTTCCCGTTCCAGCTCAGGCTGACGACGTTGAACGCCATCTGGATCGGGTCGGTGGTGTTGTTGCTCCGCTTGAGCGACGTCACCTGGAGCACCGCCTTCGCGCCGGCGGGAATGACGGCGCCGTTCGAGCCGACCACCGCATCGCTCACCGTGGCCGTGAAGCGGTCACCGGGCTTGTTGGTGTTCGTGCACACGCGATCGGACGAGGCCAGGTTGATCACGCTCCCGGCCGGGATCGTGGCGACCGCCCCCTCGCTCCCCTTCGTGCCGCGCTCCACGGTGTTCCCCGACGCCGTCGTGGTCTTCTCCGGCGTGCGCGTCGGGGTACGGCGGCGCGTGCTGGTGCCCGTGCGCGCGGTGGAGCGCGACGGCGCCGCCGGTTGCTCGGGCGCCGCGGTGGCCGTGGTGTTCGCCGGCACGTCCTGGAGCTGCGGCTGCGCCGCCGTGTCGCTGTTCGCCATCTGCAGGTCGCGCGACAGCGTCGAATCCTGCGCGAGGTTGCCCTTGTTCGCGTTGTCGTTCTTGCACGCTCCAGCCACCAGCGCGAGCGACAGCGCGAGCGGAGCGAGCAAGCTGGATCGTCTAGCCATGTGGTTCTCCGGGGTTCGCTGCGAGATGAACGGTCGAGATTGCGTCCGAACCTACCGCGAGGTGCATCCGTGGGGTTGACCCCGCCAGAGTGGCAATCGGCATGCCACCTGCCGACCTCGCTGGCGCCTCCGCGGCGCCGGTACCCACATCGGGAAATCTATACTCCGCGGCCGGCAATAGGTTCGCTTCGGCCCCGATCCGCGGAACGTTACAGAGGACGCCGGATCGTGACGCGCGTCACAGCTGTTCCGCCCCGGATCGGATTGGCACGGGATGCGCCAGGGCGTAGTATACCGTCATGACCCGAGCCTACACGGACGACCTTTCCGTGGAGCAGCGGCTGGCCGCTCTGCAGGAGCAGAACCTCCAGCTCGCCCGCATCATTGCCGAGCTCCGCAACCAGGACGCGCTCAAGACGCAGTTCCTGGCCAACATCTCGCACGACCTGCGCACCCCGCTCACGGCGATCATCACGCACGCCGAGATCCTGCGCGACGGCATTCTCGGCCCCGTGAACGAGCGGCAGGCGGAGAGCATCGGCGGGATCATCAGTGGAGGACGCCAGCTGCTCGACATGGTCGGGGAGATCCTGACCTACGCGCGCGGCGCGGCGAACCAGCTCTCGCTCACGCGATCGGAGTTCACGGTGGAGGCGGTGATCGAGCAGGTGTGCGCGATGAGCGAGTCGCTGGTGTCGCGACGGAGTCACGCGCTCACCGTCATGGTGGAGCCGGATCTCCCCACGCTCTACGCCGACCGCGAGAAGATCGCCCACGTCCTCGCCAACCTGCTCGGCAACGCGATCGACTTCACGCCGCAGGGCGGGCGCGTGTGGATCGCCGCCCGGCGCGGACCGCCGAGCGACCGGTGGCCGTCGGTGGAGATCGAGGTGGGCGACACCGGGATCGGGATCGCGCCGGAGCACCACGACCTCGTATTCCGCGAGTTCGCGCAGGTGGACGCGTCCGCATCGCGCCAGCACCACGGCACGGGGCTCGGCCTCGCCATCGCGCGCAAGTTCGTGGAGCTGCACGATGGCCGCATATGGCTGGAGAGCACGCTCGGCGAGGGGAGCCGCTTCTTCTTCACGATCCCGGTCCGCACCCCGGGCTGACGCGTGGCGCCCCACGTGCTCATCGTCGACGACAGCACCCTGGTGATCGGCGCCCTGCAGCTGCTCCTCGAGGAGACGGGTCACCGGGTGAGCGCCGCCTCCACGGTGGGCGACGCGGTCTCCGCCGCGCGCGCCGGCCGCCCCGACGTCATGCTCCTCGACCTGACGCTCAGGCGCGAGAGCGGGCTCGAGGTGATGCGGCAGCTCGCCAGCACGAACGATCTCCCACCGGTGACGGTGGCGCTCACGGGGCACGACGAGCCGGAGACGAGGCGAAGGTGCGTCGAGGCGGGGTGCCGCGACGTCCTCGTGAAGCCCATCGCGCCGCTCGAGCTGCCGGGGAAGATCAGGGCGTGGCTCGAAGGTGGTGGCGAGTAGAGAACGGACTCAGCCAGCGGACAGTGGGGAGTGGAACATCGAACGGCGCGTGTGGCGTGAGGACGGCGTGGCGCGTGGAGCGTGGGAGTGACGTGGCTCGTGGGAGGGGGCGAGGGCGGGTCTGGTACGGCTTCAGTGTGCGGTTCGCCCCCACCCCCGAGCCCCGCCGTCGCTGGCCCCCCCGGCCCCCGGCCCCTGGCCCCCAGTCAGATCCGCTCCCGCAGCACCTCCGGCGTGATCCCCTGGAGCCAGCCGGCGAGGATCGTGAAGTAGTCGGTGAGGAGCAGGACGCCGACCACGATGAGCAGCACGCCCCCCACCCGGTTCACCCAGACCATGGCGCCGCGGAAGCGGGCGAAGGCGGCGAGGAAGCGGTCGATGGCGAGGGCGGCGAGGAGAAAGGGGATCGCGAGGCCGAGCGAGTACGCGAAGAGGAGCAGGAGCCCTCGCTGGAGATCGGCGGCACTGGACGTGTATATGAGAATGGAGCCGAGGATCGGGCCGATGCACGGGGTCCACCCGGCGCCGAAGGCGACGCCCACGAGCACGGTGCCGAGGTAGCCCACCGGCTTGTCGGCCAGGTGCACGCGCCGCTCGCGGCCGAAGGCGCGGAGGTCGAAGAGACCGAGCAGGTAGAGGCCGAACACGATGATCAACGCACCACCCACGCGCGCGATCCACTCGCGCGCCGAGAGCAGCACCCGTCCGAGCACGCTCGCCGTTGCGCCGAGGGCGAGGAAGATCAACGTGAAGCCGAGGATGAAGAGGAGCGAGTGCAGCAGCGCCGCGCGACGCGAGCGCTGCACCTCGTCGAGGCTCATCCCCGTGATGAACGTGACGTAGCTCGGGATGAGCGGGAGCACGCAGGGGGAGAGAAAGCTGAGCAAACCCGCGCTGAACGCGATCACGACGCCGAACGTGGCGGTGCCTTCCATGCCATCTCCGCACGGGGAGCGGCGCGGCCGTCCGCGCATGGGGCCGCTGCTCCGGTGGTATTACGCCGTGAAGTACCGTCCCTTCCGGCGGGAGCGCCGCCCGCGCGACGAGCGGCGGGGCGCGGTGGTGCTCCAGATCGACGCGCTCGCGTACGCGGACCTGCGGCGCGCGCTGAAGCTCGGCTACTGCCCGACCATCGCGCGGCTGCTCCGGGAGGAGGGGTTCCACCTGCGCCGCTGGTTCTGCGGCCTCCCGTCCGCCACGCCGTACTGCCAGGCCGGGATCTTCCACGGCGAGAACGCCGGGATCCCGGCGTTCCGCTTCTACGACAAGCGGGCGCGCCGCGTGATCACGTGCAACGCCCCCCACGGGGTGCAATATATCCGCGACCGCATCCGCGCGCCGGGCGCGCTCGCCGGGGGCTCCAGCTACGTGAACCTGCTCGATGGCGACGCGCGGACGGTGGCGTTCACGGTCGCCACGCGCGAGCGCACGTCGGTGTACCGCCGGCTCGGGGGGACGCGGATGGCGCTCCTCATCGTGCTCCACCCGATCCGCGTCGCCCGCATGGCGTTCCAGTCGGCGTGGGAGTGGCTCCGCGAGGAGTGGGAGCGCGCGGTGGCGCTGCTCGCCCGGCGCGCCACGCACGCCGAGGGAGTCTTCCCGCTCGTGCGCATCATGAGCAACGTGATCGTGCGCGAGCTGCAGACGCTGGCGATCATCCTCGACGTCTACCTCGGCGTGCCGGTGATCTACAGTACGTTCATGCAGTACGACGAGCTGGCCCACCACTTCGGCCCGTCGAGCCGGCAGGCGCTCGGCGACCTGCGCCGTACCGACGCGCGCATCGCCGAGATCTGGCGCATGATCCAGGCGTCGAGCGCGCGGCGCTACGACCTGATCATTCTCTCCGACCACGGGATGACCCCGGCGACGAGCTACCGCGTGCGCTTCGGCGAGTCGCTCGGCGTGACGGTGCGCCGCCTCGCCGTCGAGGCGGCCGCGGGCGGGCCGGCGCCGGCGGTGCACGCCAGCGCCGCGGAGGACAGCGAGTACGCCGACGTCGGCGCGGGGATCGTGGAGACGGTGGCCGACCTCTCGCACCGCCGCCACCGCCGCTGGCGACGCCTGCTCCACCGCGCGCGCGACTGGGTGCGCAGCCACTACGGGCTTCGCGAGATCATCTTCCCGGAGAAGTACTTCGTGGATCCCCGCGAGGAGCTCGTGGTGACGTACAGCTCGTGCCTCGCCCTCGTGTACTTCGCCGCCGATGCGCGCCAGCTCGGCCTGGACGACATCCAGCGCGTCCCCCGCCGGCGGGCGCTGTACGAGGGGATCCTGCGGCACCCGGGGATCGGTCTCGTCGCCACGCGGCACGGCGACGCCGTCCACCTCCAGTCGCGCGGCGGACGCGCGGTGATCGAGGGCGATGCGCTCCGCGTGATCGACGGGGAGAATCCGCTCGAGCGCTACGGGACGGAGCGCTACGTGGTCCGCGCGGTGCGCGACCTCGTGCGGCAGCCGAACGCGGGAGACCTCGTGCTCTTCGGCGCCTTCGACGGATACGAGATCATCTCGTTCGATGACCAGGTGGGCGCCCACGGCTCGGCCGGCGGCGACCAGATGTACCCGTTCATGATCACCCCCCCGGACCTCGACCTCGACGACGTCGCGCTCGAGGACGCGCGCGACGTGCACGAGGCGGTGATGGTCAGGTACGCG
Source organism: Gemmatimonadaceae bacterium (assembly GCA_036378095.1). Classification (GTDB taxonomy): domain Bacteria; phylum Gemmatimonadota; class Gemmatimonadetes; order Gemmatimonadales; family Gemmatimonadaceae; genus JADGGM01. Next base: position 16,810 of record DASUXC010000072.1, on the reverse strand, counting down.
GAGCGGGGCCGGAAGCCCGTTGCCGAGTCGGTGAGTGGGTGAGGGTGCGGGACGCGGCCGTCCTCACCCCCCCCGCCGGCACTCCTCGCAGACGCCGTAGATCACGAGCCGGTGGTTCAGGTGGGAGAAGCCGTGCATCTCGGCGAGGAGGGTGGACATGCGCTCGAGGCGCTCGTCCTGGAACTCGACCACCTTGCCGCACACGGTGCACAGGAGGTGCTCGTGCTGCGGGATCCCGCGCGCGCTCTCGTAGCGCCGAAAGCCCTCGCCGAAGTCGCGCTCCATCACCAGCCCGCTGCGCACGAGCACCTCGAGGGTGCGATACACGGTGGCCGTGCCCACGGCGATGCCGCGGGCGGCGAGCTCCTTCTGCACCTCCTCGGCGCTGAAGTGGCGGTCGGCCGGGAGGACCACTTCGGCGATCGCGATCCGCTGCGGCGTGATGGGGAGGTTGTGCTCGCGCAGGTACGCGCGAAACTCGTCCATCACCGCGTCGCGGTCCACGGCTCCTCGGAGATCGCGGCGCGAACGCCCTCGCCAGTCAGGCGCTCCGGCTCGGCATCGCCTCCGGCTCGCTCGTGCACGCCGCGAACCACCTCATCGACCGTGTACGCGGGCGCGAGCGCTTCCTCGATCACCTCCACCTCCCACTTGCCGCGGTCCGGGCCCTTGAGCGTGTGCCGGTACGACGCGCGGTACACGGTGAGACGGCGCGGCGGCGGTGGGGGGACGTCGGGCTCGCCCTCGCCGGCGTCGTTCTCGTACACCAGCTCCTCGAGCAGCTCGGCTCCCGCCACGGGCACGGCGCCGTCGGCGACGTCCGCGGCGTCGGCGCTCTCGGCGCTCTCGGCGCTCTCGCCGTCAGGCACCTCCGGACCGCACGCGGCCCCGGGGGTCTCGCTCTCCGCGGTCGCGAACTCCGCGGTCGCGCCCTCGGCGGCTTCGCCCTCCGCGACTTCGCCCTCCGCGGCCGCCGCCTCCGGCGCCTCGCTCTCCGCCTCCTCCTCCGGCCGCACGGTGATCACCGCCACCCCGCTCTCCTTCCCGCCCTGGCGGATCGGAGGGAAGAGGTGCAGCTCCTCGATGCGCTCCGGCGCGATCCGCTCGGCGATCGCCCGAAGGAACCGCTCGCGCGTCTCCACCGTCATGACGTCGCCGCCACCACGGGACGGCTCGCGTGCGCGCGGCGCGCATCCAGCTCGCGCTCCACGTACAGGCGGAGGATGTGCATGAAGTCCTGCGCGTTGGTGACGACGCCGAACGCCTGGTGCGTCCCGCGGTCCTTGAGCTTGCTCACCACGAACTCCGACGAGTCCACGCAGATGGTGGGCAGCTCGCGCAGCGTGCCGTCCGCCTCGGTGACGAACGCGGGGAGCATGTTCCCGGTGGCGATCGCGTGCAGCGCGGTGGCGATGAGGATCGCCATCGTCGCCTTGACGGTGTGACGCTTCATGGCGTCCTGACCGGCGATGACGTCGGCGTACACGCCGGGGAGCGGGCCGTCATCGCGGATCGAGCCGGTGAGCACGTACGGCACGCCGTGCACGACGCACGCGTGCATGATCCCGTCGGTGATGATCCCACGCTCCACGGCCGCCTCGATCGATCCCGCCGCGCGCACGCGGTTGATCGCGCGCATGTGCAGCCCGTGGCCGCCGGACGTCGCCTCCCCCGCCCCCGTCATCCCCAGCGTGGTCCCGAAGATCGACGCCTCGATGTCGTGCACCGCGACCGCGTTCCCCGCGAGGAGCGCGCCCACGAAGCCGTTGGCGATGAACCACGTCATGTCCGCGCGCGCGCGCGAGTGGACGAGCGCGGGACCGGTCACCCACACCGGGTAGCCGCCGCGCTCGCGCTCGTCCACGAGCAACCGGGCCATGAGCGCGTAGTCGATCGGCTTCTCGCGGGAGACCTCGCTCGTCATGAACTTGAACTCGCCCTCGGCGGCATCGCCGAGGAACGCGTCCGTGTGGACGAAGATCCCCTCGGAGCCATCCTCGGCGAAGCCGACGGCGACCAGCTCCCCCCGCTGGACGCGCCGCATCTCGCGCACCCACAGCTCGCCCTCGGCGTCGAGCACGAGGCAGCCGTCCATGCGCGGCTCGCGCGGCATGCGCCAGTCGCCCCCGATGCGCACGTACGTCGGGAGGTTGGTCGTGGAGAAGAATCCCTCGGGGAGAACGCCGTCGGCTGGCGCCGGCTCGAACCGGGCGTCCGGCGCCTCCCTGAATCGCGGGGCGTCGAAGTCGGGTCGGGAGAATGAGGTCGTGGTCACGCGTGAAATCTAATTGGGGGCTGGGGGCCAGGGGCCGGGGGTCAGGGGGGGACCAGGGTAGAGACGGGAGCGGGGACGGCACACCCGAGTGGTCCGGCCCCCTGGTCCCGTTGGTAATGCTCCCACGCTCCAACGATGGGGATCCGGGCTCCCGGCCCCTCCCGCCGTTCCCCGCTGGTACGGACACCTTCCCCGATCCCTGGCGCTGGAGCAATGGCCAATGAACGACACGGAACGGCGGGAGGAGGTCACGGGGTGTGCCGTTCGCCCCCTTCCCTCACCACCAATCCCGCCTCATCCCCCCGGCCCCCGGCCCCCGGCCCCTGGCGCCTACAGCAGCGCCACCGGATCACGGTCCAGCGCCACGCGCAGCTCCGCGGTGCCGGGGATCGGGAAGCGCTCCAGGAAGTAGCGGGCGACGCGGGTGAGGGGGCCGGGGTGCTCGCTCTTCAGCAGCAGGTGCCAGCGCCAGCGGCGCTTGATCCGGTCGATCGGACAGGGGGCGGGGCCGACCACCTGGACCCCGGCGATCGTCCGGCGCGTGACGAGCGCGCGCAGCCACTCCGCGGCCTGGATGGCCAGGTTCGCCGTCGCCTCCTCCTCGGTGCCGCTGAAGATCACGTTCGCCAGGCGGATGCACGGCGGGTACGCCGGGTGCTCGCGCGCGGGGAGCTCCAGCGCCACGAACGCCTCGTACGCGTGGCCGAGCGCGCAGCGCACGGCGTGGTGGTCGGGGACGCGCGTCTGGATCACCACCTCCCCGCCCTTCGGGCCCCGCCCCGCCCGGCCGGCCACCTGGCTCAGGAGCTGAAAGCTCCGCTCCGAGGCGCGGAAGTCGGGGAGGTTGATCCCGACGTCGGCATCGATCACTCCCACGAGCGTCACGTTCGGGAAGTCGAGCCCCTTGGCGATCATCTGCGTGCCGAGCAGGATGTCGATCTCCCCGCGCCCCACGCGGTCGAGGATCTCCGCGTGCGCCCACTTCCCGCTCGTGGTGTCCACGTCCATGCGCGCGATGCGGGCGTACGGGTAGCGCTCGGCGAGGAGCCGCTCCACCTGCTGCGTGCCGAGCCCGCGCTGCCGCACGGTCGGTCCGCCGCACCGCGGGCAGGCGGGCGGGAGCGGCTCGGCGTGCTGGCAGTAATGACAGACGAGGCGCTCGGGGCTCCGGTGGTACGTGAGGGAGATGCTGCAGTTGGGGCAGCTCCGCACGTCGCCGCACTCCTCGCACTGCACGAACGACGCGTACCCGCGGCGGTTGAGGAGGAGGATGCTCTGCTCCCCCCGCGTCAGCCGCTCGCCGAGCGCCGCCTCGAGCGGCTCGCTCACCACGCGCCGGAACGCGGCGTGCGCCACCTCCTGCCCGGCGCGCGGCGCGCCGTCGGCCGAGCGCGCCGGGAGGTGGCGCAGGTCCACCACCTCCACCGCGGGGAGTCGCCCCGCCCCCACGCGCTCGGGGAGCGTGAGCCGGGTGTACTTCCCCGCCTCGGCGTTCCGCCAGCTCTCGAGGCTCGGCGTGGCGCTCCCGAGCACGACGACCGCGCCGTCCCGGCGCGCGCGGACGACCGCCACCTCGCGCGCGTGGTAGCGCGGGGTCTCCCCGTTCTTGTAGCTCGTCTCGTGCTCCTCGTCCACGATGATCGCGCCGAGGTCGCGGAGCGGGGCGAAGATCGCCGATCTCGCGCCGACGGCGATCCGCTTCTCGCCGCGCTGGAGGGCGAGCCAGGCGTCGTACCGCTCGCCATCGCTGAGCGCCGAGTGCAGCACCGCGACGCGGTCGCCGAACACGGCGCGGAAGCGGTCCACCGTCTGCGGCGTGAGGGCGATCTCGGGAACGAGCACGATCGCCGTCTGCCTGCGCCGCTCGACGACCTCGCGGAGCAGCTCGATGTACACGAGCGTCTTGCCGCTCCCCGTGACGCCGTGCAGCAGGAACACCTCGCCCCCGCGCCCGGCGACGAGCGCGTCGATCGCCGCGCGCTGCGCCGGCGTGGGGGCGTGCGACTGCGGCGGTCCGCTGGACCGCGAGGCGAACGGGTCGCGCGAGACCACCTCGCTCTCGATCGACGCGAGCCCCTTGTCCACGAGCTTCTCCACGACGGGGCGCGAGAAGCCGAGCTGCTCGACGAGGTGGGCGAGCTCGGCGTGCCCGCCCATCCCCTCGAGCACCTCGTACAGCTCGCGCTGCCGCCTGGCGCGCGCGAACAGCGCATCGCGCTCCTGGAGCGACGGCAGCTCGCGCCGGAGCACCACGATGCGCTGCGTCTTCACCGCCGGCCGGGGCGCGCCGACGCCGGTGAGGGCCGCGGGGAGGGCGCAGCGCGTCACGAGCCCGAGCGGGACCACGTAGTACTCCGAGATCCACCGGCAGAGGGCGAGCATCCCGTCGCCGAGCGCCGGACGGTCGTCCGGCGCGTCGAGGACGTCGCGCGGCGCGGCCACCCCGGCGCCGTCGCTGGGCCCGAGGCAGATGCCGATCGTCCGGCGCCCGCGCACCGGCACCACCACGCGCGAGCCCGGCGCGATCGCGCCGAGCGCGTCGGGCACGCGATAGGTGAACGTGCGGAAGAGCGGGATCGGGAGGGCGACCTCGATCAGGGGCGCGGGGTGCGGACTGCGCGGGGCGCGGGGCGCGGGGCGCGGGGCGCGGCTCGGCGAGGAGGGATCACGATCATCGGTCGTGCTCCGCGTCGGCGCGAGGAGCGGCGGCTCCTCGGCTCGCGCGCCCCGCGCCCCGCGCGCCGCGTCTCGCGTCCCGCGTCCCGCGTCCCGCGACCCGACCCTCACGCCCGCTCCACCCCCAGCCCCGGCGCCGTCGGCAGCGCGATCGTGCCCCCGGCGATCGAGGCGCCGCGGAACGGGTCGTCGGCGAGCAGGGCGGCACCATCGAGATCGGCGTAGTCGAGCAGCGGGGCCACGTGCGAGGCGGCGGTGATGCCGAGGCTCGTCTCGATCATGCACCCCATCATCACGAGCATCCCGTGCGCGCGGGCGGTGGCCACCATCTTGAGCGCCTCGCGCAGGCCGCCGCACTTCGCGAGCTTGATGTTCACCCCGTCCACGACGCCCGCGAGGCGCGGGATGTCGGTGGCCACGAGACACGACTCGTCGGCGATGATGGGGAGCGGGGAGCGGTCGCGCACGAAGCGCAGCCCCTCGAGGTCGTGCGGAGGGAGCGGCTGCTCCACGAACTCGACGTCGAGCTCCACGAGCAGCTCGATCATGTTGAGCGCGTGCTTGGGCGCCCACGCGGCGTTGGCGTCCACGCGGAGGATCTTGTCCGGCGCCTCCTCGCGCACGGTGCGGATGATCTCCTCGTCGCGGTCCGTCCCGAGCTTCACCTTGAGCACCGGGTACTCCGCCGCCTCGCGCACCTTCTGCCGCAGCTCCGCCTCGCCGGCGATGGCGATGGTGAAGCTGGAGCGCGGCGCGCGGGCGGGGTCGAGCCCCCACATCTTCCAGAGCGGGACGCCGAGCCGCTTGGCGGCGAGGTCGTGCAGCGCGGCGCTCACCGCGCTGCGCGCGGCGGCGTTGCCGCGCATCGTCCGGTACAGCTCCCCCTCGATCGTCTCCAGCGACCACGGGTCGGCGCGCTCGAGGACGGGGGCGAACTGGGCGAGCGCCGCGGGAACGGTGTCGGCGTTCTCCCCGTAGAAGCGGCTCGGCGCGGCCTCGCCGATCCCCTCGGCGCCATCGGCGTCGGTGACGCGAACGAGCACCGTGCGCCACTCGCTGGCGCCGCCGCGGGAGATGGTGAAGGCGTGGCGCGTATGGACGGTCAGGATCTCGTGGGTGAGCTTCATCGGGATGTCGGAGTGATGCCGAGCCGGCGGGAGAGCCAGGCGCCGCGCAGCGGATCGGCGGCCTGGGACTGGGCGAGGTAGCCGATGAGGGCATCGGCCAGCTCGTTGCCGCGCTGGTACCGGTCGGCCGGGTTCTTGGCCAGGCACTTCATGGCGATGGCGGCGAGCGCGGGGGGGGTGCGCGAGTCCACGACGTCGGGCGACGCCGCCGTCTCGTGCACGTGCTTGTAGCCGATGGAGTACGAGTCGGCGCCGTCGAACGGCGGGAAGCCGACGAGCATCTCGTAGAGCAGCACGCCCACCGCGTACAGGTCGCTGCGGCCGTCCACGATCTTCCCCATGGCCTGCTCGGGGGACATGTAGTGCGGCGTCCCCATCGCGCGTCCGGTCATCGTCAGGCGGTTGTGGAAGCGCGCGGTGGCGATGCCGAAGTCGGTGATGAGGGCGTTGTCGTCCTCGTCGAACAGGATGTTGTCCGGCTTGATGTCGCGGTGGACGATCCCGTGCCGGTGCGCGTAGTCGAGTCCGGTGGCCACCTGCGCGCACACCGCCGAGGCGAGCGCCGGCGCCACCGTCCCCCCGCGCACGATGAGGTCGGCGAGCGAGCCGCCCGCCATGTACGGCATGACGAGGAACACCGTCGTGTCCAGCTCGCCGTAGTCGAGGATCTGGCAGATGTACGGGTGGAGGAGCTGCGCCGCCGCCTCCGCCTCGCGGCGGAACCGCTCGCGCATCTCGGGATCGCGGGCGAGGTGCGCGAGGAGCACCTTGATCACCACGGGGCGGCCGAGCTGCGCGTGCTTCGCGGCGTACACGCCCGCCATGCCGCCGGTGGCGAGGCGCCGGTAGATGCGATAGCGTCCGCCGGTGATGCGCCGCAGCAGGTCGAGCTCCTCGTCGGGGCGCTCGTTGGGCGCATCGGGGAGCTCCGGCAGCTCCGACGCGCAGCGCGTGCACGTCACGGCCGCGCTCCGGTTCCAGGTGCCGCAGTCAGGGCAGAACATCGCTCACGCTCCGAAATCCAGGCGCACGAAATCGTAGGGGGGCCAGGGGCCCGTCTGCTCGACGCGGAGCTCGGGGTGGCGCTTCGCCTCCTGCTGCACCTGCTCGGCGAACGTCGCCCACTGCTCCTGCTGGAGCAGGAACGCCGCGCTCAGCGCCTCCGGCCCGCTCCCGCGCACGGGGACGGCGGCCGCGGCGTGGCGGCGCAGGAGACGGAAGGTCTCCCCCGCGATGGCGCCGAAGTCGGTGGTCGTGCCCTCGGCCACGACCGTCGGCTGGGGCGTGACGTGGACGCGCGTCTCGCACCGGCCGGCCACGAAGTGGATCCCCTCGCTGAGCGCGATGTAGTTCTGCTCCATCCAGAGACGCACCTGGTCGGCCGTTCGGAACATCGTGCCGCAGGGGGCGGGGAGCACCGCGCCGTGCAGGAACGCCGCGTCGATGACGCGTCGGTAGGTGGCGAGCTCCCCGTCGTCGCAGCGGATGCGCGCGTAGGGGGCGGGGCGCACGAGCGCCGCCAGGTCGCGGAAGGGGAGCATGGTGGCGTCGCGCCCCACGGGTCCGGCCTCCGCGCCGTGCAGGAGGGCCACGCCGAAGAGCTGCAGCCCCATCACAGCCATCGACGCCACCGCAGCACGGCCACCAGCACCACCGAGATCAGGACCTGCACCCCCGCCATCACCCAGAAGCCCCACGGGGAGGCGTGGAAGGGGATGTCGGCGAGGTTCATCCCCCACATCCCGCTCACGACGACGAACGGGATGCTGAGCGTCGCGACCAGGGTGAGCCCCTTGGTCGCGACGCCGAGGCGGTTGGAGACCTGCGTGAGGTAGGCGTCGAGGGTGCCGCTGAGCAGCTCCCGATGCGTGTCCAGCGCGTCGGTGATGCGCAGCACGTGATCGTAGATGTCGCGGAAGTAGACCTGCGCCTCGGGGCTGATCAGCACGCTCGGGCGGTTGGTGAGGACGTTGAACACCTCGCGCTGAGGCGAGAGGTGACGGCGGAGCTGGAGCACCACGCGCTTCACGGCGAACACGTCGCGGAGCGTGGCGGGATCGGAGGAGGTGAAGACGCGCTCCTCGATCTCGTGCGTGAACTCGTCCAGCCGGTCGAGGACGGGGAAGTAGGCGTCGATCGCCGTGTCCATGATCGCGTGCATGAGCCGCTGCGCGCCGCGCGAGAGCAGCTCCGGGTTGCGGCGGAGCTGCTCCTCCACGGCCGCCACCGCCGGCGCGCGCTCGGTGTGCACGGTGACGAGATAGTGCGAGCCGAGAAAGAACGCGAGGTTCTCGGTACGGAGGTCGTACGGGTCCGCCGTCTCCTCGGCGAACGCGAGCACGCGCACGATGGCGAAGAGATAGCCGTCGAACTCCTCGACCTTCACGCGGCTGTTCGCGTGGCGCGCATCCTCCACGGCGAGCGGGTGGAAGTCGAACACGCGGTCGAGCAGCTCGTTCTGCTCGGGGACGCTCGTATCGATGTCCACCCAGAGCTGCCCCGTGCCGGCGCGCAGCGCTTCGGCGATCTCGCGCGCCGTGAGGTCGCGTCGCAGCTCGCCATCGGAGGCGAAGATGCTGCAGGGAACCCCGGGCGCGCGCGGGGCGAGCGGCGCACGCTCGCCGTTCATGCCCCCACCGGATGCGGCCACTTGACGCCCCTGATGAGCTGGAAGCCGATCGAGCGCTCGCGCGACAGGATGCGGAGGAGCGCGGTCTCGCGCGCGACGGCGCCGCGCGCGCCGCGCCACCCCCAGCGGCGCCACGCGCGCCCCACGATCTGCGCCTTCTGGCGCCACGTGAGGCGGGGCGCCGCGCCAGCGGCATCGCCCCCCGCGCGCGGGCTCGGCGCGCGCGACGTCCAGTCCTGCACCTGCAGCTCCACGATCCCCGCGTCGCGCAGCATCTGCTTCCACTCGACGAGCAGGTGCGGGCGCAGGCCGAGCCGTTCCACGATCTCCTCGCGCGCGTCGGGGGCGTGCTCCGACGTCCAGGTGGGCTGGAGGAGCAGCACGATCCCCATCGGCTTGGTCACGCGCGCGAGCTCGGCCACGGCGCGCTCGGGGTGTTCCGCGGCGGAGAGCGCCGGCTCGCCGATGGCGACGTCGAACACCTCCGTCTCGTGCGGGAGGTCGTCGAGTGGCGCGTGCTCGTAGTGGAGGGAGACGGTGGGAGCGAGCGCGCGCGCCTGCGCGTCGGCCCGCTCGATGGCGTCCGCGTCGGGATCCACCCCGGTGACCGAGGCGCCCGCGCGGAGCGCCAGCCACTCGGTGAGCACGCCGCCGCCGCACCCGGCCACCAGCATCTCGCGTCCCGCACCCGCCTCGGTGAGTCGCGCCACCTCGCGAAACAGGTCCTCCCCCGTCGCCCGCCACCGCCCGAGCACCGCCGTCTGCACCAGCCGTAGCACCGCGGGGACGGGCGGAATGCGCGAAGGAGACATGTGGGCAAAACTTACCGGCTGGGAGGGGACCTGAGCAAGATGCGCGAGGAAGGCACGGAACAGGAGCGAAGGGGGTGAGGCGCGAGTCGGAGCGAGGAGAACCGGGAGCGACGCGAGTGGGGGGTGGAGCGCGAGTCGGAGCGGGGAGAACCCGGCGCGAAGGACGCCGCGGGGGCTGTGCACGTCCGACTCGCCTCGCTCCGGGTGGTCTTCGCTCCGACTCGCGCTCCACCCCCCACATCCTTCGCTCCCGGTTCTCCTCGCACCGACTCCCGCCTCACCAGCCGTCGCTCCCTCTTCCGCCTCCTCGCGCCCTATCCCGTCACGAGCGCCTGGATGTGCTCAACGCAGCCGATGCCCAGCCTCTGCGTGTCGTAGCCGCCTTCCAACACGCTGATCACCCGTCCCCCGCACCAGCGCTCCGCGCGCTCCACGAGAAAGCGCGTGAGATCGGCGAGGTGCTCCGGCTCGAGCGTGAAGCCGCCGAGCGGATCGCCGCGCATCGAGTCGAAGCCCGCGGAGATGAGGACGAGGTCGGGGGTGAAGCCGTGCGTCGCCTCGTCGATCGCGCGCTGCAGCGTGGAGACGTACGCCTCCGGCGGGAGCGCGGCGGGCATGGGGCGGTTCCACACGTTGCCGTTGCCGCGGTCGTCCACGGCGCCGGTGCCCGGATACCACGGCCACTGGTGCATCGACACGAAGTGGATCCCGCTGTCCTCCTCCACGAGCGCCTGCGTCCCGTTCCCGTGGTGCACGTCCCAATCCACGATGAGCACGCGGTCGAGTCCGTGTCGGGTGCGCGCCCAACGCGCGGCGAGCGCCGCGGTGCCGAACAGGCAGAACCCCATCGCGCGGTCGCGCACCGCGTGGTGTCCCGGCGGGCGCACGGCGCAGAACGAGCGCGTGGCGCGGCCATCGAGCGCCATGTCCACGGCGTCGAGCGCGCACCCGGCGGCGGCGGTGGCCGCGTCCCACGAGCCTTCGCTCTCCACCGTGTCGGGATCGAGCCGCCCGCCGCCGGCCCGCGCGAGCGCTTCCACGCGCTCCACGTAGGCGGTGGCGTGCACGAGCGCGAGCTCGTCCGCGGTCGCGTGACGCCCCTCCACGTGCTCCACCGAGGCGAAGAGCTCGTGCCGGTCGCGCAGCGCGCGGGTGATCGATCGCAGGCGGCCCACGTGCTCCGGGTGTCCCCACCCGGTGTCGTGCCGGCCGCAGTCGGCGTGGGAGATGAAGGCGACGGTCATGGAGCACCTCGGGCGCGGCGAGAGAGCCACTCGCCGGCGAGCAGGAGAAAGAGCAGCGCGAGCATCCACCACTCGAGCCCGCGCGGGAGTGTCGGAACTGCCGGGGATGGCGGCGGCGTGGTCGGCGCGCCGATCGCGCTCACCGTGGCGGCGAAGGGCGCGGGATCGGCCTCGGCGCGGTCGGCGGCCGCGGCCGCGCGCGGCACGCTCGCCCGGTAGGCGGCGCTCGCCACCACCCCCGCCCACCAGGCGCGGTGCGCCTCTGGCGCGCCGGCGTCGCCGCCCAGGCGCCACCGCCACGTCTCGTCGTACCCCACCTGCACCACGCGTCCGGCGCCCAGACGGCGCGCGGCCGCCGCCACGCGCCCGTCACGCGACTCGAGCGGCACGGCGTCGGGAGCGAGCGGCCCGATGGACCAGAAGCCGAGCGCGCGCCGCGGATCGGCGCCGGCGAGCGAGAGCGAGGCCGCGCGCACGCGCTCCCCCACCCGCCCGGCGGCGAGCCGCGCGAGCGCCGGCGCTCGCGCGGCATCGCCGGCCAGCACCACCCCGCCCCCCTCGCGCACGAATCGCGCGATGCGCGCGGCGTCGCGCGCCGCGCTGGTGTCGAGCGCCACCACCGCCGCCACGCGCGCGGTGTCGAGCGCGAGCGAGCCCTGCGCCACGCTCACGCCCGGCGCGACCACGAGCCGCGCCGCCACCGGCCACCCGCGCTCCTCGAGCGCGGCGACGACGAACTTCCCCTCCCACCCGGCGCGCCCGAGCACCACCACCGCGCGCCCGGCCAGGGAATCGCCGGGCGCCGCGACCGCCTCGCTCGCGCCGAGCGTGGCCACCACGCGCCCCACCAGCGCTGGCGCGCGCACCTCCCACGCGCCGCTCGCCAGGCGCACGCTGTCCAGCATCCCCGCCGCGTCGCGCAGGTGCACCACCCGTCCGGTCGGCCCGGCCACGAGCACGCGGCCGCCCCCTGCCGGATCGCTGGCGTCCTCCCGAGCCACGGCGAGCGGCGCGAGCCCCCGCGCCGACCACCGCACCACCGCCCCGGCCCGCGCGAGCGCCGCCAGCCACGCGCGCGCGCCTCGCGTCGGCGTCGCGTCGAGCGTCACGTGCAGCGACTCGGCGCGCGCGTCGAGCGTCCACGCGCGCAGCGAGTCGGCGAGCGCGCCGGACGCCGTCATGCGCGCGGCCGCGCGCCGGCCGCCCGGCGCCAGCGCGGCGCGCACCATCCACGCCACGAGCGCCAGGCTCGCCACGCGCATCGCGCGCTCGACCCACACCCGGGCGCTACCGCGTGAGCGCATACACGATGATGTTCACCGCGAAGCGGGTGTTGTCCACCGACTGGAAGCGCTTGTTTTCCGGGTGGTATCCCCACTCCGAGCTGTAGTCCTTGTTGCTGTACAGCACCGCGATCCGCCCGTCGCGCTCCACCGCGAGCAGGTGCCGGTGCAGGAGGTTGTCCCCCCACCCGTTCAGCTCCTGCGTGGTGTTCGGCGGTCCGTCGGGAAAGGTGAAGAACGCGGAGTAGAGCGGGTGCGTGTTCGGCAGCTCGGCGAGCGGGCCGATCGCGCGCCGGATCTCCTCGGTGGCCGTCCGGTGGAACGCCCCGTCGATGTCGTGGTTGTGATCGTCCACGAACAGCATGCCGCCGCGATCGACGAGCCGGCGGAGCTGCGCGCGCTCGGCGGCGGTGAAGCGCACCGGGAGGTGCCCGGTGAGAAACACGAACGGATGCCGCGCCAGGTCGGGCGAGGCGAGCGGTACCACCACGCCCGTGGGCGCGACGTCGATGCTCGTGTAGCGCGCGATGCTGTCGATGATGTTGGCGGGAACCAGCGGCGCGCTGTCCCAGTCGCCCGACTCGTACTGCGCGGTGGCGAAGGTGAACGCGCTCACCATGCGCCTCCCCACGCTCCCACCGGCTCGCGCGTCACGCTCGCGCCGCCGGCGCGGCGCGCGCGCACGAGCGGCTCGGTCGCATCGCGCCCGGAGCGCAGCGCCTCCACCGCGTCTGCGAGCGCCGCGGCGAGCCGCGGATCGCGGTCGAGCGCGTCCACGCGCAGGAGGAGGAGCGAGTCCACCGCGCCGCTCGCCCCGCGCGCGAGGAGCGCGAGGGCGCGGGCCAGCCGCGTGGTCCGCGCCGCGGCCGAGGTGTCGAGCGGCGCGCGGGGGAGGCGCGGGGCCGCCGCCGCGTCGTCGCGCTTGCCGGCGAGGCGCACGCGCGCCACGTCCACCACCACCGCGGCCGGCTTGCCGCGCAGGTAGAGCCGCTCCGCGGCGCGCGCGCGCTGGATCGCGGCCAGCGCCGCGTACATGCTCGGCAGCGCGTCCCGAAGCGCCCCCACGTTCAGCGCGCGCTCCGCCGCCCACATCGCATCGTACGCCTCGAGCAGCGGACGGTTCGCCGCGACCACCGGCGTCTCGTCCCCCCCGAAGTCCAGCGCCCCGCCCCCGGCGGCGGTCGCCGAGTCGGCGGCGGCGAGCAGCCGCTCCGGCGTCATCGGCGCGCGCGGCGCCGCGTCCGGCGACTCCTCCGCGCCCGTGTCTCTCCCCAGTCGAGTGAAGATGACGTCTCCCACCCGCGTGCGCAGCGACCGCTGGTCCCGGGCGATCGCGCCCGACTCGCGCACGAGCGTCGCCCGCCCGAGCGTCGCCCGGCGGCGCTCCAACGCCTCGGCGAGCTGGATGAGCATCCGCTCGCTGAGCGCCGACTGGTCGACGTCCGGCGGCGGCGCGCCCTCCACCGCCACCGAGTCGTACTCCCCGGCGCGCGCCACGCGGAGCGCGCGCGTCTCCGAGGTGCCGGTGTCGGGGCCGGTGGCGCTGTTCCCATCCACGGCCACCGCGCGCACGTGCACGATGTCGCCCGGGCGGAGGCGGAGCGAGTCGAGACGGAGCGCGGCGCGCAGCGTGAACGACCGGGCGAGCGCCGCGCGCGAGCGCCGCGCCACCCCGGAGCGGAAGGTGAACGTCTCCCCCTCCCCGGAGCTCACGATGTACTCCAGCCACACCGACTCCAGGCCGAAGTCGTCGGTGGCGGATGCGACGAGGGAGAGCGCGCCGGCGGCAGCGCGGAGCACCGTGTCGCGCGCGGGTGCGACGAGCGTCACCACCGGCGCCGAGTCGGGGCGAGGCGCGAGCACGAGCACCCGCTCGGCGGAACCATCGCGCAGGCGCAGCGCGGCGGGGCGCGGTGGCATGGCGAAAATCACGTGCCACCGGGCGCCGCTCTCCCGCGCATCCAGTCGCTCGCTCGCCAGGCGCGCGTCGAGTCCCGCGGCGCGCCCCTTCCCTTCCACGCGCACGCTGCTCCCCGGCAGCGCCGCGATGCTCGACGGATCGCGCACGGTGCGCTCGTCCAGGCCGCTGTACGCGGGCGGCGTGATCGTGACGGTCAGCCCGCCGAGGCGATTCGCGCGCGCGGCGGGCGCGCTCGCCGACGCGCCCGATGCGTCCGCTCCCGCGCGCGTGCCGAGGCGCGCGACGATGGCGGGTGGCAGCAGCGCCGCCGTGGCGAGCGCCGCGAGCAGGAGGCCCAACGGCGGCGCGAGCGCACGCGCCACGGCGCGCGCCACCGGCGCCGCCCACCGCGCCCCGTCCACCGCGCGCTCGAGCTCCGACGTCGCGCCGACGGATGCGGGATCCACGGCCGTCACGAGCGCGTAGCGCAGCGTCGGTACCCGCTCCTCGATCCACAGCGCCACCGCGTTCGTGGAGTGGAGCCGCCGCGCGCGCCAGAGCACGACCACCGCCGCCACGGCGCCGAGCGCGAGCGCCGCCGCGCGAAGGGGGACGCGCGCGCCGCCGGGGAGCGACAGCAGCCAGTCCAACGCGCCCACGAGCGCGAGGGCGAGCAGCCATACGGCGAGGGCCCACAGCACCGCCGCGCCCACGGCGCTCGCGACGAGCACGAGCCGGGTCGCGCGAACGCGCGCGCGCGCGCGCGGGGCGCCCGCGCTCACGGCGCCTCCTCGCGCCGTGGGCGACGCAGCAGCGGCTCGGCGAGGAGGAGCGCCAGCGCCGCGGCCAGGAGCCACGCGGCGAGCCGGCTCGGACGCGCCGGCCGCTCCGGGAGCGCGTCCGTGGCGAGCAGGCGCGGGGGTCCGCGCAGCACGGCGAGCATGGAGTCGGGCATCGGACGCGCATCGCGCGCGGGACCGCACGGTCGGACGAGCGCGCGCACGAGCGCGCGCGCCCCGTCGCGCAACGCGAGGTCGCCCGCGACGGGAATGGCGATCGCCACGTCGCGCACGCACCCCGCGCCGAGCGAGCGCTCCGTGGCCGCCGGCGCGCCATCCACCCAGCGCGCCACCACGCGCCCCGGAGGGGGCGGGGGCGCCGCCTCGCGCGCGAACGGGGCCACCAGCACCGCCGGCCCGGCGACCACCGCGCCCACCGTGTCGCGCGCCGCGCCGCCGCTCGGCGGAGCCGCGTCGGCGGTGGCGGCCAGGGTCGCGGGCCAGCGCAGGAGCACGTGCCCCCGCCCGCGCGCCCACGCCACGTCGGCCGTCTCCGGCGCGCCGCGGTCGATGCGCACGCGCACACCCGTGCCGTCCCCCGCCCCCGCCCCACCCTGGGCGCCGAGCAGCGCCACCGTGGCGCGCACCGGATCACCGCGCGTCGCGCGCAGCACCTCGATGCGCCTCGCACCAGCGTCCACACCCGCGTCCGCACCCGCGTCCACACCCGCGTCCGCACCCGAGGAGGCGTGACCGTCGGGCGCCGCCGGCGCGAGATGCACCAGCCGCGCGCGGCCGGACCACGCGGCGCGGATCGCGCCGGTGGCGTCGTCCCACTCCTCGCGGGCGAACGGGGAGACGAGCACCAGCTCCGCCGAGTCCGCGCCGAGGCGCAGCGGAGCGGCGGCACGGAGCGCGGCGGCGAGTGCCGCGGAGAGCGAGCCCGGCGCGTGGGACGCCGGCGCGGTGCGCGCCCCCTCGAGCGAGTCGCGCACCGCGCCGGCCACCGCGCGCGCCGTCGAGTCGAACAGCACGAGCACGTCGCCGGCGCGAATCAGTCGCGCCGCGCTGTCCAGACCCTCCCCGGGATCGCGCGCCGACGCCGACCGGTCCACCACCACGATGCGCGCCACCGCGCGGTGTCCGGGCACCGGGACGGGACGGGCGAACGCCGCGCCCACCAGCAGCACCGCCGTCACGCGCAGCGCGAGCAGCGCCAGGTCGGTGAGGCGCACCGCGCGCTCGCTGGCGTGCGCCGGACGGTCGGGCACGAAGCGCGCGGTGGGGAGGAACGCCGCGCGCGGGCGCTGCCGCGCGAGCAAGTGCAGCGCGACGAGCCCCGCGGCCATCACGCCCGCCACGGCGAGCGCCCACGGCGCGAGGAAGGTCATCCTTCGTGCTCCGCGCCGGCTCCCGCCTCCGCCGGCGCGCGGCGCGCGATCACAACCGGATCTCGCTCCGGGGAGGTGGGACGCGCTCGAGCACCTCATCGATGAGCCGCTCCGGACCGATCCCCTCCGCCTCCGCGGCGTAGTTGGGGAGGACGCGGTGGCGGAGCACCGGGTGCGCCACGCGCCGGATGTCCTCCGGCGACACCGCGTACCGTCCGGCGAGAAGGGCGTTCGCCTTCGCGCCGAGCACCAGCGCCTGCCCGGCGCGCGGCCCCGCTCCCCAGCGCACGTACTGCCGCACCATGGGGAGGACGTCGGCGCCGTCGGGGCGCGTGGCGCGCGCGAGCGCCGCCGCGTAGCGCAGCGCGGGCTCCGCCGCGGGGATCGCGCGCACCAGCCGCTGGAGCCCGATCGCCTGCTCGGCGTCGAGCACCGGCTCGAGCTCCACCTCCGAGGCGCCGGTGGTGGCGCGCAGGATCCCGACCTCCTCCGCCTCGCTCGGGTAGCCGATGCGGATGTCGAACAGGAAGCGGTCGAGCTGCGCCTCGGGCAAGGGGTAGGTCCCCTCCTGCTCGATCGGGTTCTGCGTCGCCAGCACGAAGAACGGCTTGGGGAGGACCATCGTCTCCCCCGCGGCCGTGACGTGCCGCTCCTGCATCGCCTCGAGGAGCGCGGCCTGCGTGCGCGGCGGCGT
>DASUXC010000071.1:0-37053 GCA_036378095.1 Gemmatimonadaceae bacterium | reverse complement strand
GTCGTCTTCATCGCCCCACGAAAGTGCAGTCGCAGCGAGAGGGCGGAGCCGAAGCCGGTGCGCGCGGCGATGCGCTCGACCGGCTCGTCCGTCGTCTCGAGCAGGTGGCGCGCGACGAGCACGCGCTGGTGCACGAGCCAGCGGAGGGGGGAGACGCCGGTCTCGGCGCGAAAGCGGCGCGTGAAGGTGCGACGGGAGAGACGCGCGTGCGCGGCCAGCGCGTCGAGCGTGAGCGGCGCGCCGAGGCGCTGCAGCGCCCAGCTACGCGTGGGCTCGAGCCCGCCGCCGTCGGTGGGGACCGGCGCCTCCACGAACTGCGCCTGCCCCCCGGCGCGCTGCGGCGCCACGACCAGCCGGCGCGCCACGCCGTTGGCCACCGCCGCGCCGTGGTCGCGGCGGACGAGGTGGAGGCAGAGGTCGATCCCCGCTGCCACCCCAGCGGAGGTGAGCAGTCGCCCGTCGTCCACGTACAGCACGCGCGGGTCCACGCGCACGGCGGGGTGGCGCTCGGCGAGCGCCGCCGCGTTGCGCCAGTGCGTGGTGGCGACGCGGCCGTCGAGCAGCCCGGCCGCCGCGAGGACGAACGCGCCCGTGCAGATGGACGCGATGCGAGCGCCCCGGTCGTACGCGGCACGGAGCGCCGCGCACACGCGGGGTGGGATCGGCCGGTCGAGGTCGTCGATCCCCGGCACGATGATCGTGTCGGCGGACGCGAGCGCGCCGAGCCCCAGCGACACGAGGAGCGGGGGGGCGCCCGCCATCGATACGGGCCCCCGGCGCGTCGCGCACACGCGCACGGTGTAGGGCGCCGTCGCGCCCTCGAAGGGCGCGGTGCCGAAGACGGCGAGCGGGACGCCGAGGTCGAACGGGACCACCGAGTCGAGCACGAGGATCGCGACGGTGGCTCGGCGCGCGGCGGCATTGGCGGGGGACATGGCCCAATCTTAACGCATGGTGGCGCGCAGGCCAGTCGCGCCCGCACCACTCCGGGCGTAGCATGCAGCCACCATGCGCACCGTCCGACTGCTCGGCGTTCGCCGGTTCACGGCGACCGCGATCGATGCCATCGCCCTCCTCGCGCTCCCCTTCGCCGTCGCCACCTTCGCGGGGGCCACCATCGCCGACGTGGTGCTCGCCTGGCGCGCCGGCGCCCCGACGCCGCTCCGGCACGGGGCGGCCGGCTCCACGGCGCGGCGCCACGGACCCGGGCCGACCCCGTACGCGGCTCCCGCGCGGGCGATCGACGACAGCACCGCGGCCATCGACGTGCTCTACTACGCGCTCGACCTGTCGCTCGATCCCGCCGCGGCCACCGTCTCGGGGCGCGTGCGCCTCGTCGCGCGCGCGCTGCGCCCCACGACCAGCGCGCCGCTCCAGCTCGCGCCCACGATGCACGTGAGCGCGGTGCGCTCGCACGGGCGAGCGCTGCTCTTCTGGCGGCACGGCGACGCGCTCGTGATCACGCTGCCGCGCCGGGCGCGCGCCGGGGACACGCTCGACTTCACCATCCGCTACGCCGGTGAGCGCGGCGCCGGCGCGCGCGGCGAGGGAGGGCTCCACTTCGGCACGCACGCCGGTGTACCCATCGTCGCCTCCTACGGGCTCCCGTACAGCGCGCGCGACTGGTGGCCGTCGCACGACACGCCCGCCGACAAGGCCGATTCCGCGACGCTCGTCTTCACGGTGCCGGCGCCTCTCGTCGCCGTCTCCAACGGCCGGCTCGCATGGCGGCGCGCGAACGCCGACGGCACGATCACCTTCCGATGGGAGGTCCGCTCACCCATCTACCCCGACGTCATCTCCGTCGCCGCCACGAACTACGTCACGCTGCCCATGCGCTACGTCGGGCTCGATGGGCGCCCGGTCCCGATCGAGCTGGACGTGTACCCCGAGGACTCGGCGAAGGCGCGCGTCACGCTGTCGCGCATCCCGGAGATCCTCCGCGCGTACGCCGAGATGTTCGGCGCGTACCCGTACGCCGGGGAGAAGTACGGCATCGCCGAGTTCCCGCTGCACGGCTATCGCGAGCACCAGACGATCACCAGCCTCGGCGCCGCCTGGATCACCGGGGACCACGCGAGCGACCGGACGATCGCGCACGAGGTCGCGCACCAGTGGTTCGGGAATCACGTGTCGGTGCGCCACTGGTCGGACATCTGGCTCAACGAGGGATTCGCCACCTACGCCAGCGCGCTCTGGCGCGAGCACGTGGAGGGGAGAGCGAGCTACGCGCGGGCGATGCGCGCGCTGGACACGGACGATTTC
Source organism: Gemmatimonadaceae bacterium (assembly GCA_036378095.1). GTDB lineage: Bacteria > Gemmatimonadota > Gemmatimonadetes > Gemmatimonadales > Gemmatimonadaceae > JADGGM01. Next base: position 34,788 of record DASUXC010000071.1, on the reverse strand, counting down.
GCCGGCACCGTCGTGCTCCCCGACTCGGCGGACGTGTCGCGCATGTTCACCCACACCACCTTCAACAAGGGGGCGTGGGTGCTGCACATGCTGCGGCACGTGATCGGAGACACGACGTTCCGGAGCGTGCTGCGCGGCTGGGTGCGCGACCACGGTCGCGCGCCGGTGACGACGCGCGACTTCCGGCAGGCGTGCGAGCGGGCGTACGGCGCGCCGCTCGGCTGGTTCTTCGACGAGTGGCTGCTGCGCTCCGGCCGCCCCTCGTACGCGCTGTCGTGGCGCGCCGCGGCCGGGGCGGGGAGGGCGGGGCTGGCGGGGAAGCGCACGGTGGTGGTCTCCATCCGGCAGACGCAATCCGGCGCCCCGTTCCGGATGCCGCTGGACCTGCGAATCCGGACCCCCGCCGGCGACACCACGCTCGTCGTCACCGACTCCGTCGCGGTGCAGGAGGTGCGCATCGGCGTACCGGCGCCGCCGACGAGCGTGGCGCTCGATCCGGACGGTTGGGTGCTCGAGCACATCGAGCCGCCGCGCTCGGCGCGGCGGCCCGGTCAGCGCGCGACGGTCGCGCGGTAGGCGATGACGAGTGGACCGTCCTCGCCGGGGCGCGTCTGCGGAAGGACGGTGAGCGTCCAGCCGCCGGCCAGCGGTACGCGCACGCCGCGCACGGGGAGCTCGGTGAGCAGATCACCCGCTTGCGCGATGGCCCCCTCCGGGAGCGCCGCCAGCGCCGAATCGGCGGGCGCGCCGTAGACCACGGGGAGGGTCGCGCGCACGATCCGCTCGAATTTCGGCGGGCGTCGCGTGCGGTCGAGCTGGGTGTCGAAGTGGACGGTCACCGTGTCGCCGACGCGCTCGGCGTAGATGCCGCCGTGCAGCTCCGTGCGCCCCTCGGCCACCACGGGGCGCGGCGCTGCCGCCGCCACGCCCGGGGCGGCGCTCCGTGGCCGGGCGGCCACCGGCTCGCCTGACGAGGCGACCGTGGTGGTGCTCCCGGCCGAGGCGGCGCGGAGCAGGATGGGGGAGCCGGTGTCGTCGTGCAGCGCGCTCGCGGCCGCGACCCCGATGGCGCCGAGGATGGCGATCGTGACGGCGCCGACCGCCACCCGGGCGATCGCGCGGATTCGCCGGCTGCGCGCGGCGAGGCGCGCCTCGCGCCGGCAGTGCAGGCACACCTTGGTGCCGGGCCGGCGGTCGTGCGGGCAGGGAGCAGTGGGACGTGGCGACATGAGCGGGGTCGCTGTGGGGGATCGAAGCGGCATCGGCGCCGGAACACCGTTGCGCACATCCCACTGACGACCGGGCGGTCAGGGGGCAACAGGGGCTCGGCGCTGGCGTAGAGCCGGCTGTCGGCTCTCGGGCCTAGGCTCTCGGGAAGACACGGCTGTCAGCTCTCGGCCATCGGCTCTCGGCTACTGCACAGCATGGAGAGCTCCCAGGGTGTGCCGTAGCTGATGGCCGAGAGCCGAGAGCCGAGAGCCGAGAGCCGATGGCCGACGGCCGCATCGTGCCGCTCGCCGCTCTCCCCCCCACGGCCGCGCCCGGTTCTTGCAGGGCGGGGCAGCCATGACGACGAGCGAGGACGACATCCACGCGCTCACGCCAGAGGGCATCGGATCGGAACCGGGTGACTACCTGTCGTCGGCCCGGGGGCACGGAGATGCGGCCCGGGTGGTTCGCGCGATCGAGGCGGCGCAGCGCACGCACGCGTTCGCGTCCCCCGAGCTGCGAGACGCGATCGCGCGCTACGCGCGGAGCGCGCGCGACGCCGGTCTCCCTCCCGAGCGGCTGATCGTTGGTGTGAAGGTGCTGGTGCGCGACGTCGCGCTCCCGGAGATGCGGGACTGGTTCCGGGGCGTGCTCACCGATCGCGCCGTCGCGTGGGCGATCGAGGCGTACTACGAGCTCGACGAGCCGTAGCCTCTCCCTCCGTCGCGGCCGGCTCGGCGGGCTCGATCTCCACCGACAGCGCGAGATCGGGGGCGAGGCCCTCGTTGAGGTCGGCCAGCGAGCTGAGAATGCGCTGCACCACCGCGTCGCGGTCGGTCGGGGCCCCGACGGTCGCGAGCACCAGCAGCCGGTGCCACCCCTGGGAGGCCACCACGTCGCAGTCGCGGAGCAGCGTGCACAGGTGAATGACCAGCATGCGACGGATCTGCTCGTTCCCGCCGCGCACGTGCATGTCGAGGTACACGACCGCGCCGCCGTTCCGTCGCGCCCGGGTCTCCTCCCGGTCGCGCATGAGATCGGCGTAGAGCTCGTTCGGGAGGCCGGTGACGGGGTCGGTCAGCAAGTGCTTCAGGAGGCCCTGCTCGAGGGCCCGGGTGGTCTGCATCGGCGGCTACCTCGGGGGTGAGTTCCGCTCCCCGTAGTGCAGGTCGCTTGCCATGGCGTCCGTGCTCCGCCAAGGGACACCCGTCGCTTCCGATCCGTCACGCGCGCGAGCAGATTGCCTCCACGATACCACCGCCGCGGGCGCCGGGACGGAGGGACGACGCGCCGGCGGTCGCTCCCGCCCGAGCCGACGCCCGCCTCCTCTCGGCCAACCCGGATCGGCCAACCCGGATCGGCCAACCCGGACCATCGCTCACCCGCTCACCGTGCAACCGCTTCCCACGCACACGGCCGTACGCTACGTGCAGCCCCTTCGCGAGGGCGGCTCCCTTCCCGCCGTGGTGGAGACGGGCGAGGGGGACCTGTTCGTGGTCAAGTTCCGCGGCGCGGGGCAGGGGGCGAAGGCGCTCGTGGCGGAGCTCATCGCCGGTCTCCTCGCCGGCGCACTGTCGCTCCCCACGCCGGAGCTCGCGATCGTGGAGGTCCCGCCCCCGTTCGGGCGGGCGGAGCCCGACCCGGAGATCCAGGACCTGCTCCGGGCGAGCCACGGGATCAACGTGGGCGCGCGCTTTCTCGACGGCGCCTTCAACTTCGATCCCACGGCCGCCGGCGAGCACGTGAGCACCGCGCTCGCGGCCGCGGTGGTGTGGTTCGACGCGCTGCTCACGAACCCGGATCGCACGCATCACAACCCGAACCTGCTCATCTGGCGGCGGACGCCGTGGCTCATCGACCACGGTGCCGCGCTCTACGCGCATCACGATTGGAGCCGCGTGGACGAGGCGCGCACGCGCTCGCCCTTCCCGCTCATCTCTCGTCACGTCCTGCTCGATCGCGCGGCGGACATCGAGGGCGCGGACGCGCGACTCGCTCCACTGCTCACCGAGACGGTGCTCGACGACGTGCTGTCGCGCATTCCCGACGCGCTCCTCGCCGAGGCCTACGCGGGGAGCGCCACCCCCGCCGAGGCTCGCGAGCGCTACCGCGGGTACCTCGCCACGCGCCTCCGCGCGCCACGTGCCTTCGTCGCCGAGGCGATCGCCGCCCGCGAGCGGCTGTTGCGCGAGCCGCCGACCCCTCTCTCCGCCCGCCGATGAGCGTCGATCGCTGGATCGCCTACGACTTCGCCGTGCTCCGCGCGGTGCCGCACGTGCACCTCGGCGAGTTCGTGCCGGTGGGGGTGGTGGTGCACGCGCGGACCGAGGAGTTCCTCGGGGTGCGGGTGCTCGCCGACGTCGATGCGCTGCGCGCTCGCGTGCGCGACGTGGATGTGGAGCTGCTCGCGCGCTACCTGCGCGCGTGCGAGGCGATCGGCGCCGGCGATCCGGCCGCGGGGCCGGTGGCGCTCGCGCCGACGTCGGAACGGTTCCACTGGCTCACGGCGCCCCGCTCGGACGTGATCCAATGCTCCCCCGTCCACGGCGGCCTCACGGAACACCCCGCGCGGGCGCTCGACGAGCTGTTCGAGCGGTACGTGGGGAGGTGAGGAGGGCGTTGGGGAAGAGGCGGCTGTCGGCCATCGGCTACCTGCGCAGCGTGGAGAGCTCTCGGCGTGTGCAGCGAGCCGAGAGCCGATGGCCGATGACCGACAGCCACGTCGTCCCGAGAGCCTAGGACTTAGAGCCGACAGCCGCCTCTCTCACCCACTCGACCGCGCCTGACTGCGCTCCGGGGCGATTCGCTCACGCAACCGGCGCAGCTTCATCTCCGCGCGATCCAGCACCACCCGCGGATACCAGCGCGCGAGCAGCGCCAGCTTGTCGAGCACCGCGAGCCAGCGGCGCTCGCGCGCGTCCGCGTGGATCTGGTCGATGATGATCTCCCCGAAGCTGCGCTGCACGTGCCGCACGCCGGCGCGGTACGCCGCCTCCATGCGGCGGTTGCCGCGCACCCACCGCCGCTGCGCGTGCTGCACGCGCAGGATCGACGTCATCATCACGCGGCTGTTCTGCGTCATGTTCGTGCCGTGGCGGCGGTACTCGGCCACCGGCTCGTTGTAGAGGTGGAACGGGAAGCGCCGCGCGATGCGCAGATCCATGTCCCAGTCCTCCGCCGAGCGGAGGGTCGGGTCGAAGCCCCCGCCCACCGCTTCGATCGCCCACCGGCGGTACATCGTGGTCACGGGATAGATGCCGCAGTGATCGTACAGCATGCGCTCGCGGTAGTCCTCGGCCTCGGGGAAGGGCTTCCACGGCTTGATCAGCGCGCCCTTGGCGTCGATGACCTGCATGCGCCCGGCGGCGAAGCCGCAGTCAGGCCGTGCCTCGAGGTGCGCGGCGCCGCGCTCGAGCGCGCGCGGCAGCAGCCGATCATCGGAGTCGAGGAAGACGAGCAGCTCGCTGGACGTCGCGCGGATGCCGGTGTTGCGCGCGGCGGAGAGCCCCTGGTTCTCCTGCCGGATGTAGCGGACCTCCGGGTAGCGGCTGGCCACGCCCGCCACATCATCCGGCGATCCGTCGTCGATGACGACGATCTCGGCGGCGGGCAAGGTCTGGGCGAGCACGCTCTCGATCGCTTCGGGGAGGAAGTGCGCCTGCCGGTAGCAGGGAATCACGACGGCGACATGGGAAGACGACGGGGTACGACTCATACTTCGAACCACCATGCTGCGGGTGCGACATTTCGACGGACGGTCGCCTGCCCTCACGAATCGTGCCCATCAGGCCGCGCGCCGCATCGAGACGCACACTTTTTCGCGCATTTTCCGCGCGCGGCGAGTCGGACCGCGCGCGATTCGCTCATCCGCGCGCCCGGCTCACGAGTGCGCGATGCGCAGCGCCGCGCGCGTCCGCCGCGCGATCCGCTCGGCGATCCCGCGCGGGTAGTGGCGGAGCAGGGTGCCCACGGATCGTGCTGCCTCGGCCCACGCGCCGGCGCGCGCGAGCGCGCGCACGCGTTCGATCAGCTCGCCGCCGTAGTAATCCTGGAAGAAGCGGATGCCGCGCCGCAGCGCCGCCTCGCGGACCGCGTCCCCGCGCACGTACGGCCACTGCGCGTGGAGCACGCGCATCGTCGCGCGCAGCATCATGGCGGGGGAGTTGGACATGCTCTGCCCGGCGTGGGCGTACCGGCGGTACTCGGCCACCAGCGTCTCGTGCCACCGCGCCGGGTAGCGTCGCGCGAGCCGCAGCAGGAGGTCGTAGTCCTCGGACGAGCGCAGCGTGGGATCGAAGCCCCCCTCCGCCGCCACCGTCGCGCGCCGGAACAGCACGGTCGCCGTCATCTCCACGTGGTTCTGCCGCAGGAGCGCCCGGTAGAGATCGCCCCCCTTCACCGGCGGGCGCACGCGCGTGCCGCGCGGCGTGCCGTCCTCCGTCATGAACCGGAACTCGCCGAACACGAACGCGCAGTCGTCGCATCCGGCGATGCACGCGACGCCGGCAGCGATCGCGTCGGGGAGGAGCCTGTCGTCCGCGTCGAGGAAGATCACCAGCTCGGAGCGCGCGGCGGCGAGTCCGGTGTTGCGCGCGGCGGAGAGTCCCTGGTTCTCCTGCCGGATGCAGCGTACCCCGGGATAGCGGCGCACCACGCGCTCCACGTCGTCCGGCGAGCCGTCGTCCACCACGATGATCTCCGTGGCGGGGCGCGTCTGGGCGAGTGCGCTCTCGATCGCCTGCGGGAGCAGGTGTGCCTGCCGGTAGCAGGGGATGATGACGGCGACGGTGGGCGACGGCGCGGACTGCATCATACGACGACCAGGCATCGGTGCGACGGGCTGACGGTGACGCGGGAGTCACGAATCGTGCCCGCGCGCGGAAAAGCGTGGTTCACCCCGCCAGGTGCAGCGCGCGACCGGGCGCGCCCTCGGCGAGCTCCACGCGCTCGCAGGCCAGCTCGATGTCGGCGATCCCGGCGTACGTGCGCGTCTCGGCGACGGTGAGCACGCCCGCGGGGGAGAGGCGACCCAGGTACCGCTGGCTGGGGTTGTGGAAGACGTGGCATTCGAGATGGTACTGCCCGCGCGTCAGGTGCGCGCGGAAGTCGAAGTGCAGGCGAAAGCGGCCGCCGGCGCGCACGGGGTCGAGCCCGACCTCGCTCGCCGCGATGTTTCCGTCGTAGACGATGAGATTGTCCGTGGAGCGGCGGAGCACGAAGCCGAAGTGGAAGTCGCCCGTCGTCTCGCGCGCGAGGTAGTCGACGGCGAGGCGGAGCGGCGCCCCCGGCGGGATGCTCGTCACCGGCCGGCCCTCGGGGTCGGTGAGGCGGGCGCCGAGGATGTCCACCGGCTCTCCCGTGACGCTCCCGCCGCTCACGCCGGCCTCGCCCAGGTACGCGGCGATCACCTCCTGCACCGGGCCCTGCGCGCGCACCTCGCGGTAGAGGAACACCGCCTGGTCGCAGAGGTCGGCCACCTGCTGGAGGTTGTGCGACACGAAGACGATCGCCACCCCGCGGTTGCGGAAGTGGTGCATGCGCTCCAGGCATCGCTGCTGGAACGCCATGTCGCCCACGCTCAGCACCTCGTCGATGATGAGCACGTCCGGGTCGAGGTGCGCGGCGATGGAGAAGCCGAGACGCGCGTGCATCCCGCTCGAGAAGCGCTTCACCTGCGTGTCCATGAAGTCGCCGAGGCCGGCGAACTCGATGATCTCGTCCATCTTGCGGGCGATCTCGACGCGCCGCATCCCCATGATCGCGCCCTGGAGATAGACGTTCTCGCGCCCGGTGAGGTCGGGGTGGAACCCCGCGGCCACCTCGATCAGCGCGCCGGCGCGCCCGTGCACCGCGCATCGCCCGCGCGTGGGGCGCATGATGCGCGTGAGCAGCTTGAGGATCGTGGACTTCCCCGCGCCGTTCGGCCCGATGATGCCGAGCACCTCCCCCGGACGCACCTCGAACGAGACGTCGCGCAGCGCCCAGAAGTCTCCCGCCTCCGCCTGCAGCTCGTCGGCGCGCCTCGGCCCGCGTACCACCCGGCGCGCGAGCCTCGGGATGAGATCGCGCAGGCTGTCGTCCCGCTCGCCGCGGCGGAACTTCTTCCACACGCCGTCGAAGATGACGGCCGGCGCCGCGTCAGATGCTCTCGGCAAAGCGGAACTCCGCGCGATGGAAGAGCAGCCAGGCGACGACGAGGGTGAGCACGGAGATCGCCGCCGCCACGCCGAACGGACCCGCGGGGGGCAGGGTGCCGCGCAGCAGCACGTCGCGGTACGCGTCGATGATCGGCGTCATCGGATTGAGCGCGAGCAGGGCGCCGAGGCGGCCGCCCACGCGGTCGATGGGATACACCACCGCCGTGGCGAACATCCACACCGTGATCAGGATCTCGAACAGGTACTTCACGTCGCGATAGAACAGGTTGGCCATGGACAGCAACAGCGCCACCCCGGCGGTGAACGCGAGCTGCACGGCCAGGACCACCGGGAGCAGCACGACCGTCCACGTCACGCCGATGTGGTAGTACACCATGAGTCCCACGAGCACCAACGATGCCACGGCGAAGTCCACCAGCGACACGAGGACCGCGGAGAGCGGGAAGAGCTCGCGTGGGAAGTAGACCTTGGTCACCAGCGCGACGTTCCCGGTGAGCGACGTCACCGAGAAGCGCAGCGACGAGGCGAAGAAGTTCCAGGGGAGGAGGCCGGCGAAGGCGAACACGGGGTAGGGCATCCCGGTGTCGATGGGGGCCACGCGGGTGAAGATCACGGAAAAGATCGCCGTGTTCAGCACGGGCATGAAGATCGCCCAGCCGAAGCCCATGAACGTCTGCTTGTAGCGGAGCAGCAGGTCGCGCCGGACGATGCTCAGCAGGAGCTCGCGGTACTCGACCTGCTCGCGCGCCATCTCGCGAAGATCGGCGCCGAGGTGCGTCAACAACGTGGGTCTCGGGGTGGATGTGATGCCAGGGCGCAGCGCCCCTCGAGCGCGAGCGCGCGGCGGACGATCCACCGCTCCGCTCGCTCGCGCCATGGCACAGCCACGCAAGACGCAGGCCTCACGCGGCAGGCGGGGCGCGGGGCGCGGGGCGCGAGCCGGGGCCAGGGGACGGGGACCGGAGGCCGGAGTGGAGTATGGAATGCGACACGAGGCCGGCGCGCGCCGGCCTCGTGTCGCTCAGTCTCCATCTCCCGCGTCCCGCGTCCCGCGCTCCGCGCCCCGCCTCGAGGCGCCCCGCCTTCAACGCGCCACGCGAGACACGCAGTGCAGCCCCGCGAAGTACCCCTTCCGCAGCACCGGAGGCGCGCTGCCGAGGTTCACCTCGAACGCCACCTTCACCTGCGTCCCGTCCTTGAGCGTCATCGGCTGCCCGCCCGTGCGCACCACCCACTCCACCGTGTGCACGTTCCCCATCGTCTGCCAGCGGTCCGCCTGATTGAACATCTCGAACACCGCCCACGGGCCCTGGAAGGCGAGCACCTTGAAGTCGGTCTTCCCGATCTTCCCGGAGAGCGCCGCGTTCCCGCTGGCGGAGCCGGTCCACGAGAACTGGCGCGTCTCCGCCTTCTTCGAGAACTCCATGGTCTGCCCCTCGATGGTGACCGCGAGATCGGACATCCCCTGGGCGAGCACCGGCTTGAGGGTGAAGGTGAGGCGCGGCTCGCTGGCTCCGTCGGGAAAGAGCGCGCTGCTCACCGACGCCGCGCGATTGAAGAACGCCACGAACGTGGGCGAGATCGCGGGCGTGCCGCCCGGCTTCGCCACGTACGCGTCGCCCTCCTTCACGATCACGTTCTGGAGCGCCTCGCCGTAGAACGTCCAGAGCGCGCCGGTGCCCGGCTTGAAGATCGTCGCCACCTCGTCGGGGGTCGCCTGCGTCGCGGCATCCGGGTCGAACGGATACTTGGCGAGGACCGGCGCCGCGCGCGCGCAGAAGCTCCCGCCCTTTCCGTTCAGCTCTCCCACGCCGAAGTTGCGCACGAGCGGCTCGGCGTACGTGATCGGCTCCTGCAGCAGGCGGAGCGCGGCGGTGCTGACCGCGCCGTCCCCCACCACGCGAAACTGCTGCGCGATCTTCTGGGCGGCCACCTTGGCGAGCGCCGCGCTCGTCGTCGTCTGCGTCATGGCGGCATCGGCGCCGCCGACCGGCGCGTTCGCCACCTGGTCGATCGCCGCCTGGAGCTGCGCGAGCGCCGTCATGTACTCCTGATTGGATTGGCCCACGAGCTTGTCCGTCACGGCCGGCGGCGTCACCACCTGGACCGGCTGCATCGTGGCGCCGATCGCGCCGCTGTCGACGGCCGTGTTCTGCGCGGCCAGCGCGAACAGCTCGAGCAGCGGCGACGTGTTCCCCGCGAGCATGGACAGCTTCTTCGACGCATCCTTCACGTTGGCGTAGCGCACCACCGCCGCGGCCTGGAGGAACGCGCGCCAGTGCCGGACGTAGTCGGCCTCGTACCGCGCGCGCAGCTCCTGCAGCACCTTGTCCCTGTCCATCCGCCCCGCGGCCTGGTCGCCGAGCACCCAGCTCTCCCCCTCGAAGAACCGGTCGGCGTTCTTGAACGCGCCGAGCATGAACGCGTGCCCGCCTTTCGTGAACGCGCCGGGCACCTCGTACGCGTCCACCAGGTACGCGCTCGAGCCGGGATACTTCCGGTTGAACTGCACGGGCGGATTCTGCTTCGCCGCCTCGGAGAGCATGAACTGGTAGATGCGCTCGGCCCCGGCGAACTTGTTCAGGTACGCGCGGGCGTGCGTCACCGTCCCCACGTCGGCCTGGTACGCGTACGGGTTGCCGTACCGCAGCTCGCTCGCGTAGTAGGCGAACTGCTGCTGGGCGAGCTGCGTGCGCGCGGAGTCGAGCGGCCGCCCGCCCAGCCAGCTCTGCACGAGCACCGGCGTGAGGAACTCGGAGGTGCTCCGCGCCGGGAAGGACGTCGTGATGAGGTAGGCCTTGAGCAGGTTGTACGTCGCGCCGTAGTCATCGGCGGCGCCGGGCGTGTCGGGAAGCGTGCGCAGCGTGTTGGCGATCGTCTCCCGCGTGCCGCCGAAGAGCAGCTTGTCGAATCCGGCGAAGTAGACACGCCGCGCCTCGGGATAGAGCGCGGAGCCCGCGTACAGCCCCCAACGCAGATGCAGCGGCGCCCCCTCGCGCTCGTAGCGTCCGAGCACGTCGAGGCGCGTGCGCAGGGAGTCGAGCCGCGCGAGCAGGTCGGTCGTGGGAACGTTCCGCCCGACCGTGGGAAGCGCCGCCATCGCCCGCGCGGCGGAGATCGTGTCGCGTTGCAGGCGGCGGTTGCCACGCCAGCTCGTCGCGAGGGCCGCGCCCGCGGCGATGGCGAGCACCATCACCGCGGCGAGCAGCGCGCGTCGCGGCACGTTCACGCGCGAGCCGCCGCGCGTGACCGCCATCGCCGCGCCGTCCGCGAGCACCACGTCGGGGAAGAGACGGTCGAGGAACACCCACTGCGGCACCTTGCGCGTCGTGCTCGCGACCGGAGCCGGCGCCGGCGCCTGGACGGCGAACTGGCCCGGGTTGAACACGCCCGTGGCCGCCATCCCCGCGCCGGCGCGCGCCGCGCTCGCGGGGGCCGCGCTCGCCGAGGGCTGCTCGGTCACGATGATCGCGCGGACGCCCGCGAAGTAGAAGCCGCGCAGGAACGGGCTCACCTGGAGCTGGCTCGGCTTCCCCAGCTCGACGAGGAACTGCACCGCCAGCGGCGCGAGCTTCCGCAGCTCCCGCGGAAACTCGTACGCGCCCGGCTTCCGCTCCGGCGCGTTCTCGCGTGCCAGGAGCTGCAGCCGGTGGTCGGCGAGCGAGCGGAACAGCCGCTGGAACGCGTCGGTCACCCGCTTGGTCTGCCGGTCGGCGTACTGTCCGGCGGCGCCGTCGTCGCCAGGCAGCGTGACGCCGAGCACCTGGCGCGCCTCGTCGTTCGAGAGATTCTGGACGTAGTCCGCGAAGTACGGGATGCGGTCGGCCTTGGTGAACACCACGTACACCGGCAGCTTGATCCCGAGCGACCTGGACACCTCCCCGAGGCGCGCGCGCAGCGTTCGGGCGAGCGTCAGCGCCGACTCGCTCGCGCCCGGTCGCATGAGGTCCTCCACGCTCACGCACACCACCGCCACGCGCGGCGCCAGCGCGCCACCGCCGAACACGGCCGAGGCGCGGCGCGGCCGCAGATGCCGGATCACCCGCGCGAACCGCGAGGCATCGCCGGCGAGCGCGCCCCCCGACTCGAGGAACACGGTGCCGGAGCCGAACCAGACGTTGACCCCGCGCGTGGGCGCGACCGTCTCGCCGGCGAACACGCCGCCGGCGAGCAGCTCCGGCTCCAGTCCCGAGCGCACGATGGTGGTGGTCTTCGCGCTCCCCTCGCCGCCGAGCACGAGCACCATCGGCAGCCGCGCCATCGTGCGCGTCTTCCCGCCCACCCGCGCCGTGGCCAGCGCGGCGCGCGCCGCGGCCACGGTGCCATCCACGTCGTCCGCTCGCGCCGCCGTCGCCGGGGGCGCGCTCGTGCCGCGCAGGAAGAACCACAGGATCACCCCCGCCGCCACCAGCCCCAGCACCCACAGGCCGATGCGGAACACCCAGAGGTCGCTCCCGCGAAGGGCGAGCGCCGAGCCGAGGAACCACGCGAGGATGATGAAGGCCACGAAGATCGCGGCGGCGATCAGCCAGATTCTCGCCTTGCGCGTCATGAGCGGATCGAGGGTGAATGGGGCGGTGGCGCGGTGGGGGCGCGGCGCGGTCAGCGAACGATCTGCGGAACGAGCGCGTGCAGCTCGGCGATCCCGCCGCGCAGCGAGAGCTGGAAGATGAAGAACGACGCGCACGCGAGCACGACCGTGATCGCCGCGCCGAACCCGAGCCACCTGAGCCACGGATCCTTCCCGGCGCTCGGGATCGCGCCGGCCGGCGGCGCCCACGACGGCGCGAGCGGGCCGAAGGCGCCGCGGATGCGCGTCATCTTGTCGGCGACTCGCGACATGAGCATCTGCAGCTCGCCGCGGTCGGCGGCGCCGTAGCGGCCGTGGAAGCCGAGCAGCATGCACAGCTGCAGCACCTCGAGCACATCGGCGAGGTCCTCGGAGTCCGGCTGGGCGAGCAGCGCCTGCAGGTTCTGGAAGAACAGCTCCCCCCCGAGGTGCCCGCCGAAGATCTCATCCTGCAGCGGCTTGCGCGGCCAGTCCGCGAACATGGGCTGCGTGGAGTTGAGCACCGACTCGTCGAGGAACGTCACCACCGCGTAGAGCGCGAGGCGGATCTGGTCATCGGCGTACCCCGCGCGCCGCGCCTCCTGCTCGGCCGCGGCCAGCACCTGCTTGATGTGCCGGCGAAACGAGTCGGCGTCGGCCGCCACCTGACGGTTCGCGCGCAGGCGGACGGTGGCCGTGAGCACTTCCTGTACGGCCAACGCGAGCTGGCCGCGACGGGCGAAGGAGCCGGCGTCGCCCGAGGGGGGCGAGGCGACCGGCGTGGGATGTGTCATCGCGAAGCACCTGGTCGAACGGATGTCCGAGCGTGCGCCGGCGATGGGGAGCTGCCGGCGGGAGGCGGGCGCCGCGCGGCGCGGCGCCAGGGCGAAGCTACATGCCCGCCCCCGTTCCCGCCACCTCTCGCGCGATCAGCCCTCGAGCATCACGAGCAGCTCCAGCTCCGCGGCGGGGAGCGCATCCGGGACGTAGATCCCCACCTCGTGCGTCTGGACGAGGGTGTCCCAGCACGGCCCGGCCTTGCTGATCGCGAAGTACTGCGTGTCCACCCGCGGCGAGATGGCCGCCGGCGGACTCGGGAGGTACTCCAGAGTGAGTCCGGGGTAGGCGCGCCGGACGAGCTCGGGCGTGAACTTCGCCGAGCACACCTTCACCAGCCTCGGCACCCGGTTGATCGTCTCCGCCTCGCCCACCGACGAGCGAAGGCCGAGAATCCAGCGCGAGCGGCCGAAGCAGCGCTGGTCGGCGACGGCGCCCGTGTACAGGTACGCCTCGGCGCGTCGCAGTGGGATCGCCACCGTGCTGCTCGGTATGATGATCTCCAGGTGCGCGCGGATGTGCCGGTCGAGGGCGTCGAAGCACTCGCCGAGATGGTCGTGGTCGTACGCGGGGAGCGAGCGGGGGTGCGAGTCGAGCGCGAAGGTGCAGAGGGCGCCCCCCAGCCGCGCCAGCTCGGTGTACACCTGCTCCGGACGCGTGCGCTTGACCTGCAGGTGATGGCGCAGCGGCGCGAGCGCCGAGTGCATGGCGTGGAGCAGCCAGAAGGTCGCCACCTCGTGGCTCGCCCATTCGCCGAGCGACTGCCGCGCGCGACCCGCTCCCGCGCCCAACGCATCGCTCTTCGCCTCGAGGATCTCCACCAGGCGGCTCAGGAGCTGGAGCAGCCGCTCGCTCGCCCCGATCTGCAGGCACGGCGGCACGTACTCCGGATCGTACACGAAGCTGCCGCTTCCGTCGCGGCGCACCCGAGCGAGCGGGAGCCCGACCAGCGCGTCGTCGACGCTTCCGTCGAGCGCCAGCGCGAAGTTCTTGCGCCCGAAGCACACCGGCTTCTCGTCGCGCCCGGTGGTCTCATCGAGCACGGGGCGCTCCTCCAGCGTGTAGCGCGGGCGCCCGCCGGCGTGCGCGCCGTTCCGGGCGACGTTGGCGCCGTCACGCTGGAACGCGGGGATCGTCAGGAGTACGAGATGACTGTCCTGCGTGGGGGAGAAGATGTCGCGGATCTCGAGCGGCGGCGGGGGGGCATCGCCATCGGGGATGTGGAACGCGAGTCCGTCGGGCATCACGCCGCGCGCATGCACCAGCGCCACCGTGCCGTTGCGCAGCGCCTCGGCATCGAGCTCGTAGCCGATCAGGCCGTGCGAGTCGCGGAACAGGTGCGTGAGCGCGAAGCGGATGGAGTCCTCGAAGAACCGGCTCTGCGCCTGGAAGTGGTGCTGGGCGAGGTGCATCCCCTCGCGCCACACCACCCTGGAGAGTTGCGTCATGCGTCCCCTGGCTCGGGTCGTCGCGTGAAGTCGGCGCCGGGCGCGGATTCCCGCTCGGCGGTGATTGCGGGTGAGAACGTTCGGTTACTATTGTACGCGATCCGGGCGGTCCGCCACGCCGATCGGGCGGGACGCGCATCCACACGCGGGATTGCCGATCGAGGCCTGCGCCCGGCGCGCCGGGGATCCGTCGCGTCGGCCCTTCGCCCACGCGGTGGGCGCCGCTTTCCTAACGTACGGGTTCCGACCATCCGATGACAAGCGCCGAGTTCAGCGCCAAGTATCAGCTCCTCAAGCCGATCGCCGAAGGGAAGGTGCGCAGCCTCAACGCGCTCGCCACCGCCAACGGCAAGGTGGTGATGGTCCACTATCTGGTCGGCAAACCCGACGAGAACCGGAGCGTGATCGACCAGCTCGACCAGCTTCCGCCGGTGGACCGGGCGAAGGTGATCGAGGTGACGGACATCGAGGGAAACCCGGTGGTGGTCACGCACTTTCTCCCCGGTTTCGAGTCGCTCGGTGCATGGATCGCCGGACACACCCCCCAGCACAAGCAGGTCAAGGTGTCGGTGAAAGCGGGGGAGGCGCAGTCGCCGTCCGCTCCCGTGCCCGCGCCCCCGGCGCCCGGCGCCGGAGCCACGCAGCCGATGCGCGTGGGGCTCGGCGGCGGGATGGGTGACACCGGCGGCGCCACGCTCCCGTTGCAGCCGCCGGCGCAGCCACCGGCGCCCGCGCCAGTCGAGTCGCAGCCCGGGGAGTTCACGCGGATGTTCGGTGCGCAGGCGATCTCCGGCGCGGGCGCGACGAGTCACGCGACACCGCCGGCGCCGAGCGCGCCACCAGTACCACCGGCACCACCGGCACCATCGCGGGGCACGCCCGCGACTCCCGCGCCCTTCGGGGCGGAGCCATCGGCGACGGGCGAGACGCCGAGGTCGGAGCCCGGAGAGTTCACG
The DNA here is from genome assembly GCA_036378095.1 of Gemmatimonadaceae bacterium. Lineage (GTDB taxonomy): Bacteria > Gemmatimonadota > Gemmatimonadetes > Gemmatimonadales > Gemmatimonadaceae > JADGGM01. Next base: position 19,631 of record DASUXC010000071.1, on the reverse strand, counting down.
CGCATCTTCTCCATGGGAGCCGCTGCCGGTGCGGGGAGCGCGTTCGGGGCGCCACCGGCTGCGCCGCCGGCTGCGCCACCGCCTGCGTCGTCCTCCGCACCCCCTTCGGCCACGCCCCCGGCCGGATCGCCGGTCGTTCCCACTCCCCCCGCGTCGACCTCGGCACCGTCTGCGGCGACGCCGTCTCCCGCGTCACCGGGAGGGAGCGCGCGTCCGCCGATCAAGGTGAAGCTGAAGACGCCGCACTCGTCGCCGAGCCAGCCGGCCACGCCCGCTCCGCCGGTCGTGCCATCGTTCGCGACGTCGAGCCCGCCGGCGCCCCCAGCGCCGCTCCCGCCCGCGGCGCCGATGGTGCCGCCGGCGCCGCCCGCGCCATCCGGTCCGATCTTCGCGCCGGATGCGCACCTGCCGCCGCTCGGCTCCGCGGGAACGTCGGGGAGCGCCACCGGCGTGCTCGGGCTGCGCACGCCCACGCCGCCCCCTCCTCCGGCGCCGGTGGTCGTTCCACCCGTCGCTCCGCCACCGCTCACGCCGCCGGCTTCGCGCGAGTCCACGGCCCAGCGTCCGCCCGCGGCATCGCGAGTGATGGGCGGGGCGGGAGGACCTCCCGTCATCCCCATCCCGGCGATGACACCGGTCACTCCGATCCCGACCGTTCCGCCCCCGCACATCCCGCCGACTCCGCAGGTGCCGAACGTGGGGCAGGGGCAGTCGCCCGCGGCGGCCGGCGCGCTTTCGGGGTCGCCACCGATGATGCCGGTGCCGGTGCTTCCGCCGCCGATCATCCCCCCCGCGCCCGCGCCCACGCCACCACCGCCGCACGTGCCCAGCGAGTTCACGCGCGTGCTCGGCGCCGCGGCGCTCGGCGCGGCGCCGCCCGCGCCGGCGCCGCCCGCGCCGTCGAGCGCCCCCGCCGGCGCTTCGCCGCCAGCCGATGCGGCGGGAGGCACGAAGAAGCCGTCGTATCTGCCGCTCATCATCGCGCTCAACGTGGTGGTGCTCCTCGCCATCGCGCTCGTGCTGTACTTCGTCCTCGAGCGGTGAGCGGCGCCGCGGGCGCGGCCTGACGAGCGACGCGAAAGCGACGGGCGGTCCGGCACGATGCCGGACCGCCCGTCGCTTTCGTATGGATGGTCGCTGCCCGCTCGCCGCCGATCAGCGCTTGGGCGGGAGGACCACCACCAGCTCGAGCTGCGGCTCGGGAAAGTCCGCGGGCACGTACGCGGCCAGGTTTCGCGCGCGCACGATCGCGTCCCACTCGGGGCCGGACCGGGAGAGCTGGAAGTAGTGGCTGCTCACCTTCACCGCCACCTGCGGCGGTGGCGATGGCACGTACGTGAGTGGCACGCCAGGGAGCGCCTGACGAATCAGATGGTCGATCCGGTCCGCCGACGAGATCTTGACGAGATGCGGTGCCTTCTGGATCAGCTCCGCGTGCCCCATGCGCGAGTCCACCGCGAGGAAGAGCTGCGGCGCGGCGAGATAGCGATCCTGGTCCAGCGCGGTCGCGTAGATCGCCTGCTGCACGAGGCGGAGCGGGAGCGACACGCAGCTCGCCGGGACCACCGTCTCCAACAGCTCGCGAAGCTGCTCGTCCAGACGCCCGAAGCAGCGCGACAGGTCATCGTGCTCGTACGCCGGGAGGTCGCGCGGGTGCACCGCGGTGGAGAACGTGGTGAGCGCGCCGGCGAGGGCGAGCATCGCCGAGTACAGCTCCGACGGATGCCCGCGCCGTCCCTCGAAGATGTGCCGGAGCTGCGGGAAGTACGTGTTGATCGAGTAGAGCAGCCAGAAGCTCGCCACGTCGGCGATGCTGAACTCGGCCAGGCTCTGGTTCTTCTGCCGCCGCGAGCCGGCGAGCGCACTGCTGCGCGCGGAGAGGATCTCCACCAGCCGCCGAGCGATCGCCAGCAGGTAGTCGCTGGCGGAGATGTCCACGAGGGGCGGGACGAAGTGCGGGTCGAGCTGGTACTCCCCCGTGGGCGAGCGCCGCACGCGCGCCACGCGCAGCGTCGAGCTGCCCTCCAGCGATTCTCCCTGCACGAGCAGGCGGAAGTTCTTCCGCGCCACCTGGATCGGCTTCTCGGCGAGCCCCGTGTTCTCATCGCGCCGCATGAGCACCTCGGCGCTGTACCGCGCGCTCTGATCGCGCGTGGTGGCCACGTTGTGGCCGCCGACCCGGTACTCGGGGATGGCGAGGTAGATGTCCATCTCCGTCTGGTCCGGCTCCCAGCACCCCTCGAGCAGCTTGGGCGGCGGCGCCGGATCGGAGACCGGCATGTCGAACAGCAGCCCGTCGGGGAATATCCCCGCGGCGCTCGAGATGGCGAACGAGCCGGTGGCCAGCGCCTCGTGATCGATTTCCAGCCGCACGAATCCCCACGGGCAGTACGTGAGCCCGGAGAGCTGGAACTGGATCAGGTCCTCGAGAAACCGGTCCTGCGTCTGGAGGTGCTGTGGGCTGAGCAACACGCCCTTCGTCCACAGCACGGGCTGCATCTGTCTCATGGCCGGCAAAGGTAGTGAAACGCCGAGGCAAATCCAGCGCGGGCGGCGCGCCCATCTTGACAGCTCGACCCCTCGCGTCGTATAGAGCCGAACCTTTCGGGAGCGGAAATGTCCAACGACCGGAGTTGGGGACGCGTCGAGCTCGATGTGAACGTCGCTCGGGAGCGGGTGATCGCGACGCCGGGGGAGGACACTCCCTTCCGCATCGCGCTGCTCGGCGATTTCAGCGGGCGCGGCGGACGCGGAATTGTGGAGCGCGGGCGCGCGCTCGTCAACCGCGGCGCCGTTCGCGTGGACCGCGATGACTTCGACGACGTGCTCGCTCGCTTCTCCCCCTCGCTCGCCCCGCGGCTCGCCGGCGATGTGAGTGTGGCGCTCCGCTTCCGTGAGCTCGACGACTTCCACCCCGACCGCCTCTACGAGCAGCTTCCGCTCTTTCGCGAGCTGCGCGAGCTGCGTCGGCGCCTCGCGAATCCATCCACGTTCGCCGCGGCGGCGCGCGAGCTGCGCGGCACCGAGGGGGAAGCTGTCCGTGATTCGGCGTTGCCGCCCCCGCCCCCGTCTGCGCGGTCGGGGAGCCTGCTCGAGGACATCGTGGGTGGGCCGCTCCCCGACGTGCCCCTCGCGCGGGAGGCGGGTGGGGGCGCGGACGCCGACGAGGGAGATCTGCGCGCGGTGATCCGTCGCATCGTCGCGCCACACCTCATCCCCACCACCGATCCCCGTCAGCCGGAGATGGTGGCCCAGGTGGATGCGGCGATCGCCGAGCGCATGCGCCTCCTCCTCCATCACCCCGACGTGCAGGCGCTGGAGGCGCTCTGGCGAGCGCTGTTCCTCCTCGTCCGGCGCCTCGACACGGATGGGGGGCTGCAGCTGCACCTCATCGATCTCTCGCGCGATGAGCTCGTCGCCGATCTGGCCGGCGATGGTCCCATCGAGGAGACCGCGCTGTACCGGCTCGTGGTGGATGCTTCCGTCGGCACGCCGGGCGCCGCGCCCTGGGCGTTGCTCGCCGGCGCCTATCGGTTCGGCGCCGGGGGTGACGACGCGGCGCTGCTCGCGCGGCTCGGCGCCATCGCGGCGGGCGCGGGCGCGCCGTTCCTCGGCGAGGGCGCGCCGGCGCTCGCCGGGTGCACGTCCTTCGCCGAGCAGCCGCAGGTCGAGGACTGGACGCTCCCCCCCGCTCCCGCGTTCGAGCGGCTGCGCGCGAGCGCGGTGGCGCCGTGGATCGGCCTCGTCGCTCCGCGCGTCCTGATGCGAGCGCCGTACGGCGCCGCCGCCGAGGCGATCGACAGCTTCCCGTTCGAGGAAGTGGCGACGCCGCCCGCGCACGAGTCGCTGCTGTGGGGGAATCCGGCCATGGCGTGCGTGCTGCTCCTCGGCGAGTCGTTCACGAGCGCCGGCTGGTCGCTGCGTCCGGGGATGACCCGCGACATCGGCGGCCTCCCCTATCACCTCGTGCGCGCGGACGGCGCGCCGTCGCCGGTGCCCTGCGCCGAGATCGTGCTCACCGAGCGCGGCGCCGAGCGGCTCATGGAGCGAGGCGTCATGGCGCTCGCCTCCATCAAGGGGGCCGACGCCGTGCGACTGGTGCGCTTCCAATCCATCGCCAACCCGCTGGCCGCGCTCGCCGGCCGGTGGAGCGGAGCACGCGCATGACGACGGCCGCCGTGCACACCGAGCCGATCCGCGCGCCGTTTCCGCTGCGGCTCGGGACGAGCGACGAGGCGTTCGCCACCGCGCGCCGGGCGCTCGAGGACGCCGGGTTCACCGAGTCCGGCGTGTGCGGGCGGGCGAGCGCGCCGAGCATGTACGAGTTCCGCCGGCTGAGCGAGGGGAGAGCGCGCGGCGATGCGCGCGACGCGCTCGACGCGCTCATCCACCTCTTTCTCGACACGGAGCCGCTCGACGATGCCGGGGCGCGCGCGGCCATGCCCGAGCCGCTGTTGGCGTCGCTCGCCGCGCTCGGGCTCGTCGAGCGCGGCGGCGATGGCGCGTGGCGGGCGACCGCGCTCCTGTACCCCACGCAGGGGCTGTTCATCGCGTCCGATCTCGACCATCCGGCCGTGCCCGGCGGGTTCGTGGCCGAGGATGCGGTGTACCCGGCGATCACGAGCAACACCGCCACCTTCCTCGAGGGGCTCCCGCGCACGCGGTGCGAGCGATTCCTCGAGATGTGCGGGGGGACGGGGATCGCCGCGCTGGCGAACGCGGGTCTCGCCGCCGAGGCGTGGACGGCCGACATCACCGAGCGCGCCACCCGCTTCGCGGAATTCAACGCGCGGCTCAACGGACTCGGCAACGTCCGCGCGGTGTGCGGCGACCTGTGGGAGCCGGTCCGCGGTCGCACCTTCGACCGGATCGTCGCGCACCCGCCCTACGTCGCGGAGCCGGAGCGGATGCTCATCTTCCGCGACGGGGGGCCGGACGGCGAGCTGATCACGCGCGGCCTCCTCGCCGGACTCCCCGAGGTCCTGGAGCCGGGGGGCCGCTTCTACTGCACGTGCATCGCCACCGATCGTACGGATGCGCCGCTCGAGCGGCGGCTCAGGACGATGATCGGGGAGCGCGAGGCGGAGTTCGACATCGTGCTGCTGGAGCGCACCGGCTTCCACCCGAGCGAGTACTACTGCCGCCTCGCGGCGTGGGGGAAGATCCCCTTCGCCGAGGCCGAGCAGCGGCACCTGGCGTATCGCGCGCTCGGGGTGGAGCGCATGGTCTACTGCACGTTCGTGGTGCAGCGCCACGCGCACGCGCGCGCGCCGTTCACGCTGCGGAAGCGCGCGGGGGCGGCGCGGGTGCGCGAGGGGGACGCGATCGAGTGGCTCCTCGCCTGGGAGACGGCGAACGCGGAGCGCGACCTGACGCCGGCGCTGCTCGACGCCAGGCCCATTGCCGCGCCGGGCGTGTTGCTGCGCACGGAGCAGCACCTGTTCGAGGGGGCGTTCCGCGTGCACGGGTGCGCGCTGCGCACCGAGACGCCCTTTCTGGAGACCACCGACTGCTCGCTGGATGCGGCGGCGTTCCTCGCCCGGTGCGACGGCACCCTCACGCTCCGCGAGCACGCGGAGCGGCTGGCGGGGGAGGGGCTCGTGAACGCGGGGGACCCGGAGGCGCTCGGCGCCCTCACCAGTCTCGTGCGCGGGCTGGTGGGCGCGGGGTGCGTGGACCTCGACATCTTCCGCGCGCCGCGCTGAGAAGAAAGCGTCGCGCGCGACGTCTTGCGGATGTGACGCGGTCGACTTCTGTTGCGCGACCGCATCGATTCTTCGTGCGCTGACCCACAAAATTTTACCGGCGTGGAGCACGGCACCGACGCACGATTAGCGTTTTCTTGACACCACGCTCGATGGCCCCTAGTATCGGCGCGTCGGTAATCCCGGACATGGAGAGGGTGGTGCAGTTCACGCCAGTTCCCTCGACGAGTAACGGATCCGCCGCGCCGCGACCAGACGATACAGCTCGGTCGCGACGGGCGGCATTGTGTTGGTGATCCACGTCTGAGAACCACGTCTGCGATCCACGCGTCGGCCGCCCACCGGCACCGGACGACACCCGAGACCAGGAGCCCTCACCATGGCGAAAGAGAGCACACAGAAGAAGCTCGAGCGCGTGCGACCGCCACGCGTCAACATCAGCTACGACGTCGAGACCGGCGGCGCGATCGAGATGAAGGAGCTTCCCTTCGTCATGGGCGTCCTCGGTGATTTCACGGGTCAGCCCACGGAGCCGCTGGCGAAGCTGAAGGAGCGGAAGTTCGTGGACGTGACGCTCGACAACTTCGACGACGTGCTGGCGAGCATGAAGCCGCACCTGGCGTTCTCGGTGGAGAACAAGCTCAGCGAGGACCCGAACGCGGGGAAGCTCGGCGTGGATCTCACGTTCAAGAGCCTGGACGACTTCTCGCCTGACGCCGTGGCGCGGCAGGTGAAGCCGATCCGGGAGCTGCTCGACCTGCGCACGAAGCTGTCCGACCTGCGCGGCACGCTGCAGGGGAACGACAAGCTGGAGGAGATCCTCCAGCAGACGCTCGGCGACGCCGAGAAGATGAACAAGCTCAAGGCGGAACTCGGTTCCGAGGGAGGCTCCGATGCCTGAGGCCCAGGCCTCGCAGCAGCCGCAGGCGCTCTCCGCGGAGACCACCGAGCTCGGGCTGCTCGATCAGATCGTCGACCAGGGGCGGCTGGGGAAGGATGCGGCCGCGCGCGAGCGCGGGAAGGACATGGTGAAGCAGTTCGTGTCGGAGGTGCTCGCCGGCTCGATCACCATGGCGCGCGACACGGAGGCGATGCTCAACGCGCGCATCGCGCAGATCGACCATCTGATCTCGCTCCAGCTCAACGAGATCATGCACGCGCCGGAGTTCCAGAAGCTCGAGGGCACGTGGCGCGGGCTGCGCTACCTGCTGTCGCAGAGCGAGACGAGCGACATGTTGAAGATCAAGATCCTCAACGTGTCCAAGAAGGAGCTGCTGCGCGACCTGCAGCGCGCGCCGGAGTTCGACCAGAGCGCGCTGTTCAAGAAGGTGTACGAGGAGGAGTACGGCGTGTTCGGCGGCGCGCCGTTCGGCGCGCTGCTGGGCGACTACGAGTTCGGCAAGTCGGGGCAGGACATCGAGCTGCTGGAGAAGGTGGCGCAGGTGGCGGCGGCGTCGCACGCGCCGTTCATCACCGGCACGTCGCCGGAGATGCTCAACCTGGAGAGCTACACGCAGCTCGACGCGCCGCGCGACCTGGCCAAGGTGTTCGACACCACCGAGTACGCCAAGTGGAAGGCGTTCCGGCAGAGCGAGGACTCGCGCTACGTGGCGCTCACGCTCCCGCGGATGATGCTGCGCGAGCCGTACGGCAGCGCCACCGTGCCGATCGAGGCGTTCCAGTACGAGGAGCACGTCGACGGCACGGACCACGAGAAGTACCTGTGGGGGAACGCGGCGTGGGCGCTCGGCTCGCGCGTCACGCAGGCGTTCGCGATGTACGGGTGGTGCGCGACGATTCGCGGCGTGGAGAGCGGCGGGCTGGTGGAGGGGCTCCCCGTGCACAACTTCCGCACCGACTCGGGGGACATCGCCATGAAGTGCCCCACCGAGACGCCGATCACCGACCGGCGCGAGAAGGAGCTGGCCGACCTCGGGTTCGCGCCGCTCGTGCACCAGAAGGGGACGGCGAACGCGTGCTTCTTCAGCGTGCAGTCGGCGCAGAAGCCGAAGATCTACGACAACGATGCGGCGACGGCGAACGCCCGCATCTCGGCGCAGCTCCCCTACATCTTCGCCGTCTCGCGCTTCGCGCACTACCTGAAGTCGATGATGCGCGACAAGATCGGCGGCTACATGTCGAAGAGCGAGGCGCAGACGTTCCTGAACAACTGGATCATGAACTACGTCGTCGGCAACGACGACGCGCCGCTGGCCGTGAAGGCCAAGCGGCCGCTGAAGGAAGCGCGGGTGGACGTCATGGAGGTTCCGGGGAAGCCCGGCGCGTACCGGGCCGTGGCGTTCCTCCGCCCGCACTTCCAGCTCGACGAGCTGAGTGTGTCGATGCGTTTGGTCGCGGACCTGCCGGCACCCGCGAAGTAGGACCGTCGTACATCGATTCGAGCAGGGCAACCACAACGATTCGGAGGATGTTGCAATGGCATTCGACGCATTCCTGAAGCTCGAGGGCGGGCCGAACGTCAAGGGCGCCGCGAAGGCCAAGGGATTCCAGGACCAGCTCGAGATCTATTCGTTCAGCTGGGGCGCGAGCAATCCGGTCTCGATGGAGAGCGGCGCCGGCATGGGTGCCGGCAAGGTGTCGATCAGCTCCTTCAACTTCATGAAGAAGAGCGACGCCGCGAGCCCGCTGCTGTTCCAGGCGTGCTGCACGGGGGATCACTTCGGCAGCGCCACCGTCACGCTGCGCAAGGCGGGCGGACAGCAGGTGGAGTTCCTGTCGTACAAGTTCAGCGAGGTGTTCGTCGAGTCCGTGCAGTGGTCCGGCTCGTCGGGCGGCGACGACACGCCCACCGAGTCGGTGTCGCTGGCCTTCGGCAAGGTGGAGATGACCTACACGCCGCAGGACGAGAAGGGCGGGAAGGGCGCCGCGGTCGTGGGTGGCTGGGACCTGCACGCCGTCACCAAGGCCTGACCGTTCACCGGAGCGAGAACGCCGACATGAGAGCGCGCGCGCTCTTCCAGGCGGGCAAGCTCGACGAGGCCATCGAGTCGCTGGGCGCCGATCTTCGGAGCGATCCGACCGACGCCCAGCGCCGAACCTTCCTGTTCGAGCTGCTCTGCTTCGCGGGGCAGTACGACCGCGCCGAAAAGCAGCTCGACATCCTCGCGCAGGGCGGGCAGCAGGCGGGCATGGGTGCCCTCCTGTATCGCTCCGCCTTGCACGCGGACCGTACGCGGCAGGCGATGTTCCGCGAGGGGGACTATCCGCGCGGCACCATCGCCGAGCACCCGATCTCGGGCACGCTCAACGGCCGCCCCTTCGCCTCGATCACCGACGCCGACCCGCGCATCGGGGCGCGGCTGGAGGTGTTCGCGGCCGGCCAGTACACGTGGATCCCGCTGGAGCACATCGCCACCGTGCGCATGTCCGCGCCGACGCGGCTCCGCGATCTCCTGTGGACACCCGCCGTGGTGCGCACGGGACCCTCGTTCAAGGGCGTCGAGCTGGGCGAGGTCCTCCTCCCCGCCATGACGCCGCGCACCGCCGAGTTCGCGGACGATGCCGTGCGCCTCGGCCGCGTCACCGAATGGCTGGAGCTGGAGGACGGTCTGCAGGTCCCGGTCGGGCAGAAGATGCTGCTCGTCGATGGCGAGGAGTTCCCCCTCCTCGAGCTGCGCGAGCTGGACATCGTGCCCGTCCCCGCCGCCACCTCCTGAGCGCCACATGCCGTTACGCGATGATCTGCTGAACCCGATCGCCGGCGACAATCCGGCGGGCGCGGACCTCCGCTACGACCCCCTGTACGACAAGATCAAGGAAGCGCGCCGTGAGGACGACGACGCGCCGCAGGGGGACTGGCAGCGCTCGCGCAAGCTCGCCGACTGGCCGCAGGTCATCAAGCTCGCCAGCGACGCGCTGGCGTCGAAGACGAAGGACCTCCAGCTCGCCGCCTGGCTCGCCGAGGCGATGCTGCGCAAGGAGGGGTACGGCGGCTTCCGCGCCACGCTCGACCTGATGCGCGGGATGCTCGACGCGTTCTGGGACCACCTGTACCCGGCGATCGAGGATGGCGATGTCGAGCTGCGCGCGGCGCCGCTCGACTGGATCGGCTCGCGCCTCGACCTGCCGCTCCGCTCCGTCCCGCTCAATCGCGCCGGGCACGACTTCCTGCGCTACAAGGAAGGGCGTGCCTTCGGCTACGAGGATGAAGCCGCCGCCGATGACGCGAAGGCGGAGAAGCGCGCGGAGGCGATCGAGGCGGGACGTCCCACGCCGGAGGAGTTCGACAAGTCGTTCGGCGAGACGCCGAAGGCGTTCTACAAGCAGCTCGCCGCCGACCTCGAGGCGACGCTCGTGTCGATCGACGCGCTCGACGAGCGCTCGCGCGAGAAGTTCGGCGACGACGCGCCGAGCTATCTCCGCCTGCGGGAGACGGTCGAGGACGTGCAGCGCACGGTGCGCCAGCTCCTCGCCAAGAAGCTGGAGATGGACCCCGATCCGGTGGAGGCGGCGCCAGCGGAGGCGGCCGGCGCCGATGCGATGCCCGCGAGTGCCGGTGGGGGAGCGGCGCCCGCGGGGAGCGGCGTGCTCGCCGCGGAGCCCACCGATCGCACCGACGCCGCGAACCGCGTCATCGGCGCGGCGCGATTCCTCCGCCGCACCGAGCCGCGCAATCCGGCGTCGTACCTCATGCTGCGCGCCCTCCGCTGGGGGGAGCTGCGCGCCGAGGGCGCGCACCCCGATCCCAAGCTGCTCGAGGCGCCGACCACGCAGATCCGCACGCAGCTCCGCGGGCTCATGCTCGACTCCGCGTGGGACCAGCTTCTCGAGCTCTCCGAGACGGTGATGGGCACGGCGGTCGGGCGCGGCTGGCTCGACCTCCAGCGCTACGCGCTCACCGCGCTGCAGGGGATGGGGGAGGACTTCGCGGTGGTCGCCGCGGCCATCCGCGCCGAGCTGCGCGCGCTGCTCGCCGCCGTGCCGTCGCTCCCCACCATGACGCTCATGGACGACATGCCCACGGCCAACGGCGCCACGCTCGAGTGGCTCCGCGAGGCGGGGCTCGTCGGTGGCGAAGCGGAGGCCGAGGAGGTGGCGCCCCTTCCCGTGGCCGCGCCCACGGGCGCCGCGGGCGACGGCGCGGCGCGCGCGGCGCTCGACCGCGCCTCGGCGGAGGTGCGCGCGGGCCGCCCGGACAAGGCGATCGAGATGCTCATGCGCGCGCTCGAGCGGGAGAAGTCGCGTCGCGGCCGCTTCCTGCGCCAGGCGCAGCTCGCGCAGGTGATGGTGGAGGCCGGGCTCCTCCCCGTCGCGCGTCCGATTCTCGAGGAGCTGATGAACGACATCGAGAATCACAAGCTCGAGGAGTGGGAGGCCGGCGCGCTCGTCGCCCAGCCGATGGCGCTCCTCTACAAGGTGCTGGAGAAGACCGAGGACGACTCGGGCACGAAGGAGAGCCTCTACCTCCGCATCTGCCGGCTGGATCCGTTGCAGGCGATCGGCTTCGCCCAGGCGTAGCCCGTGGCCAAGGCGGAGCTCGAGCGCACGGTCCAGCAGCCGCTCCTCGACCGGCTGATCGACGAGGAGCCGGGACTGGCGGGCGACCCACCCATCACGTGGTCGCAGTCGGTGCGCCAGCTCAAGCTGTCGCTCCGCCGGGACCTCGAGTGGCTGCTCAACACCCGGCGCATTCACCTCGAGGCGCCGGCGGCGTACGAGGAGGTCCGGCGCTCGCTCTATCACTACGGCCTGCCGGACGTCAGCTCCATGAGCCGCGATTCGGGGAGCGATCGCGCGCGGCTGCTCCGGAACGTCGAGGACACGATCGCCACGTTCGAGCCCAGGCTCACGAACGTGCGGGTCTCGCTCGCCGAGGGAGACACGAGCTCGCGCCGCCAGGTGCACTTCCTCATCGAGGCGATGCTGCGGATGGATCCGAATCCCGAGCCGGTGGTGTTCGACACCGTGCTCGAGGTGTCCAGCGGGGAGTACCAGGTGAAGGGGGACGTCGGTGCGTGACGAGCTGCTCTACTACTACGAGCGGGAGCTGACCTTCCTCCGCCGCATGGGGGCGGAGTTCGCCGAGGCGTACCCCAAGGTGGCGGGCCGGCTGCAGCTCGAGCCGAGCAAGTGCGAGGACCCGCACGTCGAGCGGCTGCTCGAGGCGTTCGCGTTCCTCGCCGCGCGCGTGCACCTCAAGATCGATGACGACTTCCCCGAGATCAGCGAGGCGCTCCTCGACATCGTCTACCCGCACTACACGCGCCCGATCCCGGCGATGACGCTGGTCGAGCTGACGCTCGATCCGGAGCAGGGGAAGCTCACCACCGGGTACCGCGTGCCGCGCGACTCGCTCCTCTACTCGCGCCCCGTGGCGGGGACGCCGTGCAAGTTCCGCACGTGCTTCGACACCACGCTCTGGCCGGTGACCGTGTCCGCCGCGCAGTGGACGACCCCCGACCGCCTGCGTCCGCCCATCAAGGCCACCGACGCGGTGGGGGCGGTGCGCCTGGAGCTGCGCTGCCTTCCCGACGTGCAGTTCGCCAAGCTCGGGCTGGACACGCTGCGCCTGCACCTGAACGGCGACCCGACGGTGGTGCACACGCTCTACGAGCTGCTGTGCAACAACTGCGTGCGCATCATCGCGCGCGATCCCGCGGGCGGAGCGAAGGGGCGCGTGCTGCAGCTCCCCGCTTCGGCCCTCACGCCCGGCGGGTTCGGCGATGACGAGGGGATGCTCCCGTTCCCGCGCCGCTCCTTCGTGGGATACCGGCTGCTGCAGGAGTACTTCACCTTTCCGGAGAAGTTTCTCTTCCTCGATCTCTCCGGCTTCGCCGAGCTGCGCGCGGCGGGATTCGGCGAGGCGGTGGAGTTCATCTTCCTCATCTCGCCGTTCGAGCGCGCCGACCGGCGGGCGGCGCTCGAGGCCGGGGTGGGACCGTCCACGGTGCGGCTCGGCTGCACGCCCGCGGTGAACCTCTTCCCGCAGACGTCGGAGCCGGTGCTCCTCACGCAGCGGCGGCACGAGTACCTGCTCGTCCCGGATGCGCGACGCCGCCACTCCACCTCCATCTTCTCCGTGGACGACGTCGTGGGGATCACTCCCGGCTCGCCGGAGCCGCTGCGCTTCGAGCCCTTCTACGCGCACCGGCACGGACGGAGCGACCGCGGCGCGCCGCAGATGTTCTGGCACGCGACGCGGCGCGCGGCGGGGTGGCGCCCCGATGGGGGTACGGACGTCTACCTCTCGTTCGTCGATCTCTCCTCGCGCCCCGTCTTCCCCGACGCGGACGCGATCACCGCGCGCCTCACGTGCTTCAACGGCGATCTCCCGAGCCGTCTGCCGTTCGGCAACGACGGCGGAGACTTCGAGCTGGAGGGGGGCGGCCCGATCGCCAAGGTGGTGGCACTGGTCAAGCCGACCGCCGTCGTGCACCCGCCGCTCGGGCGGCCGCAGCTGTGGCGGCTCATCTCGCAGCTCTCCCTGAACTATCTCTCCATCGTGGAGGGCGGTGTCGACGCGCTGCGCGAGATCCTGCGGCTGCACGACTTCGGCGGCAGCTCGGCGGCGGAGAAGCAGATCCAGGGGCTGCTCGACGTACGCAGCGCGCCCGCGTACTCGCGCGTGGCGGCCGAGCACGGCCTGAGCTTCGCGCGCGGCCGGCGCGTGGACATCGAGCTGGACGAGGAGCAGTTCACCGGCGGGAGCGCGTTCCTCTTCGCGTCGGTGCTGGAGCGCTTTCTCGGGCTGTACGCGTCGATCAACAGCTTCTCCGTGCTCGCCGCGCGCACGCGGCAGCGGAAGGACGTACTGCGGGTGTGGCCACCGAGGGCGGGATGGAAAGCACTGCTGTAGCCCGCGCCGACGCGCCCCTCTCGCCGGACGTCGCGGAGCGCCTGGCGCCGCTCGAGCGGATGCTCCGGGCCGATCCGACCGCGTTCGAGTTCACGCAGGCGGTGCGGCTGCTCGAGCGGCTGCGGCCGGACCGCGCGCCCGTCGGCGGGTTCGGCGATCCGCGCGCGGAGGTCGCGCGGTTCACGGCGCACCAGTCCATCGCCTTCCCGGCGAGCGAGATCCAGGCGCTCGAGCTGGGCGACGTGGACACGCCGGCGAGGATCACGGTGAACTTCATCGGGCTCACCGGGCCCCTGGGCGTGTTGCCGCTCAACTACACGCTGCTCGTGGCCGAGCGCGCCCGCGCGCGCGACACGGCCATGCGGGATTTCCTCGACATCTTCAACCACCGCGTGGCCGCGCTGTTCTACCGCGCCTGGGAGAAGTACCGCTTCACCGTGACGCACGAGCGCGGGGGGGAGGATCCGCTCTTCCGCCACCTGCGCGACCTGGTGGGGGTGGGGACGCCGGGGCTGCAGCACCGACTGCCGGTGCGCGACGAGACGCTGGTGTTCTACACCGGACTGCTCGGCATGCGCTCGCGTCCGGCGGCGGCGCTCGAGCAGATGCTCGAGGACTACTTCGGCGTGCGCGCCACGGTGGAGCAGTTCGTGGGGGGGTGGTATCCGCTCGACGAGGGGACGCGCTGCGAGCTGGGGGACGAGTCCACGGCGTCGTCGCAGCTCGGCCTGGGCGCGGTGGCCGGCGACGAGATCTGGGACCAGCAGGCGCGCGTGCGCGTGCGGCTCGGTCCTCTCGCTCGCCGGCAGTACGACGACTTCCTCCCCGACGGCGCCGCGCACGAGCCGCTGCGCGCGCTGCTCCGCTTCTTCGGGGAGGATCAGCTCGACTTCGAGGTGCAGCTCGTGTTGGCGCGCGATGACGCGCCGGCGTGCGTGCTCGGCGCGGATGGGGCCGATGCTTCGCCGCTGGGTTGGTGTACGTGGCTCCGGACCGCGCCGCTCGAGCGCGATCCGGACGAAACGATTCTCACTCTCTAGGACGGGGAGAAGCCTCATGCCGGTCAACCTGCGCTCCCTCATTGGCAAGCTGAACCCCGTGACGCGCAACGCCCTGGAGGCGGCGGCGGGGCTCTGTCTGTCGCGCACCCACTACGACGTCGAGATCGAGCACTATCTCATGAAGCTGCTCGATGCGCCTGACGCGGATCTCACCTTCATCCTGAAGCATTTCGGCATCGACCGCTCGCGGCTCGCCGCCGAGCTGACGCGCAGCCTGGACCGGCTCAAGACCGGGAACGCGCGCACGCCGGCGCTCAGCCCCTCGCTCGTGAAGATGCTCACCGAGGCGTGGACGATCGGCTCGATCGAGCTCGATGCCGGACAGGTGCGCTCGGCGCACACGATCCTCGCGCTGGTGGCGAACGAGGAGCTGGCCCGTCTGGTGGGGGAGGTGAGTCGCGAGCTGCCCAAGATCTCGGCGGACGCGCTGCGGAAGGATTTCGCGTCGATCGTCGGCGCGTCGGCGGAAGAGGCGGCCACCGCGCCCGCGCCCGCGTCGCCGGGCGGCGCCGCGCCGCGCGCCGCCGGCGGGAAGACGCCGAACCTCGACCAGTACACGATCGACCTCACGGAGAAGGCGCGCCAGGGAAAGATCGACCCCGTGCTCGGCCGCGATTTCGAGGTGCGCCAGGTGATCGACATCCTCACGCGACGCCGGCAGAACAACCCCATTCTCGTGGGCGAGGCGGGGGTGGGGAAGACGGCGGTGGTGGAGGGATTCGCGCGCCGCATCGCCCAGGGGGACGTGCCGCCGGTGCTCCGCGGGGTGACGCTCCGCACGCTCGACCTCGCGCTGCTGCAGGCCGGCGCCGGCGTGAAGGGGGAGTTCGAGAACCGCCTCAAGGGACTCATCGAGGAGGTGAAGAACTCGCCGACGCCGATCATCCTGTTCATCGATGAGGCGCACACCATGATCGGCGCGGGCGGGTCGGCCGGGCAGGGCGATGCCGCCAACCTGCTCAAGCCCGCGCTGGCGCGCGGGGAGCTGCGCACCATCGCCGCCACCACGTGGTCGGAGTACAAGAAGTACTTCGAGAAGGACCCGGCGCTCGCCCGCCGCTTCCAGCTCGTGAAGGTCGAGGAGCCGTCGGAGGACGTGTGCCTCCTCATGATGCGCGGCGTGGTGCCCTCGCTCGAGCTGCACCACCGCGTGCGCATCCTCGATGATGGCGTGGACGCGGCGGTGCGGCTGTCGCACCGTTATCTCGCCGACCGGCAGCTTCCCGACAAGGCGGTGAGCGTGCTCGACACGGCGTGCGCGCGACTGGCGCTCGGGCAGAACGCGACGCCGGCGGCGATCGAGGACGCGCAGCGCGAGCTCGACGACCTGGCGCTCCAGGCGCGCGTGCTCGAGCGCGAGGCCGCGGTGGGCGCCGACCACTCCGAGCGGCTGGCGACGATCGCCGCGCGCCGCAAGGCCACGGAGGCGCGGCTGGCCGAGCTGATGGCGCGGTGGACGGAGGAGAAGGCGCTGGTCGGGAAGATCCGCGGGATCCGCGAGCAGCTCGAGGCGGCCGCCGGCGCCGATCGCCCGCCCGAGGGCACCGAGTCGCTGCGCCAGGAGCTGGCGAAGCTCGATGCCCAGCTCGAAGCGCTGCAGGGCGAGATGCCGCTCATCCGCGTCTGCGTGGACGCGGGGATCGTCGGCGAGGTCATCTCGGGGTGGACCGGGATCCCCGTGGGGAAGATGCTGCGCGACGAGCTGGGCACCGTGCTCAAGCTCGAGGATCACCTCGGGAGCCGGCTCATCGGCCAGGCGCACGCGCTCGAGTACATCAGCCGCCGCATCCGCACGTCGCGCGCGGGGATCGAGGATCCGAACAAGCCCAAGGGCGTGTTCATGCTCGTCGGCCCGAGCGGCGTGGGGAAGACGGAGACCGCGCTCGCCCTCTCCGACCTGCTCTACGGCGGCGAGCGCAACCTGATCACGATCAACATGTCGGAGTTCCAGGAGGCGCACACCGTCTCCACGCTCAAGGGCTCGCCTCCGGGCTACGTGGGATACGGCGAGGGGGGCGTGCTCACGGAGGCCGTGCGCCGGCGGCCGTACTCCGTGGTGCTGCTGGACGAGGTGGAGAAGGCGCACCCCGACGTGCTCGAGCTCTTCTTCCAGGTGTTCGACAAGGGGCAGATGGAGGATGGCGAGGGTCGGCAGATCGACTTCAAGAACACGATCATCATCCTCACGACCAACGCCGGGACGGACACGATCATGAAGCTGTGCGCCGATCCGGAGACGATGCCCACTCACGAGGGTCTCGTGAAGGCGCTCAAGCCGGAGCTGGACAAGGTGTTCAAGCCGGCGTTCCTCGGGCGCATGGTCATCATCCCCTACTTCCCGATCCGCGACGAGAACCTGAAGCGGATCATCGTGCTCAAGCTCGGGAAGATCCAGCGCCGCATCGCCGAGACGCACCGCGTGCAGCTCGCCTTCGACGAGGCGCTCGTGTCCCAGGTGGCGCAGCGGTGCACGGAGGTGGAGAGCGGCGCGCGCAACGTGGACAACATCCTCACGAACACGCTCCTGCCGGAGATCTCGCGCCTCCTGCTCGAGCAGATCGCCGCGGGAGCGCGGGTGGCGGCGATCCGCGTCGCGGTGCGCGAGGACGGCGAGTTCGAGTACCTGCCGGAAGTCCCGGCCGCCGAGACGATGACACAGCCGGCCACGGTGGCGTGAGCCACCGGCCGGCCCGTCGCCACACTCCACGCCACGCGGAGCTCGCATGAGCGACCTGACGCAGGACAACCGGCCGATCGCCGTGAGCACCACGGCCGGGAAGGACGTGCTTCTCCTCGAGGGGTTCAGCGGGGCGGAGGGCGTGTCCACGCCGTTCAGCTTCCGCCTGCGCATGGTGTCCGAGAACGCCTCGCTCTCCGCCGACGCGCTGCTGCACACGCCGGCGGCCGTCACCGTGCGGCGGGCGGATGGCACGCACCGCATCATCCACGGGATCATCTCGCGCTTCGTGCAGCTCGGCCGCGACCAGGCGCTCACGCGCTACGAGGCCGAGCTGGTGCCGACCCTCTGGTTCCTGTCCCTCACGCGCAAGCTGCGGATCTTCCAGAACAAGACGGTGCCGCAGATCGTGGAGCAGGTGTTCGCCGACGCGGGGCTCACCGATTACCAGATGAAGTGCGTGGGGTCGTTCCCCACGCGCGAGTACTGCGTGCAGTACCGGGAGACCGACCTCGCGTTCGTGTCCCGGCTGCTCGAGGAGGAGGGGATCTTCTACTTCTTCGAGCACGGCGAGAGCGCGCACAACCTGGTGCTCGCGAACAGCGTGAGCTCCGTGGCGGCGTGCCCGGGATCATCCACGCTCCGCATGAACCCCGATGCGCGCAGCACCACGGAGGAGGACGACGTGGTGGTGGAGCTGGTGAGCGAGCGCGCGGTGGGCACCGGGAAGGTGGCGCTGCAGGACTACAACTTCGAGACCCCCAACGTGTCGCTCGCCGCGACCGAGACGGGCGACGGGAAGATCGGCGAGCTGTACGACTACCCGGGCGGCTACGGCAAGAAGGCCGACGGTGAGCGCTATGCCCGACTGCGCATGGAGATGCTCGAGGCGCCTCGCCAGGAGGTGCGCGGCCGCAGCAACTGCCCGATGCTCACCCCGGGCTACAAGTTCACCCTGGCCGAGCACTATCGCCGCGATCTCAACACGGAGTACCAGCTCCTGTCCGTGGAGCACGAGGCGGAAGCCGGCTCGTTCGTCGCGCGCGAGGAGCGCCCGTTCACCTACGAGTGCCGGTTCCGCGGCATCCCCGCCGCCGTGGTGTACCGCCCGCCGCTGGCCACGCCCAGGCCGCGCGTGTACGGCACGCAGACCGCGCTCGTGGTGGGGAAAGCGGGCGAGGAGATCTGGGTGGACAAGTACGGCCGGGTGAAGGTGCAGTTCTACTGGGATCGCGACGGGAAGAAGGACGAGAAGAGCTCGTGCTGGGTGCGGGTGGCGAGCACCTGGGCGGGCAAGAACTGGGGCTTCATCCAGATCCCGCGGATCGGGCAGGAGGTGATCGTCGACTTCCTCGAGGGGAACCCGGACTACCCGATCATCACCGGCAGCGTGTACAACGCCGATCAGATGCCCCCGTACGCGCTTCCCGCGAACCAGACGCAGAGCGGGCTCAAGACCCGCAGCTCCAAGCAGGGGAGCGCCTCGAACTGCAACGAGCTCCGCTTCGAGGACAAGAAGGGGAGCGAGGAAGTCTTCCTCCACGCCGAGAAGGACCTGAAGACGGAGGTGGAGAACGACGAGACGCGCGACGTGATGCACGACCGCACCACGACGATCAAGAACAACGAGACGCTCACCGTCACCGACGGCAACGAGGCGATCACCGTCCAGAAGGGGAACCAGACGGTCGAGATCTCGATGGGAAACCAGACCATCACGCTCGGCCAGGGGAACCAGACGATCGAGATCAAGATGGGGAACCAGTCGACCACGGTGAAGATGGGGAACATCACGACGAAGGCGAGCCTCGGGTCGATCAGCTCGGAGGCGATGCAGAACATCGAGCTGAAGGTCGGGGCGAACAGCATCAAGATCGACCAGAGCGGGATCACGCTGAAGGGATTGATGGTCAAGATCCAGGGTGACGTCCAGGCGAAGATGGACAGCCCCATGACGCAGGTGACCGCGAGCGGGATCCTGCAGCTCAAGGGTTCGCTCACCACCATCAACTAGCGCAATGACCACGAGCGCTCGACCGGCGGCGCGCACGCT
Organism: Gemmatimonadaceae bacterium; assembly: GCA_036378095.1. GTDB lineage: Bacteria > Gemmatimonadota > Gemmatimonadetes > Gemmatimonadales > Gemmatimonadaceae > JADGGM01. The sequence goes on along the minus strand of DASUXC010000071.1, from coordinate 319 downwards.
GCCGGAGTTCTGTGAGCTGGCGCAGCTCGGCGATGACGCCCGGGCACTCCTGCAGCCGACCGACGGTCCGCGGCAGTACCTGCGGACCCTCGTGGAGCGGGAGCACTTCGCCGACGCGGTCCGCTTCGTCGCCCACGCGCTCCCCACGCGGGAGGGGATCTGGTGGGCGTGGGTGTGTGCGCGGCGCGCGGCGGGCGCCGAGCCCCCTCCCGTCATCCGCGCCGCGCTCGACGCCACCGAACGGTGGATCACCCAGCCCACCGACGAGCACCGGCGTGTGGCGATGCGCACCGCCGAGGCCGCGCAGTTCAGCACCCCC
>DASUXC010000070.1:0-5243 GCA_036378095.1 Gemmatimonadaceae bacterium | reverse complement strand
AGGAGCGGCGTGAGCACGAAGAAGTTGTCGCGGCTCACGAGCGTGATGTCGATGTCCGTCCGCCCGCCGCAGAGCCGCTCCAGATGACGCGTCGCCGCGACCCCGCCGAAGCCGCCGCCCAGCACGACGATCCGCGTCGGCCGCGGAGACGACGCCGGAGACGACGCCGTCGATCTCTGCATCCCGCGCACGTCCGCCGGGACCACGTTCCTGTCATCCATACGAGCGCTCATACTTGCTGCTCACTCGCGCGAAGGCGCGGACGACTCATGATCGGTGCCTGCCCATCGTCGAGAGACGGAGCGGCGCCGCCCCCTGTGACAGGCGCGTGGTCCCGGGCAGGTGCCGGCGGCCCCGACAACGACTCGTCGCCGAGGATCGGCTCGGTCCGGTCGAGCCGTGCTCGTCGTCCGCCGTCCGCCGCTACGAGACTCGCCCGGGGCGCGTCCAGAACGGGATGAGACGCATGCCGTGTTCCCCTTCGCGCCTCGCGTGCATCGCCCTCTTCAGCGCGCGGTGTCCGCGGTCCGGCGCGATGGTCTGCGGGAGCGTTGGCGCGGTCGCATCGTTCGTGCTCGACTTCGCGGTGGAGCGCGGCGACACGGCGCTCGTCGTGGCGCGCTTCACGGAGACCGGGTCGCTGGTCCAGGGCGCGACTCGCCCGAGCTACGTGCCGGCGGCGAACATGGGGGAGCTGGTCGTGACCGGGGAAAACGTCGTCGATCTCGCCACCGGCACGCTCTCGCCGCCGGCGCGTGCGGGGCGCCGTGGCCGCGCGTGGGTCAGGCGGCCGCGGACTCGGCGACGGCGCTGGCGTCGCGCGCGGCCTTCAGCGCGCGGGCCCACCAGACGAGCTGGTCCAGCATCGCGCTCCGGCTCTGCACGAGGAACTCGTAGTCGTCGAGCGTCTTCCCGTCACGCAGCACCCCGAGGAACGGCTCCAGCCCGATGTGCACCGCTTCCTTGATGGGCGCCATCTGCAGCTCGACGGCGATCATGCGGAGCTGCTCCACGGCGCGCGCACCGCCCACGCCACCGTAGCCGACGAAAGCGATCGGCTTGCCGATCCACTCGTTCAACGCGGAGTCCAGGGCGTTCTTGAGTACGGCCGTGGGGCCGTGGTTGTACTCGGCCGCCGTGGCGATGAAGCCATCGAACTCGCCGATCTTGTGCCGCCACCGCTCGGCAACCGGGTCGGAGTACACGCCGCCCGTCGCCCGCAGCGATTCGGGCTCGCGGTAGAACGGCAGCGGCCAGTCGCGCAGGTCGAGCGGCTCGAGCGCGAGGTCGTGTCGCCGGGCGGCCCCGTCGCCGATCCATCGGGCCGGAACGTCGGCGAAGCGATTGGGGCGCGTACTGCCGATGATGAGCGCGATCCTCGGTGCTTCCTTCGTGTCCATGAATCATTCCTCCCGACTCGTTCGTTGATGCAGCGCAGGTGCCGATCGGCGATGGTCGGCAACCTAGCGCCCGAGTGGAGCGGGGTGAAGAACGTACCGCAACGTGCCTCAGGCACTCCGAAGGAACCATGACGACGAAGAAGCTGCGAATAGACGACGGCCGGCCGCCGCGCGAGCTGGAGCACACGGAGACGAACTGCCGTACGCGCGAGATGCTCGGCCGTCTCGGCGACAAGTGGTCGGTGCACGTCGTTCACGTGCTCGGCGACCGCGGCACCCTGCGCTTCGGCGAGCTGCGGCGCCACATCGACGGGATCAGTCAGCGCATGCTGACGGTGACGTTGCGCGGGCTGGAGCGTGACGGGCTCGTGGAACGACGCACGTATCCCGAGGTGCCGCCACGCGTGGAGTATTCACTCACGTCGCTCGGCGCGACGCTGCGCGAGCTCGTGCGGCTCGTGATCGACTGGTCGGCGACGCATCTCGCCGAGGTCGATGCCGCCCGGGCGCGGTACGATGCGCGCGCGTCCCGTGAGGTGCTGGATGCGTGAGCGCGCCGCCGCGGCGCGGGTGGACCTGGCGATGGTGCCGCGCGCCGAGTGCGACACGCGAGCCGCGCGCTGCTCGCGCGGGGGGGCGGGAACCACCGTCCGGCTCCGGACTCGGGTGGTACCCGCCGCCAGAGACGTGGCTCCCCCTACCCGCCGACGGTAACCAGCAACGAGTCGTGCAGGTCGCCCAGGCTCGCGCGGACGTAGGTCTGGCCGCTGGCGCGCCCGACGGCGACGCTGTCCTGCATCTCGACGACCGAGGTGTTCGCGGAGGAGAAGGTCATCGCTCGTCCCTCCACCGGCGAGCCGATGCTGTCGTGCGCCAGGGCGCAGAGCGCGAGCGTTCCGCCGGGCGCGGGGATCGTCGCGGGCGCTCCGTTGCACGTGCGTATCCTCAGGCCGGTCGCGATCTGAGAAACCGTCACGTGCAGCTCGGCGGTGTGCGGGCCGAGATGGAGTCTGACGATGACATCACCATCGCGTCGGCTCACGAAGCGTCCGTTCGCCACGGCCAGCGTGAGCACGGACGGATCGGAGCTCTCCCACGCCGGCGCTGCGTAGTGCCACTCGGGGACGGACGTGAACGTGTAGTCGACTTGCTGGGCGTGACTGTGTACCGCCGTGGGCCCCGCGAGCGCGATGGACACCGAGGCCTCGGGATCGACTGGATTCGTGTGCGCGAGATCGCCGCAGGCGAGCAGTGGGCCCACGACGACGGCCATCAGTGTCCACGAAACGATCCGGGCGAGCGATCGCATGTGCATGACTCGAGCGCTAGAAGGAGAGGGCCAGGCCGATGTCCGCGCGCCGGGCATCGGATCTGGCCAGGGGCGTCACGCCGTAGCCGCGCACGCGCCGCACCGCAGCGCCGTGCTGCATTTCCTGGATGCCTGCCTCCAAGGCGCCGAGCACCCAGAATGCGAGGCCCGTCAACGCGGCACCGCGCGCTTGCCGGCGTTTGTGTGACGCCTCGTCGTACATCGCGACCGCGGCCTGGGTATTCGGGTTCCGCTGATACGCATGGTAGTCCGACTGGCTGGACGCATACCGGATGGCGGCGACGGTCAGGGCAATGGCGGCTCCAGCGCTGATCACGGGGCCGAGCGATCGGCCCGTGGAAATCTGCCCGTACCCTGGTAGCAGGAGGCCCCGCAATATCGTCCGTCCGACCGCCACGTCGCATCGCGCGCGCGGGCGGGCACGGTCGACTCGCCGCGCGAGTTCGGGCGGCGCGCCGGGAGCGAGCGTCAGGCACGGGTTGTCGCGCATCACGTCCTGGATGACCGGGTCGACATCCGCCGTGTCTCCCATCGAGAGCAGGGCGAGCGCGAGCTGAACGTGTCCCTCGAGCGAATCGTCACGCGTCAAGGGACCCACGTAGAACCGCTCATGTGTGAGGAGCGCCGCGTCCTTCCAATCGCCGTCACGGTACCGCTGCCTGGCGTCGCGGAGGGCTGAATCCGATGGCGTGGGGAGCAGCGCCGCGATCGCAGTGGAGGTAGAGGTGGAGGTGGACGCGATCTCCAGCCGCCAGGGGAGCAGGTCGTCCCAAACCTGCCGCACGACGGAGGGCGGCAGGTCGATGTCGACCGCGTGCGAGGTGTCACGTCCCCAGACGCGCACCACCACCCGAGGCAGGTGCCCGGCCGAATCCAGCGCCAGCGCCGCTGCGGGGATGTAGAGCCGAAGCTGGGGAATCGTGTCGTCGGTCGCGCGGCGCGAGGAGCGCGAGCGATGCGCAAGTCGCTCGACCGGTACGCGGCCGTAGAGCACCGGCCGTACGACATGACCTCCGATCCTCACCAGCGCTCCGCGGGGATACCCGTACTCTGGTATGGGCGGACGATCTTCGATGGCGACGCCACGCGCGGCGAGCGCTGCCGATGGAGGCCCGGATCCCTCGCAGGATGGCCGGCTCCATCGCATGGCCGGCATGATCTGGATCATGATCAGCGGCGCGTCCCCCGCAGCCTCGTCGAAGGCGTGCCAGGGTGCGCCAAGCGCGCCGGCGCCACTCGCGGGTGCGAAATCGCGGCACGCGTGTAGCACCGAGCCGGCGTCGTCGTGCGCGGCGATCCACGCCGCCGAGAGGGGCGTCGTCACGAGCACGACGTGGGCCGGGGTCATGAAGACGAGTGGCGCGCCATGCCATCGTGGCCAGCTCCCTACCTTCGCAAGCGCGGCACCCGGAAAGCTTGGCTCCGGCCGTGGACCCGTCGCCCGGGGCTCGGGTGTCGGGGCGAGAGTCGTGTCGAGTGTCTGAGCGTCGAGCGATGGGGCGAGGACGAGCAGCCCGAGGCAGAGTCGCCACGCGAGGTCGCGAGATCGTGTCATGAGAGCGGAGAACGGCGGCAACGGGGAGTGGCGGGGTGCCCCCGCTCGTTCGGCGAGCTGATGGGTTGGCGACCCCAACATACGGCGCCGGCACGCGCACCGCCAGCGTGCCCCGTCGAGCCTGACTGCACCGCCACGCCGGCCGCGCAGCTCCGCGTCCGGCCTCCGCTCACACGCGTCGATTGGTCGATCTGCGCCGGCGAGCAATCGTGCGCTCGAATTCACAGCAAGAATGAGGATCGCTGCGACGTGGAGCACGTGGGGCTCGTACTCTCCGGCGCCACGGCGGCGTACGCCGACGGCACCGTCACCGAGCCGCGCGCGGGCGACCTGTTCTACATTCCGCCGACGCCACACGACAGTTGGGTCGTCGGGAGCGAGCCGTACGTCTCGCTGCACTTCCTCGGCGCGGACCACTACGCCAGGGGGGAGCCCGCGTCGAAGACGGCGAAGCCGTGCGATGTCGCGCCTGCCGCGCGTGGCGCTACAGCCGGTCCATGATCCTCGCCTTGATCGACTCGTACTCGGCATCGGTGAGGAGCCCGTTGTCGAGCATCTCCTTGGCGCGCTGAAGCCGCGCGACCGGATCGCCATCCCCAGCGCCGGCGACCGCCGGACCGGCGGCGCCGACCGGCCCGCCGATCTGAACGCCTCCCGACCTCGCGCGTAGCTCGTCGAGATCGCGGATGCGGCGCTTCTCGCGCCACGCCTGCTCCCGCGCCTGACACACGCGGTACACCCCCTCGGCCTGGTCCTTCCGGAGCCCGGTCACCATGATGCGCGACGCGACCTGCCCCGCCGAGGCGAGGTCCTCGCGGTCCAGTGACGTGACCGTGAGCGTGGCGCCGATGATCCCGATGCGCACGTTCGCGTCCTCGATGTCCTGCCACCGCACGTCGCGCGGCGTGTAGCCGCCGAAGAGCCCGCGCGAGACGGCGATGAACCGCCCGCTGGTCGC
>DASUXC010000069.1:0-6494 GCA_036378095.1 Gemmatimonadaceae bacterium | reverse complement strand
GTAGGGCTGGCAGCGCTACACTTTTCCATTCTCGCCAGCATGCATGTCCGCCCCGGTGTGCCAGCGTGGAAGGCGTGGTTCAGGCCTCTGAATGGCGATCCCGAACTCTATACCGACGTCGGCAATCGGTACCGTCATTTTCGCGAAGTCTACAGCTGGATCGGCCTCGCGATTGGCCTGGCATTGGGCGCCACGCGCCTGCTGAAATGATGGAAGTTTCGCGTAGCCTTGGGCAGGATCGCCCGAGATCCCGGGAGGATCCCGCTTCTGAGGCGTGGCGAGCATGAGCCACCAAAATCGAATCCGTCGCCCGTGAGGCCGGGAGTGCGCTGGTCAGGTAGTACGGAGAGTACCCGGCCACCGCACCCCCGAACCTCTGGCGAGAATTGTTTCCGTTTTGTGGCAGTCCCCAATCCTCACGTTACGGCCGCCCAACCATGGGGCGGTTCAGGTCCCGACTGACAATTCCGACTGACAATCCGGTCGGCAGGGATACCGTGGGATCGCTTCGTCATCCGCACCCAAGACCGTGTGAAACCGGGTGATAGCCACCCATCCCGCAAAGGAGCATGAAGTGGATGACTCTGCGGCGTAGGATCTGCACGATCGTGAGTCTCACGATCCCAACGGTGTGGGCGTTCGGCTGCGACCATTCAACGACGCTGACAACCAGCCCGGTCGTGCTATCGCAAACACCGGCAGTGATAGCGCCCAGCCGACCCGTGGCGGCTCGAGGACCAGTCACCGATTTCACCTTCTACCTGCCGGATGGGTACCGCTGTGACCTGAACGAGTGGACCATCTACACTATCGAAGGCCGACCGATCGTGCTCTCCGTCACGGCGGTGACGACACGCGGGGATACGGACCATTTTGGCGGTCCGGGCCGGGCGAAGGCGCCAGACTCGCGGGCGAAGGCGTGCGATGAGCGTCGGGCATCCGTGAGTGTGCCTCGTGACTCCTTGCGCATGTATCAGCGCTTTGAATTCTCGGCGTCAGACTCGGTGCGCATCAGTGGCATCAGATTCGCCAGCGGGCAGCCGCGCGCGCTGGTTCCATGACGCCATAGCCGAAGATGCGGTCGTCCAGATCGTGTGCCCAGAGCAGGTGTGGCATTTCGCCTCTGAAGTTCGGGAGGGAGCCGCCCGCTTGGCGCTGAGCACGAGGCGGAGCACGCGACGCAGTCAGACGCATGCTGCTCGGTCGACCTCCCCTGGCCGAGATCCGAGTCGCAGTATCGTCCGCTGCAGCTAGCACCCGTCACAGCTGGAGCACTCACCGTTGTCGAACGACCTCGACAGTCTCGGTGATGGTCGCCTCATCGTCCCGCCCAGAGATGCGGCACGCCGTACGGCGGCAGCGCGGGATCGGCCGTCACCAGCGTGAGATCATCGACCCCGGCCTGCGCGAGCAGAAGCCGGTCGAACGGATCACGGTGATGCGCGGGCAGGGTGCGGAGCGCGGCGACGTGGCGAAAGTGAACCGGGAGCTCGCGGAAGCCGCCGGCATCGGCAGCGGCCGCGAAGTCCTCGGGCACCTCGAGCTTGCCAAGGGCGATATTGATGGCCATCTCCCACCCGGATGCCGCGCTGACATAGACCTCGGCCGCGCGGGCGATCGCCGTCCGCGTCGCCTTGGTGAGGCGCCGGTCATCGGCTTGCCACCAGAGCCACACGTGCGTGTCGAGGAGCAGCCGGGCGGTTGTCTCCGTGGTCGGGGCGCGGGCGATCATGCGCCCGTATCCTCTTCCCGCTCGAAGCTCGCCAGCACGTCGTGGGGCAAGGGCGCGTCGAAGTCCCTGGCGATCCGCACGCGACCTCGCCACGCGCCCGGGCGGCGTTGCACTGCCGGGTCACGCAGGGGGACCAGGCGCGCCTTCGGCTTCCCCGCTTTGGTGATAATGATCTCCTCGCCGCCGGCGGCTCGCTCGACGAGCTCCGATAGATGGGTTTTGGCTTCGTACAAGCTCACCGGCTTGCTCATCGTACGCCCTCCGTGGCGGCTGGCGAGGCTCCCGCTCGGCCTCCGATGAAAAGATGGCGCCAGGTCGTTGGTTGGCCAAGTTGGTCATACACGAAGCGCGCCTGGTTGCAGCTCCTTCGCGCCCCGCCGCTCGCCCACGGGGCGCTCCGCCTTCGGATGACTCGCGGTGACGCGCTACCGGGGAGCGGCGTCTCTGCGCTATAGTTCGCGGCTCCATCGACGCACTCGCTCCTCTCCTCGTCCACTTCCCGCGCTGCAACCAGCGCTGCTGTTCCCATAACATGTCCGCCAGTCGCACCATCGCGCTCTCCGCCGGCCACGGCCAGCGACTTCTCTACCACCAGCGGCGATGGGTGAGCCTCGGCGCGGCCACGCTCGCGGCGGTCGCGGGCTACACGGACACCGTGATGCTGCGGCTCACCCGTACCCCGGTGTCCCATCTCTCGGGGCTGACCGCGCGCGCCACCGTCGACGAAGCGATGGGGCGTGCGACGGATCTCCACCTCGCCGTGGGCGTCATCGCGGCGTTCATGTCCGGTGCCGCCTGCGCGGGCGCGCTCATCGGCACGTCGCAGGTCGTGCCGGGCCGCCGCTACAGCGTGGTCCTCTGGCTCGAGGGCGTCCTGTTGTGCCTCGCCAGCGTCCTCCTCGTGCACGGCTCCCGCTGGGCGCTCCCCGCCGGCGCGTTCGCGTGCGGGCTGCAGAACGGGATGGCGAACGGCTTCTACGGGACCGTCATCCGCACCACGCACCTGAGCGGCATCCTGACGGACATCGGCGTGCTGCTGGGCCACGCGGTCCGGCGCCACCGGATCACCACCTGGCGCCTCGTGCTGCTCGGCGGGATCGTGTGCGGCTTCGTCGTGGGTGGGGTGACCGGCGCGCTCGCGGCGGATCGGCGCGGCGGGGCGGCGCTGCTCGCGCCGGCGGTGGCGTGCCTCGCGGGTGGGACCGCGTACTTCCTCTGGCTCACGCGCGATCGGGCCAGTCGGCGGGCGGGGCGAGGCGGTCGGCCGCGGCGCGTGGACTCGTCGGGCGCGGCGGCGTAGGCTCCGAATCCTGACGCGGGCGCCGAGGTTGTAGGGAGTCGCGCCACTCCAACCGGAACCTACGGCAGCAGGTCGATCAGGCGGCAGCACCGCGCCCGTCACCGACCCATTGCGGGCTCAGCCGTAACGGCCTAGCTTGGCCTGGCCTCCTACCCCCCCGCCGGGCGCGACTCAGTACCAGCCCGGCGCGGCCCGCCCCGGGCCGTGCCCCGTACCCGACAATCCATGCCGACTCGCTCGCCCCTGCCGCTGATCGCGGCGCTCGCCCTGCTGCTGCCGGCGACCGCCTGCCGCCGCGACGCCACCGCGCCCCCCGATCAGCCGCCGGCGACCAAGTTCGCCCCCGGGCTGATGGAGGTGACGATCAGCAGCATCGGCAGTGAGCGGATGGTCGCCCGGGCGAACGCGCCCGCGATGGCCGCTTCCACCGCAGTGGGGACCAACCTCTCGCTGAGCGGCCCCGCGAGCGGGAGCGGGAGCGGCGACGGCACCATCGAGCTCGAGCCGCTCTCCACCGGCAGCTTCACCGTCGGGGCGCGCGGCGCGGGCGGCGTGCGCTATCTCTGGGCCACGTTCCGGGTGCGGAACGCGCAGAGCGACCAGGCGCCGTACGACACGCCGCGGCGGAACCTCACGTTCTTCGCGACCGCGGCGACCGGCACGCTCGGCGGGAGCGCGATCACATCGATGCAGCGCCTCGACGGGAGCGCGGCCGATCCGAGCATCGCCACACAGGTCCTGCCAACGGGCGGCGTGTCCCAGGTGAACGGCCTGCTCGTGCCTAACCAGGCCGATGTGCTGCAAGTGATGACCGACAGGGAAGCGGCCGCGGTGGCGGCTCCCGCCGGGGTCGAGGTGCTCCCCTACGGCTTCGTGGTGCGCAATGCCGCGGATGGTGGCCGCACCCTCCCCGCGAGCCCCGCAGCCGGGCAGTACGACGGCGTGGTGACCTTCTCCTTCAAGGTGCCCCTGCAGGCTACCGCTGCTGCGGACCCCTTCACCATCTCGGCGCTGTTCCTGGCTGCGGACGACGACGAGACGCGCGTGACGCAATCGCTCGAGGAGCAGACGCCCGCGGGCGAGGCGGCATTCGTGGCGCGCGCGCAGGCGATCGGCGCCACCAAGACCGTGCTGCCGGGCTCCGGCTACCGGGGGGACGCGAGCGAGACGCGGACGGTCTGCACCGTGCGCACGGCGGGCCCGAGCGCGAGCCCGGCCGCCTATCTGGTCGACCGCTCCGTGGTCAGCGTGACGCTCGCCGACCCGTTCCCGGGCTGGCCTCTCTCGGCCGGCGGGGCGGTGGCGCGCGCGCTCACGGCCACGGCGCTGGATGCCGGCGGCGCTCCGCTGGCGGACGTGCCGCTGCAGATGAGCTTCGGCGCCGCCGACGTCCTCGCCGCGGCGGGCGGTCCGCTGGTACGCAAGGTCCCCCGGCGGGATGGGGCGAGCACCACGGTGACCGCCTCCGCCTGCGGTCTCACGAGCGCCCCGCTCACCCTGCGCACCAGCGGCGTTCGCGCGCTCGGCGGAAAATACTTTCACGCGCTGGCGCTGACGAGTGACGACACCGTGGCAGCCTGGGGCCTCGACGATGACGGCCAGGCGACCCCACCCACGGGGCTCACGGGTATCGTGCAGGTGGCCGGGGGGCTCCATCACTCGTTGGCGCTCGGGAGCGACGGCTCGGTGACGGGGTGGGGACTGGACGACCATGGCCAGGCGACTCCGCCGTCGTCGCTGGCGGACGTGGTACAGATCGCGGCGGGGGCGCTCTTCTCGCTCGCGCTGAAGCGTGACGGGACGGTCGTGGGCTGGGGGGACAACTCGAGTGGCCAGTTGAACGTGCCGACCGGGCTCGCCGGCGTGATGCAGATCGACGCCGGCGACGAGTACGCGCTCGCGCTCGAGACGGATGGCACCGTGGTGGCGTGGGGGAACAACTCCTCGGGCCAGGCGACCGTGCCGGCGGGGCTCGCTCACATCGTGCAGGTCGCCGCGGGGTGGAGGCATTCGCTCGCGCTGAGGAGCGACGGCACCGTGGTAGCCTGGGGCGATGATTCCTTCGGTGAGACGTCCGTGCCCGCCGGGCTCACGGATGTCGTCCAGATCGCCGCGGGAGTGTATCACTCGCTCGCGCTGAAGAGCGATGGCACCGTGGTCGCCTGGGGTGGCGACGCCGGCGGCCAGTCCACGGTACCGGCGGGGCTCACCAATGTCGTGCAGATCGCCGCCGGGCAGTATCACTCGCTGGCGTTGAAGAGCGACGGCACTGTGGTCGTCTGGGGCGACAATACCTACGGCCAGGCGACGGTGCCGGCTGGTCTGGTCGCCACGGTGCCCTGAGCCGACGCTGCCACCGGCGCGCCCGTCGGTCCACTACGGCGTGAACGACCGCGAGCCTCCGCTCCACGGCGCGCTGAACGTGGGGTGCGCGCGTCAGGATGTCGTCGAGGGGAAGCTGGGTATCATCTCGAACGAGCACTCATGATCGGAGAGCTCATGCGGCAGGGCTTCTGGTGGGACCCCATGACCAGCACCGTACGTTACGCGCTGCGGCGGATGCGGCGCTCGCCCGGGTTCACCCTCGGCGTGATCCTCTCCTTCGCGCTCGGGATCGGCGCCAACACCGCGATGTTCGGCATCATCGACCGCCTCCTGCTGCGCCCCCCGGCGCACGTGGTCGACGCGGACCGGGTGCGGCGGCTGATGGTGGAGCGACTCGCCCCGGAAACCGGCACCCACGCGACGGTCGAGATGCTCAGCTACCCGGACTACGTGGCGTTCACGCGCGCGCGCACGTTCGCGTCGGTCGCCGCCATCAACACCCGGCCGGTCACCGCCGGGCGCGGCCCCGCCGTGCGGCGGTACCAGGCGGGTGTGGTCACGGGCAACTTCTTCTCGCTCCTGGGCGCCCGGTCGGCGCTGGGGCGCTTTCTCGGGCCTGACGACGACCGGGTCGGGGCACCTGGCGTGGCGGTGCTCAGCTACGAGAGCTGGCAGGGGGAGTTCGGCGGCGACCGGGGCGTGATCGGTCGCACGCTCGACTTCGGCTACGGCCCCTACGTCATCGTCGGCGTGGCGCCGAAGGGGTTCACGGGCGTGGACCTGCGGCGGATCGACGTGTGGCTCCCGCTCCGCCCCGTCGCCGCCCGGACGATGGGCACGGTGTGGGCGACCAGCCCGGGCATGAACTGGCTGCGCGTGGTGGCGCGGCTCGCGCCCGGCGTGGCCGCGCAGACGGCCGAGGCGGAGGCGACGCTCCTGCACCGGCAGGGGCGCGCCGAGCAGATCGGCAGGGGGCGGTACGACCCCGCGGTGCGGGTCGTCGCGACCCCGCTGATCGCCGCGCGCGGGCCGCTGGCATCGCGCGAGTCGAAGGTGGCCACGTGGCTGGCCGGGATCTCGCTCCTGGTCCTCCTCATCGCCTGCGCGAACGTGGCCAACCTGCTGCTCGCCCGAGGC
>DASUXC010000068.1:0-12635 GCA_036378095.1 Gemmatimonadaceae bacterium | reverse complement strand
CGCGTCGTCGTCCGCTACCTCGGCATGGCCCCGCAGACGGCGATCGTCGCTCGTCAGGCGGACGAGGACCGCCTGGTGCGCGATGTGCGCCTCGCCCCCACCGCCTACCAGCTCGACGCCGTGACCGTGCGCGCGCGTCGCCCGCGCGGCGGACGCGGGGAGCGCCCGGCGCCCGGTACCACCGAGCGCGCGATCGGCGGCGACCAGGCCGCGCGACTCCCCATCGATGCCGGCGACCTCGAGGCGCTCGCCGCGCTCGCGCCCGGCGTCATCCCGATCGACGGCACCGACAGCACCGCCGCCGGCTTCTCCGTCGCCGGACTCCCCCCGAGCGCGAACGACGTCACCGTGGACGGGCTCTCCTTCGGCGCCACGTCGCTCCCGCAGGATGCCATCCGCTCCACGCGCGTCGTCACCAGCACCTACGACGTGGCGCGCGGGCAGTTCTCCGGCGGCCTCGTGTCCACGACCACGCGCGGCGGCACCAACGTCCCCGCCGGCTCCTTCACCTGGGCGCTCCGCGACCGCGCGCTCGCCTTCGGCGTGGACCCGCGATCCCCGTTCGCGCGCGGCTACACGCAGAACCAGATCGGCGGCGGCTACGGCGGCCCCATCGTGCGCGACCGGTTGTTCGGCTTCGCCGCCCTGCAGTGGCGCCGGCGCTCCGACGTGCAGCCCTCGCTCCTCGACGCGAGCCCGCTCACCCTCGAGCGCCTGGGCGCGAGCCCCGACTCGGTGGCCCGCTTCCTCGGCCTCGTGAGCGGCTTCGGCGTCCCCGACGCGCCGGACGGCTACGACCCCGACCGCCTCGCCCGGAGCGTGTCCGGGCTCGCGCGCGTGGACTGGCTCCTCTCCGAGAACCACACGCTCATGCTCCGCGGCGACTGGCGGTGGAGCGACCAGGACCCCACGCGCGTGGGCACGCTCGCCCTCCCCGCGGGCGGCGGGACGCAGACGGGTCACGGCGGCGGGATCATGGCCTCGCTCACGTCCCGCTTCGGCACCGTCATCAACGAGCTGCGCGCGTACGGCTCCACGAGCACGAGCCGCGGCTCGCCGTTCCTGCTCCTCCCGCAGGGGCGCGTGCAGGTGGCGTCGTCGCTCGGCGACACGTCGAGCGCGGTCTCCACCCTGGTGTTCGGCGGGAACGCCGGGCTCCCGCAGCGCGCCGACACGAAGATGCTCGAGGCCTCGGACGAGCTCTCCTGGCTCCCCGGGGACGCGTCGCACCGCATCAAGCTCGGCGCGCTCGTGAACGCGCAGCGCTTCGAGCAGAGCGTGACCACGAACGGCGAGGGGACGTTCGCGTTCAACAGCCTCGCCGACCTCGAGGCCGGCCGCCCCTCCTCGTTCACGCGCACCCTCGCCCCGGCGCGGCACGCCGGCACCTCGATCGCGCCCGCCGTCTACCTCGGCGACACGTGGCGCGCGAGCCGGGCGTTCCAGCTCGGGTACGGCGTGCGGCTCGAGCGCTCGCTCTTCCGCGGCGCGCCGGCGTACGACGCCGCCGTCGACACGCTCTTCGCGCTCCGCACCGATCGCTTCCCCTCCGAGACGCGACTGAGCCCGCGCGCCGGCTTCACCTGGATCATCGGCGGCGCCGGCGGCGGCTTCGGCGCGAGCGCTCCCACCATCGTGCGCGGCGGCTTCGGCGAGTTCCGGAGCTCCGCCCCCTCCGGCCTCTTCTCCGCGGCGCAGGGTGCCAGCGGGACCGCCGGTGGCGAGTCGCAGCTCGTGTGCGTGGGCGACGGCGTGCCGGTCCCCGACTGGGAGGCGTACCTCGCGGACCCCGGCGCCATCCCCACCGAGTGCGCCGACGGCGCCGTCTCCCTTCCGGCGCGGACGGCGCGCCCGAGCGTCACGGCGTTCGATCCCAGCTTCGGGGCGCCGCGCGCGTGGCGAGGCTCGCTCGGGGTGCAGCGCCGCTTCCTCGACCGCTACGGCGTGAGCGTGGACGTGAGCTGGACGCGCGGCGCGAGCCTGACGAGCGTGCGCGACCTCAACCTCGACGCCACGCCGCGCTTCACCCTCGCCGCCGAGGGCGGGCGTCCCGTGTTCGTTCCCGCGTCGGCGATCGTCCCCGCCACCGGCACGGCCGACTTCTTCGCCTCGCGCGTGCACCCGGAGCTGGGGCACGTGCTCGAGGTGGGATCGCGGCTCGAGTCGCGGAGCACGCAGGCGACCATCTCCGTCAACGGATTCACGCTCGGCGGGCTGCTCTTCCAGGCCTCGTACACCTGGCTGCGCGCGCGCGACCAGTCGTCCTTCTCCTGCTGCGCCGCGGTGCAGGGGCTCGCCGCGCCCACCACCGCGGGCGATCCGAACACGCCGGAGTGGGCGACCAGCGACCGCCAGCGGCGGCACTCCTTCCTCCTCACCGGCACCTATCCGATCACCGCGTCGGTGGAGCTCACCGCCGTCGGGCGCCTCCTCTCCGGCGCGCCGTTCACCCCCATGGTGGGGGGCGACGTCAACGGCGACGGCCTGCGCGACGACCGCGCCTTCGTCTTCGATCCCGCGGCCAGCACCGACACCGCCGTGGCGAGCGCGATGCGGCGCGTCCTCGCGTCCACACCCGCCACGGTGCGCCGGTGCCTGACGCGCCAGCTCGGCGCGGTCGCCGCGCGCAATAGCTGCACCGGACCGTGGCAGCCCTCGCTCGACCTGCAGCTCAACCTGCGTCCCAGCGCGTTCGGGCTCGACCGCCGGCTCACCATCAGCGTGGTGACGGTGAACCTCGCCGCCGGGCTCGACCAGCTCGTGCACGGCGCGAACGGCGTGCGCGGCTGGGGCGCGCTCACCCGCCCCGACGGCACGCTCCTCTACGTGCGCGGCTTCGACCTAGCCACGCAGCAGTACCGCTATCAGGTGAACGAGCGGTTCGGCACCACCGGCTCGGCGGCAGCGCTCCGCTCCCCCTTCCAGCTCGCGCTCCAGCTCCACTACACCATGGGTCCCGACCAGGCGCGCGACCGGCTGCGCGGCATCTTCGGCCGCGGCGGGGCGCGCGGTGGACGCGGGGGCGCGGGGATGGGGGAGGGCGCGGCCGGGAACGCCGCCGACTTCGCCGATCGCTTCGCGCGCATGATGCCGAACCCGGTGACCCGCCTCCTCGGCATGCGCGACACGCTCGGCATCACCGACGACCAGGCCACGCGACTGGTCGCGCTCCGCGACTCGCTCGACCACGACAACGGCGCGCTCGCCGACAGCATCCGCGCCGCGATCGACCGCGCGGGGGAGCGCCCCGACATGGCGCGCCTCTTCGCCGCCATCCGTCCCAGGCTGCTGGCGGCACGCGCCAACGTCCGCTCGGCGCTCGACCGCGCGCGCGGCATTCTCACCCCGGCGCAGTGGGAGAAGGTACCGGCGGAGGTGAAGAACGGCGGCGCCCCCCGAGCGAGGCGAGACGAGTGAGGCGGAGGGAGTCCGCGATCGGGGCCGTCGGAAGCGGAAGGACGAGCGCGCGCCGCGCACGGTGGGCCGGCCGACCTAGGCCGAACGACTCGAGATCGACGCGCGTAATTCGATCAGCCAGGAGCGCGGAGGGAGACGTGAAGGTCGTCGCGGCGGCATGCGCGGATGGGGCGGACGGCGCGGGTGGGGCGGCGTCCGCCCCACCCGCGCCGGAGGGCTCGGCCACCCCTCCGTCCGGGGACGCGGCGCGCGCGGAGGAGCGCGCGGAGGATCGCGCGGAGGAGCGCGCGCTCGTGGAGCGCGTGCGCCGCGGCGACGCTGCGGCCTTCGAGGTGCTCGTGCGGCGCCACCTCTGCCAGGCGTACGCGATCGCGTTCCGCATCCTCCTTCACCGGGAAGACGCCGAGGATCTCGTGCAGGAGGCGTTCATGGCGGCGCTCGACCACTTCTCGACGTTCGACGCCGAGCGGCCGTTCGCGCCCTGGCTCCACCGAATCGTGGTGAACCGCGGCCTCAACGCCAGGAAGGCGCGCGCTCGGCGCCGTGCCGAGCCGGTGCCCGACACCGTCGGCGACGACCGCGCGGCGCCGGACGCGGAGGCGGAGTACGCCGAGGTGCGCGAGCGCTTCGCGACGGCGCTCGGACAGCTTCCCGAGCGGCAGCGCCTCGTGGTGCGATTGATCGACGTGGACGGGCTCGAGGCCGCCGAGGTCGCGGAGATGCTCGGCGTGGCACCGGGCACCATCCGATGGTACCTGCACCAGGCGCGCGCCACGCTTCGCGGCGTGCTCGCGCCTCTGCGCGGAGGTGACGCATGACCGATCGAAGCGATCGCGGCGATCGTGACGAGGTGGTGGCGCGCGCGCTGCGCGCGATCGACGGCGACACGCGGCTCGACGACCTTCGCTTCGAGCGGCTCGCGCGGCGCATCGGCGCCGCCGGCGCGGCGCGGCTCGCCTCGGCGGGCGCGCCCGCGAGGGCGAAGCGCGCCGGGGCGGCGCGCGAGCTCGTCAGGCTCGGCGCCGCCATCGCCGCCGCCGCCGGACTGGTGGTCTGGGCTCTCGCCGCGACCGACCCGGTGCTGGACGCGCGACCCGACGTGCGCCCCCCCGAGCCGGGGCTCCACGCCCCCGATCGCGGAAGCCTGCTCGCCGCCACGGCGGGCGCCGTTCCCGAAGACGAGTTCCTGCGCGCCCTCTGGGGGCGCGCCGATGCCGACGCCATTCTCGCCGCGAGCACGAGACCATGACCATTCCGCCATCGACTCCCGCGCCCTCCCCCTCCCCTGGTGATCACCGCCCACGCGGCGCGCGCGCCACCACGTGGCTCACCGTGCTGGCCGCGCTGCTCATCGGGATCGCCATCGGCGTGTTCGCGGACCGGATGGTGATCCGCCACCGGTGGGCCGCGCGCGGCGTCGCGCGAGGAGCGTTCGCCGGCGGCGCCGCCGCCGCCCAGCGGCACATGAGCGACCGCATGGCGCGCGCCCTCGACCTCACGCCGGCGCAGCGCGTCCGCGTGGACTCCATCCTGGCACGCAACATTCGCGAGATCGAGCAGGTGCGTCAGGAGGTGCGCCCCCGCATGCGCGCCATTCTCGCCCGCACGCGCGCGGAGATGGACTCCGTGCTCACGCCGGAGCAGCGGAAGAAGCGGGACGAGCTCTTCCACCGGCGGAGGGCCCGGGGATCGAGGTTCTGAGCGGCCGCCGATCGAGGTTCGCGAGCTCGAGCCGGCGAAGGCGCTCGGGCTCGGCGATCGCGTGGACCTCGGCGATCCGCATCCCGGTGATCGTCGTGCGCATCACCGCCGCCGGTCACATTTTCTCGTCGCGTTCCGTCATGGCCGTGACGGACGATGCTCCGTCGATGTGCCGGAGGCCCGACCCCGACGTGCCGTGACCGCACGTGGGGCGGCCAGGAACTCATGGAGGGAAGTGACGATGCAAGCACGGATGAACAACATAGTGAGGATCTTTCCCGACGCGCTGCACGCGCTGCACGCGCTGCACGCGTGCGCCGCGAAAGGCGGCGTGCCGCCGCGAACGCTCGAGCTGGTGGTGCTCAGAGCGAGTCAGATCAACGGCTGCAGCGTCTGCGTGGACATGCACGCTCGCGACCTCAAGAAGGCCGGCGAGACCGACGAGCGCATCTGGGCGGTGTCGGCGTGGCGGGATACGCACTACTTCACCGACGCCGAGCGCGCCGCGCTGGCGCTCACCGAGGCCGTCACCCGGCTCAGTGACCGGGAGGACCCGGTACCCGACGAGATCTGGGACGAGGCGGCCCGCCACTACGATGAGCGCGGGCTCGGGTCCCTGATCCTCACCATCGCCGGCATCAACGTCTGGAACCGTCTCAACGTGTCCACCCGGCAGCCGACGGGGCAGAGCTGGAGCTGAGCAGGCGTCGGCGCCGACCCACGCCACCGGCAGGGTGGCGTGGGCTCGGTGGATCGTGTCGGGGGACGGTCCTCGCTTCGACGAGGCGAGGACCGCCTCGAGCTCCACTCGGGTGCGTGTGGAGAGGGTTGAGCTACCGCCCGCGGCGGATCTCGCTCTCGCAGGACGCCTCGAGCAGCGTGAACTCCTTCCCGTGGTAGTGTGCCGGCAGCCGCGGCTCCACTCCGATGCACCGCCGGCCGACGACGCGGAAGCCCTGCCGCTCGTAGAAGGCGACGAGCGCCTCGTTGCTCGCCCACGTGTCCATCCTGAGGCCCGCGCGCCCGAGCGACCGGCACCGCGCCCGCGCCCACCCGAGCACCGCGCCGATGAGCCCCCGTCCGGGAGACGTCGCCGCCCGGGCGATCCGATGGAGATAGAGGTGCTCGCCGCGCTCGTGCTCGCCCCAGATCGCCTCGTCCTCGTAGGCCACCGAGAACACCCCGACCAGCGCGTCGCCATCCATGACGCGGAAGAGTCGCCCCGCCTCGACCTCCGCGACGATGGCTTCGTCGGGGAACTCGGGCCAGAGAATCGCGCCCTGGTCGCGCTGGATCAGCCGGGCATGGGCGTACGCCGCGCGGATCGCGGGAAGATCGGCGACCGTCGCGGGGTCGACTCGCATCCGGGCGGGCTCCATGCGCCGCTCACGCGAGCAGTCGCATTGCCGTCAGCGCGTACACCTCCGCGCACTGGACGAGCTTCTCGACGGACACGAACTCGTTGGGACCGTGCGAGACGGAGAGCAGCCCGGGTCCGTACGCGAGGGCGGGAACTCCGAGCGCGGCGTAGTGCCGCGTCTCGAGAACGCCGGGACACAGCTCGAAGCGCGCGCTGCTCCGTGTCACCCCACGGATGCTCGTCGCCAGCGCCCGCCCCAGCTCGCCGTCGGAGTCCGTCGCGGCGGAGCGCCCCTCCTGCAGCAGCTCGGCGTCACACTCGATGCCGCTCGCGCGCGCCCGCTCCACCACGTCGAACAGTCGCTGCCGCTCGCGGTCGAAGTCTTCCTCCGGATTCGGGCGCCGGTCGAGCGTGAACGACACGCGATCCGGCACGACGTTGAAGTTGTGCCCCCCCGCCAGCTCCCCGCCGAGCAGCAGCACCGACCGGCGCGCGGCCTCCGGGGTGACGTCGAACCGGGTCAGGCGTTCGGACACCTCGCCCTCCAGCGCGGTGAACATCCCGGCGACCGCGAGCATCCCCTTGAACGCGTTCACCCCGCGAAAGTGCAGGCCGACGTGAGCGGGCTTCCCGTGGACCACCACCCGCATCGAGATCACCCCACGGTTCGCGTTCCACACGACGCCGCCGGTCGGCTCCATGGTGAGCATACCGATCGCATCGCGCTCGATCAGCCCTGCCCTGGCGAGGGCCACCGTGCCACGGGGGCCGGACGTCTCCTCATCCGGAACGGACATGGAGATCACCCGCCCCCTGGGCTCGAATCCCGATGCGGCCAGAGCTCGGATCGCGAACGCCATCGCGGCGATCCCCCCCTTCATGTCCGCCGCGCCGCGCCCGTGGAGATTCGCCTTCCGCACGACCGGCTCGAACAGCGACTGGTCCTGGGCCGGCACCACGTCGTAGTGCCCGCTGAAGTACAGCGCACGCCCACCGTCGCCGTACGTCCCGACGACGCACGGTCCCTCGCCCGACGGATTCGCCGTGCGCACGTCGAGGCCCAGCTCGCGCAGCCGGCGGGCGATCAGCGTGGCACACCGCGCGTACGCGCGGCCAGGTGGGTTCTCGCTCGGAACTCGGATCAGCTCCGACGCGAACGCCACGAGGTCCGCTCGCTCGCGCTTCAGTGCCTTGCGGATGCGCGCCGCGAGCTGGCCACCGTGCGCTGCCTTCAGGGGGGACACTCTTTGCACTCCCGTGTGGATCGTACCGAGCACTCGGCTCCATCGGAGGACCACATCGATCCCCCTACAGGTCGCGCTCCCACGTCTGCCCCACCAGGTCGTGACCGAACGACCGGTGCGGCGCCTCGTCGATCAACTGGAACCCGGCGGCCTCGTAGATGCGTCGCGCGGCCACGAGGACGCTGTTCGTCCAGAGCGTGATCCGCCGATACCCCGCGTGCCGGGCGAAGCGGAGGCACTCGTCCACCAGCCGGTGGCCGATCCCGAGCCCGCGCGCGGAGGGCTCCACGAGCAGGAGGCGCAGCTTCGCCACGCCCTCGCGCTCCTGGTGCCTGACGAGGAACACCGAGCCCACGTTCTCCCCTTCCCGCTCGGCGATCCAGCACCGCTCGCGCGCGGGGTCGAAGTGCTCGACGAAGTGCGCGACGATCTCCGCCACGAGCCCCTCGAAGCGCTCGTCCCACCCGTACTCCTCGAAGTAGAGCGCGCCGTGACGCTGCACCACCCACCCCAGGTCTCCCGGACGGTGCGTGCGCAGCAGCCATGACTGGCTCCTCCCCTCCGCGCCCGCCTCCGGCTCGCCGAGCACCGTCTCGATCGTCCGCATCGCATCGGCGAGGCGCCGCCGTCCGGCGGGGGTGAGGGGGGCGAGGAGGGCGGCGATGTCGGCGCTCGCGAGCTCGTCGAGCGGGGTGAAGGCGGCGCGCCCCTCCCGCGTGAGCCGCAGGTGGCTTCGCCGCGCATCGGTGGGGGAGGGGTCGCGCTCGATGAGTCCGCGCTCCTCGAACGATCGGAGGATTCGGCTCAGATAGCCGGCGTCGAGCCGGAGGTCGTGGCCGAGCTCGGTGGCCGTGGGCGCCTCGCGGTGCGCGAGCTCGTAGAGCACGCGTACCTCGGCGAGCGAGTACGGGCTCCGCAGGTGCCCTTCGTCGAGGACGCCGATCTGGCGTGTGTAGAAGCGATTGAATCGCCGCATCGCGGCGACCGCATCGGCGAGCGCGACCGTCGCGCGGGGATCGGACGCGGCATCGGTGACCACCATGGAGCCCTCCGGGGTAGCAGCGATGGTTGCCAATGTCATGTACATGCTTGCCGTTGTCAAGTAACCCACGCTCGAGGCGGGGTGCGGGGCGCGGGGGAGTATGGAATGCGACACGGGGCCGGCACTCGCCGGCCCCGTGTCGCTCGTTCCTTCCCTGGCTCCCGGCCCCCATCACCTGCTATGGAGGTACATCAGATCCACCAACTCGTCGTACATCGCCTCCGCCTCCGTGTCGCTCGAGCGGATCGCCGAGGCGGCGCAGTGCTTGAGGTGGTTCCGCATCAGCTCGCGCGCGACCGCGCGCAGCGCCTCGTGCACCGACGAGACCTGCGTCAGGATGTCGGCGCAGTAGCGGTCCTCCTCCACCATCTTCTGCAGCCCCCGCACCTGCCCCTCGATCCGCCGCAGCCGCTTGAGGTTTCGTTCCTTGATGTCCGAATCCACCGCAACCGCGGTCTTCGGCGCATGGCGAGTCGTCATGTTGGCTCCCTCGGGTGGATGGATTGGTGGACTGTGATTGCTCCGTGAGTGGACCGATCGACCATCCGGCCGGAGGACTCGCGAGTGCGGGGCACGCGCCCCGCGTCCCGCACCCCGCGTCCCGCGCCGTTCCCCGCGCCGTTCACGCGCGCCGCAGCCGCAAGCTGTTGCTCACCACGCTCACCGAGCTGAACGCCATCGCCGCGCTCGCGAGGATGGGGCTCAGGAGCAGGCCGAACGCAGGGTACAACACGCCCGCCGCGACCGGAATGCCGATCACGTTGTAGATGAACGCCCAGAACAGGTTCTGCTTCATCGTGCGCATCGTGCGGCGCGAGAGCGCGATCGCGTCGGCCACGGAGCGCGGGTCGCCGCGCATGAGCACCACGTCCCCCGCCTCGGCGGCGATGTCCGTCCCCCCGCCCATCGCGATCCCCACGTCGGCCTGCGCGAGCGCGGGCGCGTCGTTGATCCCGTCCCCCACCATCGCCACCACCTTCCCCTCCCCCTGCAGCCGGCGCACCTCCTCCACCTTCCCCTCGGGGAGCACCCCCGCCACCACGTGGTCGATCCCCGCCGCGCGCGCCACCGCGCGCGCCGTGCGCTCGGTGTCGCCGGTGAGCATCACCACGTCCAGCCCCATCGCGCGCAGCCGCTCGACGCTCGAGCGCGACGTCGGCTTGATCGGATCGGCCGCCGCGATCACGCCCGCGAGCCTGCCGTCCACATCCACGTACATCGTCGTCTTCCCCTCGCCGCCGAGCCGCTCCACCTCGGCCGCGAGGGGCGCGACATCGACTCCCCAGTCGCGCATGAGCGCCGCGTTCCCCGCGGCGAGCGCGTGCCCCTCCACCACGCCGGAGGCGCCGCGCCCGGTGTGCGACTGGAACGACTCCGCCGTCCCCACCGGGACGCCGACCTCCCGCGCCCGCCTGACGATCGCCTCGGCGAGCGGGTGCTCGCTCGACCCCTCGAGCGACGCGACGAGCGACAGGAGGCGCCGCTCGTCGAGGCCGGCGCCGCGGGCTGGGGCGGGGGCGAGGATCACGTCCGTCACCGCCGGCTTTCCCTCCGTCACCGTCCCCGTCTTGTCGAACACCACCACCGACACGTCCCCCGCGCGCTGGAGCGCCTCGCCCCCCTTGATGAGCACCCCCAGCTCCGCGCCGCGTCCGGTGGAGACCATCACCGCCGTGGGGACGGCGAGCCCCATCGCGCACGGGCAGGCGATGATGAGCACCGCCACCGCCGCCGCGAACGCGCGCACCGCCGCGGCGCCCGGCGTCGAGCCCGCGACGTGCGATGCCACGAACCACGTCGCGAACGTCACCACCGCGATCGAGATCACCACCGGCACGAACACGGCGCTGATCCGGTCGGCCAGCCGCTGCACCGGCGCGCGCGAGCCCTGCGCGTCGCGCATGAGCCGCACGATCCGCGACAGCACGCTCGCCTCCCCCACCGTCGTGGCGCGATAGCGGAACGCCCCCGTGCCGTTGATCGTCCCGCCGATGACGCGGTCCCCGGGCTGCTTCTCCACCGGGATCGACTCGCCGGTGAGCATCGACTCGTCCACCGCGCTCGCGCCGGAGACGATCTCGCCGTCCACCGGCACGCGCTCTCCCGGGCGCACGACGATCACGTCTCCGCTCATCACCTGCTCCACCGGAACGTCCACCTCGGCGTCGCCGCGCGCGACGCGCGCCGTCGCGGGGCGCAGCTGCGCCAGCGCGCGGAGCGCGGCGGACGTGCGCCGCTTCGCCCGCGCCTCGAACGCGTTCCCGGTGAGGATGAGCGCGATGATGATCACCACCGCCTCGTAGTACACGTCCGGGGCGACGCCGTGTGCCACGAAGAAGCCCGGCGCCACGGTGGCGATCACCGAGTACGCGAACGCGGCCCCCGTGCCGACGGCGATCAGCGTGTTCATGTCCGCGGAGTGATGCCTGAAGCCCGACCACGCCCGCGTGTAGAAGTGGCGCCCCGCCCACCCCATCACGCCGAGCGCGAGCGCGAGCAGCGTCCAGGAAATCGCCGCCGGCGGGATCGCGTACAGCCAGGGCGCCGCGCCACGGAGCGCCGGGGTGAGCGAGTCCATCGCCCACCGCATGAACGGATCGGCCACCACGCCGCGCGCGGCGCGCGCACCGGCGGCCATGAGCGGCATGGACAGCAGCATCGCGACGACACCGACGATCGCGCTCGCGATCGCCTTCGTCCGGAGCTCGCGAAACTCCTCCTCCTGCGCGCGGTCGCGAGCGTCCTGCTCGTCGAAGGCGCTCTCCTCCGCGCGTGGCAGCTCCGCGCCGTACCCGGTGCGGCGGATCGCCTCCACCAGCGTCCCCGGCGTCGTCGTGCGCGCGTCGTACGCCACGGTGGCGCTCCCCATCATGAGGTTGACGTTGGCGTCCACGACGCCGGCCGTCTTCGACAGCGCGCGCTGCACGCGCCCCTGGCAGGCGGCGCACGTCATCCCCGTCACGGGGATGACGACCGTCTCGGGCGATCCCGGCGGCGACGCCGGTGACGGCGCAGGCGAGGTCCCCGCGGGATGCGTCGATGGTGCGGTTGGAGCGGTCTTCGTGATCTTCGTGATCGTCATGATTCGTGTGACGACTGGTGTGAGCCGAGCGGCGGGCCGGCGGGCGTCACTCGGCGACGAGCTTGCCGTGCAGCATGCTCATCCCGCAGGTGAAGTCGTACGTGCCGGGGCGCGGCGGGGTGAGCTCGACGACCGTCTTCTCGAAGGCGGGGAGGTACTTCCGGATCCCGAAGTCGCCGAACACCACCTCCTCCGAGCAGCTCGCGTTCTCGCGCCGGTCGAACACGAGGCGCACCGGCTCTCCCGCCCGCACGCGGATCGTGCGCGGCTCGTACCCGCCCTCCACGGCGATCGTGACCTCCTGTACGCCGCCGGCGCGCGCCGCGGCCGGAGCCGCGGCCGCGTGAGCACGCTCGGCGAGGAAGAAGTACCAGTTCACCCAGGCGACGAGCGCGAGGGCGAGGGCGATGATGATGAAATCGAGCGTGCCCATGGCGTCCTCCGCTCAGGCGCGCGGCTCCGCCTCGTACCCCGCGTCGCGCACCGCCTCGATCGCCGCGCCGGCGGCGGTATCGTCGTCCACTTCGATGCGCGCCGACCCGATGTCGACCTTCTGCACGCGAACCCCGGGCGTCTCCTTCAACGCCTCGGAGACGGCATGGACGCAGTGCCCGCAGCTCATTCCGGTGATGTCGAGCGTGATGGCCTTCATTGTTTCGGTGCTCCTTGCTGGTCGTTGGCGGGGGAGGATACCCCCGTTGGGTATCAGTCTATCATACCCCCCTAGGGTATGTCAATTGCTGGGGAACAGGGGCCGGGGCTTGGGCCAGGGGTGGACCGCGGGGCGGG
>DASUXC010000067.1:0-28735 GCA_036378095.1 Gemmatimonadaceae bacterium | reverse complement strand
GCGGGACGCGTCGGGATGGGGACTGAGCGCCGCGGGCCCCGCCGCCGCCGGTCCCGCGGCGCATTCCACCGTCACGCGCATCGCGCCCCGCGCCCCGCGTCCCGAGGCGTTCGCGCCCCCCGCCCCGCGCCCCGCGCCCCGCAACATCGCCTTCACCATCGACACCCTCGCCCGCGGCGGCGCCGAGCGGGTGCTCGTCTCCCTCGCCAACGCGCTCGACCCCGCGCGCTATCGCGCGCACGTCATCCTCACGCGCGAGCCGGGAGAGCTGGCGGAGGAGCTGGCGCCGCAGGTGAGCGTGCACTCGCTGGAGCGCCGGTCGCGGTGGGACGTGGGCGCGCTCGCGCGCTTCGCCCGCATCATCGACGAGCAGCAGATCGCGCTCGTGCACGCGCACACGCACAGCGCGGCGTACTTCGCCCTGCTCTCGCGCGCCCTCCACCGGCAGCGGTGGCGCCGCGTCATGCACGACCACCACGGTCCGGTGGAGTCGTCGCCCGCGCTCCGCGCCCTCGACCGCATCGCGCTCCGCGGCGTGGACCACTACTTCGCCGTGTCGGAGCCGCTCGCGCGCTACGCCAGGGAGCGGGTGGGGGTGCCGGCGGAGCGGGTGGAGCTGCTCCTCAACGCCGTCCCCGTCCCCGATGAGCCATCACCCAACGGCGCACCGCCGCGCGCGAGCGCGCGCGCCGCGGGGCCGTTCACCATCGTGCAGGTGGCGCGGGTGACGCCGGAGAAGGACCACGTCATGGCGCTGGCCGTGGCGGCGCGGCTCGCGCGCTCCGGCGCCGACTTCCGCTGGCGCATCGTCGGCCGGCACGACGGCGCGCACGCGGCGGCGGTGATGGCGGAGTCGGAGCGGCTCGGGCTCGGCGCGCGCGTGGAGTTCGCGGGGGAGCGGCGCGACGTGGGCACGCTGCTCGCCGCGGCGCGCGTGGGCGTGCTCACGTCGCGGTGGGAGGGGCTCCCCGTCTCCCTCCTCGAGTACATGGCCGCCGGACTCCCGGTGGTGGTCACCGACGTCGGCGAGTGCGGCGCCACCGTGCGCGCGAGCGGCGCGGGAGTGGTGGTGCCGCACGGCGACGTCGAGGGGTTCGCCGCCGCGCTGGAGCGGCTCGCGCGCGATCCGGCGGCGGCCGCCGCCGCGGGCGCGGCGGGGCGCGCGTGGGTGCGCGCGCGCTACTCGGTGCGGGCGATGGCCGAGCGCGTGATGGCCGTCTACGACGCGCTGCTCGCCGGCTGAGCGTCGCTCGGAGCGTCGCTCACGCGCACGAGCGACGTCGCGTACTCGCGCGCCGCCGGCGGCTCGTCGTACCGGGGCGGCGACACCCAGCACTCCACCGCGCCGCGCACCACGCCGGCGGCGTGCGCCAGGTGCCCGCCCCCGGCGCGCGGCGCGCGCGCGAACGACGCCACGTCCCACGCGAGCACGTAGGCGATGTCCAGCCAGAAGCGCACCCGCTCGCGCGCCGGCACGCGCGGCGAGTACCGCTTCCAGATGAAGTACCGGTTGCGCACCTCCATCCGCCCTTTTCGCGCCGAGGCCGGGCGCCCGCCCGGCGCGTGCTCGTGCGTCACGTGCGCGTCGCCGCACCAGAGCACCACGCGGTCGCGCCCCACGCGCAGCGACATCTCGAGGTCCTCCCCCTGCGCGTAGCCGTGGAAGAAGCCGGAGAAGCGGTGCCGCTCGAGCACCTCGCGGCGGAACGACATCGCGCACCCGGGCATCACGTCCACGCGCCGCGTCCCGGTGAACGGCCGGGCGAGCGCGCGCGGCACCGACGTGGCCGTCGGGTAGTAGCGCCCGGGCTCGCCGTCGCGCGGCGCGAGCCGGAGGGCGAGCCGCGCGCGCCAGCGCAGCGAGAGCGGCCGGTCCAGCTCCTCGATCGGCGTCCCGCACACCGCGCCCACCTCCCCCGCCGCATCGGCGTCGTACACCGCGCGGATCGCCGCGAAGTAGCCCGGGTGCGGCAGGCAGTCGTCGTCGAGGAAGAACACCAGCGCCCCCGTGGTCGCGTCGATCCCCACGTTGCGCTGTCGCGTGAGCCCGGCCGGGCTCCGCACCACCGCCAGATCGAACGGAAGCGCCGCGCCTCGCGCCCACGCGGCGATCGCGCGGTCGGTCTCGTCGCCGGGCGTGCCGTCCACCACGACCACCTCCGCGGGGACGTCGGGGAGCCCGCACAGGTGCTCGAGCAACTTCACCATCTCCGCGGGGCGACGGTACGTGGGCACCACCAGCGAGCAGCCGGCGATCCCGCCCGGCTCCCTCGCATCGCGCCGCCACCCGCCGAGCACGGTGATCACGCGCCGGCTCCGCTCGTCCCCGCCACGCGCTCCACGATCGCCAGCAGCTCGGGGAACCACCGCCGGAGCGAGTAGTCGCGCACGCACCGCTCCCGCCCCGCCGCTCCCATGGCCGCGCGCCGATCCGGCGACCCGGCCAGCGCGCGCAGCGCGCCCACCCACTCGTCGGGCGTCCGCGCCGAGTAGCCGGTGCACCCGTCGATCACGATCTCCGCGTTCACCCCCACCGGCGAGGCGATCGTCGGCAGCCCCGCCGCCATGCACTGCAGCAGCTTGAGCCCGCACTTCCCGCGCTGGAACTCGTCGTCCACGAGCGGCATGATCCCCACGTCGAACCACCGCGCGATCTCCCCCTCCTCCTCCGCGCGCCACGGATGGAACGACCAGCGGAGCCCCGGCGTGGCGATCGACGGCTTCGTGTTGGAGATGATCACCAGCTCGAAGTCCAGCTCCCGCTGCGCGCGCGCCAGCAGCTCCAGGTAGGGGAGGAGCGTCGCGCGGAGCGAGTTGTCCGACCCCGTCCACCCCACGCGCATCGCTCGCGCCAGGTCGGCGCTCGTGAACCGCTTGGCCTCGTAGCGGTCGGTGTCGATCACCGTCGGGATGATCGTCACGCGGTCGCTCCACTGCCGCGCCCACGACGCGAGGTGCGCGTTCCCCGGCGTGATCCACGCCGCGCGCTCGCACATGAGCCGCACCAGGCGCTCGTTCCGCGCGCCCAGGTAGATGGCGTCGTCGAAGTCGAAGACGACGCGCGGGTTGCGCCGGAGGAGGAGGCGCTCGTAGAGCTGGTTGCTCCCCGCGAGATCGCGGTTCACGAACACCGCGTCGTACCGCCCGGCGCCGAGCACGTCGCGCAGGCGGTTGGCGTGCATCGCCGCGCGTCCGGCGCGGTAGTGGACGCCGCGCGCCACGCGGTTGGCGAGCGGGCTCGCCCACTGCCGGTCGGGGCGGTTGGGCCGGTGCGACACGCGCCACCCCGCGCGCTCGAACGCCGGAATGAACTGGATGAAGCGCACGCGGCTCGCCGGATCGTAGGCGCTCTGCGTGATCCCGAGCAGCTCTCTCATCGCTCCTCCGAGCGGATGCACGGTCGCCTGACGAGTCGCCTCGAGGCTCGCGCGACGACTCGCATCACGGCTCGCCGCTCCAGCGCACGCGCACGGCGCCGCGCGCGGGGACCGTCCCCCACGCGGCCAGCCAGTCCCCCCACGGCCTGGTCCCCGCGGGAGCGCCATCGCCCCATCGCACGCCGGCGGGGCGCGCGTCTCGCGGGAACAGGATGGTGAATCCATGCAGCGGCTCGCCCGCCGGGTTTCGCACCTCCACCACGCCGCGCGCCACGGGAACCACGGCGGCACCCTGCGCCGCGCGCAGCCACTCGGCCAGCTCTCCCACCGGCGGGTTCCACACCACCCCCGCGGCCACGCGCTCGGCGAGCGCGTCGAGGAACGCGAGCCACGCGCGCGACAGGCGGTCGGACGGGGAGGATGCATCGAACACCCCGGCGATGTACGGGAGCCGGTTGAGCAGGTAGCAGTGCCCGATGTGCGCGCCGCGCTCGCGCGCGAGCCGGTCGAGCGCCGCCGGCGTGTACGCGTCGCGCGTGTGGAGCACCTCCATGGTGGCGAAGAGCAGCAGGTCGTCCGGCGTGGCATCGGCGAGCGGCGCGGCGCGCTCGGGGTACACGAGCGCGCCCATGGCGAGCGCCTCGTCGCGGGTGTACGGCGGCTCGGGCGCCTGCCTGGCGAGCTCCCGCGCGCGCCGGCGCGCGGAGCCGAGGCTCCCCGCCGCCAGCACGGCGGCGGCGATCGCCCCGTGCGCCCCGCCGTATCCGTGCGAGTGCGTCATGTACGAGTGGCGCACGAGCGAGAGCGCGGTGGCCACGAGCTGCCCGGCCGGCCCGCCGAGCCGCTCGCGGGCGAGCGACCGGAGATAGTGCGCGGCGACGAGCGGCGCGCCGCGCCCCAGGTGGCGCGAGAGCAGGAGCGCCATCACCGCGGTGTCGCGACGGCGCGGCGCGAGCTGGTCGAGCGAGCCCACCGCGGCGCTCGGCGCATCGTGGTACGACCAGAGCGTGGTGATGCCGTGCGAGCGCAGCGCGCCGAGCAGGTCGTACTCCGCTCCCGCCCCGCCCAGCGTGTACGCGTAGCGCAGCGTCATCCCGTGGTCGATCCACGTGCGCGGCGCGAACTCCATGGCCACGCGGGCGAGCCCCTCGCGAAACCGCTCCGGCGGCACGTTCCCCGACTCGTTCACGCCGTGCGGCGCGATCTCGCTCCCGTCGCCGTGGAGCCGCCTGACGAGGCGCAGGTACGCGGAATCGGCCAGCGATGGCGCCGGCACCCGCGGCGGCGGGGGGGTGCTCGGGAGCGCGAACACCCCCTTCGTGAGCCGCAGCCCGCGCCCGAGCCACCCGCGCGCGCCGGCGCTCCCATCGAGGAACGCCGCGAGCCGCCCCACCCCGTCGAAGTCCGAGTGGTCGGTGATGACGAACGCCGCCTCGTGCCCGGCCGGGAAGCGCCCGGCCACCACCGGCTGCGCCGCCGCGTCGCCCGCGATCGCGCGCAGGTGGAGACGCGTCTCCACCGTGCGCCCGGCTTGCCACTCGGGTGCCGCGGTGCTCGCGTGGGGATTGCAGTCGAACGACCAGCGCGGATGCAGCGCCGCGGCATCGAGGATGATCTCCAGCGCGAGCGTGCCAGCCGACCAGCGCGAGCACCGGCACGGCGCGCCGCGGAACGTGCGCAGCTCCACCGCGCCCCGCCCGTCGGCCCGCTCCCACCGCATGGCGAGCGGGGTGAGGCCGTGCACGAGCACCGCGCCGCGCAGCGGCCGCCAGCGCATCGCGCGGTCCAGCACCCACGGCGCGCGCCGCGTCCGGATCTCGAGAGGCACCGCGACGCGGCGCACTGCCACCGGCCGGAGCGCGGTGGCGGCGAGGTGCAGCTCGCTCCACGCGAAGGCATCCCTCTCCGCGTCCGGCGCGCGGCACAGCGCGGCGTCCACCGCCACCCCGGCCGCCTCGCGCCGCCAGTGCGCGTCGCCCATGCGCATCCACCCCGCGCAGGCTTCGCCCTCCGCGCCGGCTTCGCCGCCCGTGCCGGCATCGCCGTCGTCGCCGCGCTCCTCGCTCGCGCCGACGATCTCGACCGACACGGGACCGAGCGCGATCTCCGCGATCGGCCCCTCCCCGTTCCCGCTCGTCGTGACGAGCGTCGGGCTCGCGCGCATCATCCGGCCGCTCCCGGGCGCGGCGCCCGGCGCGCGGCGGCGAGAGCGCCGAGCGCGCGCGCCGCCACCCCTTTCACCCGGCGCCACCGCTCCCCGCGCAGGCGGAGCGCGGTGGCCGACCACGCGGCGTACACCACCCGGTTCGTCACCAGCGTGACGGGCGCGGGGTAGCGCTCCTCCACCGGGTGGAAGATGCGCTTGAACCGGTACACCTCCCCGGAGCGCGTGCCGAGGTCGTACGCCGTCGCGCCGAGGCGCGCGTGGTCGCGCATCGCGCGCCAATGCAGGAGCGCCGACGGGCTCTCGTGCTCCCCGAGCGCGCCGGTGTCGAGCGCGCCGCTGATGTAGTGCGCGACCGCGCCGTCGCGCACCACGAGAATCGCCTCCACCGGCGTCCCGCCGAGCCAGGCCGTGTACACGCGCGCGCCGTCGTGCGCGCGCGCGAGCCGGAGCAGCTCGAGGAAGCTCTCCAGCGGGCGGTGGGAGAACCCCTTCCGCGCCGCGAGCCGCTCGAACAGCGGCCACACCCGCGCCAGCGCGTCCGGCTCGGGAGAGCACTCGATGCGGTACCCCTCGGCGCTCGCCTTGCGGATCTTCCGCCGCGCGAGGGGCTGGAAGCGCGCGAGCAGCTCCTCGTCGCTCCCCGCCTGCGGCACGAGCAGCGCCTCGTGCGGCTCGCGGTACCAGGGGAAGGCGTTCACCGCCCGCGCCCCGGGAAGGGCGGCGACGGCGTCGAGCAGCTCCCGTCGCTCGTGCGTGAAGCGGAGAAAGACGATCCCCCGCGGGCGCGCCCACCGCGCGAGCCCCTCCGCCGCCCGCGCGGGGAGCGCGCCGCCCGGCTCGAGCGGCACCGGACCGCGCTGCACGAGCGCCGCGCGCGCGCCCGGCGGACCGAAGCGGAGCACGCACGCCCAGGCGAGATCGCGGTCGGCATCGCGCCAGGTGAGGTACGCCGGGGAGAAGCGCAGCCGGCGCAGCGGCTCGTTCCAGTACGGGAGCTGGAAGAGCGATGCACCCGTGCCGAGCAGGCGCGCGCTCCACGCGCCGAGCGCCTCGCGCGGCACGGCGCGCCAGCGCGCGCCACCCCCGCTCACCGCCGTCCCCTCCCCAGCGGGCCGAGCGCGCGGCCGAGCCGCCGGAGGCGCTGGGCCATACTCCCCTCGCGCAGCTCGCGCCGGAGCAGCTCGTTCTCCTTCTCCAGCCGGGCGAGGCGCGCCTGCAGCGCCACCGGATCGCGCTCGGCGAACGCGCTCACCCCCGGATAGAGATCGCCGAGCGCGCGGGGCGCGCGCGCGGCGACGAGCGTCTCCCCGTCGTCCCCGCCCTCCGTCCCCCCCGCGTGGACGTCCGCCGGAGCGCCCGCCGCGGACCGCTCCCGCGCCATGCGCTCGATCAGCGCCGCCACGCGCGGCGCCGCCGGGCCGCCCATGAGCGCGTCGGCGAGCGTGTCCTCCTGGAACGCCATCCGCGGCGCATCCGGGGCGAGGAGGGAGGCGACCACGGGCGCGATCTGCTCGGGCGCCGAGATCGTCCACGCCGTGGCGACGAAGCGCGGCACGTTGTGGTAGTCGAGCGCCGCGACGGGACGGCCGAGCCGCATCGCCTCGAGCATCGCCGTGCTCGGCGTGGTGATCACCGCGTCCGCGCGCTCCACCACGTCGGCGAGCTCCACGCTCGACGTCTCGCGCATCAGGTTCTCCACGCCGAGCCGCCACGCCATCTCGCCGCTCACGCGCCAGAGCACCTCGATCCCCGGGCGCGTGGCCAGGTGCTCGCGCACGTCGCGCAGCGAGCGGAGGGTGACCTCGCGCTGCGCCCCGGTGAACCCGGCGTTCTTCGCCGTCATGACGAGGACCACGCGTCCCGGGCGCGCGGGCGGGCGCGGCGCGCGGCGCAGCAGGTGGTCGAGCCGCGGCATCCCCGTCACCTCCACGCGGCCGGCGTTCCCCCACGCGGCGATCTGGCGCGCGCTCTGTTCTCCGATGCACGCGATGCGGTCGGCGAGCACCGGCTGGTGCTGCGGCGCTCCGCCGCCGGCGCCGAACAGCGGGTTCTCGTACTGGCACCGCCACTCGAGGATCCCGTCCTGGAGCACGAGCGACGGGATCCCCGCCGCGCGCGCGGCGTCGAGGCAGCGCGCGATCTCGTACGGCCAATCGTTCACGCACACCACGATGTCCGGCCGCGCCGCCACCAGTGCCTCGGGGTCCCACGTCTCGTCGTAGGTGAACGCGGCGCGCTCGCCGAGCTGCTCCTCGACCGGGCGCACGTGGGCGTGCTGGTCGCGGAGGAGGGCGGCCACGCGGATGGGGGTCGGGGGCCGGGAGGCGGGGGCCGGGGGGGGCTCGGGGGCGGCGGGGCCCGGGGTTCCCCGTCCCCCCTCTCCCCGCGCTCCTCTCAGCGGCTCACTCGTTCGCTCGTGCATGATGGCTCCCGGTGTACGGTGCGAGCATCGACGAGCTCGCGCCCCTCTCGCTTTCCCTTCCCAGCTCCTTCCTCACACACCCACCGACTCCTCCAGCCACACTCCCGGCAGGCCGCGCGCGAGCTCGATGTTCTCGAAGCGCTTCGCCCGCCGCGCTCCCACCGCTCGAGCCCACGCGGCCATGCGGGCGATCCCACTTTCGAGCGAGGTGCGCGGCACGGCGCCGAGCAGATCGCGCGCCTTGGCGTGGCTCGCCCAGGCGTGCTGCACCTCGTTGCGCGCCGGGAGGTGGCGCACGTTCGGCTCCACGCCGAACGCGGCGCACACCACGCGCGCCAGCTCGTTCACCGTGTACGGCACGTCCGCGCCGATGTTGAACGTCTCCCCGAACGCCTCGCGCACGCACGGGCTCCGCGCGATGTGCGGCGCCACATCCCCGATGTAGCTGAACGCGCGCGTCTGCTCCCCGTCGCCGAAGATCGTGAGCGGCTCCCCGCGCATGATCTGGTTCATGAAGATCCCGATCACGTTGCGGTACCGGTCGCCGATGTTCTGGTTCTCCCCGTACACGTTGTGCGGGCGGAAGATCACGTAGTTCAGCCCGAACATCTCGCGCGCGCTCCGGAGGTCGAGCTCCACGGCGTACTTGCTCACCCCGTACGGGTCCTCCGGCCGCGGCACCATCGCCTCGTCCATCGGGAGCTGCCCGGCGCCGTACACGGCGATCGACGAGGTGAACACGAAGCACTGCACCTCGTGCCTCACCGCCTCGTTGATCAGGTTCACGCTCCCGATCAGGTTGTTCGTGTAGTTGAACCGCCGGATGAAGTGCGACAGCCCCTCGGCCGCGTACGCCGCGAGGTGGTACACGTAGTCGAAGCGGTGCTCGTCGAACAGCCGCGCGAGCAGCGCGTGGTCGGTCACGCTCCCCTCCACGAACAGCGCCCCCTCGGGCACCTGGTCGCGGAACCCGCCGCTCAGGTCATCGAGCACCACCACCTCGTGCCCCATCCCGAGACAGTGCTGCGCGACGTGGGCGCCGATGAACCCGGCTCCTCCGGTGACCAGCGAACGCATGGTGAGTCCTCCACTCCCTACGGGTGATCGCGCATCGGTGTCACGTCATCGCCGCCAGCTGCTCCGGTGAGATCCCGCGCACCGGCCGGCCGGCCGCCCAGTCGATGAGCGTCTCCAGCGCCTGACGGCCGACCCGCCGCTGGCACTCGGGCGTGGAGCTCGCGCTGTGCGGCGTGAGGATCACGTTGCGGAGCCGGCGCAGGGCGTGGTCGCGCGGCAGCGGCTCCCGGTCGTACACGTCGAGCGCGGCGACCACATCGCTCCGCGCGAGCCGCGCGAGGAGCGCGGCCTCGTCCACGATCGGCCCGCGCGCGGTGTTCACGAGCACCGAGCCGCGCTGCAGCAGCGCCAGCTCGCGCGCGCCGATCATTCCGCGCGTGCGGTCCGACAGTCCGCTGTGCACCGACACGACCTTCGCCGAGGCCATCACCTCGCCGAGCGCCGCGCGGCGCGCGCCGTGGGCGGCGAGCTCGGCGTCCGTGGCGGCCGAGCTGTGCACGAGCAGCTCGCACTCGAACGGCCCGAGGAGCCGCGCGAGCGCGCGCGCGATGTGCCCCCACCCCACGAGCCCGACGATCTGGCCGCGCAGGTCGCTCCACCCACCCCCCGGCCCGGTGCGCCGGATCCGCGCGTCCACGCGCGCGGCCACCGGGCGCAGCATCGGCCTGAGCATCCGCGCCACGCGCATTCCCGCCGCGCGGTTCCGGATCGCCCGGAGCGACAGGCGCGACGCCGGCTGCGGGGGCCACCCGCCGCGGTGCATCTGCGCGTCCAGGTCGGTGAGCCGGCGCAGCCCCGCGAGCGCGAGGAGCAGGCAGTGCTCGGCCACGCTCTCGGCGATCGCCGCGGCGGTGTTGCACACCACCACGCCGCGCCCCAACAGGTAGTCGGGGGACACCGCCCTCACCGCCGCGCCGATCACGACCACGAGCCGCAGCCGCTTGGCGCGGTCGAGCTCCGCCGGTGAGAGTGGGACGCCCCCCCACCCGGTCACGATCGCCTCGGCATCCTGGATCGCGTCGCGCCACCCCGACTCGTCGGTGCGCATCCGCAGGTCGCACCGCTCCCCCGCCCTGGCGAGCACGTCGCCATCGAAGAAGCGTGCGCTCGCGGCGGCGCCCTGCAGGATGTGCGCGACCGGGCGCGGCGCCTGGGCGTCGCCGCGCGCGAGCGCGCCGGCCGCAGCGCGACCCGGCGTCGCGGGGCGCTCCCCTTCCGTCGCCGCGCACGCCCCCGCCCCCGCCCCCGCCCTCTCCTCCGCTCCCCGCGGCTCCGGCGCGAGCGACAGCTCCCGGCTCTCGCCGGAGCGGCAGGCGAGGATCGCCTCGACGATCGTCATGAACGTCGCCCCGTACTCGTACGATGCGTCCGGGCGCGCCCCCCCGCCGATCGCCCGCGCGAACGCGCGGTACTCGTCTGGGAAGCCGTAGTTCGTGAAGAAGTCGTCCGTGCCGGTGAGCGACGCCGCCGTCCACCGCTCCACCGCCGCGCCACGCGCGCTCCATTCGGCCCGCTCCGGCAGCTCGAGCACCACGTCGTACGCCGGCCCGCTCCACTCGAAGCGCTCCACCCGGCGGCCGCAGGCGAAGTCGAGCACCACCACGCCCGTGCCCCGCGGCGCGTGGAGCTGGATCGTCCACACGTTGTCCGGCCCGGCGCCGCACGTGCGGCGCGATACCGACACCAGCGATGGCACACCGAGCGTGGCGATGGCGAGATCGAGCGCGTGCGAGCCGTCCGAGGTGATCCAGTCGCTCGCCGTGTTGCTCGGCGCGCTCCCCATGGCGTCGCGGGTGAAGCGCCCGTGGAACGCGTGCGGCGCCCCGAGGGCGAGCGACCGCTCCATGGCGCGGGTGTAGAGCGGCGCGAACCGGCGGTTGAACGCGATCATCGTCACCTGCCCGGGGCGCGCGCGGGCGGCATCGGCCATGCGGCGCGCCGCCCCCGCATCGCGGGCCGGTGGCTTCTCCGACATCACGTGGAGCCCCGCCTCGAGCGCCTCGATGGCGATGCGCACGTTCGGTCCGGGGGGGAGGCAGAGCGAGACGGCACGCGCCCCCGTGCGCTCCACGAGGCGGCGCCAGTCGCCGTCCCAGTGCGCGACACCGTGCGACGTGGCCGCCTCGCGCGCCACGCTCTCGTTCGCGTCGGCGACGCCGACCGGGTTCACGAGCCCCTCGGCGCGCAGCGCGGCGAGCGCCGGGAGGTGCGCCGCCGTCGCGATCGCGCCGCAGCCAATGAGCACGAGATCGACCATGCCCCCTCCTCGTCCCCCGGCGGGCGCCGCCGTCATCGCGCGCTCGCCAGCGTGATGGACCGCCCGGCGAACGACCGGTGGCCGTAGCGCCCCGCCGCGCGCGACGACTGCACCCGCGGCGCGCGCGCCGGCTCGCCGGCCGCGGCACGGGCGGCCGCCACGCGCTCCACGAGCGCGCGCACCTCGTCGACGCCGAACGCCTTGTCGCTCGCCGTCCACGAGCGCTCGGGCACCATTCGCATTCGCCGGAACGACCAGTGCGGGGAGAGCCCGAGCGCGCGGCGCACCCGGTTGGACGCCACCGGGCGCGTGCGCTCGTCGCGGTAGAGCGTGTACATGAACCGCCGGCACGCGCGCTCGTCCACGCGCCGCGCCCCCCACTCGTCCACCGCCCGCGCCACCACGTCCGCCACCCGCGCGTGCGCGCGTCCGTCGTGCCGGTGAAACCACTCGGCGATCACGCACTCCGTCTCGCGCCGCAGCGCGTCGCTCGCCACGTAGCGGCCGGCGAGGATCTCCTCGATCCGCGCGCACACCACCTCCAGCGACTCGCACGGGATGCTCACCGCCTCCGACATCGGCGCTTCCATGGGCGGGGTGATCCAGAGCGGGGAGAGCGTGGGCACGCCGGCGAGCGCCGCCTCGATCGCCGTGGTGCAGCTCCGCTGCACGACCGCCGCGGCGCGGAAGATCTGGGGCTGTACCGGGCCGTCCACGTTCAGCTCCACGTTCGGCGCGCCGGCGAGCGCCGAGCGGTACGGCTCGGGACTCTCGTGCGGGTGCGGCCGCACGACCACCGTGCACGCCCGGAAGCGCGCCGCGATGGTGCGCGCGAGGTCGATCGTCCCGGCGATGGCTCGACGCTCGGTGTCGGTGTACGCCCGCAGCCGCTCGCGCGTCCACCCGAGCTGCGCCTCGTACAGCGCGATGTTCTCCTCGGACGTGGTGAAGCGCGGATTGACGATCGAGAAGTTCGTGTTCACGAGGATGCGCGGCGGGCCCGCGGCCTCCCCCGCCGCGCGATCGAGCACCACGCCCCGCCAGGCCGCGGTGTACAGGTCGAAGCGCGGGCAGCCGGTGACCGTCACGCGCTCGGCCGGATAGAGCCCCCGCTCCACGAGCCAGCGCGCCAGGCGCGGTCCCCAGATGCACGCGCACCGCGCGCCGCGGAGGAGCCCCACGTCCTCGCAGTGCAGCTCCGCGTACTCCTCGAGCGAGTTGAACACCGCGCCCTCGGTGTCGAGCAGCCCGTACGGGATCCCCGCCTCCACCAGCCGCCGCAGGAACGGCTCGTTGAACCGCCGCAGGTAGTTGACGAGCACGAAGTCGGGGGCGAGCGCCCAGATCTCCGTGTCCTGCAGGTTGAGCGGCACGAGATGACAGTCGAGCCCGCGCTGGCACAGCTCGAACGCCGTGAGCACGAGCCCCGCGAGATCCCGCTGCGGGTGATCCACGATCAGCGCGACGCTCCGCGCGACGCTCCGCGCGACGCTCCGCGCCGTCACCGCTCCCCCATGACCGATGGCCCGTCGTGCACGCCGGCCGCCGCGCGCGCGAACGCGCGCTCGGCCGTGCGGACCTGTCGCTCCGCCGCGGCGAGCAGCCCCGGGCGAACCGCGTCGGCGCGCTCCCACGCGCGCCGGATGAGCGCCGGGAGGTGCGCGCCGAGCCCCGGATCGCCGGCGAGCAGCGTCTCGCACCCGCCCTCGAACAGCGCCTCGAGCCCCGCGAACTTCTGCCGGTAGTACTCCGACTGCGCGAGCCCCACCACCGGGATCCCCTGCGCGAGCGCGAACACCGCCACGTGATACGCCCCCGCCACCACCACCCGGCACTGCCCCACGGCGCCGATCAGCCGCTCCGGCGTGTCGAGCGCGCTCCCCCCGTCGGAGGCGCCATCGAGCCCCGAGAGCAGCTCGCGCATCGTGTGGGCGTCGCGCGCCACGCCGTGATGCGCGCTGGGGAGCGGGACGAGCGGCGCGCCGAGCTCGCGCGCCACGGCGCGGAGCGCGGGGCGGATGCGCTCGATCACCTCCGGCGCCACCCCGGCCACCGGCGTCACGCGCACGCTCACCCCGAGCGCCGTGCGCCGCGCCGCCCCGCGCGCCGCGAACGCGGGGGCGAGCGCGTCGTCGCCCGTCACCACCACCCGCCCGTCGTCGAGCCCGAGCGCGCGCGCCGTCGCCAGCGACGCGCCGGGCTCGCGCAGCGCGACCAGACGGGCGCGCGGGAGCATCGCGCGCGCGCGCGCGAGGAGCACCGGGTCGCCGAGCGGACCGATCGCCTGGCCGAGCAGCATCACCGGGGTCCCCGCGCGCGTCGCCATGTCGATCGTGTCGAGGAGCACGGCGGCCCTGGGGCGGAACTCGTCGGCGAGCGCGTGCTGCCCGGCGACCACGTACAGGTCGGCGCCGTTCATGACGCGCAGGAACGCCCTGAGCCGCTCGCGCCCCGCGCCGCGAATGACGAGCCGCGCGCGCATCGCCGACTCCACGAGCACCGGCCAGCGGTGCCGCGCCGCGCGCTGCGCCGCCTGCAGCCGCGCCGACGCGATCCGGGGGATCCGGTCGTGCAGCCCGCCGAGGAAGAACCGCGTGGCGAACCAGCTCCGCCGCGTGTCGTCGTCGAGCGGCGCCACGCCGGGGCAGCTCGCCGCGAGCGCCGCCGGATCGCGCGTGAACACGCCGATCTCGGCACCGGGCCACGCCGCGCGCACGCGCGCGAGCGCCACCTGAAGCATCGCGAGGTCGCCCAGGTTGAGGCAGTCCATCGTCCCCGGATCCACGATCACCCGCATGCCGCCCCCTCCGTTCGCACCGGACGCCGCTCGCCGCGCACCCTCAGCTCCCCGCCACCAGCGCGCCGCGCGCCGGCCGCTCCGCGTCCGGCACGCTGTCCATCTGGTACGTCCACAGCTTGTGGTACGTGTGGCACCCGCGGAGCAGCTCGTCGTGCGTCCCGAGCCCCACCACGCGCCCCTGCTCCAGCACGAGAATCCGGTCCGCCGCGCGCAGCGTGGAGAGGCGGTGCGCGATCACGAACGTCGTGCGCCCCTCCATGAGCCGCTCGATCGCCCCCTGCAGCCGCCGCTCCGACACCGAGTCGAGGTTGCTCGTCGCCTCGTCGAGGAAGAGGAGCGGCGCGTTCTTGAGGAGCGCGGCGGCGATGCAGATGCGCTGCTTCTGCCCCGTCGACACCCCCCGGGCATCCTCCGCCCGCCCGAGGAGCGTGTCGTAGCCGTGCTCCATCTGCATGATCTCCTCGTGGATCCCCGCCGCCGTCGCCGCCTCCACCACCTCCTCCATGGATGCGTCGGGACGCGCGGCGCGGATGTTGTTCGCCACCGTGTCCACGAAGAGGAAGGGCTCCTGCATGACGATCGCGCAGTGCCGCATGTAGTCGGCGTGGCGCAGGTCGCGCACGTCCACGCCATCCAGCAGCACCACCCCCGAGGTGGGGTCGTAGAGCCGCAGCACGATGGCGAGCAGCGTGCTCTTCCCCGCCCCCGACGGGCCGACGATCCCGATCGTCTCCCCGTGGTGGAACGTGGCGCTCACCCCGCTGAGCACGTCCCGGTCCTCGTAGCGGAAGGAGACGTCGCGCAGCTCGATCGTCCGCGGCGCCGCCGGCAGCCCGCGCGCGCCGGGGCGGTCGGCCACGTCCGGCACCTCGCGCATGATCGTCTCGATCCGGTCGAGGTGCGGGATGGAGCTCTGGATGTTCGTGTACACCTGGAGGATCCCCACCGTGGGCGCGTACACGCCCATGATCGCGATGAGGAGGCTGAGCAGCGACTGCCACTCGAGCGCGCCGCTCGCCACGTCGCGCCCGCCGACCACGAGCACGATGATCAGCCCCACCCCCGACACGCTCTCCAGGAGGAACTTCGCGAACGACCGCGCGCGCACCTGGTTCACCAGGTAGCGCGCGAGCCCCGTCCCCGTCTCGCGCGCCCGCTCGAGCACGCGCCGCTCCCCGCCGTTCACCTTGATGATCCGGATCCCCTGCGCCACCTGCAGGAACGAGTCGTACAGGTAGCGCACGCTCCCGCGCTCGCGCCGCGCCGACTCCTTGATCCGCTCCCCCAGCCAGAGCGCCGGCCACGCGCCGAACGGCACCGACACGAGCCCGATGAGCGTGAGCTTGGGGCTCATGAGCCACGCCACCGCCACCAGCCCGAGCAGCCGCGTGATGTGCAGCACCACGTTGCCGAGCGCCAGCGTGATCTGCCGGATGTGCTGCACGTCGGAGTAGGTGGCCATCACCAGGTCGCCGGCGCTGTTCTTGTCGAAGAAGCGCGTGGAGAGGGTGAGCAGCTTGGCGAGGATCTTCCACATCGTCGCCACCTCCACCCCGTGCGCGAGCTTCGCCGCCATCACCTCGGCGGCGAACGCCGCGCCGGCGCGCGCCGCCCAGATGGCGAAGATCGCGACCGCGCTCATCGCCACCGCCACCGCGGCCTCCCGCCCGTGCTTCCCGAACGAGAGCAGCACCTCGCGCAGCGCCCACACGAGGAGCCCCTGCAACAGCCCCTGCGCGAAGGTGAGGACGAGAAAGCCCGCGGCGAGCAGGGGACGCTCGCGCATCGCGCGGTACGCGAGGTGCGCGGTGGTGGCGGTGGTGTGCGTCGCCACGCGATTCGACGTCTTCATGGGACCGTCACGCGATGAGGGCGCGCACCCCGTCCGAGCGGCGCGCGATCATGTCGCCGATGGCGAGCGACGCCGTCGCTCCCGGACTCGGCGCGTTCAGCACGTGCAGCGCGTTCGCTCGCTCCACGAAGTGGAAGTCCTGCACGAGCGACCCGTCGGGGAGGAGCGCCTGCGCCCGCACCCCCGCCCCGCCGGGGAGGAGGTCGGCCGCGCGCACCTCGGGCACGAGCCGGCGGAGCGACGCCGCGAACAGCTCGCGGCTGAAGCTCCGCCGCACCTCGCGCCAGCTCGCGCGCGGGTGTCGCGCCACGAAGCGCCAGAGCCCGGGGAAGGAGAGCGCGTCGGCCACGTCGCCGGCGCGCACGTCCCCCTTCCGGTACCCCTCGCGGGCCAGCGCCAGCACCGCGTTCGGCCCCGCCTCCACCCCGCCCCGGATCATCCGCGTGAAGTGCACGCCGAGGAAGGGGAAGGCGGGATCGGGGACGGGATAGATGAGGTTGCGCACGAGCCCCTCCCGCTCCCTCGTCAGGCGCCAGTACTCCCCGCGGAAGGGGACGATCCGGAGCGCCGGGCGCTCCCCGGCGAGACGCGCCACGCGGTCGGCGTGGAGGCCGGCGCAGTTCACCAGCAGCTCCCCGCGGAACGCCCCGCGCGTCGTCTCCGCCACCCACCCGCCGCCGTCGCGCCGGAGCGCCGCCACCTCCGCGCCCGTCACCACGCGGGCGCCGAGCGCCTCCAGCTCCCCCACGAGCGCGGCGCACACCCGCGGGTAGTCCACGATCCCCTCCTCCGGCACGCGCACCGCCGCCACCCCGCCCACGTGCGGCTCGATCTCGCGCATGCGCGGCGCGTCCAGCCACTCCACCCCGCGAAGCCCGTTCGCCCGCCCCCGCTCGAGGAGCGCGCGCAGCGCGGGGAGCTCGCGCTCCTCCGCCGCCACCACGAGCTTGCCGCAGATCTCGTGGGGGATCGCGTGCGCCGCGCAGAACGCGGTCATCTGCCGGATCCCCGACACGGCGAGCCGCGCCTTGAGCGACCCCGGCGCGTAGTACAGCCCCGCGTGCAGCACCCCGGAGTTGTGCCCGCTCTGGTGCCGCGCCACCTCCGGCTCCTTCTCCAGCACCGTCACGCCGCCGCGCGGGTTCGCCAGCGCCAGCTTCCACGCCGCCGCGAGCCCCACGATCCCCCCGCCGACGACGAGCACGCGGTTCGCATCCACCACCGGACGCACGACGGCGCTCATAGCGTCACCAGCCCGTGCCGCGCCAGCTCGGCGAGCGTCCCCATCACCGACGACGGCGCGATCCCGCACTCGCGCGCGATGTCCTCCACCGACCGCGTCCCGTCGATCAGGTACATGATGTCGAACATCGCCTTGTACCCCTCGGGGTTCGCGTACGGGTCGATGTTGATCCCGTAGCGCGAGCAGAACACCTCCCCCTTGAAGCGCGGCACCGGCACCACCGTCCCCTCGATCGCGTCGATCATCGCCAGCACCGCGTCGCGCGCGTCCTCGAGCCGCGCCATGGACGTGGTCTCCGGCGTGTCGCGGCTCGAGTGGTACTCCGGGTAGTACTCGTTGGGCGGCGCATCGCGCACCACGCGCGAGAGCGAGAGCATCGGGACCCGCACCCCCGGCGCGTTGAACTGCCGCTCGTCGTTCCCCACGATCGAGCGGAAGGGCCCCGTCCAGTTCGAAGGGCCGCGCTCCAGCAGCACGCGCGCGCACGCGCGGTCCACCGGCGTCTCCCCCGTGAACGAGAGCTGGAGCGCCAGCGGCTGGTCCACGCCGAGCATCTCGAGAAAGAGCCCCCCCGTCATCCGCGGGATCAGCGCCTCGTTGTGGCTCAGCCAGGCGAGCGAGCCGATGGTCTCCGGCACGATGATCAGCCGGTACGTGTAGCGCGGCGCACGCCCCCCGCCCCCCTCGTGGCGCGCGAGGAGCGCGCGCATCACCTCCACCCCCACCACCACCCCGCTCAGGTCGTCGTTCACCATGTGCGGGTGGCACAGGTGCGCGCACAGCACGAACGTCTCATCGCGCGCCCCCGGCACCACGACCTCCCCCACCTTGAGCGTCCCGTAGCTCGAGCTCGTCCGGATCACCACGCGATAGCGCTCGTCCACCAGCGCGTCGCGCTGCCGGCGCGAGCAGCACAGCCCCCAGTCGCGCTCGTAGTACTTGAAGATGAACGGCACGGCATCGTCGAGCATCGGGTGCACGTGCAGGTGCGCCAGCAGCTCGTCGCGCGTCACCTCCCCCTCGAACGGGAGGGAGTAGCTCACCACGTGCAGCGGGTGGTCGGCGTAGGAGAAGAGGCGGCGCCCATCCACGGTCTCCAGCCACGCCTCGTGGCACGTCCACTTCTCCGGCACGATCCAGCTCCACGCCTCCGTCCCGGCGGGGTACTCGTGGATCGTCATGGGGAGCTGCCCGGCGAGGGCGCGGAGCGCGGCGTCGTAGCCGTCGCTCACGATGTCGCGCGGGAGCGTCCACAGCGCGTCGATCATCTCCCCCATGCTCGCCCGCTCGGGGAGGGAGACGTCGAACCGCCGCGCGCCCACGCGCGCCTCCTCCATGCCGACCACGCTTCCCTCCGGCCCGCGCGCCGTGAGCCACGGATCCACGGCGATCGCCCGCGCCGTGAGCGCGTGATAGGCGCGCGCATCCACCGCGAGCAGCTCCCCCGCGCCGACCGCGACGGCGCGGCACACCCCGGCGCGCCGCGCCATCCCCTCGAGCCGGCTCCCGTCCGGGTGCGCCGCGTCGGCGAGCGCCCTCACGAAGTACACCCACCCGCTCTTCCGCTCCACGCCACCCTCGCGGATGATCCCGGTGAACAGCTTCCGGTAGCGGAAGGGCACCCCCACCATCTCCTCGGTGTGGTGCCGGAAGGTGGCCTCCTCGAGTGGGAGGCCGAGCATGACGATCTTCCCCCCCATCCGGTGCAGCCGGTCGAACACGCTCCCCGCGCCGAAGCAGGTGCCGGGGATGTCGCGCACCAGCTCCTCCGCGCGCGCGCCGAGCGCGGCCACCGAGTGGATCGGATCGCGCGAGCGCACCGCGCCGGGGAGCGCGCGGAACCACTCGAGGAATCCCGCCGTCGGGCTCCACGGCCCGCCGCGCGTGGGCGTGCGCTCCACGTCGAACGGCTCGCGGCGGCAGAACGAGAACGTGTAGGTGGGCACCACCACCGTCCCCGACTCCCCCGTCACATCGCCGAGCGCGCCGAGCACCGCCTCGTACGCGCGAGCCTCCGTGCTCCCGCCGGCGAGTGGGCCGAGCCGCTCGAGCCACGCGTGCACGAACACCACGTCGCCCTCCCCGATCCCCCCCTCGGTGAGCGCGGCCGCGAGGCTCGCGCGGTCCCACTCGGTGCGCGCGCCGGGCGCGCCGGGTGCGCTCCCCACCTGCACGGTCGCGCTCACCGTCCCCCCCCGCCCCGCGCGGCGAGCGCCCTGATCTGCTCGATCACCCACGCCTGGTCCTCCTCGCCGAGCCCCACCGAGCACGGAAGGCTCAGCGCCTCCCGGTTGAGCCGCTCGGCGACGGGGCACCCGCCTTCCGTGGCGCAGCGCGCGCCCCGGTGCGCCGGCGAAAGGTGGAGGGGCTGCCAGAGCGGGCGGCACTGCACGCGCCGCGCGGCGAGCGCGCGGAGCAGCTCGCGCGAGCTCATCCCCAGCTCGCGCTCGCTCACGAGCACCGTGTACATCCAGAACGCGCTCCGCGCCCACGGCGCTTCGCGCATGAGCCCGAGCCCCGGCACATCGGCCAGCCCCTCGGCGTAGCGCGCGGCGATCCGCCGCTTCGCCTCGACGTACTCGTCCAGGTGCTCCATCTGCGCCACGCCGATGGCGGCGAGCACGTTCGTCAGGCGGTAGTTGTACCCGACCACGTCGTGCACGTACTCGATCGGGTCGGCCTTCGCCTGCGTGGTGAGATGGCGCGCGCGCCGCGCGAGGTCGTCGTCGTTCGTGACGAGCATCCCCCCGCCGCCGGTGGTGATGAGCTTGTTCCCGTTGAAGCTGAAGCACGCCGTGGCGCCGAAGCGGCCCACGCGCTCGCCGCGGTAGGAGGCGCCGAGGCTCTCCGTGGCATCCTCGATCACCACCAGCTCGTGCCGGCGCGCCAGCTCCACGAGCGGCGCCACGTCCACCGGGTGCCCGAGCACGTGCACCGGGACGATCGCCCGCACGCGCCGCCCGGTGGCGATGTTCCGGAGCACGCCCCCCCCCGCCTCGCGCCGGCACCCGCGCTCGAGGAAGCGGGCGACGTCGCCGACGTTCATCTGCCAGTGCTCGGGCTCCGCATCCACGAACACCGGCCACGCCCCCACGTAGCGGATCGCGTTCG
This sequence comes from Gemmatimonadaceae bacterium, assembly GCA_036378095.1. Taxonomy (GTDB): domain Bacteria; phylum Gemmatimonadota; class Gemmatimonadetes; order Gemmatimonadales; family Gemmatimonadaceae; genus JADGGM01. The sequence continues at coordinate 8,429 of DASUXC010000067.1, read as the reverse complement.
CCGGGGCGATGAAGGTGAGCGTGGAGGTGAGCACCTCGTCATCGGGCTCCACGCCGGCGAGGAGGAGCGAGACGTGCAGCGCCGCCGTCCCGTTCACCGTCGCCACCGCGTGCCGCGCGCCCACGGCGTCGGCCACCGCGCGCTCGAACCGGTCCACGAACGCGCCCACGCTCGACACCCAGTTGGTGTCGAGGCACTCCTTCACGTACGCCCACTCGTTCCCGCGCATCTCGGGGACGGAGAGCGGGATCGTCCCCGCCGGAGGCGGGGCGCCCGGCGCCGCGAGCCGCTCGCCGCTCCCCGGCGCGCCGGGAGCGGGGGGCGCGGGCGCCGGGCCACGCACCGGCGCGCTCAATTCCGCCACCCCCGCGCGCCGGTGTCGGCGATCACGTCGCTCGCCACCAGCCGCGCCACCTCGGCGATCCCGTCCTCCACCGTGCGCGTCGTGTCGTAGCCCAGCCGGTCGTGGATCCGCGCGAACGACACGCGGTAGTCGCGCGGGTCCTCCGCCTTGTGCACGTACTCCACCGTCGCCTCCGGCGCGTGCCGGCGGATCAGCTCCACGAGCTGCTGCTTCTGGTAGTTCTGCGTCGTGCTCCCGACGTTGAACACCTCGCGGTCCACCCGCTCCGGCGGCGCCTCGAGCACCATGGCGATCGCCCGCGCCGCATCCGCCACGTGCACGTACGGGCGCCAGAACTGCTCGCCGAACACCACCAGGTGCTTCCTGGTGAGCATCTCCATGGTGAACTCGTTCACCGTGAGGTCGAATCGCATGCGCGGCGACACGCCGTACACCGTGGCGAAGCGGAGCGGGGTGAGCGCCATCCCACCGTTCTCTCCCCCGAGCATCGCCCGCTCCACCGCCACCTTCGTCTCGGCGTACAGCGACACCGGCGCCAGCTCGGAGGTCTCGTCCACGTAGCCCGACGAGTCCTTCATCTTGCCGTAGTTGCTGCACGTGCTCGCGAACACGAAGCGCTTCACGCCCGCGCGCCGCGCCTCCTCGATGATGGCGAGCGAGGCGCGGAGGTTGATGTCGCGCGCCGCCTCCGGCGCGCGCGCGCACGCCGGGTCGCCCACGATCGCGGCGAGGTGCACCACCGCGTCCATCCCGCGCACCGCGTCGCGCACGGTCTCCGGGTCGCGCACGTCCCCCTTCCGGAACTCGAACGCGGGATTGGCCCACACCCCGAGCAGCGGCTCCCCGCCGTGCATGAGGGCGTCGAGCACGCGCACGCGGTGACCCGCGGCGAGGAGCATGGGAGTGAGCGTCGAGCCGACGTAGCCGGCGCCGCCCGTGACCAGGATGTTCATCGATCGATCCCCGCGACTTCGATGTCGAGTTGCGCCTGCTCGTAGTCGGCGCGCTGGCCGATGTCGAGCCAGTACTCCACGATCGGGAAGCTCGCCACCCGCCTCCCCTCGTCGAGCAGGCGCTGGATGAGGTCCGTCATGTCGAACCGGCGCCCGTCTGGAATGAGCCGGTGCACCGCCGGCTCGAGCAGGTAGATCCCGGCGTTGATCAGGAAGCTCGACCGCGGCTTCTCCCGCACCCCGCGGATGTACGCCCCGTCGGTCTCCAGCACGCCGTACGGGATCTCCACGTCGCACCGCCGCACCCCCACCGTCATGTCGGCGCGGTTCGCGCGGTGGAAGCGCAGCATGTCGGCGTACGAGATCCCGGTGAGGATGTCCCCGTTGATCACGAGCACCGGCTCGCGCACCTCGCCGAGTAGGCGGAGCGCGCCCGCGGTGCCGAGCGGGCTGTCCTCCGACACGTAGCTCAGCTCCACCCCGAACCCGCTCCCGTCGCCGAAGTGCCCGGTGATCCGGTCGGCGAGGTGGTGCGTGGTGATCGCCACTCTCGCGATCCCCGCGTCGCGCAGGCTCCCGATCGTCCGCTCGAGGAGCGGGCGGTCCCCCACGCGCAGCATCGGCTTGGGGGTCTGCTCCGTGAGAGGGAGAAGCCGCTTCCCGAAACCCCCGGCCATGATCACCGCCGAGAGCGGGAGCTGCTCCCGCGTCACCAGGTCGCTGCGGAGGAGGAGCCCCACCACCACGCCGTCGGCGGTGACGAGGGGGAGGTGGTTGACCACGAACTCCCGCCCGCGGTCCATGAGCTGGAGCGCCTCGGCGGGGGTGACGTCGGCGGTGGCGACCACGGGCTCGCGCTTCGCCACCTCCACGCACGCCCGGTCGAACGACACGCCGGCGAGGATCGCGCGCCGCACGTCGCCATCGGTGAGGAGCCCGATCAGGCGGCGCTCGCGGTCGCACACCAGGAGCGCCCCGGTGCCCGCGCGCTCCAACCGCTCCACCGCCCGCGCGATCGTCGCCTCGGGAGAGATGAGCACCGCGTCGAGCCGGTCGCGCCGTTCATCGGGATGCATGGTACGCCTCCCTGTCGACCGCCCCCTCCAGCTCCGCCACGCGACGCCTGAGCGCGCGCAGCTCGGCGGCGAGCGAGGGGCCGAGCCGCGTGCCGATGCGCCACCGCGGCGCCCCCGCGCGCTCCCCCGCCCCCTCGAGCTGCACCTCGCGCACGAGCAGCGTGCCGTCCCCCGTCTTCACCACCGATGCGCCATCGGGGCGGCGCCCCACCACCTGCCCCGGGATCGCCGTGTAGCGCGGCCACGCGGGATCCCACGCGGCGCGCCAGATCGTCACCTCTCTGCCGTCGAGCGTCGTGCGCGCGCCGGGGCCGGGGCGGGAGATCCCGCGGATCAGGTCGTGGATCTCGCGACCCGTCAGGCTCCAGTCGATCCACTCGTCCCCCTCCCGCCGCCCGCCGAAGTACGTCGCGCGCGACTCGTCCTGCGGCACGCGCGGCGCCGTCCCCCGCGCGATCGCCGACACCACCTCCGCCGCCATCCCCGGGATCGTCGCCACCACGCGCGCGAGCACGGCGCCGTAGTCGTCGTCGAGCGCGATCGGGAGGGCGCGCTGCGCGATGATGTCCCCGCTGTCGATCCCGTCGTCCACCCAGTGCGCGGTGACCCCGATCTCCGTCTCGCCGTTGATGATCGCCCAGTTGATGACGTTGCGCCCGCGGTAGCGCGGGAGCATCCCGGCGTGGAGGTTCACCACCCCGTGCGTCGTCGCCGCCCGCGCCGGGGCGCGCAGGATCTGGTCGTACGCCACCGAGACGCCCAGCTCCGCGCCGAGCGCGCGCACCATCGCCACGCTCGCCGGCTCGTTGCAGCTCGCGAAGCGGAGGACGGGCGCCCCCCACTCGAGCGCCCACTGCTGGAGCGCGGGGCTCGTGGGCGTGGTCCGCGGCACGACGCCCACGATCTCGTGCTCGTCGTCCGCCAGCCGCGCCGCGGTCGCCGCGGCCCAGGGACCATCGCCGAAAATCACTATGCGCATGCGATCAGGCTCCGGATGAGACGGGGCTGTCGGCCATCGGCCATCGGCTCTCGGCTCTCGGCTCTCGGCTCTCGGCTTGCGGCACACGCCGAGAACTCTCTACGCTCGGCCGTAGCCGAGAGCCGAGGGCCGAGAGCCGACAGCCGCGTCTTCCCGAGAGCCGGCAGCCCCGTCTCTTTCATCCCAGATCCCTCCACTCCAGCTCCTCCTCCCCTCCCACATCCCTCGCCAGCGGTCGCCCGATCACGTAGGCCAGCTCGTCGGGCTGGATCCCCGTCCCCGGGCGCTTGAAGTCCACATCGGCGGCGGAGAGGATCTCGCCGCGCTTCATGTCGCGGCGCGCCACCATCCGCCGGCGGAACGTCTTCCGCTTCTCGATCTCCACCTGGGGGACGGTGCGCCGCTCCTCTCCGAGCGCGGCGAACACCGCGCGGCTCCCCTCCACCACCGCCGCCAGCTCCGCGGGGTCGGCGGAGATCCCGTGGTCCCACCCCTCGAGCCCCTTGTCGATCGTGAAGTGCTTCTCGATCATGCACGCGCCGAGCGCCACCGCGGCGAGCGGCACCGCGGTGCCGAGCGTGTGGTCGCTGTATCCCACCGGCACGTCGAACGCGCGCTCCCACGTCTTCATGGTGCGCAGGCTCACCAGCTCCGGGGGGCAGGGGTACACGGACACGCAGTGCAGGAGCGCCACCTGCGTGGTGCCGTTCCGGCGCAGCACGTCGAGCGCGCGCTCCACCTCGCCGAGCGTCGCCATCCCCGTGGAGAGCACGATCGGCTTGCGCGTGCGCGCCACGTACTCGAGCAGTGGCAGGTGGTTCACGTCCATCGACGCGATCTTGTACGCCGGCGCATCGAGCGACTCCAGGAGGTCCACCTCCTCCGGCGAGAAGCAGCTCGAGAAGAAGGTGATCCCGCGGTCGGCGCTGTAGCAGGCGATCTCGCGGTGCTCCTCGCCGGAGAGCTGGTACTGCTCCACCGCCTGCTCGAGCGTGGGTGCGTTGTCGGTCACGTAGCGCGTGTTGCGCGCGAACTCGGCGCGCGAGATGAGCGAGCGCTTCGTCCACGACTGGAACTTCACCGCGTCGGCGCCGCACGCTTTCGCCGAGTCGATGAGGCGGCGGCAGAGCGCCATGTCGCCGTTGTGGTTCGCGCCGATCTCGGCGATGATGTACGGCGGCTCGCCGGGGCCGATGAGCCGCCCGGCGATGTTCAGTTTCTCCACACGTCCTCCAGGGCGGGGTTGGCCACGCACCACCACCACACGTAGCGCGGCGGCAGGGCGTCGAGCGCGGTCACGTATCGCGCGAGCCGCGCGGGGTCGGCGGCGAGCACGTCGTGGAAGCGGCGCACCCGGTCGCGGGCGGCGCCGAGCGAGGCGCGCGCCTTCGGGGGGAGCGGCGGGTCCCCCGTGAGCGCGCAGTCGTAGTGCTCGAGCACGCGGCGCGCGGCGCCGAGCACGTAGTCTCCCGTGAACGGGGGGATCACTCGCGCCACGTTCGCGCCGTACTGCCGGTAGCGCATGCGCGGGGTGGCGTCGAAGGCGAGCGTCGCGCCCGAGGCCCACGCGCGCGTGGCGAGGAGCCAGTCCACGAGCACGCACTCCGCGGGCGCGGGGAGGCAGCGCGCGAGCACGCTCGCGCGGTAGGCGCTGTTCGAGAGCCCGAACACGTTCCACCGCGGAAGGATCTCCGCCGGATCGTCGGCCGGCGCGGGCCCGAACACGAGGCCGAGGTCGCGCCCCTCCCCATCCATGATGCGGAGCGCGCACGCGACCACGTCGGCGCGCGCGAGCGCCGCGCGGGAGGAGGCCACCCGCTCAGGGTGCAGCAGGTCGTCGCTGTCGGTGAACACCACCGCGTCGCACGCGTCCACCATCCGCGTCATCGCGCGCGCGCGCACGGCGGTTGGCGTGTCCCCCGGCTCGGCGAACACCCACTCGGCGCGCGGCTCGCTGCCCATGGCGGCGGCCACCTCGTCCACGCGCATCCCGTCCACGCCGATCCACAGGTCGAAGGCGCGGTCCGTCTGCGCCTCCACCGAGCGCCACCAGTCGGCGAGGTACGGGGCGGCGGCCGGATAGACCGTGGTGTAGAGCGCGAGTCGGTCAGGCATCGTCTCCCGCTCCAGTCTGCGCGCCCGTGACGGCGGCGAGCGCCTGCCGCTCGAGCAGCAGCTCGGCCATGCGCCAGTCGTCCATGGTGTCGATGTCCACCGCGCGCCACCACGGCAGCTCCCACCCCGTTCTCCCGCTCACGTGGAAGGTGCGCTCGCGGCGGAGCGTGCTCGCCGTGGCCCACCAGATCGCGCCGGTGGGGCAGAAGAGATCGGGGAGGTCCTGGCTGCGCGCCGTCGCCTCGCGGCCGAAGAGCGGCTCGAGCACGTTCGACGCGTCGCGCCGCATCGCCCACCAGGGGTTGAGCCACCCGTAGCGGGTGACGGAGAGCTGCGCGCGAGCGCCGCCGGCGGCGAACTGCGCGAGCGAGTCGCGCACGTCGGCCGCCGTGCGGAGCGGGCAGTTCGCCATGAGCTGCGCCACGGCGTGGAACGTCGTCCCGTCGGGGTCGAGCCGCTCGAGCGCGTCCACCGTGACGAGCGACACCGGGGTGTGGTCGTCGGCGATCGACGCATCGCGCACGAACGGCACCTCGGCGCCCGATCGGAGGGCGACCTCCGCGATCTCATCGCTGTCGGTGCTCACCACCACGCGCGCGAACACGCCGCTCTCGAGCGCCGCGTCGATGGTGTACGCGATCGCCGGGCGGCCGGCGAGCGCGCGGATGTTCTTCCCCGGAATTCGCTTCGACCCACCGCGGGCGGGAATGACCGCGAGCGCGGGACCGGCGGATTCGCTCCGCGCGGGCTCGCTCACGCGCCCCTCCGCCAGCCGCGCATCGATGCGGGCTCGCGCGTTCCAGGGCGCGAGAAGGTACCGAGGTCATCCGGTCTCCGGACCGCCGGAGCACGCGCCACGGAGCGCACCGGCACGAGATGACGACTCGAATCAAAGCGCATCGGACACGACGGCGTATGAGTGGCGGCCAGGCGGCGGCCGCGCGAGAGCTTCATTAGCGAGGCACAAGAATGCGTAGCCGTGGCTCGGCCGGCAAGATAAGGAATTCCTAACGGTACGTGGTGAATGCCACCACACGACGAATGTCACGAAAGCCGTTACCGCATCACGACTTGCGGTGTGGTTGGCGGGTCGGCGGGAGTCGGAGGCGACCGCGCGGCGGGGGGCGGGGGGCGATCCAGCGGGCGCGCGAGTGGCCATTTTGTTGCGGGTCGGCCACACTATGCTGCGGCATCACCTGCCGAGCCTCGCGCGCATGTAGCGTTTCTGGTCAGGCCGCGCCGCTCGCCGAGGCCCGAATTTCGGCCATTCTTACCCGCCGAACGAGCGGGCTGGCGCGCCCCGGGCCCCCTCTACCGCGCGCGCCGGAGGCGCTTCAGCAGCAGCCGGCCGGGGCGGAGCACGCGATACAGCCACCGCGATCCCCGGGGGAGCGGGATCGCTTCCACGTCCGCCACGTGCGGCGCGGTGAGAAGGTGAAGGAGGTACGCCCCCCGGTGCCGCGCGCGCTCTCGCACGCGGAGCTGGAAGCCGAGCCCCGGCGCGCCCGCGCCGTCGTCGTCGAACAGCCGCTCGCGCACCTCGCGGGCGAGGCCGCGGACGCTCGCCGTCTCCCTCGCGTGCCGCCACGCCTCGGCGCCGATGCTCGCGCCGAGCAGGTCGCGGGCGAGGGAGAGCCCGAGGGGGAGCATGCGCCGGGCGCCGCACTCGCCCGCGAGCGTGGCCACGGCGCTCCAATCCATGGATGGCGCCACGCGCAGCAGCTCGGCCACGTCCACGATCCACGCGAGCCGCTCCCACCCGTGCTTCGAGCCGTGCACGCACAGGTACACGAGGAGCGCCTCCCACGAGAGCGCGCGCACGCGCCGGCCGAGCAGCTCCACCTCGCGCGCGTTCCACCACGCCCAGTGCTCGCTCACGTGCGTGCCCGGCACGTCGCGGGTGAGCGCCCAGTGCAGCTCCACCGTGATCCCCGTCGCCCGGTTGGCGTACGCCACGTGGTAGTCCGAGCGCTCGAGCGCGCGCTCGGCGCCCGCCTTCATTGGAGTGGCGGTGGCGAACCCCAGCTCGGCGAGCAGCGCGCGCGCCGCCGGCAGCCCGGCGCGCGGCACGAGGATGTCCAGGTCGACGAAGCGGCGGAGCGCGATGTCTCCGTACACCCCCATCGCGAGCACCGGCCCCTTCATCGGGATCGGCTTCACCCCCCGCGCCTCGAGCGCCTCCACGAGATCGAGCAGGTGACCGGTGAGGGTGAAGCTCCGGAGCGCGTTCTCGTCCCACCACGCGCGGAACTGCTCCCGGATGCGCGACGGCAGCCCGGGCGGACTGGCCGCCTCGAGCTGCCGGTGTACGAGCTGCGCCACCGCGTGCCGCTCGCTCAGCGCGAGCGCTCTCTCCCAGTCCTTCACCTCCACCGCCAACGCGCGCACCTCGGCCACGGGAAGGAGCGGCGTCCGCGAGAGCGCGAGGAGGAGGCGGGCTTCGGGGCGCACGGTCGTGCGGGGCGCGGGGCGCGGGGTGCGGGGCGCGAGCTGCCCGGGAATCGGGAAACGGGAATCGGGAATCGCGGGCGCGAGTCGGCGATTCCCGATTCCCGATTCCCTATCGCTTCGCCACGTTGATGATCGACGCCGCCGCCCCGGCGATCCCGATGATCGGGAAGAAGACGTCGCGGAAGAAATGGTGCTGGCGGCCGACGATGATCTGGTCCCCCGACTCGATCGTGGCCGAGGCCCAGCGGGAGTCCGGGGCGGTGAGATCCATCGTCACCTCGCGCCCGCCGCGGATGAGCTTCACCTTGGTGAGCTCACCGTTCGGGGTGGCGCTCCCGGCCAAGGCCACTGCCTCGGAGATCGTCGTCTCGCGCGGGAGGGAGTACAGGTTTGGCTGGCGCACCTCACCCCCCACCGTGATGCGGAAGAGCGGCTCCACCACGAGCTGCGGGTTCTGCGAGTACTTGGCGAGAAAGTCGCGGAGGCGCGAT
>DASUXC010000066.1:0-55450 GCA_036378095.1 Gemmatimonadaceae bacterium | reverse complement strand
CGAGGCCGGAGCTGGTGGCGCGTGCGGCGACGGCGTCGCTCGACGGCGGCGATCCGGCCGGCGCGGCGGCGCTCGCCGAGAGCGCGGAGTCGAAGCTCGACTCGGCTACCGCCGCGCGCACCGTTCTCGAGGCGCACCTGCGCGCGCTCGCGGCCCTCGGTCAGCCTAACGAAGGGGAGCGCTTCCTCTCGCTATACTCGCAGTACATGGCGCCCGATGCCCGCGACAGGTACGCACGGCTCGTGGCGTGGGGGTGGGTGCGCAACGGCCGCGTGGACCGCGCCCGGCGGCTCCTCACCGACGCGGGCGGCGACGACGACCAGATCGAGGGGTGGCTCGCGCTCTATCAGGGCGATCTCGCCAGCGCGCGCGACCTCCTCTCGCCGTCTACAGATGCACAGCCCGAGCTGCTCACCGTGCTCGCGCTCCTCGAGCGCACGAAGAACGAGCGATCCCCCGAAGCGGGGAGGGCCTTTCTCACGCTGGCTCGCGGCGACACGCTCGCCGCGGCGGCGGAATTCAGAACGGCCGCCGGTACACTTCCCGAGGCTGGATCTCTCCTCCTTGCAACATCCGCTCGTCTGTACGCCGCGCGCGATTCGCTCGCGAGCGCGATGACCGTCTGGAAGAGCATCGTCGATTCGCTCCCGCACTCCCCCGAGGCGCCGGAGGCCGAGCTGGAGCTGGCGCGCGCGCTGCGCCAGACGGGGGATACGCAGGCGAGCGTGAAGCACCTGGAGCACCTGATCCTCACCTATCCCGAGAGCGCCATGGTACCGCAGGCGCGTCGCGAGATGGAGCTCGCACGTCGCACGGTCCCCAGCCGCGCCGACTCGAGCTCGCGGCGCAGACGATAGACAGCGAAGTGCAAGGATACATGCGATCGATATACACCCTCGTCGCGTTCCTCCTCCTCGCCACGAGCCAGGCGGCACGCGCGCAACACCTCCTCGTCCCCATGGACGACGACCAGTCCAACCACCTCAAGGCGTACGGGCTCACCTACAATGCCCTCCTCGCCGGCGGGAAGGGCGAGTGGCTCCTCAACTACCGCGGCGGCTCGTTCCTCCTCCCCGACACGCCGGCGCTGCGCCGCGAGGCGGGGCTCGATGGCGTCACGGTGCAGCCGCTCGACGACGCGGGGCTCGCCGACGTGCGCGGCGAGATGCAGGGCTCCAACATGGAGTCGATCCCGCTCGAGAAGGCGCCCAAGATCGCGGTCTACACCGCGCCCTACACGGCGCCCTGGGACGACGCCGTGATCCTCGCGCTGCGCTACGCCGGCATTCCCTACACGCCCATCTGGGACGAGGAGGTCGAGCACGGCGACCTCAAGAAATACGACTGGGTCCACCTCTTCCACGAGGACTTCACCGGGCAGCTCGGAAAGTTCTATCTTGCATATCGCGGCGCGCCCTGGTTCGAGGAGATGCAGAAGACCAACATGGACATGGCGCGCAAGCTCGGCTTCGCCAACATCCCCGCGCTCAAGAAGGACGTGGCGGAGAAGATCCGCGAGTACGTGGAGAACGGCGGCTTCCTGTTCGCCATGTGCGGAGCCACCGAGACGCTCGAGCTGGCCATCGCCGGCGCTCGCGTGGACATCGCCAACGAGTACGCCGACGGCACGCCGCTGGACCCGAGCGCGGACGCGAAGATGGACTGGACGCGCACCTTCGCGTTCCGCGGCGCGCATCTCGAGATGTCGCCCTTCGTGAATTCGATGAGCGACATCGACGGCCACCAGGCCAACGTACCGAGCCGCCGGCAGCCGCTCGGCACCTTCACCCTGTTCGCGTTCAGCGCCAAGTTCGATCCGGTCCCCTCCATGCTCGTGCAGGACCATCGCAGCGTGATCCCCGACTTCTACGGCGTGACCTCGAGCTTCATGCGCAACCGGCTCAAGCCGGGCGTCACCGTGCTCGCCGAGGAGCCCGGCGCCCCGTGGGTGAAGTACATCCACGGCGACTACGGGAAGGGGAGCTGGACCTTTCTCGGCGGCCACGATCCGGAGGACCCGCAGCACGCCATCGGCAACCCGCCCACCGACCTCTCGCTGCACCCCAACTCGGCCGGGTACCGGCTCATCCTGAACAACGTCCTCTTCCCGGCGGCGAAGAAGAAGCCGTTGAAGACTTGACCCGGGGTGCGTGGTCACGGGCGCCCGATGCGGGGCGCGGTTCGCCGGGCGCGGGGCGCGGGAGCGCGGAACGCGCCGCGGACGCGGCGCACGCGATGGCCTCGCCTCCCGAGCCGTTCGCGCCCCGCGCCCCGCGCCCCGCATCCCGAATCAATCCCGCCGCCTCCGCCGCCATGCGGGCCGCGATCCGCCTGGCCGGGGGGCGCGAGGTGTGCTTCGTCGCCACGCTCGACGAGGAGGGGAACGTGCGCACGGCGCGCGTGGTGGCGCGCGGGGACGCCGAGAGCGTCCTCGCTCTCCCCGGCGCCGCCGAGCGCGGGGAGATGCTCCTGCACAACCACCCCTCTGGGCGCCTCGAGCCGTCGGAAGCGGATCTCGCGATCGCGCTCCGGCTGCACGACGGCGGGATCGGCTTCGGCATCATCGACAACGATGCGCGAGAGCTGTACGTGGTCGTGGAGGTCCCGCTCGAGCGCGAGTGCGCGGCGATCGAGCCGGAGGAGGTCGAGCACGCGCTCGGACCGGACGGCGCCGTCGCCCGGATCCTGCCGCGCTACGAGGACCGGCCGAGCCAGCGCGCGATGGCCGCCGCCATCGCGCGCCTCTACAACCAGGGTGGGATCGCGCTCCTCGAGGCGGGCACCGGGGTCGGCAAGTCGCTCGGCTACCTGCTCCCCGCGCTGCGCTGGGCGGCGGCGAACGGGGAGCGCACGATCGTCTCCACGAACACGATCAACCTCCAGGAGCAGCTCGTCGGCAAGGATCTCCCCTTCCTGCAGCGCGCGCTCGGCGACCAGCCGGTGCGCTTCGCCCTCCTCAAGGGGTGGCGCAACTACCTGTGCCTGCACCGCCTCGAGCAGGCGGGGAGCGCGGCGGCGGGTTTGTTCGAGGACGACGTCGCCGCGCAGCTCGCCGGGATCCGCGCATGGGCGGAGCGCACGAGCGATGGCTCGCTCGCCGATCTTCCCTCGCCTCCCAAGCCGGAGGTGTGGGACGAGGTGGCGGCGGAGCCCGACCTGTGCCTGCGCCTCAAGTGTCCGCACTTCGACCGCTGCTTCCTCTTCCAGGCCCGGCGGCGCGCGGCACAGGCGGACGTCATCGTGGTGAACCACCACCTGCTCCTCTCCGATCTCGCCGTGCGACGGGCGCAGCAGAACTGGGGCGATGCGGCGGTGCTCCCCGCGTACGCGCGCCTGGTGGTGGACGAGGGACACCACCTGGAGGACGCGGCCGCCGCGCACCTGGGGAGCACGGTCACACGCCGCGCGCTGCTCCGCCTCCTCTCGCGCCTCGAGCGCCGCGGCAAGGGGCTGCTCGGCGCGCTCGTGCAGCGGCTCTCGGCGCAGGACGATCTGTACAGCGCGGCGAGCCTCGACCTCGTGCACGCGCGGCTCGCGCCATCGGTGCACGCCGCGCGCGAGAAGGGAGCGCTGGTGTTCGACCTGCTCGACACGCTCCTCCGGGAGAGCGGCGAGACGGTGGTGCGACTCGGGCCGGGGTTCGCCGAGCACCCCGTGTGGCGGGCGGGACTGGACGCGGCGCTCACCGACCTGCTGCGCGAGATCGCGCTCCTGCACGACGGGCTGGCGCTCGTGCGCGAGCGGCTCGAGATGGACGAGCGGCGCCGCGACGCGGTGGCACCGCTCCTCGGCGAGATCGGCGGCGTGGCGCGCCGTCTCGAGGGGATCGGCGACGGGCTGGTGCGCGCCCTGCGGCCGCCGGACGATGGCGCGCGCACGGTGCGCTGGCTCGAGGTGCGCGGGCGCGAGCGCAACGTGGCGGCGACGTCGGTGCCGCTCGACATCGCGCCGATCCTGCGCGAGGACCTCTTCCGCCGGCTCGACACGGCGGTGGTCACGAGCGCCACCCTCGCCTCGGGAGAGCGGTTCGGCTTCCTCATGGAGCGGCTCGGCCTCGACGATCCCGAGCTCGAGCCGGTGACGGCGATCTTCCCCTCGCCGTTCGACTACCCGCGCCAGGCGATGCTCGCCGTTCCCTCCGACCTCCCGGCCCCGAACGCGGACGGCGCGGGGCACTTCCGCGGGGTGGTCCGGGTGCTGCTCGACCTCGCGGCGGAGTCGGACGGCGGGATCTTCGCGCTCTTCACGAGCCACCGCGACGTTCGCGCCGCCGCGGTGGAGCTGCGCGCGCGCGGCACCGACCGGCGCTGGCCGCTCCTCGTGCACGGCGAGGATGCGCGCGATGCGCTCCTCCGGCGCTTCCGCGAGTCGGGGCGGGCGATCCTGCTGGGCACCGCCTCGTTCTGGGAGGGCGTCGACGTCTCCGGCGACGCGCTGCGCGGGCTGGTGCTCTCCAAGCTCCCCTTCCGCGTTCCCAGCGAGCCGCTCACCGCCGCGCACTGCGAGGCGATCGACGAGCGCGGCGGGGACAGCTTCCGCGACTTCATGCTCCCGCACGCGGCGCTGCGCCTCAAGCAGGGGTTCGGGCGGCTGATCCGCACGACCACCGACCGCGGCGTGGTGGTGCTGTGCGATCCGCGGGTGCTCACCAAGGGATACGGGCGCGAGCTGCTCGCAACGCTTCCCCCCGCCCGGCGCGTAATCGGGCGGTGGGACATGGTGCGAGAGGAGATCTCGCGATTCTATCGGAGGAGTGGGGACGAGTGAACCGACCGGGGAAGATCGTGTGCGTGGGGCGCAACTACGCCAAGCACGCCAAGGAGCTGGGAAACGAAGTACCCAAGGAGCCGCTGCTCTTTCTCAAGCCGCCATCGAGCGTGATCGCGAGCGGCGAGCCGATCGTGCTGCCGCGGCAGTCGGCGCGGGTGGAGTACGAGGGGGAGATCGGCGTGGTGATCGGCGCGCGGCTCTCGCGCGCCGACGAGCGCGCGGCGCGAAGGGCGGTGCTCGGGATCGTGGCGCTCGACGACGTGACCGCGCGCGACCTGCAACGCACCGACGGGCAGTGGACGCGGGCGAAGGGGTTCGACACGTTCTGCCCGATCGGGCCGATGGTCGATGCGCCGGACGACCTGTCCTCGCTCACGGTGATGACGCGCGTGAACGGGGAGGTGCGGCAGCAGGGGGAGGCGCGCGACATGGTGTTCTCGATCCCGATGCTGCTGGCGTACATCTCCGGAATCATGACGCTGGAGCGTGGGGACGTGGTGGCGACGGGGACGCCCGAGGGGGTGGGGCCGATCTCGGCCGGGGATGTGGTGGAGGTGGTGGTCGGGGAGAGCGTGCTCAGCAACCGGGTGGTGGCGGGGTGAGGTGGGACCTGGTTCGAGCGAGTGGATGATGGGGCGTGGAACAGCGGAAGCGAATGTGGAGTGAAGACGGCGTGGTGAGTGGGGCATGGAACGTGGTCTCCCGCCCCCCACCCCACGCACCACGGCCTGCGCCTTCGTCACGCCACACGCGTCGTCCGGTGTTCCACTCCCCACCCTCCAGGAACCAGTAGAGTATCTTTCGAGATGCCCCGGACCGCCCCCCGCCTCGCCGCGCTCCCCGAGTACGCGCTCGCCGCCATTCCGCAGCGGAAGCGGGAGCTCGTGGCGCGCGGGGTCGATGTGATCGACCTGGGCGCAGGGGACGCGGATCTGGCGCCCCCCGCGGAAGCCGTGGAGGCGCTGGCGCGGGCGGCGCGTCGACCGGAGATGAGCCGCTACGGGTTCGGGCTCGGCCTCCCGGAATTTCGCGAGGCGGTCGCGGCGTTCATGTCGCGACGGTTCGGCGTGCGGACCGATCCCCTTCGCGAGATCGTGCCCCTCATCGGCTCCAAGGAAGGGCTCGCGCACCTCGCGCTCGCGTACGTCGGGAGGGGGAACGTGTCGATCGTGCCGGAGCCGGGATACCTGCCGTACCTGGGCGGAACGCTCCTCGCCGAGGGGGCGCCGTGGATCGCGCCGCTCCGCGCCGAGTCCGGGTTCCTGCTCGAGCTCGACGAGGTGCCGCACGAGGTACTCGGCCGGGCCGCGCTCGTGTACGTCAACTACCCGAACAATCCCACGGCGGCGACCGCTCCACGCGACTACCTCGAGCGGCTGGTCGCCCGGTGCCGGGAACACGACCTGCTCCTGGTGTACGACAACGCGTACTCTGAGCTCGCCTTCGACGGCTACCGGCCGCCGAGCATCTTCGAGGTTCCGGGGGCGCGCGAGGTGGCGATCGAGTTCCACTCGCTCTCCAAGACGTACAACATGACGGGGTGGCGGTGCGGGTGGGCCGTGGCGCGCCCGGAGATCGCCGGAACGCTCGCGCGGGTGAAGTCATTCGTGGACACGGGCGCGTTCCTGGCGGTGCAGGCGGCCGGGGTGGCGGCGCTGGAGTCGTGGGCCGAGTTCGTGCCCCGGAACGTGGCGGTGTTCGCCGAGCGGCGCGATGCGGCGGTGCGCGCGTTCCGAGCGGCCGGATTCGCCTGTGAAGTGCCGCGAGCCACGATGTATCTGTGGCTTCCGCTCCCTGGTGGCATCGCGAGTGCGGCGTTCGCCGATCGGCTTCTGAGCGAGGAGGGCGTGGTGGTGACTCCAGGATCGGCGTTCGGCGGCGCGGGAGAGGGGTACATCCGCGTGTCGTTCATCACGACGCCGGAGCGCATCGCCGAGGCGGCACGGCGTGCCGGCCGGGTGCTCGCCTCGTGCCTGGCGGAGGTCGCGTGAGACGCCGTCCCGACGGCTCGCTGGTCGTCTCCGTCGTCCTGCACATCCTGCTGGGCGCGGCGCTGGTGTGGGTGCTCTCCATCCCGGTCCCGTTCCAGTCGTGGATGCACCCGAAGGGGTCCGCCGCGCCGGAGGAGCGCATCACGTACGTGGCGGTGCCCAGCGGCGCCCCGGCCACGCCGGGGCGGAGCGGGGGAGATGGGCGACCGGTGGCGCCGGGACGGCGGCGCGCGCCGCTCGTCGCGCCCGGCGCGGCGCCGCGTGCCGTTCCACCGCCGCCGGCCACGGGCGTCCCCGCCGACACGGGCGGAAGCGGGCCCGTGGTCGGCGCGGGCGGGCTGCGGCAAGGGATCGTGCCGTCGTTCGAGGATCCGCGCGTGTGGCTCCCGCCTGGAGCGGTCTACTCCCCACCCAAGGCGCCCGCGGAGCGGCTGGACAGCGCGCTCGCCGCGCGGCTGCGCGTGCACAACGATTCCATGGCGGCGATCGCGGCGAACGCCGGACGCGCGCCCGGCGACTGGACGTTCGAGAAGAACGGAAAGAAGTGGGGGATCGATCAGAAGAAGATCTACATCGGCGACCACTCGATCCCCACGGCGCTCCTCGCGCTCCTCCCGCTCAACAAGCAGGCGAACCCGATCGCGCTGCGCGAGGGGCGCACGCTCGAGCTGCAGCGCGCGGACATCGCCTACCAGGCGCAGCGGGCGATGAACGAGGAGGACTTCAACAAGGCCGTGAAGCAGATCCGCGAGCGCAAGCAGCGCGAGCACGACGCGGAGATGAAGCGGAAACAGGAGGAGAAGAAGAAGGCGGCGCAGAAGGTGATCGCCGAGCCGTGAGCCGGCGGGGCGCGCGCCCCGGACAGCTCCGCCAACACGAAGCGCGGAGCCGGTGATCGCACCGGCTCCGCGCTCGATGTTCGAGAGGTCGTGGCGGCGCGCCGCCCTCGCTCACTCCGCCGGTTCGCCCTCCGGCTCGTGCTCGAGCTCCTGGAAGGGGCGGAACACCCCGCACACCTGGCCGAGCATCGCGCAGTCGTCCCCCGGCTTCACCACGATCTCGCGCTCACCCGGATCGGTCGGGGCGAGAATCACCGAGCCGTTCCGGTGCTCGAGCAGCTTCACCGTGGCGTCCTTGCCGAGCCGAGCGGCGACGATGTCGCCGTCCTTCGGCTTCGCGTCCGGGTCGATCATCACGTAGTCGCCGTCGTACACGCCGCGCCCGGACATGCTGTCGCCCATCACCCGGAAGAAGAACGTCGTCTCGTTGGGGATGAAGCGGCGATCCATGGTGATGAATCCGAGCCGGTTCTCCGGGAGCAGCGCCGGCTCCCCCGCGGCGATCTTGCCGTACAGCGGAACCGGGGCGGTGCGACGCACCCCCTCGTAGCCGAGCAGGCGCACGCCGCGCGAGCGCGAGGGATCACGCTCGATGTATCCCTTGTTCGCGAGTGACTGCAGGATCTCCGAGACGGTCTTGGTCGACTTGATGCGGAATCGCCGGCCGATCTCGCGAACGCTGGGCTGGTACGTGTTCTCGGTGAGGAAATCGAGGAGGTAGTGATACACCTTCCTCTCGATGACCGTGAGCGCCTGCGTCATGGGTCCCTCGCGGATGTGGAAACCGGGAACCCGTACTTGGATTCCCGGTGACATCTACACGGATGGCAATGTACACATAAGCAGTCGCGACGGTCAACTAGCGCCGGCGTCCGAAATAAACTGACGTGCCTCGTCGATGCGCCGGAGCGAGAGGTCGCGACCCATGGCGAGGAGCACGTCGAAGATCCCCGGGCTCACCGTCATTCCCGTGAGCGCCACGCGTAGCGGCTGGAAGATCTTCCCCGCGGCGACGCCGCGCTCGTCGGCGAGCGAGCGGAGCGCCGCTTCCATCGCCTCCGCCTCCCACTGGGGGAGCGCCGCCAGGCGTTCCCGCGCCGCGGAGAGCGCGTCGTGCGCCGCCGGACGGTCCTTCCACTGCTTGGCCACCGCGTCAGGATCGTACGTCAGATCGCCGCCGAAGTAGGGGACGGCCTGGCGGACGATGTCGTGCACCGTCCGCGCGCGCACCTTGAGCAGGTCGATCAGCCCGAGATACCACTCGCGGCGCCGCGACAGCTCCTCCGTGGTGGCCAGCTTGGCGGCAACCAGCCCCGGCGTGACGAGCGGCTCGAGCGCCGCCGCCGTGAGGAGGCTCAGGTGCTGGCCGTTCATCCACTCCAGCTTCTTCGGGTCGAAGATCGCCGCCTTCTTCTGGAGCCCGTCGAGGGAGAACAGCTCGACCATCTCCCGCAGCGTCATCACCTCGCGGTCGCCGCCGGGCGACCAGCCGAGCAGCGCGAGGAAGTTGACCATGGCGCCGGGGAGGATCCCCTCGTGCTGGTAGTCCGCCACCGCCGTCGCGCCGTGCCGCTTGCTCAGCTTCTTGCCATCGGGCCCGTGAATCATCGGCACGTGGCCGAACGCCGGCGGCTCGTGGCCGAGGGCGCGGTAGAGCAGAATCTGCTTGGGGGTGTTCGAGATGTGGTCGTCCCCGCGCATCACCAGGGTGATGCGCATGGCGATGTCATCGGACACGACGGCGAGGTTGTAGATCGGCGTCCCGTCGGAGCGCAGGATGACGAAGTCCTCGATGTCCGCGTTCGGGAACGCGATCGGTCCGTGCACCACGTCGTCCCACGCCGTGGTGCCGTCGGGGACGCGGAAGCGGATGACGTACGGCATCCCGTCGGCGACGCGGCGTGCCACCTCGCCGGCGTCGAGTCGCGCGCACCGGCGATCGTACTTGAACGCCTCGTGGCGCGCCTTCGCGGCGTCGCGCTGCGCGGCCAGCTCCTCCGTGGTGCAGAAGCAGCGATAGCCGTGTCCCTCGTCGAGGATGCGCCGCGCGTCGTCCTGATGGCGCTGGAGGTTCGCGCCCTGGAACACCACGTCCTCGTCCCAGTCGAGGCCGAGCCACTCGAGCCCCTCGAAGATCGCGCGCGTGCTCTCCTCCGTGCTGCGCGCCTTGTCGGTGTCCTCGATGCGAAGGAGGAACTTGCCGTCGTGCTTGCGGGCGTAGAGCCAGTTGAAGAGCGCCGTCCGAGCGCCGCCGACGTGGAGATAGCCGGTGGGGGAGGGAGCGAATCGAACGCGCGGCGTGATCGTGGTGTCGGCCATGGGATCGGAGCTCGGGAGCGTCGCTGCCGGAAAAACGAAGCAGGCCCGCCGGCGACCGAGCGGACCTGCTCACGGAGTGGGAGGGATTCGAACCCTCGATAGAGCTTTTCAACCCTATAACGGTTTAGCAAACCGCCGCCTTCAGCCTCTCGGCCACCACTCCAGGCTTCGGGGACAAGTATAGCAGCCGCGCGGGCGGGATGGAACCAGCCGCGTCCGGGCACGAGAGGGTACCGGGACGTCGGGGCGCGCGGCGCGAGCGGAGGGCGTGGGACTCGAACCCACAAGGGCTTGCGCCCGGCGGTTTTCAAGACCGCTGCCTTACCAATTAGGTCTAGCCCTCCCGGTCCTCGAAAGATCGCCGTTCCCGAGCGCGACTGCAACACCGCGCCGGCATCCGCGCGCGCTCGCGATCGCCCGGCGCGCATCGCCGCGGTCGGGCGATCCGCCGATCGCGACCGTCGCGACGGTCGTGACGCGCAATGCTCGTCACCGCGCGACGCGCGTCGCGCATCATCGCGATGTGGGCGTGCTCCTTGCACGCACCCTGCGCTCGTGGCGGCGGCGGTGTCGTGATCGCCATCGCCACGGCGGAGCGCGGCGAGTCGCGCGCGCACTCGCGGGCTGAACCACGACGATGGAGGAGCCATGGCCGGACGCACGGGACGCACCACCACCGATCATCAGGAGATTCGCCGATGGGCCGAGGCGCGCGGCGGTCGGCCGGCGCGCGTGAAGGGCACGGGCGGCGGGAGCGACCCTGGCATGATCCGCCTCGACTTCCCCGGCTACAGCGGGAGCGACTCGCTCGAGCCGATCTCGTGGGACCAGTGGTTTCGCTCGTTCGATGACAACGATCTCGCGCTCGTGTACCAGGAGCGGACGGCGGGCGGAGAGCGGAGCAACTTCAACAAGCTGGTGGGTCGCTCCACGGTGGCGGCGCGCCGGCGCGGGCAGTCCCATGCGTCGCGCCGCGGCACGACCGCCCGGTCGCGCAGCGGCACCACGTCGCGGTCGCGTCGCGGCACCACATCGCGTTCCACATCGCGTTCCACGCCGCGGTCCGCATCGCGGTCCGCATCGCGGTCCACGTCGCGCTCCACCTCTCGCTCCACCGCTCGCTCCACCTCTCGCTCCACCGCTCGGTCGCGCGGCGGCACCGGCGCCCGGTCGCGCTCCGGCGGCGCCAGCACGCGGTCGCGGACCGGCACCAGCGCGCGATCGCGCCGCGGTGGCGCCACCGCCAAGCGCGGCACCACCCCCCGCAAGTCCACCACGTCCGCCAGCCGGCGCGGGTCGGCGTCCGCGCGCAAGCGCGGCACGGCGGCGCGGAAGTCCACCAGGTCGGCTCGCAAGTCGAGCACGCCGGCGCGGAGAGGCACCACCAGGAGCGCGCGCGGGGCGAGGCGGTCGGCGCGATAGCCGCCCGTCGCACGCGCGTCCGGCGTGAATCGCGGCGAGTCGTCATGGTCGCGACCCGGCCGAACTCCACCGAGCTGCTCGAGCGTGTCTGCGCCTCCCACGCCGGGACCGGCGGGGAGCGCGCGCCGCGCACGCTCGTCGTGTGCGCGCACCCGGATGACGAGACGATCGGCGCCGGGGCGCGCCTCGCCGCGCTCCGCGGCGCAGTGGTCGCCTGCGTCACCGATGGCTCGCCCGCCGACACGCGTGACGCGCGCGCCCTCGGCTTCGCTGGGCGGCACGACTACCTCCGCGCCCGCCGCCGCGAGCGCGCCGACGCGCTCGCGCTCGCCGGCGTGGATGCGGCGCGCATCGTGGACCTCGGCGTGGTGGATCAGCGGGCCTCGCTCGCCCTGGAGCCCCTCGCGCTCCGCGTCGAGGCGCTGCTCGAGCGGTTCCGTCCCGAGGTGGTGTTGACGCACCCGTACGAGGGAGGGCACCCGGACCACGATGCCGCCGCGTTCGCCGTGCACGCCGCCGTCGCACGCCTCCGCGCCGCCGGCGCGCCCGCGCCGGTCGTGCTCGAGATGACGTCGTACCACGCGCGCGGCGCGGAGCTGGTGACCGGCGAGTTTCTCGACGATGCGCTCCTGGATGCCGGCGCGGCGTGCACGGTGGAGCTGGATGCCGCGGAGCGCGCGATGAAGCGAGGCATGCTCGATCGCTACGCATCGCAGCGCCGGATGCTCGACCGCTTTCCGGTGCGGCGGGAACGATTCCGCGTGGCGCCGCGATACGACTTCACCCGAGCGCCGCACGCGGGGCGGCTGTGGTACGAGTGGTTCGGGTGGGGCGGGATGACGGGGGAGCGGTGGCGCGCGCTGGCCGCGAGCGCGCTCGCGCGGCTGGTGCCGGCGGGGAGCGGGGCGTGGTGCTGACCATCCTGCACGTGGCCTACGCGCTCGCGGCCGTCAGCCCCGACACCGCCGGAGGGGCCGAGCAGATCCTGGCGGAGCTCGATCGCGCGGCGGTCGAGGCGGGACACCGGTCGATCGTCGTCGCCTGCGAGGGGTCGCGCGTTCACGGCACCCTGCACGCGACACCGCGGATCACCACGCCCATCACCGACGACGGGCGCGAGGCGTCCTGGGCCGCGCACCGGCGAGCGATCGGCGACGCGCTCGAGCGCTGGCCGGTGGACGTGGTGCACATGCACGGGCTCTGCTTCGACCGGTACCTTCCTCCACCCGGCGTCCCCGTGCTGGCCACGCTGCACCTGCCGCCGGACTGGTACCCCGACGAGGTGTTCACCCTGAACCGGCCGCACACGTACCTGCACTGCGTGTCCGAGTCGCAGCGCCGCGCGTGCCGGCCGGGGGCCAGGCTCCTGCCCACCATCGCCAACGGCGTACGGCTCGACCGCTTCGTCCCCGGCGGACGACGGCGGAACTTCGTCCTCGCGCTCGGGCGCATCTGCCCGGAGAAGGGATATCACCTGGCGCTCGATGCCGCGCGCCGCGCGGGCGCGGCGATGCTGCTCGCCGGCAAGGTGTTCGGGTACGAGGCACACGCCACGTACTTTCGCACGCAGGTGGTCCCGCGACTCGACGCCGCGCGTCGCTTCGTCGGGCCCGTCGGCGGCGAGCGCAAGCGGCGACTCCTCAGCGCGGCGCGCTGCGTCGTGATCCCGAGCCTGGTGGCGGAGGCGAGCTCCCTCGTCGCCATGGAGTCGCTGGCCAGCGGCACGCCCGTGGTCGCGTTCCCATCGGGCGCGCTCGCCGAGATCGTCGAGCACGGGAGGACGGGCTTCCTCGTGCGCGACGAGCGCGAGATGGCGGACGCGATCGAGGCGGTGGGCGACCTGGATCCGGAGGCATGTCGTCGCGCGGCGCGCGAGCGGTTCTCGGCGCGGCGCATGGCGGAGCGATACCTGGCGCGGTACGCGTGGCTCGCGAGCGCCGCGAACGACGCGAACGACGCGGAGCCCGCCCCGCTCACCCGGGCGAGCGCATGAGAGCGGGGACGATGCCGCCGATCGTCGTGGACGAGCTGACCGCGCTCGCGGAGCTCGACGCGCTGCGTCCGGAGTGGACGCGCCTCTGGGCGGCGGCGGATGCCACGCCCTTCCAGTCGCCCGCATGGCTGATCCCGTGGTGGCGGCACTTCGGGCGAGGGACCCCGATGGTCCTCACGCTCCGCCGCGAGCGCTCGCTCGTCGGCGTGGTGCCCATGTACACCTGGGATGGCGATGGCGATGCGCGGCTCGTGCTCATCGGCACGGGGAACACGGACCACCTGGACGCGCTGTTCCTCCCGGGGATGGAGTCGGCCGCCGCGATGGCGGCGGTCGCGCACCTCGCCGCGCGCGGCGGCGCGTGGAGCGGCTGGGACTTTCAGCAGCTTCCTCCCGCCTCGCCGCTGCTGCGGGCGCCGGTGCCGGAGCGCGTGCGGTCGGAGGTGCGGGAGCAGGAGCCGTGTCCGGTGATGCCGGTGCCCGCGCCGAGCGAGACGCTGTCGGCCCGCCTGCCGCGCGGGCTCAGGCGGCGGCTCGCCTACGCCCGGAATCGCGCCGGCAGGATGGGCGATGTGCGCTTCGTGATGGCCGACGAGGAGAACCTGAGCGAGCTGCTCGAGGCGCTCTTCCGGCTGCACGAGGCGCGGTGGGCCGACCGCGGCGCCGCGGGCGTGCTCGCCGATGAGACCGTGCGGGCGTTCCACGCCGAGGCCGCGCTCGAGCTGCTCCGCCTGGGCGCGCTGCGACTGTACGCGCTGCGCATCGACGGCCGCATCATCGGCGTCCATTACGGCTTCGCCGACCGGCGGCGCGCGTACTACTACATCGGGGGATTCGCCCCGGAGTACGGGATGGTGAGCCCCGGCGTGCTGCTCGTCGCCCACGCCCTGGAGCAGGCGGCACGGGATGGCGTGCGCGAGTTCGACTTCCTGCGCGGGCGCGAGCGATACAAGTACGAGTGGGGTGCCACCGACCGGCCCAGCTATCGTCGCGTGCTGCGCGCCGGTGCCGGGCCGGCGGCGGCGTGAGGCGCCGGTGCGCGACGCCGAACGCGGCCGCCGGAGCGCGCCGAGCACGTGGGCACGCGCCCTCGACGACACGGATCCCGATCTCCGGTTCGCCGTTCCGCTCGAGGTGCGCATCCGGCTCTGCCGCGAGGACGATCTGCCGCGCCTCGAGTGGTTCGGCATGTTCACCGCCTTTCGCGAGATCATCGGCGAGGCGTTCGACCGTCAACGCGCCGGCGACAACCTGATGCTCGTCGCCGACGCGAACGACTTTCCGGTGGCGCAGGCGTGGATCGACCTCGAGCGGCTGCGCCCCGAGCGCGCGGGGATGCTCTGGGCGGTGCGGGTGTTTCCGTGTTTCCAGGGGCTCGGCATCGGCTCGCGACTCATCACCGCCGCCGAGCGCGTGCTCCGGCGGCTCGGGCTCGTGGAAGCCGAGATCCGGGTGGAGAAGCACAACGCGGGCGCGCGGCGATTGTACGAGCGGCTCGGCTACGAGGTGATGCGCGAGGAACGAGAGGCGTACGACTACGCCACGCCCGAGGGGGTCGCCGTGCACGCCGAGGTGGACGAATGGGTGATGCGGAAGCGGATCGCGCGGGACGCGGGCGCGCGCGCGCCGCGTCCGGTGAGCGAGGGAGGGGCGGCACGGTGACGCGCATCGGCATCCGGTGGACGATCGGCGACGTGAGCGAGGAGGGGATCGCGGCGCTCCGCCTCTCGATCTGGGGGATGTGGCGGCTCGTGGGAGGGGACGCCGCCTTTCGCGTGTACGTGAACACCGTGCCGCTCGACGCCGTGCGCGACCGCGTCGGTGCCGTGCCGGCACCCGTGGAGTGGCGCACGGCCGATCGGAGCGAGATCCCTCCCGCGATCGCCGCGCACCTGGACGCGGCGCTCGCCGAGGGGGTGGCCTGGAAGTTCGCGCCCGTTCGCGCCTTCCCGGACGCGCACGAGCTCTCCCTCGACAACGACTGCATCCTCTGGGCGATGCCGCGGGAGATCGAGCGCTGGCTGCGCGACGGCGACCGGTGCCTCATCGCCGCGGACGTGCGGGCGTGCTTCGGGCAGTACGCCGCGCTGTGCGGGCCGGAGCCGCGCAACTCGGGGATCCGTGGGCTGCCCCCGGGCTTCGACGTGGAGCGCGCGCTGGTGCGAACCCTGCATGAGCACCCCGCCACGTTGACGTCGGAGACCGACGAGCAGGGGCTGCAGGTCGCGGCGCTGTCGCGCGGACGCGAGCCGGTGGTCGTCGGCGTCGACGACGTCACCATCTGCTCGCCGTTCCCGCCGCATCTCCCGCACCTCGGCCGGTGCGGCGCGCACTTCGTGGGACTCAACGCCAGGCAGCTGCCATGGGAATACGAGGGGCGCAACGGCGCCGACTACATCCGGGAGCACTGGGCCGCGCACCGGGATGTGCTGCGCGCGCGCGTCGGCGCGCCGGCCCCCGCGCGCGGGTGACGGCGCGCCGCCCGCCGCGGCGCGAGGGGAGGGGGAGGGGGACGGCGGTACGGACGGTGAACGCGAGCGGCCGATTGACGCGGCTCGCACGGCATGACATGATCCCGCGATGACGACGGCCACCAAACCGACCGACGGTGCGACCACCGAAGAGAAGGCCCGCAGCATCGAGTGGGAAGACCTGGCGCCGGCGCAGCTCGAGGCGCTGGCCGCGCGCAGTCGCGCGATCGGCTGGCGCGAGGCGCTCGACGAGGTGGAGAGCCTGCGGCCGTTCTTCGTCAAGCGCCTGCGCAACCTGCCGCTCGGCAACTGGCACCTGCTGCGCCTGCTCCCGGCGGACAGCCGGGCGCTGGATCTCGGCTGCGGATTCGGCACGCTCGCGCTGGGCCTCGCCGACTACTATCGGCGCGTGGTGGGGATGGATGCGCTCTGGTCGCGCGTGTCCTACGGCGCGCTGCGGGCCCGCGAGGACGCTCGCGCGACCACCTTCGCCGAAGGGAGCGGGCTGGCGCTCCCGTTCCGCGAGCTCGCGTTCGATCTCGTCACCATGAACGGGGTGCTCGAGTGGGCCGCGCTGTACGCCGAGGGGGCACCGCGTGCGCTGCAGCTCCGCATGCTCGCCGAGGCGCGGCGCGTGCTCGCGCCGCGCGGCACGCTCGCCGTGGCGATCGAGAACCGTTTCGCGATGGAGACGCTGGTGGGGATGCCCGACACGCACACCCAGCTCCGGCTCGTGCCGGCGCTTCCACGCGCGGCGGCGGGGCTGGTGTCGCGCGTCGCCCAGCGGCGGCCGTACCGCACCTTCCTGTACGACGCGGCGGGATACCGGCGGCTCTTTCGCGATGCGGGGTTCCGGAACGCGCGCGCCCTCGACCTGGTGTCGAGCTACAACGACTACGACTTCGTGGTCGATCCCGGGGATGCGTCGACGTACGCGCTGCTCTGGCGGCGGGGGCTCGTGCGGTCGTTCGTGCCGCGCGCCGAGCGCGCGCGGCGCGTGCTCGCGCGGCGCTGGCCGGCCGCGCTCGGGCGGCTGGGCTACGCCTTTCTCGTGCTCGGCGGCGACGACGTGAGCACGGTGCTCGACGCCGAGCATCCCCTGTGGGCGCGGGCGGCGCGCGAGGGGGTGGACGCCGGTCGCGCGCGCTTCGCCTGCCAGGGCGCGACGCCCGGCTCGCTCGCGCTCGTGGCGCACGACGGCGAGCGCCTCACCGGCGCGATCGAGCTGAGCGTGCAGCCGCTGGGCGATGCCGATGCGCTGCTCGTGCTCCCCGAGAAGACGCGCCGGGCACTCGGCGCGCGCGTGCGGCGCGTGGCGCGCTGGACCGAGGGGCCGCTCACCATCCAGTGCCACCGAGTGACCGACACGCAGTGATCGCGCCCGATGGGCCGCTCAGCCGGCGGCCTCGAGCGCCTCGAGAAAGCTCGCGGTCCAGCGGTGTACGTCGTTGTCGCGCACGACGGTGCGCAGCGCCCGCATGCGGTCGCGCCGCTCGCGTCCCTCCATCGTGAGCGCCTGGTGCATGGCCTCGGCCATCTGGTCCACGTCGTAGGGATTCACGCGGAGCGCCTCGGTGAGCTCGTCGGCGGCGCCGGCGAGCTCGCTGAGCACGAGCACCCCTTCCTCGTCCGTGCGGCTGGCCACGAACTCCTTGGCCACGAGATTCATCCCGTCCCGCACCGGCGTGACGAGCATGACGTCGGCCGCGCGGTACAGCGCGAGGAGCATCGGCTGCGGCACGCTGCGGTACACGTAGTGCACCGGCGTCCACGACGGCGTTCCGAGCTCCCCGTTGATGCGCCCGATGAGGCGGTCCACCTCCCGCCGCACCTGGCGATAGGCGTGGACGCGCCCCCGCGAGGGGACGGCCACCTGCACCAGCCGCACGCGCCCCCGCCACTCCGGGTGCTCGATGAGCAGCCGCTCGAGGGCGAGCAGCCGGCGCGGGATCCCCTTGCTGTAGTCCAGTCGGTCGATCCCCACGAGCAGCCGCTGCCGGCTCGCGCGCAGGTCGAGCACGGTGCCGTTCACCCGCCGCGACGCCCCGCGCTCGGCCAGCCCGGCGGCGTCCACGCCCATCGGGAAGACGCCGAGGTGCACGCGCCGCCCCTCCCACGCGATGGTGCCGTCGGCTTCCATCTCGATGCCGTACAGCCGGCGGAGCGCGGCGGTGAAGTGGCCGCGGTAGCGGCGCGTGTGAAAGCCGATCACGTCCGCGCCCAGCATGCCCTCCATCAGCCAGCGGCGCGTGGGGAGCGCGAAGAAGATCTCCGGGTTGGGGAAGGGGACGTGCAGGAAGAAGCCGATGCGCGCATGCGGGAGGCGCCGGCGCACGAGCGCGGGCGTGCGCAGGAGCTGGTAGTCATGAATCCAGATGCGATCGCCCGGGCGATGGCATCCGGTGGTGGCCTCGGCGAACCGCTCGTTCACCTCCTCGTAGACGTCCCACCCGGTCACGCGGAGGGGAAGGCGGTCGAGGCGGTCGTGGCAGATCGGCCACAGCACGCCGTTGGCGATCCCCTCGTAGAAGACGCGCACCTCGCGCTCGGAGAGCGTCACGGGGACGAGGTGCTCGGCCTCGAGGCGGCGCGCGACCGCATCGCGCGCGGGGGGCGAGAGCCGGTCCACGCGCCCAGGCCACCCCACCCACGTGCCGCCGAGCCGCTCGTGCGGCTCTCGCAGTCCGGTGGCGAGCCCCCCCACGCTGCGGCGCACGACCGGAGCGCCGTCCTTCGTGCTCACCGTGATCGGGAGGCGATTGGCGACGACGATGAGCTGCCCGCGCTCGCCCGCGGGCGCGTTCGGGGCGGGCGAGCCGTGGCGCCCGGTGTCGACGTGTGCCGGTCTGGCGAGCATGATGCGCCTCCTGAGTACGAGAATGCGTGGGCTCCCACGCATTGTAGCGCGCGTGCGGCGGGTCGCGCCAGGCGGGACCTGGCTGTCGGCCATCGGCTCTCGGCTCGTGTCACACCCCGACAGCTCGCTGCGCGGGGCTCTGGCCGAGAGCCGAGAGCCGATGGCCGAGAGCCGACAGCCAGGTCCTCCATTGCCCGACGCCGCCACGGGTTCGCGCCGACTGACGCGGCGCACGGTCCCCGGTAGCGTGAGCCAGCACGAACGACGACGCGGGAGGAGCGATGCTGACGGTCCGTGAGGTCATGACGACGGATGTGCTCACCGTCACGCCGGAGACGCCGCTGCGGTACGTCGCGGAGCTGCTCGGGACGTGCGGCACGAACGGCGCACCCGTGGTGACCGGCGGGCGCGTGGTCGGCGTGATCTCGGCGGCGGACATCCTCGCGTTCGCCGCCGGCGAGTCGGAGGTGCCGGCGGGACGCGCCGGGTGGGGCGACGGCGCGGCGGCGGGCGTCGGCGAGGGATGGCGCGGCGATGGGGGAGAGCGGCGCGCGTTCTTCCGCGAGATGTGGGAGGATGACGATGCGGACGTCGCCGGCCGGCTCGATGCGGTGGAGGAGCCGCTGCGGGGGCTCCTGGGCTGGCACATCGCGAGCGAGGTGATGTCGCGAGAGATGTACGCCGTGTCGCCGGACACGGCGGTGCCGGTGGCGGCGCGCTACATGTACCGGGAGCGCGTGCGCCGCGCGCTGGTGATGGACGGAACGAGACTCGTCGGGATCGTGAGCGCGATGGACATCGCGCGCGCCTTCGCGCTGCGCTGGTTCACCTCGCGCCTTCGCCTGTCCGACCCGCCGGCCATGGCGGCGAGCGCCTGAGGCGAGCGCCCGAGGCGACGCGGGGCGGCCACCGACTCCCGGTGGCCGCCCCGCTCGCTCTCTCACGGCTTCCGTTTCGGCGGCGCCGTGCCCCCCGCCTTCGCGCGCTGCGTATCGGCGAGCGGAACCGCTCCCGTGTCCTGCCCGAGCGGCACCGCCGGCTGCCGCGGCGGTGGGGGTGGAGCGATCAACCCCTCCAGCCCCGCGCTCTGCGCGATCCCCGCGGCCTGCCGCATGAGCTGGTTGGCGGTGGCCGTGTCGCCGTTGCGCTGCTCCGCCTCGGCGAGCGTCGCGGCGGTGGCGATGTACAGGTAGGGAATTCCCACCGATGCCTTGTCCACCCAACTGCCGCGGCGGATGATCGACGCGGGTGCCTCGAAATCGTTCTTCCAGAGCCACTGCGTGCGCGCCACGTCGAGGTATCCCTCCCCCTGAATGAGCATCGTGTCGCGGCTCGAGCCCGCGGGCTCGTTGGGCAGCAGCTTGCGCGCGAGCCCCTGGCCGAGGAGGTACGGGCCGAGCCCGAGGTCCTGCGGATAGCTCCCCGCCGTGCGGCTGAAGTACACCGGGCGCTCGGGGAAGGCGTCGTGAATCATGCGCAGCACGACGAGATCCGCCTTCGAGAGGATCTGCGGGCGCACGGTGGCGCTGATCCCCTCCTTCTTGAACAGCTGCGGCTCGCGCACCTCCAGGGTGGGCGGGAGGGCATCCGCCTCCTGGATGGTCATGTGCAGCGGCGGACCGCTCGGCTTCTTCCACGACTTGCCGCGATAGATCGCCGGCCCCTTCGCCGCGTCGTACTCGTACACCGGGCGCCGGATCATCTGGCGCACGTACCAGTCGGTGTTGAGCAGCGAGGTGTTGGCGACGATCACGTCCTTGCGGATCCCCTCGACCTCCTGCGCGTACCAGAGCGGGAAGGTGTCGTTGTCCCCCACCGTCACGAGAATGCCGTACGGCTCGACCGAGTCGAGCAGGTCGTGGGCGAAGTCGCGGGTGTCCGTCTGCCCGGCGCGCGAGGCGGAGCTCCAGTTGACGAAGAGCGGGACGAACGCGACCAGGAGCACCGGCGATGCCGCCAGCCACCCCTTCCTGGTGGGGAGGTCCACGACGTCGCGACCGACCTTCACGCGCTCCGAGGCCACGAGCGCGGCGACCGTCTCCCAGAAGTACACCAGCCCGAGCGCGGCCCACACCCCCCAGGCGGAGAAGCTGACGATGAAGAAGTAGTCGCGGTCGCGCACCTCGCACGGCACCCCCGGCGGGTTCCCCATCGCCAGGCACTGCGAGTGCCCGTACTTGAAGTTCAGGTACCAGATGAGGAGGATCGTGAGGGTGAGCATGAACGTGCCGAAGTACGCGAACGACCGGCGGTCGCGCTTCCAGTGCACCCATCCGCCCACCAGCCCGAGGACCATGAACAGCGCGGCCAGTACGTTCTGCGCGACCTGGTGCTTGTCGAACATGTCGCGGAACCACTGCCAGCTGAAGTACAGCCAGTACATCCCGATCTGGCCCGTGAACGGCGCCTGGCGGTCGAACACCGACGGCTTGCCGTACTGTCCGCGGTTGAAGTTGTACCAGAACGCGTCCCAGGTGGTCGGCTCTCCCTCGTTGATCGGCGGGTGGTGCGCGGCGCGGATCGGCTGCGTGAGGAACGGCGTGTTGCCGAGCAGGAACGCGCCGGCGATGAGGAGGAGAAGCTTCCAGCGGAGCAGCGTATCGGGGCGCCGGACGAGGACCGCGACCACCACGGCCGGCGCGGCGAGCAGCCCCATCATGTGGTTGGCGTTCCCGAGGCCGAGCAGGTACCCGATGAGGATCAGGATGCGATCGGACGCGGGCCCGTCGGGATCATCGCACCAGCGTACGGTGAGCCAGGAGACGATCGCCAGCCCCATGAGCGAGACGGTGTACACCTTCTCGTTCACCACCGACTGGTTCCACACGGTGAACGCGGTGGCGCCGATGAGCGTGGCGAGCACCCCGCCGACGATGCGCTGCCAGCGCTCGGGGAGCCACGACACCAGCACCCGCTCGGCGACGAGGAACCACATCCCGGCGGCCACCGCGCTGGTGAGCGCGGCGAGGATGTTGATCTTGACGGCGACGCTCAGAGGCCCGAGCGGGAGGATGGAGAACACGCGCCCGATGAGCACGAACAGCGGATTCCCGGGCGGGTGGGGGAGCCCCACGACGTACGCGGCGGCGATGTACTCGCTCGTGTCCCACATCGCCGTGGACGGGGCCAGCGTGACGAGGTACAGGATGAACACCGCCAGCGCGGTGATCGCGGCCGCGAGGTACGATGGTCGGTAATCCAGCTCGGTGCTCTTGTTCGGCGGCATAGGCGCGAAGGGTTCCTCGGACGTGACACGCCCCGCGTTGAGCGGGGCGGTGGGCGAAAGATGGGGGGGCGTCAGTGGCGGAACAACCGCCGTCCGGTCACGAGCATCGCGATGCCGCGCTCGTCGGCGGCGGCGATGACCTCGGCGTCGTGCACGCTCCCCCCGGGCTGGACGATGGCGGTGATCCCGGCTTCCGCGGCCTGGTCCACCCCATCCCGGAAGGGGAAGAAGGCGTCGGAGCCGAGCACGGCGCCCGCGGTCTCGTGGCCGGCGGCGCGCGCCTTGTGCACGGCGAGGAACGAGGCGTCGACGCGCGACATCTGTCCCGCGCCGATCCCGATCGTCGCGCCGCCGCGCGCGAGCACGATGGCGTTCGACTTCACGCTCGCCACCGCGCGCCACGCGAACTGCAGGTCGGCGCGCTCGGCCTCGGTGGGGGCGCGGCGCGTGACCACCGTCCACCCGTCGGCATCGCTGGCGATGGGGACGCGCTCCTGCACCAGCAGGCCGCCGCGCACGCGCTTGTAGTCGAAGGCACCCGGGCGCCAGCGCGCTCGCCCCTCCAGCACGCGCAGGTTCTTCTTCCGGCCGAGGATCTCCACCGCCGCCTCGCTCAGCTCCGGCGCCACGAGGCACTCCACGAACAGGCGCGAGATGGCCTCCGCCGCCGCCTCGTCCACCGGCACGTTGAGCGAGATCACCGACCCGAACGCCGACATCGGGTCGCAGGCGAGCGCGCGCTCGTACGCCTCCAGCGCCGTCGCGCCCACGGCGATCCCGCACGGCGAGGTGTGCTTGATGATCGCGCAGCAGGGCTGGTCCCCGAACATGTCGGTGGCGAGGAGCGCGCCCTCGAGGTCGAGCAGGTTGTTGAAGCTCAGCTCCTTGCCGCCCCGCTGCCGCAGTCCGGCGAGCCCGGCGCCCGCGCGCTCGACGTAGAACGCGGCGCGCTGGTCGGGGTTCTCGCCGTAGCGCAGCGGCTGCGCGCGCTCGAACGAGAGCGCGAGGCGCTCGGGGAACACCTCGCCGCGCTCCGCGGCGAACCATGCGGCGATCGCGGCATCGTACGCCGCCGTGTGCGCGTACGTCTTCCCGGCCAGCAGGCGGCGCAGGTCGAGGTCATCGTCCGCCGCCTCCAGGGTGGCGAGCACGCGCGGGTAGTCGGCGGGGTCCACCACCACGTACACGGAGGCGAAGTTCTTCGCCGCCGAGCGCAGCATGGATGGGCCGCCGATGTCGATGTTCTCGATCGCTTCGTCGGGCGTCACGCCCGCGCGGGCGATAGTCTCGCGGAAGGGGTACAGGTTCACGGCGACGAGATCGATCGGCGTGATCGCCTGCTCCTCGAGCGCGGTCATGTGCTCGGGGGTGTCGCGGCGCGCGAGCAGCGCGCCGTGCACCGCGGGGTGCAGCGTCTTCACCCGTCCGTCGAGCATCTCCGGCACGCCGGTGACGGCGCTCACGTCCACCGGGGAGAGCCCGGCCTCGCGCAGCGCGCGCGCCGTACCCCCGGTGGAGACGAGCTCCCAGCCGAGGGCGGCGAGCCCGCTGGCGAACTCCACGAGGCCGGTCTTGTCGGAAACGGAAAGTAGGGCTCGGGGCATGCTATCGGTCCGGAATGGTCGGTCAGTGTGTCGCGAGCGTGGCGACGAGACGGCCGAGGGCCACGACGTCGCGCAGGTCGATCAGCTCGGCGGGCGAATGCGAGTAGCGCAGCGGCCACGAGATCGGGATGTCCACGGTGCCGTAGCGCACGAACTCGCTTCCATCGTTGCCGCCGTTGGTGGTGCCGACCTGGAGCGGGATTCCCGCGCGCGCGGCCAGCGCCCGAACGCGCGCGACCTCGCCGGGGGGCGTGGCGCTCGAGTTGTCCAGCGCGCGCGCCACGGCGCCGGCGCCGATCGGTGTCCGGGCGAAGCGCGCGCTCTCCAGCGGCGAGTCCGACGATACGAAAGTATCCACGGCGTACACGCGCCGCACGCTCCCCCGGAGCCGGTCGGCCACGACGGCGGCGCCGCCGAGCGCGGTCTCCTCCTGCACGGACCAGACGAAGAGCACCTTGTGCCGGAGCGTCGCGGGATCGAGGGCGCGGAGGGCGAGGATGAGCGCGGTGCACCCCGCGCGGTCGTCGATGGAGCGGGCGGTGAAGCGCGTGGCGGCGAGCCGCGCCGCGCGCTTGACGCTGGTGACGGCGCTCCCCACGCGCACGCCGCGCGCGGCGAGCCGGGTGGAGTCCATCCCGAACCAGGCGGTGACGGTGTCGGGCTGCGCAACGCTCGCGCTGTCGCGCGGGACGAACACGCCCCGCAGCATGCCGCCCGGTCCGCCGCCGGCGCCGAGGTGCAGCAGCGCGGGCTGCCCCTCCCAGAGCGAGCGGTAGAAGCCGCCGCGCTGCCGGAGCGACACCATGCCGTCGGGGGCGATGCTCGCGACCTCGAAGCCCACCTCGTCCATGTGCGCGATGAAGAGCGCGGTGTCGCGCTCGGGGCCGAGGGCGAGCACGAGGTTCCCCGCGCTGTCGGTCGTCGCGCGGCGGCGCGCCCACGCGGGGAGGAGACGGAGGATCGTCTCGCGCACCGCGCCCTCGTGCTCCGAGACGCCGTACGTCTCGGTGAGCGTGGAGAGCAGGGTGGCCGCGGCGTCGAGCGAATCGGCCGGCGGATCGGCTCGCGTGTCGCTCGCGGCGGGGAGGACGCTGAGCGGCGGCACGTCGCGCGGGCTCACCCCCGCCGCGCGCGCCACGGCGGCGGCGTAGGCCTCGGCATCGGTGCCGCTCACGCTCTCCACGAGCGTGCCGGGGAATCGCGTGCGCGGGGCGATCGCGATCGTGTGCGCGACGCGAAGGCCGGGCACGGGGCGGAACGGGGCGCGCGTCGCGATGGTGGTGACCGCCTCGCCCGCGCGCATGCTGTCCGCCGGGACGAGCCGGGCGGCGGCGAGCACCAGCGTGTCGATCTCCCCGAGCGACGCGACGGCGGCGCTCAACCCGTCCCAACCGAAGGTGCTCTCCGCGGAGAGCACGTACACCGTCTCCCCGTGCGCGGGCGTCGCGCGCGATGCCGCGGCCACCGCGGCGCACCCGGCGCGGTCGGCCACCGCGGGTCCGGCGACCATCCCGCCGTACGTCCACCGGGGCCAGTCGCGTCGCACGGGGTCGAGGAGGGCGATGCCGAGGCGGCCCGCCTCGGCGCGCGAGCGGGCGCCGACGTCCACCCAGAGATCCTCGATCGTCGCCGGCGTGGCGCGCACGTCGCGTCGGCGCCAGAGGTGCGTGCTGCGCACGGCGATCACGCCGGGGACGGCGCCGCGATGCGCGAGCACGACGATGCGCTGCCCCTCGTGGTACTGATCCCAGAGCGCGGCGTGATGCTCGTTGCCGGCGCCGTGCAGCCGCAGGTACCCATCGTCGGTGATCTCGCTCACCACGTAGCCGGCCTCGTCGAGGGCGCAGGCGACCACGCGGCGCGGCCGTCCGCTCCCGCGTCGCAGCACGAGGTCACCGAGCGCGTCGCGCGAGAATCCCGGCAGCGCGCGCGCGATCACGTCCGCGGCGTCAGCCTCGTGCCCCGGCGGCGCGTGCAGCGCCACCCACGAGGCGAGCGATGCCACCGGCACCGTCTCCATCGCGCCGCCCGCGCGCTGCGCGCGCGCCGCGAGGGGGAGCAGCGTCCCGAGGAGGAGCGCGGCGCTAGACGTCCAGCGCCCGATCGATGTTGGCCGCGAGATCCGCATCCGATGAATCGTCGAGGGTGAATGCCGCGCGGGGGGAGGGAGGGGCGATCGTGCCCTCCACACGTCCGGCGGCATCGAGGCGCACGCGTCCGGCGACGACGGCCGCCACGGCGCGCGGGTAGAGCACGTGCTCCACCCGCAGCACGCGCGCCGCGAGCGACGACACCGTGTCGTCCGGGTACACGGGCACGGGCCACTGCGCGATCACCGCGCCGCGGTCGTACACCTCGTCCACGAAGTGAGCCGTCACGCCGGTGACGCGCGCGCCGGCATCGAGCACCGCGCGGTGCACGCGGTCGCCGTACATTCCGCGCCCGCCGAACGCCGGAAGGAGCGCCGGGTGCACGTTGAGGACGCGCCCGTGAAACGCCGCGATGACCGCGGCGGGGACGAGGCGCAGGTAGCCGGCGAGCACGAGATAGTCCACGCCGTGCTCGCGCAGCAGCGCCGACATCTCCGCGCCCGCGTCCGCGCGCCCGGAGACCACCGCGCACGGGATCGCGTGCTCGCGCGCGAAGCCGAGCGCGCCGGCCTCGGGCTTGTCGGAGGCGACGAGCGCGATCTCTCCCGGCGCCGCCGCTCCCGCGCGGGAGAGAAACGCGTGCAGCGCGCGCAGGTTCGACCCGCGCCCCGAGGCCAGTACGGCGATGCGTCTCGACATGGCGCGGGATGTTAACGCGATACGGTCATCGGTGTAAGGCTCGGAACCGGTTCGCGGGGCGCGGGGCGTGGGGCGCGTGTGGACAGAGACTGAGCGACGAGGGCCGGCAGTTGCCGGCCCTCGTCGCATTCCATCGTCACGCGCCCCGCGCCTCGCGCCCCGCGCCTCGGCCGTCCAGCACGATGCCCACCGCCGCCCCGAGGCTCCCGGCCACGACCCCGCGCTCCGCCGCGCGCTCGAGATCGGCGGGCGGGGTGGCGGGGGAGGGGACGAGCAGCGGATGGCCGCCGAGCTCGAGCGCCGGGGACACGTCCCGCCAGCGGTCCCCGATGTACCAGGAGCGGGCGAGGTCGAGCGCGAGATCGGCGGCGGCGCGGCGGAAGAGGAGCGTCCCCGGCTTCCGGCACTCGCACGGTGGATCGCCCGGCGCGTGCGGGCAGATGTACGTCGCATCCACGTGCGCCCCCGCGGCCGCCAGCAGCTCCTCCAAGCGCCGCCGGACGCGCTCGTAGTCGTCGCTGGTGAGATAGCCGCGGCCGATCCCGGACTGGTTGCTCACCACGACCACCGGCAATCCGGCCGCGTTGAGGCGCGCCACCGCGTCCGCGGCGCCCTCGATCAGCACCACGTCCTCGGGGCGGCTCGGGTACCCGGTGTCCGCGTTGAGCGTCCCGTCGCGGTCGAGGAAGACCGCCGGACGAGCGCCGGCGCTCACGCGCGCGCGCCGGCGAGCGCGCCGGCCACCGCGGCCACGAGCCGCTCGTCGTCCCGCTCCGGCACGGAGCGAAGGTCGAGCAGCACGCGACCGGCGACGATGCGCCCGATCACCGGGAGCGGCGCCGCGCGCAGTCGCGTCTCCAGCGCCTCGGCGCTTCCCTCCAGCGCCACCGCCGCGGAGGGGAGGCGCGCGGTGGGAAACGCGCCTCCACCCACGCTCCCTTCACTCTCCACCACCGTCGCCGCGTGCCCCGAGCGCGCGAGCGCGTCGCGAACCGCCGCGGCGCGCTCGCGCAGGCGCGCCACCGGCGCCACGAGCATGGCGAGCGCCGGGATCTCGCGCGCGGCGGTGGCCGGATCGCGGTACAGGGCGAGCGTCGCCTCGAGCGCGGCGAGCGTGAGCTTGTCCACGCGGAGCGCGCGCGTGAGGGGATTCGCGCGCATCCGTCGCACCGCGTCGGCGGTGCCGAGCACGATCCCCGCCTGCGGGCCGCCGAGCAGCTTGTCCCCGCTCATCGTCACCACCGTCGCGCCGTCCCGGACCGCCTCGGCGGCCACCGGCTCGCCGCGAAGCCCCGCCGCCTCGAGGGACACGAACAAGCCGCTCCCCAGATCGTGCACCACGCTCGCTCCGTGCGCCGCGCACAGCGGCGCCAGCGCCGGTACCGCCACCTCGGCCACGAACCCCTCGAGGGCGAAGTTGCTCCGATGCACCTTCACCACGGCGCCGGTGTGCGGTCCGAGCGCGCGGCGGTAGTCGTCCAGGTGCGTGCGGTTGGTCGTCCCGACCTCCACCAGCCGCGCGCCGCTCTTGGCCATGATGTCGGGCACGCGGAAGCTGCCGCCGATCTCCACCAGCTCGCCGCGCGAGACGATCGCCTCGCGCCCCTCGGCGAAGGTGTTGAGCGCGAGCACGAGCGCGCTCGCGCCGTTGTTCACGACCAGCGCGTCCTCGGCGCCGGTGAGCTCGCGCAGCAGGGAGACGCAGTGCACGTAGCGGCTGCCGCGCGCCCCGCGCTCCAGGTCGTACTCGAGGTTGGAGTAGCCCGCCGCCACCTCGGCGATCGCGTCGAGCGCGGCGCGCGGGAGCGGCGCGCGGCCGAGGTTCGTGTGCAGCACGACGCCGGTGGCGTTGATCACGGGGCGGAGCGAGCGGCGCGTGCGCGCGGCGAGCGCCGAGGCGATCGCCGCGCCCCATTCGCGGTCGTCGCGCGGCGCGTGGGCGGGGTCGTGGCGCGCTCGCTCCACGGCGTCGCGCACCGCGTCCGCGACGAGCGGGCGGGGCGCGCTCGCGAGCAGCGCCCGCGCCGCCGCGCCGTCGAGCAGCGCGCCGACGCTGGGCAGCGCACGGCGCGGGTCGCTCATCGCGGGTCGCTCATCGCAGGTCGCTCATCGCGGGTCGCTCATCGCGAATCGCTCATCGCCGAGGCGCCCGGCGCGCCGTGTCGGCCGGCGGGCGCGAGCGGGCGGTGTCCGCGGGCGCCCGCCGGGTGCTGTCGGCGCCCGGGCGCGCGGGCGCCCGCCGGCGCGGCGCGGTGGGCGCGCCGGGCGCGGCCGTGCTCTCCGCGGTGGCCTTGGGCACCACGAACGCGCGCGACGAGTTCGCGGCGTGCCCCAGCAGGTTGCGCGCGCCGCGCGCCTCCAGCCGGTACGTGGCACCTGGCGTGAGCGGCTGCGCGGCGACGATCACCACCTCGCTGACCGGGCTCGGGCGGCTCGGCTTGGGGGCCGGCGCGCGCCGGGTGGTGTCGCCCGCGGCCGCGCGGCGCCCCGGCGCCGCCGGAGGACCCACACGCCGCGCCGCGGTGTCCGCGCGCGCGGCGGTGGTGTCACCCGCCGGCGCGGTGGTCGCGTGCGTGCTGTCCCACGAGCGCGCCGACACCGCGAGGCGGATCGGCACCGCCGTGGAGTCGGCCCGCTCCAGCCGGAACATGCTCGCGCTCACGTTCTGCGACGGGTCGAGCGGCCGGTCGAACTTGGCGCGCAGCGTCACCGAGTCGGTGGTCGCCACCTGGTCGATGCGCGGTCCGATGGTGTCGTGGATGAACGTGAGCAGCTCCACGCGCGCGCTGTCCTTCAGCACCACGTGCGCGCTGTCGAACGCCTCGCGCTCGTCGAACTCGTTGTTGTTGTTGTTGTCCTTGTAGCCGATGACCGTGTACGTGCCGGGGGGGAGCGAGGCGAGCTCGAACCGTCCCGTGCTGTCGGCGCGCCCCACGTACACCACGCTGTCGGGTCGCGCGATCGCCTCCACGTTCCCGGCCACGAGCGGGGTGCCCGCCCCCCAATCGAACACGATCCCGCGCACGCGCGTGCGCGGGATCGTGGGCCCCGTGCTGAACACGATCGTCGTCGGCTCCTTGCGCACGTTCCCGCGCAGATCGGCGAGGCCGGGGAGGAGCGTCACCGTGTACACGGTGTTCGGCCGGAAGTCCTTGCGCCCGCGAATCGTGAGCCGCGTCCGGTGCCACCCGACGCGCGGCGCGCCGTCGCGCGGGGAGACGAGCACGATCCCGGCGAGGTCGGAGGCGCCCCCGCCGGCGGGGCGCTCGCTCAGGACCTCGTCGAACTGCATCTGGACCTCGTTCGCGCGCACGTTCACCGCGCCGCTGTCGGGGCTCACGGAGAGGAGCTTGGGCGGGACGTGCTCCTCGGGACCGCCCGGCGGCATTCCCGGCTGCGCGCAGGCGACGAGGGCGAGGGCGGCGACGATCAGTCGCCGCACAGCGCTCTCACCTTCTGCACGAGCTGCTCGCGCCGCGCGGACCAGTCGCGGTGCTTGCGCCGCTCCGCCTCCACCACCTCCGGCTTGGCCCGGCTCGTGAACTGCTCGTTGGCCAGCCGCTTCGCCAGCCCCTCGAGCTGCCGCTCCAGCTCGGACAGCTCGCGGCGCTGGCGCTCGCACTCGCGCTCCACGTCCACCGCGCCGGCGAGCACGAGGTACAGCTCCGAGCGGTCGCGCTCCAGGATCTCGTGCGCCACCGGTCCCGCGGGCGAGCGGTCCACCACCTCGACCGCGGTGCGCGTGAGCCGCTCGATGAGGGGCGCCTCCTCGCGCACGATCGCCGCCACGCGCGGCGTGCTCGCGCGGATCGCGCCCTCCACCCGCTGCCCGGGCGCGATGTTGTACTCGGAGCGGATCCGGCGGATGGCGACGATCGCATCGCGCACGTGCTCGAACGCTTCGGCCGGGCCCGCGCGCTCGCCGCGCTCCGCCGCGCCCCCCTCGCTCGCGCGGCGAACGGGCCAGCTCGCGCGCGCGAGCAGCTCGCCCTCGGCGCGCCCGGGCAGCCGCTGCCAGAGCGTCTCGGTGACGAAGGGCACGATCGGGTGGAGCAGACGCAGCGCCCCGTCGAACACGTGCACCAGCACCGCGCGCGCCACGTCGCGGTCCTCGCCGTCGGCGCTCATGCGCGGCTTGGTCGTCTCCACGTACCAGTCGGCGAGCTCGTTCCACACGAAGCGGCGCGCCGTCTCGGCGTAGTCGTCGAGCCGCATCCCGCGGCGCAGCTCCGACTCGGACCAGGCCGCGCCCGTCGGACGCGCCGGGCCGAGCGCCGCGTCGCACTCCTCGATCGCCGCGTCGAGGCGGTGCAGGATCCACTCGTCCGCGCGGGTGAGCGCGGCCGGCGGGATGTCGCGCAGCGGCCGCACCGACTCGGCGCCGATGTTCGAGAGCAGGTAGCGGCCGATGTTCCACAGCTTCGTGATGAAGTTGCGCCCCGGCGCGAACGACTGCTCCAGGTTGGCCGGGTCGAGCATCACGTCGGTGCCCAGCCCGAGCCCGGCGATCACCGTCCAGCGGAGCGCGTCGGCGCCGTAGCGCGCCACCACGTCGAGCGGATCGATCCCGTTGCCGAGCGACTTGGACATCTTGCGGTGCTGCATGTCGCGCACGGTGCCGTGCAGGTACACCGTGTGGAACGGCTCGCGCCTGGCGAAGTACAGCCCCGCCATGATCATCCGCGCCACCCAGAAGAAGAGGATCTCCGGCGCCGTCACGAGCACGTCGGTGGGGTAGAACGCGCGCAGGTCGATGGCGCGCTCGTCGGGCCAGCCGAGCGTGGAAAGAGGCCAGAGCCACGACGAGAACCAGGTGTCGAGCACGTCGGAGTCCTGCCGCACCGGGCCCCCGCAGCGCGGGCAGTCGTCCACGTCGTCCACGCTGGCGAACGCCGCGCCGCCGCACGCCTCGCAGTACCACACCGGCACGCGATGCCCCCACCAGAGCTGCCGCGAGATGTTCCAGTCGCGGATGTTCTCCAGCCAGTTGACGTACACCGCCTCCCACCGCTCGGGCACGATGCGGATGCGCCGCTCGCGCACGGCCTCGAGCGCCGGGCGGGCGAGCGGCGCCATCTTCACGAACCACTGGTCGGAGAGGCGCGGCTCGACCACGGTGTCGCAGCGGTAGCAGTGGCGCACCGCGTGCTGGTGCGGCGCGACGTCGCGCAGCGCGCCGCGCTCGCGGAGCATGGCGACGATCCGGTCGCGCGCGGTGAAGCGGTCCACGCCGGCCAGCTCCGGGGGAACGCGCCCCGCCGCGTCGGGCCCCTCACCCATGTCGCCGCGCGCGTCGATCACCACCGGCATGGGGAGGGCGTGGCGGGCGCCCACCTCGAAGTCGTTCGCGTCGTGCGCCGGGGTGATCTTCACCACCCCCGTGCCGAACGCCGGATCCGTGTACTCGTCGGCGATCACGGGGATCTCGATGCCGACGATCGGGAGCACCACGCGCCGCCCCACGAGATCGCGGTAGCGCTCGTCCGCGGGGTGCACCGCCACCGCGACGTCGCCCAGCATCGTCTCGGGGCGCGTGGTGGCCACCACCACCTCGCGCCCCGGCTCCCCCGCCACGGGATAGGCGATGTGATACAGCGCGCCGGTCGTCTCCTCGAACTCCGCCTCCTCGTCGGAGAGCGACGTGAGACAGCGCGGACACCAGTGGATCACGCGATGCCCGCGATAGATCAGCCCGTCCTCGAAGAGGCGCACGAACGCCGTGCGCACCGCCCGCGACAGCTCCGGGGAGAGCGTGTACGCGGTGCGCGACCAGTCGCACGAGGCACCGATCGCCTCGAGCTGCTTGAGGATCGCGCCGCCCGTCGTCTCCACGAACTGCTCCGTGCGCGCCACGAACGCCTCGCGCCCGAGGTCGAAGCGGGTGAGCCCCTCCTCGGCGACCTGGCGCTCCACCACGTTCTGCGTGGCGATCCCGGCGTGATCCGTGCCCGGCACCCAGAGCGCCTCGTCCCCCGCCATGCGGCGCCAGCGGATGAGCACATCCTGCACCGAGTTGTTCAGCCCGTGCCCCATGTGGAGCACGGCGGTCACGTTGGGCGGGGGGATGACGATGGTGAACGGCGGACGATCGCCCCCCACGCGCGCGGAGCGCTCGGCGTGCGCGGTGAACACGCCGTGCTCCAGCCAGCGTGCGTAGATGGCCGGCTCGGTGGCGGCGGCATCGTACTGCGGGGACAGCTCGGATGAGAGTTCGGTGGACATGACCCGGGTAAAATAGCGCGCGGCGGACGGCTCAGGTACTCGCGCCCGTGCCGGGCGCGGCGTCCGCGAGCGGCGCCGCGCGACGGGGTTCTGGATGCGAGCGCGGGGGCGACGCCCCGGCGTCGCCCCCGCATCGGGGTGCGTGACCGCGTGTGGCGGCGATTACAGATTCGGGTTCACGTCGCGCCCCGCCTCGGGGTCGGCGACGTGATCGCCCTTGGGTACGCCGCCCGGCGCGATCGGACCGCCCTCGGCGCGGTCCGCCTTGACGGGCTTCTTCCCGCGGCGCCGGCGCTCGGCGATCCCTCCGAGATCCCCGGCCGCCTCCTGCACCGCGTGCTGCTCGTCGAGCCACTTGTCCTCGAGCTCCGCCTTCGGATCGGCGTGCCGGTCGCGCTCATCCGACGTGCCCTGGCGCCGGCGGCCGGTGCCGATGCGATTGCCCTCCCACCGCCCACCCTCGAGCGGCTCGTTGGTCTCGATCTCGCCCGGCTCCTCGTCGGCGCCCCGGGGCTCGTTCGTCGCGTCCATCTCGTCGGCATCCATGTCTGCGTCGTCTCCCACGGCCAGGCGGTTGACCACCGACTCCACCCCCGGCACGCTCCGGGCCACGGCGCTCGCGCGCCGCGACTCGCTCTCGGAATCCACCGATCCGGTGAGCTCGATCACGCCGTCGCCCACCGCGCCGATGTCGATGGCGCGCTCGCGGAGCACCTCGTCGGTCTGGAACGCCTCGAGCACGTCCTCCTCGAGCGCCACATCGGCGGCGCCGATCTCGTCCTCGAGCTCGTCCTCGGATCCGCTGTCGTCGTAGTACGCCGAGCCGTGCCCGTGGCGGTAGTCCTCGCGCTCCTCGTCGTACTCCGCGATTCCACGGCGCAGCCGCGCGCGGAGTCCCGAGATGCCGCCCACCTTCTGCGCGACGACCACACCGACGGCGAAGCCCGCCAGCGCACCGACGGCGAGGCTCGCGACCACGCTGCCGACGGAGGGCTCCTCGTCGCGAAAGCGAATGCGTGTCATGTCCCGACCTGTGGCGGAGGTAATGGTCCAAGGATAACTTAGCGAAGGGCGGCGAGCGAGTGGCGTGCAAGAAGAAGGCCACCCACCGGCTCGCTGCGTCTCACTCGTTCGAGTCTCACACCACGCATGATCGACAGAGCCGAGCAAGAGCTGACCCTCGTTCTTCCCGACGGCGCGGAGCGGCGCGTGCCCTACGGCACGCTGCCGCGTGACGTCGTCGCCGCCATCGGCGCGGGACTGCTGCGCGCCGCCGTCGCCGTGGAGGTGAACGGGCGCATCCAGGACCTCGTGACGCCGCTGCGCGAGGGCGGTGCGTTCCGCGTGCTCACGGACAAGGACGCGCCGGCGCTGGACGTCCTGCGCCACTCCGCCGCGCACCTCCTCGCCACCGCGGTGCGGCGGCTGCGCCCCACGGCGAAGATCGGCTTCGGTCCCGCCATCGAGGACGGCTTCTACTACGATTTCGAGGTCGACGCACCGTTCACCCCGGAGGACCTCGCCGCGTTCGAGACGGAGATGAAGAAGGTCGCGGCGGAGAAGCTCCCGTTCGTGCGGGAGGAGGTGGAT
Source organism: Gemmatimonadaceae bacterium (assembly GCA_036378095.1). Lineage (GTDB taxonomy): Bacteria > Gemmatimonadota > Gemmatimonadetes > Gemmatimonadales > Gemmatimonadaceae > JADGGM01. The sequence goes on along the minus strand of DASUXC010000066.1, from coordinate 21,357 downwards.
CGCGCGGAGGCGGAGCGCCGCTTCGTGGATGATCCGCTCAAGCTCGAGCGGCTCTCGGAGCTCGGCGACGATGAGGTGATCTCCGTCTACACGGACGGCCCGTTCGTGGATCTCTGCCGCGGCCCGCACGTCCCCGATACGTCGCGCATCAAGCACTTCCGGCTCACGCACACCGCGGGCGCGTACTGGCGGGGGGACGAGCACCGGCAGATGCTACAGCGCATCTACGGCACGGCGTGGTTCACCAAGGACGACCTCGACGCGTACCTCCACCGCCTGGAGGAGGCGAAGCGCCGCGACCACCGGACGCTCGGCCGCGAGCTGGATCTCTTCTCCACGGATCCGCGCGTGGGGGCGGGGCTCATCCTGTGGCATCCACGCGGCGCGATCATCCGGAACCAGGTGGAGGAGTACGAGCGCGATCTCATCCTCCGCCACGGCTACGATCTCGTCTACACCCCGCACGTGGTGAACGAGAAGCTGTTCGAGATCTCCGGGCACCTCGTGACCTTCCGCGAGAACATGTTCGGCCCCATCGACGTGGAGGGGACGAACTACCGCCCGAAGCCGATGAACTGCCCGGGGCACATCTGCATCTACCAGTCGCGCCAGCGGTCGTACCGCGACCTCCCGCTCCGCTTCGCGGAGTTCGGGACGGTGTATCGCTACGAGCGAAGCGGCGTGCTGCACGGGATGCTGCGCGTGCGCGGCTTCACGCAGGATGACGCGCACGTGTTCTGCACGCCGGAGCAGGTGCGCGAGGAGATCGGGCGGCTGCTCGATCTCGTGCACGAGATGCTGGGGGTGTTCGGGTATCCGTACACCATCGAGCTCTCCACCCGCCCGGACAACGCGCTCGGCTCGGCGGAGCTGTGGGACGAGGCGGAGCGCACGCTGGCCGAGGTGCTGGAGGCGCGCGGGCAGCCGTACGTCATCGATGCCGGCGGCGGCGCGTTCTACGGGCCGAAGCTCGACTTCAAGCTGATCGATGCCATCGGGCGGAAGTGGCAGGGTCCGACCGTGCAGCTCGACTACAACCTGCCCGAGCGCTTCGGCCTCGAGTACATCGGCGCCGACAACAAGCCGCACCGGCCGGTGATGCTCCACCGCGTGCTCGTGGGCTCCATGGAGCGGTTCGTGGGCGGGCTGATCGAGCACTACGCGGGGGCGTTCCCGCTCTGGCTCTCCCCGGAGCAGCTGCGCGTGATCCCGATCACGGATGAGGTGCGCGACGCGGCGGCGCGCGTCGCCGATCGCGCGAAGGCGGCCGGGCTGCGCGTGATGCTCGACGACCGCGCGCAGACGCTCAACTACCGCATCGCCGAGGCGGAGCGGCTCAAGACGCCGTACATGGCGATCGTGGGGAAGCGGGAGGCGGAGGCGGGGACCGTCGCCCTCCGCGAGCACCGCCTCGGTCGCGAGCAGAAACCGCAGGTGATCCCGGTGGATGCGTTGCTGGCGCGCCTCGTCCACGAGGTCGAGACGCGCGCGCTCGGTGGTGGCGGGAACGTGCCCGGCGAGCAGCGCGACGCCGCCGACTGAGCCGGGGCGGCGCGCGGGTGCCGGATGCGGGGCGGGGCGGCCGATCGGCCGCCCCGCGTTGCATCCGACTCACGCCGGCTTGAGCGCATCCACGTTGACCACTTCCTCCGCGAGCGCGGTGAGCTTGTGGTCCGTCTCCCCTTCCTCGTTCAACGTCTGCTGCAGGAGCTGCTCCTGCTCGCCGAGGCCGAGCTCGTTGGCGTACGTCCGCACGCAGCCGTAGCCCGCCATCTCGTAGTGCTCCACGCGCTGGGCCATGGCGATCATCGCCGCATCGCGCACGTCCGTGTCGTCGAACTGCTTCATGGTGTCCTTCGCCTCGTCGAGCACCCCCTCGATCCCCTTGCACCTCTCCCCGCCGGGGCGCTCGCCGAGCATGTCGAAGACGCGTTGCAGTCGCTGCACGTGCTGTTCCGTCTGCCGCAGGTGGTCCTGGAACGCGGTGCGCAGCCCGGGGTGGCTCGCCTTCTCGGCCATCGTCGGGAGCGCCTTCAGAATCTGGTTCTCGGCGCTGTACAGGTCGCGAAGCTGGGCCTTGTACAGTTGTTCGAGCGATTCGCGTGGCATGTCGCTACCTCCTGCAGATCGGGTTCATCGAGCGCGCTGCGCGCGCCCGAGATGGCGATCCGTCGGGCACGACGCGTACCAGCGGTCGCGTCGCGCGGCGGATGAAGTTGTCCCGCACGCCGCCCGCGGATAGCTTTCGATGCTCGCGCCGGAGTGCGTTGGCGCGAGGTCACTTCGCACCGATGAGTCCATCCATGGCTGATACATCCCGTACGCCGGTCATCGTCGGCGCCGCCCGTACGCCGATCGGCAAGTTCCTCGGCGCGCTGGCGCCGCTCACCGCGCCGCAGCTCGGCGCCGTCGCCATCCGTGCCGCCATCGAGCGGTCGGGGATCCCGCTGGAGGACATCGACGAGGTGATCCTCGGCAACGTGCTGCAGGGCGGGGTGGGGCAGGCGCCCGCGCGCCAGGCGGCGATCCACGCCGGCGTCCCCGGCGTGGTGCCGGCGGTCACGATCAACAAGGTGTGCGGCTCGGGGCTCAAGGCGGTGATGCTGGCCGCGCAGTCGATCCGCGCGGGGGACCAGCAGGTGGTGATCGCCGGCGGGCAGGAGTCGATGTCCAACGCCCCCTTCTACGTGTACGGGATGCGGAACGGGGTGAAGTTCGGCGACCAGACGATGGTCGACGGGCTCATCAAGGATGGCCTCTGGTGCTCCTTCTGCGACGTGCACATGGGCGGGCACGCCGAATACACGGCGAAGAAGGCGGGGATCACCCGACAGATGCAGGACGAGTTCGCCCTGCACTCGCATCGCAAGGCGGTGGCGGCGATGGACGAGGGGCGATTCACCGACGAGATCGTGCCGGTGGAGGTGCCGGGGCGGAAGGGCCCGACCCAGGTGTGCCTGGACGAGGCGCCGCGCCGCGACACCTCGCTCGAGCAGCTCGCCAAGCTGCGCCCCGCGTTCCCCGCCGACGCGCCCAAGGACATGGCGCCGTCGGAGCTCACGGTGACGGCGGGGAACGCGCCGGGGCTCAACGACGGGGCGTCGGCGCTGGTGGTGGTGTCCGAGGCGTACGCGCGCTCGCACGGGCTCACGATCCTCGCCCGCATCACCGGCTACGCCACGGGAGGTGGCGAGCCGCGCGACCTCTTCTTCGCGCCGATCGTCGCGGTGCGGAACCTCATGAAGAAGACGGGGGCGGCGATCGGGGACTACGATCTCATCGAGGCCAACGAGGCGTTCGCGTCGCAGTCGCTCGCGGATGGGAACGCCCTCGGGTGGGACTGGGATCGCGTGAACGTGAACGGCGGCGCGATCGCGCTCGGCCACCCCATCGGGGCGAGCGGCGCGCGCATTCTCACCACCCTGCTGTACGCGATGAAGGATCGGGATGCCCACACCGGGATGGCGACGCTCTGTCTCGGTGGGGGGAACGCGGTGGCCCTCAGTGTGGAGCGTGTGAACTGATGAACGATACGACCCTCTCTCTCTCCCGCGACCGGCGGGTCACCGCCGCCGGCATCATCGGATTCGCCGCCGCGCTGGCCGCCGCGTCGCAGGTGGCGATCCCGATTCCGGGGACGACCGTGCCGATGACGCTGCAGCCGCTGGCGGTGGTGCTCGCCGGGATGTGGCTCGGCCCGCTGGCGGGGGCGGCGAGCATGGCGCTGTACCTGGCCGCGGGCGCGGCGGGGCTGCCGGTGTTCGCGCCGGTGGGGCTCCCCGGCGTCGCGCGGCTGTTCGGCGACACGGGAGGGTACCTGCTGGCGTATCCGGTGGCGGCGTTCGTCGCCGGGCTCATCGCGCGCCGGCCCGGCGGGTTCGCGCGGCGCGTGCTCGCCGCGGTGGCGGGGATCGCGGTGATTCACGTGGGCGGCCTCGCGCAGCTCACGATCATCACCGGCAGCGTGACGCGTGCGGTGGCGCTCGGCTCGCTGCCGTTCCTGGCGATGGACCTCGTGAAGTCGGTCCTCGCGGGAGTGCTTTCCCCCAGCCGGTCCGATCGCGCGCACGCTTGACGGCGCGCGATTTTTTTTATCGCTCGGACGGCGCGCTCCGCGCGCCGTGGCGGCTGGTGGGGTTCGTCGCCCTGCTCGCCGTGCTGCTGTACGCCTTCTCGCATCTCGCGGCGCTGTTCGCGCGCGGGATGTCGCTGCTGGCCCGTCAGGCACTCGGCTTCTGGGTGCTGCTCGCCGCGCTGGTGGTGGCGCACGGGGTGATGCTGCGGTGGATCGACCGGAAGCCGTGGAGCAGCGTGGGGCTCTCGCTCGCGCAGGCATCGCCCGGACGGCTCGCCGCCGGGCTCGCGCTCGGCGCGCTCGGCATCCTCGTGCCGTCCGCCGGGCTGCTCTCCGTGCACTGGCTGCAGTCGGTGCCGGCGGCGGGGGGCGCCGCGGGGTGGTGGTCGTACGCGGCGATCATGCTCGGCTTCTTCCTCCCGCAGGCGCTGGCCGAGGAAATGCTCGTGCGCGGGTACGTGTTCGCGGTGTTCCGGGACGGCATGGGGTGGGTGGCGGCGCTCCTCCTCACCAGCGCCGTGTTCGCCGCGCTGCACCTGAACAATCCCGGCGTGGACGCGCAGGCGGTGCTGCTCGTGGCGCTGGCCGGGCTCTTTCTCGGCGGGATCCTCGTGGCCACCGACAGCCTGTGGGCCGCGTGGATGGCGCACTTCGCGTGGAACTGGGCGATGGCGGCGGTTCTTCATACGGCGGTCAGCGGGATCGTGGTGGCCGCGCCCGCCTATCGCGTGGTCGATGCGGGGCCCGACTGGGCGACGGGAGGCACCTGGGGACCCGAGGGGGGAGCCGGCGCCGCGCTCGGGATGCTCGCCGGGCTCCTGATCCTCGTCGCGTGGCGGCGGCGCCACGCGAGGTTCACCAACCAGATGATCGAGACGGATGACTGAACGGATCGCGGTGGTCGGGGCCGGACAGATGGGGAACGGGATCACGCACGTCTTCGCGGCGAGCGGCTTCCCGGTGACGATGATCGACGTGTCCAGGGATGCCCTGGCCAAGGGGCGCGCGACGATCGAGAAGAACCTCGCCCGTCAGGTGCGGAAAGGAACGATCGACGAGGCGGCGCGCGAGGCGGCGCTCGGGCGCATCACCGAGTCCGACGCGCTGGACGCGGTGCGCGAGGCCGGCCTGGTCGTCGAGGCGGCGACGGAGAACACGGAGCTCAAGTTCCGGATCTTCGCGGACCTCGACCGTCTCGCCCCCGAGGGGGCCATCCTCGCCTCGAACACCAGCTCCATCTCCATCACCGAGATCGGCGCGCGCACCCGGCGCCCCGAGCGGGTGATCGGCATGCACTTCATGAATCCGGTGCCGGTGATGCAGCTCGTGGAGATCATCCGCGGACTCGCGACGTCGGATGCGACCACGCGCGAGGTGGTGGAGCTGTCCAAGCGGCTCGGCAAGACGCCCGTGGAGGTGAACGACTTCCCGGGCTTCGTCTCCAACCGCGTGCTCATGCCGATGATCAACGAGGCCGTGTACTGCCTCATGGAGGGCGTCGGCACGCCGGAGGCGATCGACACGGTGATGAAGCTCGGGATGAACCACCCGATGGGCCCCCTGGCGCTCGCCGACCTGATCGGCCTCGACACCTGCGTCTCGATCCTCGAGGTGCTGCATCGCGGCCTCGGCGATCCGAAGTACCGCCCGTGCCCGCTCCTCAAGAAGTACGTCGCGGCCGGCTGGCTGGGGCGGAAGAGCGGACGAGGATTCTACGCCTACTGAGCGCGCCGCCGGCCGGCGCGCCGACTCACTGACCGACTGACTCCCTTCCCATGTCCTGGGCCCTCATCCCTCTCACCGAAGAGCAACGCGAGATCCAGCGCCTGGCGCGCGAGTTCGCGCGCGAGGAGATCGCGCCGCACAGCGAGGCGTGGGACCGCGAGGCGCGCTTCGACCGCGGGATCATCACCAAGCTGGGCGAGCTGGGCTTCCTCGGCATGCTCGTCCCCGAGCAGTACGGCGGGCTGGGGCTGGACACGCGCACGTACCTCGTGGCGCTCGAGGAGATCGCCGCCGTCGATGCGTCGGTGGCGGTGGCCATGAGCGTGCACAACTCGCTCCCCACGCAGATGCTGATGCGCTGGGGTTCCGAGGCGCAGAAGGAGCGGTTCCTCCAACCGATGGCGCGCGGCGAGTGGCTCGGCGCGTTCGCCCTGTCCGAGCCGGAAGCCGGCTCCGACGCGGCGTCGCTGCGCACCCAGGCGGTGCGCGACGGCGACTGCTGGGTGCTCAACGGCACCAAGGCGTGGGTGTCCAGCGGGAGCCACGCCGACGTGATCCTGGCGATGGCGCGCACCGACTCGCCTGACGAACGGCGCGGCGCGCGCGGGATCAGCACGTTCATCATCACCCCCGACCTTCCGGGATTCCACGTGGGGAAGAAGGAGGACAAGATGGGGCTTCGCGCCTCCCCCACGGTGCAGTTGACGTTCGACAACCTCCGTGTCCCGGCGGCCAATCTGCTGGGGGAAGAGGGGATGGGCTTCGTGTACGCGATGCAGTCGCTCGACAACGGGCGCCTCGGCATCGCCGCGCAGTCGCTCGGCATCGCGCGCGCCGCGCTCGAGCATTCGGTGGCGTACGCCGCCGAACGACGCCAGTTCGGCAAGCCCATCAAGGAGTTCCAGGCCATCCAGTTCAAGCTCGCCGACATGGCCACCCGCATCACCGCGGCACGCGCGCTGCTGTACTCGGCGGCGGCGGCCAAGGACCGCGGGGAGGCGATCACGCAGTTCAGCGCGATGAGCAAGCTGCTGGCGAGCGAGACGGCCATGTGGGTCACCACACAGGCCATTCAGATCTTCGGCGGATACGGCTACGTGAAGGACTATCCCGTTGAGCGCCTGTTCCGCGATGCGAAGGTGACCGAGATCTACGAGGGTACGTCGGAGATCCAGCGCATCGTGATCGCGCGCGAGCTGTATGCGTCCTAGCCACCCTGACACCACGGTCCCATGACAGTCACCGAGATTCCGAAGCCCAGCAGCAAAGAGGGGCTCTTCGACCGCATCGCCGAGATGGGGCACGAGCAGCTCGTGATCTGCAGCGATCCTTCCGTCGGCTATCGCGGCATCATCGCCATCCACAGCACCACCCTCGGGCCCGCGCTCGGGGGGACGCGCTTCTGGAGCTACGCCAGCGACGAGGAGGCGATCGTCGACGCGCTCCGGCTCGCGCGCGGCATGACGTACAAGAACGCGGTCGCGGGGCTCAACCTGGGGGGCGGCAAGTCGGTGATCATCGGCGACAACCGCACGCCCAACCGCGAGATGATCTTCCGCGCGCACGGCCGATTCGTGGAGAGCCTCGGCGGCCGCTACGTGACCGCCGAGGACGTGGGGACCGGCACGAGCGACATGGACTTCGTGCACATGGAGACCGAGTACGTGACCGGGCTCCAGGGGCGCTCGGGCGACCCGTCGCCGGTCACCGCGCACGGCGTCTTCCGTGCCGTGCAGGCCTCCGCGAAGCACCGCTGGGGGACCGACGACCTGTCCGGGAAGACGGTCGCGATCCAGGGGTGCGGGCACGTCGGGTACTACCTGGCCAAGGAGCTCCAGGCGGCGGGCGCGAGGCTCATCGTCACCGACATCGACGCCGAGCGCGTGAAGCGGGTGGTCGAGGAGTGCGGCGCCCGCGCGGTCGAGCCGGGGGAGATCTACGGCGTGAAGGCGGACATCTTCGCCCCGTGCGCGCTCGGCGCGATCATCAACGACAAGACGATCCCGCAGCTCAAGGTGGAGATCGTGGCCGGCGCCGCGAACAACCAGCTCCTCGAGGAGCGCCACGGCGACATGCTCGAGGCGCGCGGCATTCTCTACGCCCCCGACTACGTGGCCAACGCCGGCGGCGTGATCAACGTGTACAGCGAGCTCGCCGGGTGGGATCCCGCCCGCGCGCTGCGCAAGGCGGACGAGATCTACACCACCGTCCTGGGCGTCTTCGAGATCGCCAAGGTGGAAGGGATCCCCACCTATGAGGCAGCCGACCGCCTGGCCGAACGGCGGTTGAAGGCGGTGGCCTCGCTGGTGAAGACTTGGCCCCAGTGGCCCAACCGGTGACCACCGCCGGTGGGGAGCTCATCCCCATCGCCTCCGACCACGCCGGCTTCGAGCTGAAGGCGAAGCTGGCGCGGGCGCTGGCGGAGCGGGGGTTCCGGGTGCAGGACCTCGGAACGGATGGACCGTCGTCCACCGACTACCCCGACTACGCGCACCCGCTCGCCCGCGAGGTGTCGAGCGGCGCGGCGCGGCGCGGGGTGCTGCTGTGCGGTACGGGGCTCGGCATGTCCTACGTGGCCAACCGCTATCCGCGCGTGCGGGCGGCGGTGGCGTGGAACGCGGAGATCGCCGAGCTGGCACGACGCCACAACGATGCGAACGTGCTCGTCCTCCCCGCGCGCTTCGTGAGCGAGGAGGAGTCGCTGCGGATCCTGGCGGCGTGGCTCGACACCCCGTTCGATGGGGGACGCCACGAGCGCCGGGTGGAGAAGATCGATCATCCCGCCGAGGAGGGCTGATGCGCTGGGCCGACTGGGACAATCGTCCTCCAGGGGACGCGCTACGCGCCGAGGATCCCGAGATCGCGCGCGTGATCGAGAACGAGACGCGCCGGCAGGGAGAGGGGCTCGAGCTCATCGCGAGCGAGAACTTCGTCTCCCCCGCGGTGATGGAGGCGATGGGCTCTCCGCTCACGAACAAGTACGCCGAGGGATATCCCGGGAAGCGGTACTACGGCGGGTGCGAGTTCGTGGACGTGGCCGAGCAGCTCGCGATCGACCGCGCGAAGGCGCTGTTCGGCGCGGAGCACGCGAACGTGCAGCCGCACTCCGGGGCGCAGGCGAACATGGCCGTCTACTTCGCGCTGCTCACCCCCGGTGACACGATCCTCGGGATGAACCTGTCGCACGGCGGACACCTCACGCACGGCTCGCCGGTGAACTTCTCCGGCACGCTGTACAAGGCGGTGGCGTACGGCGTGCGCGAGGACACGGGGCTCGTGGACATGGACGAGGTGCGCGATCTCGCGCTCCGGCACCGCCCCCGGATGATCGTGGCCGGGTTCAGCGCGTACTCGCGCACGCTGGACTTCGCGGCGTTCGCCGCGATCGCGCGCGAGGTGGGGGCGCGCCTGATGGTGGACATGGCGCACGTGGCCGGGCTGGTGGCGACGGGACTCTATCCGTCCCCCGTGCCGCACGCCGACGCGGTCACGACCACCACGCACAAGACACTGCGCGGTCCGCGCGGCGGCCTCATTCTCTGCCGGCAGGAGCACGCGGCGGCGGTGAACAAGCAGGTCTTCCCCGGCGTGCAGGGCGGCCCGCTCATGCACGTGATCGCCGCCAAGGCGGTGGCGCTGCACGAAGCCATGCGGCCGGAGTTCACCGCGTACGCGCGGCAGGTGGTGGCCAACGCGCGCGCCCTCGCCGCCGCCCTCACCGAGCGCGGGTTCCACATCGTGTCGGGAGGTACCGACAACCACCTCATGCTCGTCGACCTGCGCAACCGCGGGATCACCGGGAAGGCGGCGGAGGCGGCGCTCGGCGTGGCGGGGATCACGGTGAACAAGAACACCGTCCCCGGCGAGACGCAGTCCCCATTCGTCACGAGCGGCGTGCGCATCGGCACGCCGGCGGTGACCACCCGGGGGATGCGGGAGGGGGAGATGCGCCGGATCGCGGAGCTGATCGACCGCGGCGTGCGCGCGGCGGGGGACGAGGCGGCGCTGCGCGAGCTCAGGGGGGAGGTGCGCGACCTGACGAGCGGGTTCCCGCTGTACGCCGCTCCCGACGTCGTTCCCGAAGAGGCCGCTGCCCGGTTGTGAAATCCGGTCACGCCCCTCATCTTTGCCCGGTGTTGCCGGCGGCCCGCGCCGCCGGCCCCGTGGCTCAGACCGAGGAGCGACCGTTGCCGCAGCTGTGCTTCCGAGACGGGATCATGGACCGAATCAGGGCCCGCGAGACGCGCTTTCACGAGAGCGCGTATCTGTTCGTGCTCGCGGCGCTCGAGTTCTGTCAGACGCGTCTTCCCGAACGCCGGCACATCTGCGGTCGCGAGCTCGCCGAAGCGTGCCGGGACCTCGCGCTCGAGCGCTTCGGCGTGCTGGCCCGCCAGGTGTTCGAGCACTGGGGCGTTCGCTCCACCGCGGACATCGGCGACATCGTGTTCACGCTCGTCGATCTGGGCCTGCTCATCAGCCAGCCCACGGACAACCGTGAGGAGTTCGTCGGGGTGTTCGACTTCGACCAGGCTTTCGAGCGGGAGTACCCCTGGAGCGTCGTCAGCATCGGGTGACGCGCCGCGTCCGGGTACGCATCGTGCTGGATCGACCGCGAGGATCGGGAGGAGGTGAGGATCGATGGACGTGAACGAGCTGCCGGAGTGTCGCAAGTGCGCCAAGGGGCACATGCTCCCACTCAGCGACTACGGCCGGGATGGGGCGCCGATCACCTTCAAGGCATGGGTCTGCAACAATCCCGACTGTGGATTCAACATCCGCATCGACAACGGGGAGATCAGCTTCGGACGCACGATCGGCCAATCGCACAAGTGAGGTGGTAGTGGAACGCACCGCGGCGGCTCTCCGAGCCGCCGCTTCGTGTGTGGGGGACGATGTCCTCTGCCTCCCATTAGCTTCTCCTCTATGTCCCCACGCCCCCGCACGCGCCGCGCCCCGGATGCGAACGCCCCCCGCGTCACCAGCGCGCGCGAGTCGGCCGCGCGCGATGCCGCGGCGATCGGCGCGGGCGTGCCGTCGCGCGCGCTCATGCAGCGAGCCGGTGCGGCAGCCGCCACGGAGATCGCGCGCGCCTACCCGCACCTGATGCGCGAGCCGGTGCTCGTGTACGCCGGCCCGGGCAACAACGGTGGCGACGGCTGGGTGGTGGCGCGCGCGCTCGCCGCCGCCGGATGCCACGTGCACGTCGTCGCGGTGGGCGCCGCGCGCAGCGAGGACTCGCGCGCCGAGCGCGCGATCGCCGAGTCGCTGGTGAGCGCGGAGCGGCCGGCGTGGGCGCCGCTCGTCGTCGACGCGCTGCTCGGCACCGGCGCGCGTGGCGGTCCGCGCGGCACGATCGCCGACGCGGTGGCGGAGATCGCGCGTCTGCGCGAGCGCGGCGCCACGGTGGTGTCGCTGGACGTCCCCAGCGGCGTGGATGCCGACACCGGCGAGGCGAGCGGCGCGGTGCGCGCCCACCTCACGCTCACCTTCGGCACCATGAAGCGCGGGCTGCTCGTGGCGCGCGGGTGGGCGGGGCGCATCGTGGTGCTCGACATCGGACTCGCCCGCTTCGGCGACGACGATGGCGCTCCGTCGCTGGTGACGGCGCGCTGGGCGCGGCGCGCGCTGCCCCCCATCCCCGCCGATGCGCACAAGGGGACGCGCCGCAAGCTGGTGATCATCGGCGGGCAGCTCGGGATGACGGGCGCGCCGGTGCTCGCCGCGCGCGCCGCGATGCGGTCGGGGATCGGGATGGTGCGCCTCGTCGTCGCCCCCGAGAGCGTGGCGATCGTGCAGGCGGCCGAGCCGCACGCGCTCGCGCGCGCCTGGCCGACCGATCGCGGGGAGCAGGTGGAGGGGCTCCTTGATGGCTGGGCCGACGTCGTGCTCCTGGGCCCCGGCCTCGGCGACACCCCGCGCGGTCGCGCCATCGCCGAGCGCACCCTGCGCGCGTGGCGCGGGCCGGTGGTGCTCGATGCCGATGCGCTGAACGTGTTCAAGGGAGAGAGCGCCGCGCTGCGCCAGCTCCTCGGCACGCGCCCCGCGCTCCTCACGCCGCACCCCGCCGAGCTCGCGCGGCTGCACGGCGCGAGCCTGGACGAGGTGCTCGTGCGGCGGTTCGAGATCGGCGCCGAGGTGGCGCGCGACACCGGGGCGGCGGTGCTCCTCAAGGGGGTGCCGACGATCATCTCCGCGCCCACCGGGGAGCGCCTGGTGAGCGCCGCGGGCACGCCGGCGCTCGCCGCCGCCGGGAGTGGCGACGTGCTCGGCGGCATCGCCGCCACCCTCCTCGCGCAGATGGAGGACGCGCTGGTGGCCGGCGCGTGCGCCGCGTGGGCGCACGGGTGCGCCGCCGAGCTGGCGGAGCGCGAGGCCTGCGCGACCATGGGCGCGGGGGACGGAGGAGGCGGGAGGGGCGGCGCGCGCGGCGTCGCGCTCTCCGACGTCGAGCGCTCGCTCGCGTGCGTGTGGAGCGCGCCCGCGCCCGAGTGCACCTATCCCGTGCTCGCCGAGCTTCCGGCCGTGGGCGATACCACGTGAGGCGACGGATCCGGGAGCGCGCGGTGGCCGGCGCCACCCTCGCGCTCGCGGCGTGCTCCGCCGCCCCGGGCGGAGGCGCTGGCGCGCCGTCGCCCCTCCCGTCGGCGCGCGAGGAGCGGGTGCTCGTCCCGGCGTTCACCGTCGCCGAGGGGGTGGCGGCGACGGAGCGGCAGGTGTACGTGGCCTCCCCCGATGGCATCGCCGCGCTCGACCGCGCGTTCGACCGCTGGCTGCCGCCCGTCACGCGGCTCGACCGGTACCCGGGGGGACAGGTCACGGCGATCGCCGCCGATCCCACGGAGGATGGCGTGTGGGTGGCGCGCCCCGGCGCGCTCGCCCTCTGGCGCCCCACGCTCGACCAGATCGCCGTCACGCCGATGCCGGGGATCGTGGACGCGATCGTGTTCGACCGCCGCGATCCCGGCGCCGGCGCGTACGTGCACGGCGCCGGAGGATGGTCGCTCGCCTCGCGCACCGGGCTGGTGACGCCCGTGTCACCCGCCGCCGTCCCCCCGCCGGACGCACGCGACCGCCCGGCGGGGCTCGCCGACATCTGGCGACAGTACCCATCGCTCCAGGCCGCGTCGTCGCTCATCACGCGCGACGATGCGCTGCGCATCTGGCCGCCGATCGCCGGCGCGAGCACGCCGGGGCGGAGCGAGGTGTGGCTCGGCACCGCCGGTGGTGGTCTCTTTCGCGCCGACCCGGTCTTCCTGAAGGGGGAGCAGCTGCCGTACGGCCCGTTGGAGACGGGGCTTGGCGCGGTGGCGCGTGCCGCCGATGGCGTGTGGATGGCGGGGCTCGGCCAGGGGGAGCGCGGCGGGCTCGCGTTCGCGACGTCCGACCTGCAGCACTGGCGATGGCTCTCCGGCGCGCTCGCCACGCGTCTCGCCGGCGCGCGCGCCAACCGGCTCGCCGTGCGCGGGCGCGATGCGTGGCTCGCCACCGATCGCGGGCTCGTCCTGCTCGACACCGAGAACCCGGCGCGCGTGCTCGCGTGGACCGCGGGCAACGGGCTGCCAGCCGATGCGGCGCTCGCCGTGCTCCCCACCGGCGCCGGCGCGTGGGCGGGGACGGCGCGCGGGCTCGTGTTCGTGCGCGACTCCGGCGCGGCGCGCGCCGCCTCGTCAGGCGCCGTGAGCGCGACGATGGCGAGCGGCGTGGCGGTACGGGCGCTCCTGCTCACGGGCGACACGCTCTGGGTGGGGAGCGACGCGGGGCTGCTGCTCGTGCGAGGGGCGAGCCCCGATTCGGCGCCGCGGCGAGCGGCGATCGCCGACGGCCGGCTGTCGCGCCCGGTCCGCGCGCTCGCTCGCGGCGACTCGCTCGTCGTCGCGGCCACCGACGGCGGCGTGGTGTGCATCGACGCGCGCACCGGCGCGCCGTCGCGCGAGTGCGCGGCGCTCGACGCGAGCCCCGTGCGCGACGTCGAGGCGCTGGCCATGGACGGCCGCGCGATCGTGCTCGCCGGTCCCGCGGGGGTGGTGGTGTTCACCCGCCCGGTCGGCGGGCGGCGCGGCGGGAGTGGCACGGTGCGCGTGCTCCCCGTCCCGTCCGCCGTCCCCGACGAGGCGTACGACGTGGCGCTCGACGATGACTTCGTGTGGGTGGCGACGCGCGCCGGGCTCCTGCGCCTCGCGCGGCTGAGCGACGGCGGGGTGCGGTGAGCGACGGCGCGCCGCTGGGCCCGGGCGGCGAGTTCGATCTCATCCGCGCGCTGCTCGCGCGGTGGGGGGAGCGCGCCCGCGGGGTGGGAGACGATGCGGCCGTGCTCGACGTACCGCCCGGGGAGCGGTTGGTCGTGAGCGCGGACTCCAGCGTGGAGCACGTGCACTTCCGGCGCGAGTGGCTCGAGCCACGGGAGATCGGCTGGCGCGCCGCGGCGAGCGCGCTCAGCGATCTCGCGGCGATGGGGGCGGCGCCGCTCGGGCTGCTGGCGTCGCTGTCCATTCCCGAGCGCTGGCTCGCCGACGTGCCCGCGCTCGCCGAGGGGGTGGGAGATGCCGCCGCGGCGGCGGGCGCGCCGATCGTCGGGGGGGACATCACGCGGTCGTCGGAGCTGGTGCTCGCCATCACCGTGCTCGGGCACGCCGCGTCGCCGCTGTCCCGCGGCGGCGCGCGCGACGGCGATGCGCTCTGGGTCACCGGGACGTTCGGGGGGCCGCTCGCGGCGCTCCGCGCGCTGGAGCGCGGCGAGCGGCCGGACGACGCCGCGCGGGACCGGTTCGCGCATCCCGTGCCGCGCCTGCGCGAGGGGCGGTGGCTCGCGCAGCGCGGGGCGCGCGCCGCGCTGGACGTGTCGGACGGCCTGCTCGGCGACGCCGGGCACCTCGCGGCGGCGAGCGGCGCGCGCGTGGTGCTCGAGCTCGACGCGCTCCCCACCGTGCCCGGCGTGTCGCCGGCGGACGCGGCGCGGAGCGGGGAGGAGTACGAGTTGCTCGTGGCGGCGCCGCACGAGCTCGATGCGCGGGCGTTCGAGCGGGAGTTCCGGCTCCCGCTCACGCGCGTGGGGCGGGTGGAGCGCGGCCCGGCCGAAGTACGCGCGACCCTGCGCGGGGCGCGCGTTGCGCCCGTGGGCGGCTTCAGCCACTTTTCGTGAGCATGCGTGCCCTCCTCGTCTATCCGACGATGGTCATCATGACCCTCGTCCTCGGCCTCCCGATCATCGTGCTCTCCCTGTTCGGCGTGCGGATCCCGCCGGACAGCTTCTTCGGCCGCGCGCCGCGCTACTGGGCGAAAACGGTGCTGTGGACCGCCGGGGTGCGCGTGACGGTGCGGAACGCGGAGCGGATCGCGCCCCCGGGCCAGACGCGCGTCTACGTGTCCAACCACGTGAGCTGGTTCGACGTCTTCGCCCTCGCGTCGGTGATCCCGCACTATCGGTTCGTGGCCAAGAAGGAGCTCGCGTCGCTCCCCGTGTTCGGGCGCGCGGCGCGCGAGGTGGCCGGGATCTTCATCGACCGCCAGAATCGCAAGGCGGCGTTCGACGCGTACGCCGCGGCGGCGCACCAGATCCGCGGCGGGATCAACGTCGCCGTCTACCCCGAGGGGACGCGCGGGCGCAGCTACGAGCTGCGGCCGTTCAAGAAGGGGCCGTTCGTGCTCGCCATCGCCGCGCAGGTGCCCGTGGTGCCGGTGGTGAGCTGGGGGACGCGCGAGGTGCAGGGGAAGGGGGATGTCGCCATCCACGCCGGCGCGTGCGAGCTCACCTTTCTCGAGCCCGTCCCCACCGAGGGGATGACGTACGAGGACCGCGACCGGCTGGTGAGCATCGTATGGCACCGGATGGCGGCGGCGTTGGAGGAGAAGGGCGTGCCGACCGCCGGACGCCCGATCGAGAGCGCGATCCAGGCCGGCGCGCGCTCGGAGTAGGGGCGGGCGGGTTCACCATTCAATCACGACAGCGATCATGTCCGAAATCGTAGAGATTCACGCGCGCGAGATCCTCGACAGCCGCGGCAATCCCACCGTGGAGGCCGACGTCATCCTCGACAGCGGCGCGTTCGGGCGCGCCGCCGTGCCGAGCGGGGCGTCCACCGGCGAGCACGAGGCGCTCGAGCTGCGCGACGCCGATCCCAAGCGATACGGGGGGAAGGGGGTGCTGCGCGCGGTGCAGCACATCGAGGAGACCATCGCCCCGGCGCTGCGGGGGATGGACGCGCGCGACCAGATCGCGATCGACCGCGCGATGCTCGAGCTGGATGGGACGCCGAACAAGGAGCGGCTCGGCGCGAACTCCATACTCGGCGTGTCGATGGCCGTGGCGCGCGCGGCGGCGGAGGAGCTGGGGCTCCCGCTCTTCCGGTATCTCGGCGGCCCGATGGCGCGCACGCTCCCCGTCCCGATGATGAACATCCTGAACGGGGGCGCGCACGCCACGAACACCGTGGACTTCCAGGAGTTCATGATCGTTCCCGTGGGCGCGGAGTCGTTCGCCGAGGCGCTGCGGATGGGGGCGGAGGTGTTCCACGCGCTCAAGAAGGTGCTGGTCAAGCGCGGGCTCTCCACCGGCGTGGGCGACGAGGGGGGCTTCGCGCCCGACCTCAAGAGCGACGAGGACGCGCTGCGCATCATCATCGAGGCGATCGAGGCGGCGAAGTACGCGCCGGGGCGGGAAGTGGCGCTGGCGCTCGACTGCGCGGCGAGCGAGCTGTTCGACAAGGAGGGGACGTACACCTTCAAGAAGAGCGGCGCCGGCACACGCGACGCGCACGGGATGGTGGAGCTCTACACCCGCTGGCTGGACGAGTATCCGATCGTGTCGATCGAGGACGGGCTCGCCGAGGATGACTGGGATGGATGGGCCGCGCTCACGAGCGCGCTCGGCGATCGCGTGCAGCTCGTGGGCGACGACCTGTTCGTGACCAACACCGAGCGGCTCGCGCGCGGCATCGAGAACCACGTGGCGAACGCGATCCTCATCAAGGTGAACCAGATCGGCACGCTCACCGAGACGCTCGAGGCCATCGAGATGGCGCGCTCGGCCGGCTACCTGTCGATCATCTCGCACCGCTCCGGGGAGACGGAGGACACGTTCATCGCCGATCTCGCGGTGGGGACGAGCGCCGGCCAGATCAAGACGGGATCCGCGTCGCGCACCGATCGCGTCGCGAAGTACAACCAGCTCCTGCGCATCGAGGAGATCCTCGGGGAGTCCGCCGAGTACCCGGGCGGGGCGATCTACGGCCTGTGAGCGCCAGGAGCGGGAGCGGCAGGCGGGGGAAGGGGAGCGACGGCGGGCGAGCCCTCACGGCGGGGAAGGTGGTCGGCATCCTCGTGCTGGTGGGGGCGGTCGTCTTCGCCGTGCAGGGCGGCGAGTACGGCACCACCGACCTGCTGCGGCAGGGGGCGCGCAAGCGCCACCTGCTCGCGCGCATCGACACGCTCCAACGCGCGGTCGATTCGTTGTCGCGGGTGAAGAAGGCCATTCTCACCGACCCCGCGGTGCAGGAGCGGATCGCGCGCGAGGAGTTCGGGATGGTTCGAGGCGACAAGGAGCTGCTGTACCGGTTCGCGGAGCCGGCGGAGGCGGACAGCGCGGGGAAGTGAGGGGGGCGCTTCCCCCCGCCTTGACGCCCCGCCCCGGGAGTGTAATATTGAGATCACTGACGCGGGGTGGAGCAGCCTGGTAGCTCGTCGGGCTCATAACCCGAAGGTCGCGGGTTCAAATCCCGCCCCCGCTACTCGAAATGAAGAGGCGCGTGATCCGATTGGATCACGCGCCTCTTCGCTTTTCGAGCCTTCTCGGAGAGAGGGACGTGAGCGCCCCCCCCCGCTCAGCGCTTCGCGCTCGCGGCCGCGCGGCGCCGGCGCGTCGACACCCTCCCACCGCCGGGCGCCGGCGCGCCGCCGCGCGACGGGAACGCCGCGCGCGTGAGGAGGTCGACGAACGCCGCTTGATGCGCCGGCGGTGCCTTGGCGGCGCGCGTCGCCGCCTGCCAGTCGCGCCGGATGCCGCGCCGGGTGATCGGAAGCGCCACGAGCGTCCCGGCCTCGAGCGCCGGCGCGATGGCCCATCGCGCGATCACCGTGACGCCGAGCGCGGCCTTCACGAGCTGCACGATCGCGTCGGTGAACGGCACGCGCGAGACCCGCGCGGGCACGACCCCCGCAGGTCGCAGCACCTTCTCGACCACGAAGTACTTCCGCTCCAGCGCGTCGTTCACGATGAGGTGCTCCTCCGCGAGATCGGCGGGGCGGACGTACGGCCTGGAGGCGAGCGGGTGCGACGGCGCGACGGCGATCACGACGTCGTCGGCGAACAGCGGCGTGTACACGATGCGCCGGTTGTCGGGGCACCGGCTCACGATGGCCACGTCGACATCTCCCTCCAGGAGCGCCGCGAGCGGGCGGCGCGTGACCTCCGGAACGATGCGGATCTCGACCTGCGGCCAGGCGGCGCGGAAGCTGGGGAGGATGTCGGGGAGCCAGTGATAGCACGTGTAGCACTCCGTCGTCACGCGCAGGAGTCCGTTGGCCTGGTGCCGGCCGGCCGTGGAGAGATCGGACTCCACCTGCGCGAGCTCGCCGAGCACGCGCTGCGCCGACGCGAGCAGACGCTCTCCCGCGCCCGTGAGGACCATCCGGCGGTGGACGCGGAGAAAGAGCTTCGTCCCGAGCCGATCCTCGATGTCCTTGAGCTGATGGCTGAGCGCCGACTGGGTGAGGTGCAGCCGGTTCGCCGCGCGCGTGACACTGCCGGTGTCGGCGATCGCGGCGGCGAGCTTGAGATGGCGGACTTCGAGATGCATGGCCGGCTCGGGGTGCGGGTTGGTGTGCAATGAAAGTATCGCATGCAATCCATGTGTACAGTGAGTTGGACTAATCGTTGGCCGGAGGTGATGCTTCGAGGTCTTTCCGGGGAGAGGATTCCACGTGTTCGCAGGTTGGTCGGCGCTCCGCTCGCGAACGGGCGGGCCGATGGGGCGCCTGATGTGGTCGGTGGGCTTCGCGTACACCGCCATGGGCATCGTGCTCACGGCGTTGCCGCTGCACCTCCGGCACGCGCTCGGCGCCGGCGACACCATGGTGGGCGCCATCATGGGGGCGCAGGCGCTGGTCGCGGTCCTGATGCGTCCCTTCGGCGCCGCCTGGGCGGAGCGGCGCGGCTATCGGCTGATCATGGTGCTGGGCGCCGCGTGTCTGGCCGCCGCCAACGCCCCGTATCTGGTGCCGCGCACCGTGTGGCTGCTCGGAGCGGCTCGCATGGTCACCGGGCTCGGGGAGGCGTTCGTCTTCACGGCCGGCGGCGCGTGGGTGCTCGCGCTCGCGTCCGCGGAGCGTCGCGGGCGGTCGATCGCGCTGTTCGGGCTGGCGCTGTGGGGCGGGTACACGGTGGGGCCGCTCGTCGGCGAGATGCTCGCGCACCGTGGCGGGCTCGCGGCCGCGGGGATGGGGGGCGTGGCGTTCGCGGCGCTGAGCGCGGCGATCGCGCTCTCGCTCCGCGGGGTTCGCCCCGCCGCACGCACCGACGAATCGGTTCCCCTCTTCCCACGCGCCGTGCTGCGCCCCGGCGTGACGTTCGCCCTTGCCGCGTTGGGATACGCGGCGCTGAGCACGTTCGCGGCGCTGCACTTCGCGGCGCGCGGGTGGGGGGGCGGCGCGCGCCCGCTCGTCGCCTTCGGGGTCACCTTCCTGCTCACGCGGTGGCTCGGGGCCGGGTTGCCCGATCGCATGGGCTCGATCCGCGTGGCGGTCGGCGGGGCGCTCGTGGAAGCGTGCGGGCTCTTGCTGTTCGCCGCCGCCGACACGCCGTGGGTGGCGCTGGGTGGAGCGCTCGTGATCGGCGCTGGCTTCGCGCTCGCCTATCCGGCGCTCGCGCTCGTGGCGGTGAACGCCGTGCCCGCGTCGCATCGCGGGGCGACGCTCGGCGCGTTCACCTCGTTCTGGGACATCGCGCTCGCCGTCGGCGCGCCGCTGTCCGGGGCGCTCACGGCGTGGGGCGGGGGTGGCGCACCATTCGTCGGCGGCGCCGTGTGCGCGCTGGCGGCCGCGGGGCTCGCCGCGCTCCTCGGGGCGGCGCCGCTCGGGCGCGGCGCCCGGGAGCCGATGCTGGACGAGGGAGATTGACGAGCCCCGGGCGCGCCCCGGGGCGCGCCCGCGGGGTGTCCCTGGCGCTCGACGCGGCGCGCACCGCCGTTAGCTTATCGGGATGCGCACATCGACCTCAGGCACCACGATCGCCGCGTCCGTGCTCGCGGCGGCTCTCGCTCTCGCGCCCGGCCGCGCATCGGCCCAGCGCGCGTCCTCGTCGCTCACCTCCACCGAGCGGAAGCTCGTGCGCGCGGTGGACGCGCACGACGCCGAGGCGCTCGCGCTCCTCGAGCGGCTGGTGAACATCAACAGCGGCACGATGAACTTCGCCGGCGTGCGGCAGGTGGGCGACGTGTTGCGCGCGCGGTTCGACTCGCTCGGCTTCCGCACCCGGTGGGTGGATGGCGCGCCGTTCGGGCGAGCCGGGCATCTCGTGGCCGAGCACCCCGGACCGGGACCCAAGATCCTGCTCATCGGGCACCTGGACACCGTGTTCGAGCCCACGAGCCCGTTCCAGAAGTTCGAGCGGCTCGACGACTCCACCGCGCGCGGCCCCGGCGTGATCGACATGAAGGGGGGCGACGTGATCATCCTGTACGCGCTCCGCGCGCTGAAGGACGCGGGAGAGCTGAGCAAGATGAACGTCGTGGTAGTGTACGATGGCGACGAGGAGGACTCCGGCACGCCGCTCGCCGAGGCGCGGCGCGCGCTGGTCGATGCGGCGAAGGGAGCGAGCGTGGCGATCGGGTTCGAGGACGGCGCCGGCGATCCGCGCACCGTCGTGATCTCGCGTCGTGGCGACATCGGGTGGCGCGTGCGCAGCGCCGGCACGCCCGCGCACTCGTCGCAGATCTTCACCGAGCGCGTGGGCGCCGGGGCGATCTTCGAGGCGTCGCGCGTGATGAGCGAGTTCTACCAGAAGCTCGCCGGGGAGAAGTACCTCACGTTCAACCCCGGCGTCGCCGTCGGCGGCACGGCCGTGACGCTCGACAGCACCGGTTCGGTGGGCACCGCCAACGGCAAGACCAACATCGTGGCCGAGCGCATGGAGGTGAGCGGCGACCTGCGCACCTTGTCGCCACAGCAGCTCGAGCATGCCGAGGAAGTGATGCGCGAGATCGTGGCGCATCCGCTCCCGCAGACGAGCTCGGAGATCGCCTTCGACGAGGGGTACCCGCCCATGGCGCCCACCGACGGCAACCGGCGCCTGCTCGCCCTGTACGACCGCGCGAGTCGCGATCTCGGCACCGGTCCCGTGGTGGCCGTGGACCCCTCGCGCGCCGGGGCGGCGGACGTCTCGTTCATCGCCGGCGAGGTGCCCATGGTGATCGATGCCGCGGGGCTCTCCGGGCACGACGACCACACCGAGAAGGAGACGGCGGACCTGCGAATGCTCCCCGTGCAGACCAAGCGGGCGGCCGTACTCCTGTCGCGGATCGCGCACGGGGCGGCGGCCGGGGAAGAGGCGGCGAAGGGCGGCGGGA
>DASUXC010000065.1:0-8789 GCA_036378095.1 Gemmatimonadaceae bacterium | reverse complement strand
CGAAGGTGAACCGTCGCATCCCGGGCTCGTTCGTCGCGCTCATCGCGGTCACGCTCGGTGTGCAGCTGCTGCACCTCCACGTGGAGACCATCGGCTCGCGCTTCGGCGCGCTCAACGCGGTGCCGCACCCGCAGATTCCGCATCTGTCGTTCACCGAGATCACGGGGCTCGCGGCGCCGGCGTTCACCATCGCGATGCTCGCGGCCATCGAGTCGCTGCTCTCGGCCGTCGTCTCCGACGGCATGATCGGCGGGCATCATCGCTCGAACATGGAGCTCGTCGCGCAGGGGGTGGCGAACATCTTCTCGCCGCTCTTCGGCGGGATCCCCGCGACGGGCGCCATCGCGCGCACGGCGACCAACGTCAAGAACGGCGGCCGCACACCCATCGCGGGAATGACGCACGCGGTGACGCTGCTGCTCATCACGCTCTTCTTCGGCAAGTGGGCGGCGGCGATCCCGCTCGCCACGCTGGCCGCGATCCTCGTCGTCGTCTCGTACCACATGAGCGAGTGGCGCACCTTCCTCGCCGAGCTGCGATCGCCGAAGAGCGACGTGGCGGTGCTGATCACGACGTTTTCCCTGACGGTGCTCGTGGACCTCACGGTGGCCATCGCCGTCGGGATGGTGCTCGCCGCGTTCCTCTTCATCCGCCGGATGGCCGAGGTGACCAACATCGCCGCGGTGAGCGGGGGGAGCGACGACCCCTACGAGCGGGTGGACATGTACGACGTCGATCCCAACGGCCTGCGCCGGCGGCAGATCCCGAAGGGAGTGGACGTCTACGAGATCACGGGGCCGATGTTCTTCGGCGCGGCGGAGACGTTCAAGGACACCATCGCGAGCGTGGCGCAGCGGCCGAAGGTGCTGATCATCCGGATGCGGGACGTGCTCGCCCTCGACTCGACGGGGATGCACGCGTTGCGCGACGTGGTGCACCGGAGCCGGCGCGAGGGGACGGTGGTGCTCCTCTCGGACGTGCACATGCAACCCCTGGTCGCGCTCACCGGCACGGCGGTGATGGCGGAGATCGGGCAGGAGAACCTGTTCGGGAACATCGACGACGCGCTCAACCGCGCGCGCGAGCTGCTCGGGCTCCCCCCCGTCGCGGCGCCGCCGGGAGCGATGCCGACGGTACGGCGGGAGACGCCCCGGAGCGTGGGAAGGGCTGGATAGCCCGACCGGCTACGTCCCAATGTCCCGCGCGTACACGCCCTTGAACCTGCTCACGGCGCTGCGCTCCTTGTCCAGCTCGGGGATGTGGCGCGCGGCGTAACCGAGGCGCTCGAAGAACGGGCCGGTGTTGCTCACCGCGAACAGCGTGGTGTAGCCGCGCATGCGAGCGAGCACCTCGAGCTGGGCCACGAGCGCGGCGCCCACGCCGGTGCCCTGGTGCGAGGGGGCCACGGCGAGCGAGCGGATCTCGGCCAGGCTCGGCGCGTATTCGTCCAGGTGGACGCACCCGACCACGCGGCGCTCCCCGCCGACGTCGTCCACCGCCACGATGAAGTCGTGCGCGTGGGCGGCGATGAACTCTTCACCGCGGGGGAGAAGCGTGCCGCTCGGCACGTAGAAGTCGATCAGGGCCTTGATGACCGCGGCATCGCCCGCGGTGGCGTATCGTGTGTACACGGAAATGTCGAGGAAGCGGAACGAGCGGACCGCGGCGCCCGGTTCGCGCCGGGCGGCGGACCACGGAGTCTGACGGGGCGAGCCCCGCCGCGCTAGGAGGTGCGGCGCGATGACCGATCGACGGGCGGGACCGCGCGCGCGTCACCCCGGATCGCTGGTGCTCGCCACGATCGTGCTGGGGAGCGCGCTCAGGCTTCTCCTCGCCGCCACCATCGGCATGAGCGTGGACGAGTCGTACGAGACGACCATCGCGCGCACCCTCTCGCTCGGCTACTACGATCACCCGCCCCTCTCGTTCTGGATCCCGGGGGTGCTGGCGCGGGTGGCGGGGACGGAGCGCGGGGTCGTGCTGCGCCTCCCGTTCATCGCCCTCTTCGCCGGCACGACGTGGCTCACGTACCGCATCGGGGCGCGCGCGTTCGGGGAGCGGGCCGGGGCGTACGGGGCGATCCTCCTCAACCTGGCACCCGTCTTCGCCATCGCCGTCGGCGGGTGGGTGCTCCCAGACGGCCCGCTCGACTTCGCGCTGCTCGCGGCGGTGCTCTGTCTCGTGCACGTGCTGCTCGGCCGCACGCGCGCGCCGATCCGCTGGTGGGTGGGCGCGGGCGCCGCCGCCGGCGTGGCCGCGCTCTCCAAGTATCACGCGGTGTTCCTCCCCGCGGGCGTGGCGCTCTACCTGCTCGGGCGCGGGGAGGTGCGGCGCTGGCTGCGCACGCCCGGCCCCTGGATCGCGGGGGTGCTCGCCGCCCTGGGCGCGCTCCCCGCCGTGGTGTGGAACGCGCATCACGGGTGGGCGTCGTTCCGGTTCCAGCTCGGACGGGGCGCCGGAGAGGGGGGCGTGCACCCCGTCGCCCTGCTCGAGAGCCTCGGCGGACAGGCGGGGTACCTGCTCCCCTGGCTCTGGGTGCCGCTCGTGTGGGTGCTCCTCTCCGCGCTTCGCCGAGGCCCGCGCGATGCGCCGCGCTGGCTCCTCGCCTCCCTCGCCATCCCGCCCATCGCGCTGTTCACGATCGTGTCGTCAGGCGGAAAGCCGGGGCTCCCGCACTGGCCGATGCCGGGATACCTGATGCTCTTTCCCCTCCTCGGCGCCGAGGTCGACGAGCGGCTCGCGCGCGGCGATCGCCGCGTGCGGCGCTGGCTCGCGGCGTCGGCGGCGGGCTTCGGCGTGGTGCTCGCGCTCGCATGGTCGCAGGCCGCCACCGGATGGATGGCGCGCGCGTTCCCGGCGCTCTTCCGCCAGGGCGACCCGACGCTCGAGGTCGTGAACTGGTCCGATGCGCGCCCCGCGATCCTCGCGCTCGCCGGCGATGGCGCTCGCCAGCGATTCGTCGCGGCGACCTCGTGGATCGATGCCGCCAAGGCCGGATACGCGCTCGGCCCCGGTACCCAGGTGCTCTGTCTCTGCCGGAGCCCCCATCACTTCGGCTACCTTCACGACCAGCGCGAGTACCTGGGACGCGACGCGATTCTCCTCGACCAGACGCGCGGCCCATCGGACGCGCCGCGACGATACGCGCCCTACTTCGCGGGCATCGATGCGCTCGGCACCGTCACGGTGCGGCGGGCCGGCCACCCCGCGCTCGACATCGCCGTCTTCGTGGGGCGGCGGTTCCGCGCGCCCGTACCCGATGACCTTCCGCGATGAGCCGCCGCGCGCCGCGCCGTGCGCCGAGCGAGGGCGGCAGGGGCGACGGGGGCGGCGCGCGGCGCGTGGCACACTCCTCGCGCGAGTCGCGCGGTGCGCCCACCTCGGGGCACACGGCGGCGCGTTCAGCGGGAGGGAACATGGCACAATCATCGGCGGCGCAGGCCATCGCGACGTGGTCGCTCGACCCGGCGCACTCGAGCGTCGAGTTCTCCGTCAAGCACATGATGATGACCACCGTGCGTGGGCGGTTCAAACGGATCAAGGGAACGCTCACCGCGGACGAGGAGCATCCGGAAGGGTGCTGCGTGGAGGTGGAGATCGACGCCGCGAGCATCGACACCGGCGCGCCCGACCGCGATACGCACCTCAGGTCGGCGGACTTCCTCGATGTCGAAGGGCATCCGACGATCACCTTCCGCAGCACGCGCGTGGAGGGCGACTTCGGGAAGGAGGGGGACCGCTTCCGCGTGACGGGCGACCTGACGATCCTCGACACGACGCTCGAGGTCGTGCTCGATTGCGTCTTCGAGGGGCGCGGGATGGATCCGTGGGGGCAGGAGCGCGCGGGCTTCAGCGCGCACACGCAGATCGACCGGCGCGACTGGGGTCTCAAGTGGAACCAGGCGATCGAGACGGGCGGGGTGCTGGTCGCGCACCACGTCCGCGTCGACGTGGAAGCGCAGTTCGTGAAGCAACGGGAGTGACGCGCGGCCGCGGCCGGTGAGCGCCGCGCCAGGGGCGAGCGGCCGCGCGTCCCGTGTGCCGGTGCGCCGGCGCGCGGCGCGGGTCAGCCGGTGGCGGCCGCCCGCTCTCCCTCCCTCGCCTGGGCGCCCATCGTCGCCGACGTGGGCGACACGCCCGTGCCGACGATGGTGAACACTTCGCGGAAGCCCGTGTCGACGAGCGGCACGAAGCGCTGGTACCACTCGCGCCACTCGGCGCTGTCGCTCTCACCGGACATCTCGCGCTCCATCGCCCCCAGACTCTCGTGCGTGGACTCGAGCACGAGCGTGTAGAAGGGGCCGGTGAGATCGGTGAGGAGTCGGGCGTCGGTGAGCCGACCGGCCCGCTGCATGAACTCGAGCCCTTCCTTCCAGAGCGCGACCGCCTCGCGGGCCTTCCCGTACTTCAGCCGGAAGACGTTGCGGACGAGGATCATGGGTCCCTCCCATGGCGAATGCCCGCGCGCCGGCCGGCGCGGCTGGGCTCCGGCGCGGGGCGATCCATTATTCGCGCCGACGGGCGGTTGGCAAGAGGGGAACGGGGCGGGGGACGGCGAACGGCGAGTGTGGCGTGAGGAAGGCGTGGGGCATGGAGCGCGGGGTGTGCTCGGCCACCCGCCACCCCCCACCGCCCACTCCCTCAGATCGTCGCCATGAACGCCTCGAACACGTCGTCCCGCCACCACCGCCGCGTCGCGCGCATCTCGGTGAGCGCCGCCTCCTTCGTGAGCGCGGAGCGGTAGCTGCGGGTGGTCGTGAGCGCGTCGTAGACGTCCACGATGCAGATGATCTGCGCGGCCAGCGGAATCTCGTCGCCGCGCAGGTGGTCGGGGTAGCCGGAGCCATCGTGCTTCTCGTGGTGCCAGCGGATGATCGGCTTGAGGTCCCACGGGAACTCCACCGTGGCGAGCAGCTCGATCCCCCACACCGGGTGCATCTGCATGACCTCGAACTCCTCGCGCGTGAGCTTGCCCGGCTTGTTCAGGATCTCGTGCGGGACGCGCACCTTGCCGAGGTCGTGCAGGTACGCGCCCAGGCGAATGGTGGTCTGCTCCACGTCGCCGAGTCCGAGCGCGCGCGCCACGCGCTCGGCGTACCCCGCGACGCGCTCGCAATGCCCGTAGGTGTAGCTGTCCGCCGACTCGATCGACTGCCCCCAGTCGCGCACGATCGCGAGGAACGTCTCCTCGAGGCTCGCGCGCTTGGCGGCCACGTCCACCAGGTCGACGCGCGCATCCAGCCGGCCGAACAGCCGGTGCGCCGTGTTGAGGAGGCCGAGCGCCTCCTGGTTGCGCCCCGTCGCCTGGTACAGCTTGGCCAGCTCCCGCGACGCCTCGGCCTCGCTGAGCAGCGAGCTGGTGCTCCGCGCGAGCTCGATCGCGGCGCGAAGCCGCGACTCCGCCAGCGGGTAGCGCGCCGTCTCGCGATAGACGACGCCGAGCACCTTGTACGCGTCCGCCTTGTCCAGTCGCGCGCCGAGGCGATCGAAGATGCCCAGCGCGCGCTCGGCGCTCTCGCGCGCCCGCTCGTACTCGTGTCGCGCGAGGTGGACCTCCGAATGGTTGAGGCGGCAGAGCCCCTGCAGGTGGACGTCTCCGCCGCGCTCGGCGATCTCGAGGCTGAGCTGGAAGTAGCGGTCGGCGTCGTCCCATCGCTGCCGGTCCGCGCTCACCATCCCGAGATTGTGGTACGCGATGGCGCACCCGTGCTCGTTTCCCACCTGCCGGCACGCCTCGAGCGAGGCGCCGTAGTGGCCGAGTGCCGCCGCGTGATCGCCCTGGATGTTGGCGAGGATGCCCAGGTTCTGCTGGATGCGCGCGCGCAGCTCCAGGCTCGCGCCGCCCAGCTCGAGCGCCCGGTGGAACAGGTCGCGCGCTCCGGCGATCGCGCCGGTCTCGAACTCGAAGCCGGCGAGGGCGTTGATGGCCTCGGCGGCGAGCACCGGGTGCTCCGCGGCGAGCGCCACGTCGTGGCTGCGGCGGCACAGCATGCGCGCCCGAACCGGGTCGTTTCGGTGGTGACAGACGACGGCCAGCCGCCTCAGCGCCTCGGCGAGCACCGCGCGCTCGCCGCTCTCCTCCGCGGCCACGAGGGTGTCCTCGTACCCACGGATCGCCGCGTCCATGCGCCCGGCGCGCTCGTGCTCACGCGCCGCGGCGAGCGCACGCTGGGCGCGCTCGCCGTCATCGCGCCCGATGGACGCGGGGGCGCCGGGCTCCCGGCCGCCCCCACGCGCCGGTGACGCCGGCGCTTTCGTCATGCGCGTCTACCAGGCCACCGCGTAGCGGGAGAAGTGCTTCACCTGCCCGGTCACCCGCCAGGTCAGCAGGTTGTCGACCGAGAGCAGATAGCTCAGGATGTCGAGGTCGTCGGTGGTGTACGCGATGCGCTTCGGAAGGACATTCTGGACCAGCCCGCACGAGCGGTAGTCGAGCGTCAGTTGCGCGGGGTGCCGGCTGTCGAACCGGAGCCCCTCGGGCTGGAAGCGCACCGACACCACCGTTCCCACCGGCGCGTCGCCGATGATCTTGACGTCGTGATCGAGCGCGCCGGCGGGGATCACGAGCTGGTGCGCCCCGATGTGCAGCGTCCCGCCGGCGGGGCCGACCACCAGCGTGTCGGCCGCGTAGGGCTGCGGCGTGCAGGCGAGCAGGGGAGAGAGCACGGTGTTCGTGACGCCGCCGAGCAGACCGCCGAGCAGCGAAGGATTCGCCGGCGGCGCCACGGGCGCGCTCGGAAGCCCCGTCGGCAGCGCGGCATCGGAGGAGCAGCGCACGCCGGTGAGCAGCAGGAGCGCGGATGCGGCGATGGAGAGAAGACGCGAGCGAGTCATCGTGGTGGCTCCGGAGCTGTGTCTGAAGATCGGGATCGGCGGCCGGCGGCGGACGATTCGTTGCCGCGCCGGCCACGCATGCCTCACGCGGTAGTCCCGAGGACATCCGGTGCGGCACGCCCGGCGGACTGGGCAATGCGCGTACCCGCCGCGCGCGCCGCGGGCATTCCGGGAGCCTGACAAGTTTCGTTGCATCGCCGATGGAATCGAAGACGACGTCGATGCGTGACTTCGGATGTGTGCTGAAAATTTCTGATGCGGGTGGTGAAACAGGACGATGCTGTGTGCGCTCATCGCCTGCCCGCGGCGCCAGACCCGAAGTTGATGTGCGAATGCCACAACAGTGTGCGCTACGTCCACAGATGCGCCGGGAACGTGGCACGCGCCACACGGCTTGATCGGCGGTTCGGGCGTTCCGCCCGCCCCGCGCCTCACGACGTCGCCCCCCCAGCATCGAGAGCGTGCTCCATGACGACCCGGGTCCTCTTTGCCGCGCCGTGCGCCATCCTCCTTCTCGCCATCCCGCCGGCCCGCGCGTCCGCGCAGGGGGGACCGCTCGGCGATCTGTATCGCGCCAGGCGGCTGTTCGCGCTCCGCGATCGCGTCGCCGCCCGAGCAGACCGCTCGGTCGAGACGCGCTGCTATCGCGGGATCGTGCTCGAGAAGTTCAATCAGGTGGACGCGTCGATCGCGCCCTTGCGCGCGTGCATCGCCGCGACGACCGACACGCTGCTCGCGAGAGAGGCATGGCGCACGCTGGCCGACGGGTACGTGAAGCTGTACCGGTACGGCGAGGCGGCATCGGCGTACGAGGGGCTCGTGCGTCGCTACGGTGCGGCGGACACCGCGCTCGCCGCCGACTGGCGCAACTCGGCGGTGCTGTGGCGCGCGGCAGCCAGGGCGGCGATGCCGCAGCGGATCGCGACGCGCGCCGGGACGACGCTCCCCATGATGCGCGACCGGGCGGGGCTCCTGCGCGTCCCCGTCCGCGTGAACGGGGAGAGCGTGAGCCTGGTGTTCGATACCGGAGCGCAGCTCTCCGTGCTCTCCGCCTCGGAGGCGCGGCGGCTCGGCGTCCAGGTGTCCGCCGACACGATCCGCGTGGACGCGGCGACTGGCCTGCGCACCACGGCGCACCTGGGGGTGGCGCGACGGCTGCGGCTCGGGTCGATCGAGATGCGCGAGGTGCTCTTTCTCGTGTTCCCGGACTCGGCGCTCGCCTTCCCGCAGATCGGCTACCGGATCGATGGCATCCTCGGCTTTCCGGTGCTCGATGCGCTCGGGGAGATCTCCCTCGAGCGGGACGCGCGGCTCCGGATCCCGGCGCGCGTGGACACGGCGGGGCTCCGCAATCTCGCGCTCGACGATCTGGTGATGCTCGTCGCCGGAGCGGTGGACGGGCGCCGCGGGTGCTACCAGCTGGACACGGGCGCCTCGACGACGGCGCTCTTTCCCTCCTTCCTGGCGGCGCGCCGGGGAGCGCGTGACGCGAGGCTGCGTGCCCGCATCACGGCGGACACCGTGGGAGTGGGCGGCGCGGGCGGAGTGCGTCTGATCCCGGGGCTGGCCGTCTCGCCGCTGGTGCTCGCCACGGGGGGAGCGACGGTGTCGCTGCCGCGCGTGCACCTGTACACGGAGCCGATCGACGACGCCAGCCGGGTGCTGGATGGCACGATCGGGCAGGACGTGCTGCGCCAGTTCGCGGTCGTCACGCTGAACTTTCGGGCGATGAGCTTCGAGCTGCGCGCCGCCGACTGAGGGTACCCGCGCCTGGAGCGCTGCGCGACCGGAACGCCGCCCGATACGCGGTCGGTGTCGTCTTCATCGCCCCACGAAAGTGCAGTCGCAGCGAGAGGGCGGAGCCGAAGCCGGTGCGCGCGGCGATGCGCTCGACCGGCTCGTCCGTCGTCTCGAGCAGGTGGCGCGCGACGAGCACGCGCTGGTGCACGAGCCAG
>DASUXC010000064.1:0-16789 GCA_036378095.1 Gemmatimonadaceae bacterium | reverse complement strand
TCGCGCCACTCGCGTACATGCGCGGGCGCACTCTCGCCGATGCGTTCGTGATTCTCGATGAATCGCAGAACGCCACCAGCGCGCAGATGAAGATGTTCCTCACCCGCCTCGGCGTTAATTCCAAGGCGGTCATCACCGGTGACAAGACGCAGATCGATCTCCCTTCGCGAGAGCAGTCGGGACTCATCGAGATCGAGCGCATCCTGCGCGGCATAGACGGGATCGGCTTCCAGTATCTCACGGAGTCGGACGTCATTCGCCACCGCCTGGTGCGCGATATCATCAAGGCATACGCGCGCGATGCGGGCGCTGGAGCCGAGTAGCTGATGGCGAACACGGTACGCGGCCAGCTGGAGCTGGCTCCCATGGAAGAGGAGCCGCCTGCGCGTCCACTCGATGGCGTGATCTATCACGCATCGCGGGTGGCGCTTCTGCTCGCGCTTGCCGTCGTAACGTACCTGCTCTTCCCGAACGCGCCCGCGGTGGACTCGCCCATCTTCGAGGTGGGGTCGGTGGCCACGAAGAACGTGATCGCTCCCTTCGCCTTCACAGTTCGCAAGACGGATGAAGAGCTCGCGAAGGAGCGGGACGAGCTGGCGCGCTCGGCCAAGCCGATCTTCGACTACTCGCAGCCCGCGCTCGACTCGGCGCAGGGACAGCTCCGCACCTTCATGGACTCCCTGGCGAGCGTGGCCGAACGCCAGGAGCGCACGCAGACGGGGAAGCAGACGGCCGCGACGGTGAGCGTCGCCCTCCAGCAGGCGGCCGCCCAGCTCGGCGTGAGTCTCACGCCCGACGAGGCCGATTACCTGGTGGTGGCGGCACGCCGGCGCGCTCTCGAGGATGCGGTGCGGCGCGTCTTCGCGCGCTGGCTCTCGAGCGGAATCGTGGCAGGGAGCGCCATAGAGCAGCTGCGCGGCGATGTGATAGTTCGTCGCGGTGGCGAGGAGCGGAGCGTGATGGTGGACAGTCTTCTCACCTTCGGCTCGCTCCTCAATCGCGCACGCGCGCTGCAGCCCGATCGCAACTCGTCCGTAGCGGAGGGGCTCTATCTCAAGCTTCTCAGCAGCTTCTTCCATCCCACCGTCGTCCCCGACCGGGTCGCCACCGAGATGCGGCGTCAGGAGCTGCGCGCCTCGGTGGACACCAACCGCTACCGCGTGCGGACGGGGGAGAAGATCGTGGGCGAGCACGAGGTGGTCGGCCGCCCGGAGTTCGACAAGATGCGCTCCCTGCACGATGCGATGCAGGGACGCGAGCGCGGTCAGCGGGCCCTCGGCCGGATCGTGGGGAGCATCGCGTACAACGCCATCCTCCTTGCGATCTTCGGGATCGCGATGGTGCTCTTCAGGCCGCAGCTCTACAAGTCGTTCCGATCGCTCTCGCTCTTCGCCGCTGTCTATCTCCTGGTGCTCGTGGCCGCGGCCGTGGCCTCGCACTGGCGACCAGTGCATCCGGAGCTCGTGCCGGTGGCGCTGGCGGCGATCATGTTCAGCGTCCTCTTCGACCCGCGCATAAGCATGATCGCCGCGATGATCCTGGCGGTGCTCGTGGGCGGGCAGAGCGTGTACCGGGGAACGAACGCGCTCTTCATCAACCTGGTGGGCGGCGCTGCCGCCGCGCTGAGCGTACGCATCATCCTCAAGCGCGATCAGTCGTACCAGTACGTCATCACCATCGGGATCGCGTACATCTGCGCCGCGCTCGCGCTGGGTCTCACGCTGGGGTGGACGCCCACCGCGATAGTATCCAGCGCGGGACTCGGCATCGGCAACGCGATCGTGTCCGTGGTGTTCGCCATGTTCCTGGTGCCGCTCGCCGAGCGATTCACCGGAATCACGACGCACCTCACGCTCATCGAGTACTCGGACCTCAACCGTCCGCTCCTCAGGCGGCTCAGTCTCGAGGCACCTGGCACCTACGCGCACACGATCGCGATGGCCAACCTCGTGGAGGGGGCCTGCAACGCCATCGGCGCGAACGGCCTCCTCGGGCGAGTGGGGACGTACTATCACGACATCGGCAAGCTCAAGAAGCCGCAGTACTTCGTGGAGAACCAGGCGGGCGGGCGGAATCCGCACGACAAGCTCAAGCCGGGCACGAGCGCCTCGATCATCCGGAACCACGTGCGCGAGGGGCTGGAGCTGGCGGCGGAGTACCACATCCCGCGCGCCATCGCCGCGTTCATCCCCGAGCACCACGGGACCGCATCCATCAGCTACTTTCTCGAGAAGGCGCGGGAGCGCGATTCGTCGGCGCCGCCCAACCCGGCGGAGTTCAGCTATCCCGGCCCCATCCCGCAGTCGGCGGAGACGGCGGTGTGCATGCTGGCCGATGGCGTGGAGGCCTCGGTGCGGGTGCTCCAGGATCCCACGCCGCAGCGGATTCGCGACGTGATCGATCACATCGTGCGCCAGCGCATGGAGGCGGGGCAGCTGCGCGACGCGCCGCTCACGCTGCGCCAGCTCGACATCGTGAAGGAGCAGTTCGCGCGGGTGCTCATCGGCATGTATCACAGCCGCATCGACTATCCGGCATCGAGCGGCGGGGTGAGCGCGGAGTTCGCCGCGATATGAGCGTGGCCGTGCACGTGACGGTGGATGGCGGACGGATCCCGCTCGCGCGCGCGCGGGTGGCGGCGATCGCCGCGGGCGTGCTGCGCGCCGAGCGCGTGCGGGACGCGATGCTCTCGGTGGCGTTCGTGTCGCCGCGCGCGATCGCGTCGCTGAACGCGCGGCACCTCGGGCATCGCGGCCCCACGGACGTGATCTCGTTCGGCTTCGCGCCCACCGGGCGGCGCGCGCCGGTGGTCGGGGACATCTACATCGCGCCCGACGTGGCGCGCGCGAACGCGAGCCGCCACGGCGCGTCGGTCCGCGAGGAGCTGGCGCGCCTCGTGGTGCACGGCACGCTGCACGTGCTCGGTCACGATCACCCGGAGGGGGAGGGGCGGACGGCGTCGCCCATGTGGCGCCGTCAGGAGCGGCTGCTGGCGAGGCTGCTCGGGAGTCGCGCGTGAGCCTGGCCGCCACGCTCGTCGCGCTCATCGCCCTCGCGGTGGGCGCGCTCGCCGCCGCCGCGGATGGGGCGCTGCTCTCGGTGGCCGACGCGCCCAACGCGCCGGGCGCGGAAGGGCCCACCGGCGGCTTTCGCGACCTCACGCACCGCTCGCTCGGCATCGCCCGGCTGATCGCCCATCTGGTCGCGGGGGTGGCGGGCGCGATCGCGCTCGGCCTCGGACAGCGGCCGGCGGGGATCGCCGCGCTGGCCGCGCTGGGCGTGGCGCTCGCCGTCGCGCTCCTCGGCGAGATCGCGCCGCGCGCCGCCGGCGATGCGTTCGGCGCGCGCGCCCTCGCCCCGCTGGGCGGCGCCGTCCGCGTGATCGAGGGCGCGGTGCGCCCCCTCGTGGGCGCGGGCGCCGCCATGGACCGCGCGCTCCGGCGGCTCCTCCCCCCGCTCGCGCCGGGCGAGGCGGACCGCGACATCACCGCCGAGCAGTTCCGCCTCGTGCTGCAGTCCGAGGCCGAGATGCCCGGCGCGCAGCGCGCCATCCTCCGGCGCGTGTTCTCGCTGGGCGAGACGGAGGTGCGCGATGTGATGGTGCCGCGCGTGGACATCCTCGGCATCGAGATCGGCACGCCGTGGTCCGAGGTGCTCGACCGCGTCCGCAGCTCGCAGCACGCGCGGCTCCCCGTGTACGAGGAGACGCTCGACCGCATCACCGGGATCCTGTTCGCCAAGGACCTGCTCCTCGCCGTGATCGACGGGGAGGAGCCGGCCGGCGGGTGGGAGTCGCTGGCCCGCCCCGCGACGTTCATCCCCGAGAGCAAGACCATCGACGCCCAGCTCCGCGACTTCAAGGCGACGCGCACGCACATCGCGATCGTCGTCGACGAGTTCGGCGGCACGGCGGGGATCGTGACCATCGAGGACATCATCGAGGAGATCGTCGGCGACATCCGCGACGAGCACGATCGCGAGGAGCCCCCGATCGAGTCCGAGGAGGGGAAGCGGTTCTGGGTGTCGGGGCGCGTGCCGCTCGACGAGCTCTCCGACGTGCTCGGGCACCGCTTCGAGCGCGAGGACGTGAGCACCGTGGGGGGGATGATCTTCGAGCTGGTGGGGCACGTGCCGCGCGCGGGGCAGGAGCTGACGCTCGATGGATTCCGCGTGGTGGTGGAGCGCGTGGTGCGCCGGCGGGTGGACCGGGTGTACTTCGAGCGGCTGGAGCCGGCCGTGGGACAGGAAGCATGAGCGCGGCGGTGGTGCTCCCGCTCGTCGCCGCGGTGGTCCTGGTGGCGTGGCTCACCGGCGCCGCGACCGCCGTGCGGTCGGTGAGCCGGCTCTGGCTCCGGCACTGGGTGGAGAAGCGGCTCAGCGGCTCGGCCACGGCGGAGGCGTACCTCGCGCGCCCGCAGCGGCTGGTGCTCGCCGCCGGCGCGGGGGTGGCGTTCGTGGTCGCCCTGGCCGGCACGCTCGTCGGCGGCGCGGGGGCGGGGGACCCGTGGGGCGTGGCGATCGCCACCGTCACCCTCGCGCTCGCCCTCCTCGTGTTCGGGCAGCTCGTCCCGCGCGCGGTCGCCCGGCGCTGGGCGGCGCGGCTCATCCCCGTGCTCATCCCCCCGCTCCACGCGGCCGCGTTCGTGCTCGCGCCCCTCCTGCGCGGCGCGCGCGCCCTCGCTCGCCGCGCGGGCACGCGGACCGGCGCGCCGTCCGTCGACTCGCCGCGGGAGGAGCTGGAGGACCTGCTGCGCGAGGGGGAGCTCGAGGGGATCGGGGAGCCGGAGGAGATCGAGATCATCACCGGCGTCGTGCAGTTCGGCGAGAAGACGCTGCGCGACGTGATGACGCCGCGCACGAACGTCTTCGCCGTGGACGTCGAGACGCCGCCGCGCGAGATGGCGCGGGAGATCGCGCAGGCGGGGTACAGCCGCGTCCCGGTGTACCGCGGCTCGCTCGACGAGATCATCGGGATGATCCACGTCTTCGACGTGCTGCGCGACGGCGGAGAGCGCCAGCCTCCGCTGCGCGAGGTGGTGCACGCGCCGGCGACGAAGCGGTGCAGCGACATGCTGTTCGAGATGCTCCGCGGCCGGCCGCACCTGGCCGTCGTCCTCGACGAGTTCGGCGGCACGGCGGGGATCGTCACCCTGGAGGACATGCTCGAGGAGCTCGTCGGCGACATCCGCGACGAGCACGACGAGCCCGCGCCGCTCCCCCAGCCCGTGTCCGAGCGGGCGGTGCTGGTGGACGGCGCGACGCCGCTCGACGAGGTGGCGGAGCGCTTCGGCATCGAGCTGCCCCGCGAGCTCACCGCCCATGCCCCCACGCTGGCCGGCGGCGTCGTGCGGATGCTCGGGCGCATCCCCGCGGTCGGCGAGCGCTTCCGGCTGGACGGGCTCGAGCTCACGGTGATCGACGCCGAGCCCGCCCGCGTGCGGCGCCTCCTCGTGCAGCGCGCCGGCGCCGCCGCGCCGATCGAGCTGAAGCCCGTGCGCTGACGTGCGCGCGTTCGTCGTCTTCTGGCGGCTCGCGCCGTTCGTCGTCGCCTTCCTGCGCGACCGGCGGCGGTGGATCCTCGTGGGCCGGCCGCGCGTGCTGAGCGACGCGGCGCACCGCCGGCGCGCCGCGCGCCTCACGGCCACCGTCGCCGCGCTCGGGCCCACCTTCATCAAGCTCGCCCAGGTGTTCGGCTCGCGCGCCGACATCCTGCCGGAGCCGTACCTGAGCGAGGTGGGGAAGCTCACCGACCAGGTGCCCCCGCTGCCGGCGAGCGCCATCGAGGCCGTGGTGGTGCGCGAGCTCGGCAAACCGGTGGACGAGCTGTTCGACCGGTTCGACCCGGAGCCGCTCGCCGCCGCGTCGCTCGGGCAGGTGCACCGGGCGCGACTCGACGGGCGCGAGGTGGTGGTGAAGGTGCTCCGCCCGGGCGTCGAGGCGATCGTCGGCGTCGATCTCGATGCCGCGTTCCGGATCCTCTTCTTCCTCAACGTGCTCTTCCCGAACCACCACACCCGCGCCATCACGACCATCGTGCGGGAGTTCGCGAAGCGCATCGAGGAGGAGATGGACTTCCGCGAGGAGGCGCGCAACGCCGACCTCATTCGCGCCAACTTCGCCGACGACCCGCGCGTCGCCGTGCCCGAGGTCGTCGAGGGGCTCACCTCCCGGCGCGTCCTCGTGCTGCAGTACATGGAGGGAACGCGCATCGACCGGCTCCAGGAGCGCATCCGCTCCGGCGAGCTGTCGCTCGAGCGGCTGCTCCGCACGCTCGTCGAGGTGTACGCGCAGATGATGCTCGTGGACGGGATCTTCCACGCCGACCCGCACCCCGGCAACCTGCTCGTGGCGCCGGACGGGACGCTCGTGCTGCTCGACTTCGGGATGGTCGTGCGCGTCGAGCGGGAGACGCGCGTGCGCCTGATCCAGACGATCCTCGCCGCGGTGCGGCAGGACGTCGACGCGGTGATCGCGGGGTTCTACGAGCTGGGGATCCTCGATCCGGAGGTGGACCGCGGCACGGTGCGCGACGCCGCGCGGGCGCTCATGGCGATCGCCTTCACCCCCGACGCGAGGCCGAGCCAGATCCAGCGCATCGTGAACGAGGTCCTCGCCACGTTCTACCGCTGGCCGATCATGCTCCCGAGCGAGTTCGTGTACCTCGGGCGCGCGGCGGCGCTCGCCGAGGGGATCGGGCTGCGCTACGACCCCGACTTCAACAGCGTGCAGTTCGCCACCCCGGTGATCCGGGCGATGGGCGCGAAGCTCCTCGCCGCCGCCGTGGAGGGAGACCCGCGCGAGCGCGTGCAGGATGCGCTCTCGCAGGTGACGGCGATCGCCCGCGAGCTGCGCGACGTGCTCCGCCGCGCCGGGCGCGACGAGCTGCGCGTGCGCGCCCACCCGCGCGACGTGCTCGAGATGCAGCGCTTCCTCGCCGGCCAGACGCGGCGCGTCCTGCTCGGCCTCTTCGCCGCGGTCATGGCGCTGGTCGGCGCCATCGCCTATCTCGCCGACCGCAACCGGTGGGTGCTCGCCATCTCGCTCGTCGCGGCGGTGATCTTCTTCCTCATCGTGCTCGTCCTGCCCTGGCATCTGCTGTCCAACCCGCTGCGCGGCCATCGCCGGTGGCGATGATGCCGCCGACCCACGCACCCGGAGTCATGCACGCGTCGCTCCTCGCCCAGCTCGACGACCGCCGACCCGCCGCGCTCGCGCGCGCGGTGAGCATCGTGGAGAATCACCGCGCCGGATTCGAGACGATCCTCGGCCACCTGCACCCCCGCCTCGGCCACGCCCGGCGCATCGGGATCACCGGCCCACCGGGGGCCGGGAAGAGCACCCTCACCACCCAGCTCGCATCGCTCTACCGGCGCGCGGGGCTCACCGTGGGGATCGTGGCGGTGGATCCGACCTCCCCGTTCACCGGGGGCGCCCTGCTCGGCGACCGGATCCGCATGGAGGCGGTGGCGCTCGATCCCGGCATCTTCATCCGCTCCATGGCCACGCGCGGCTCGCTCGGCGGCCTCGCCGCCACCACCCGCGAGGTGGCCGACGTGCTGGACGGCTACGGCTTCGACCGCGTCCTGATCGAGACGGTGGGCGTGGGGCAGAGCGAGCTGGACATCGCCCGCACCGCGGACACGAGCGCGGTGGTGCTCGTGCCCGAGTCAGGCGATTCCATCCAGACCATGAAGGCGGGGCTCATGGAGATCGCCGACGTGTTCGTGATCAACAAGGCCGACCGCCCGGGCGCGGACCGGCTGCGGCACGAGGTGGAGGTCATGCTCGGGCTGCGCATGGGGCAGATCTTCCGGCACGTGCCGGCACACCACGGCGTGGAGCTGCGGCGGATCAACAACCCCGCGCGTGCCGCACGCGAGGCGGCGGCGACCGACGCGGAGCACTGGACGCCCCCCGTGCTCGCGACCATCGCCGAGCGCGGGGAAGGGATCGAGGCCGTCGCGGCGGCCTTCGACCGGCACTTTGATTATCTTGCCCGGAGCGGCGAGCTGCGCGCGCGGCGCCGGCAGCGGCTGCGGGAGCGGGTGGTGGAGGTGGTGGAACGCCGCGTGCGCGAGCGGCTGTGGGGCGACGTGGACACCACCGCCTGGCTCGACGCCCAGCTCCCGGCACTGGAGGCCGGCACGCTCACGCCGTTCGCGGCGGCCGCGGACTTGCTCCACCGGAGCGCGGGGCTGCTCTCACGCGATACGCCATGACGAGGACACCGAATGACGACGATTCGTGATCTGCCGCAGGTCGTGCGCGACCAGCAGGCCGAGCTGGAGCGCCTGCGCGCCGAGGTCGCCGAGTGGCGCGCGCGCTTCGCCGCCGGCGCCGTGCGCGACATCGCGTTCACGAACTCCGTGGGCGAGGTGCCGCCGCTGTTCACCGCGCTCGACACCGCGGAGATCGATCCCACCAGCATCGGGGTGCCCGGCACCTTCCCGTTCACGCGCGGCATCCACGCCACCGGTTACCGCGGCCGGCTCTGGACCATGCGCCAGTTCGCCGGCTTCGGCAGCGCGCGCGACACCAACGCGCGCTACAAGTACCTGCTGGAGCACGGGCAGACCGGGCTCTCGGTGGCGTTCGACTTCCCCACGCTCATGGGGTACGACTCCGACCACCCGCGCTCCGAGGGAGAGGTCGGGAAGTGCGGCGTCGCCATCTCGAGCGTGCAGGACATGCAGACGCTGTTCGACGGGATCCCGCTCGACCAGGTGTCGGTGTCGATGACCATCAACGGTCCGGCGCTCATCCTGTACTGCTTCTTCATCGCCGCCGCGGAGCGGCAGGGCGTCTCCTCGGAGCAGCTGCGCGGGACGATCCAGAACGACATCCTCAAGGAGTACATGGCGCAGCACGCCTGGATCTACCCGATCGAGCCGGCGCTGCGCCTCATCGTGGACGGGTTCGAGTGGTCGGCGCGCCACGCCCCGCAGTGGAACACGATCTCGATCTCCGGCTACCACATCCGCGAGGCGGGCGCCACGGCGGTGCAGGAGCTGGCGTTCACCCTCGCCGATGGCTTCACGTACGTGGAGCGCGGCATCGCGCGCGGACTCGCCATCGACGAGTTCGCGCCGCGCCTGTCGTTCTTCTGGGACGTCCACAACGACTTCTTCGAGGAGATCGCGAAGCTGCGCGCCGCGCGGCGCATCTGGGCGCGGCACCTGCGGGAGCGGTACGGCGCCGCCGACCCGCGGTCGTGGATGATGCGCTTCCACTCGCAGACCGCCGGCGTCACGCTCACCGCGCAGCAACCGCTCAACAACATCGTGCGCGTGGCGTACCAGGCGATGGCGGCGGTCCTCGGCGGCACGCAGTCGCTGCACACCAACTCCATGGACGAGACGCTGGCGCTCCCCACCGAGCAGGCGGTGCAGGTCGCGCTGCGCACGCAGCAGATCCTCGCCTTCGAGACGGGCGTGCCCAACGTGATCGACCCGCTCGGCGGCTCGTACTACATCGAGGCGCTCACCGACCGGATGGAGCGCGAGGCGGAGGCGCTGTTCGCCGAGATCGACGCGGCGGGGGGCGTGGTCCGCGCGTTGGAGACGGGGTGGCTGCAGCGCAAGATCGCCGAGTCCGCCGCGCGCCAGCAGTGGGAGATCGAGCAGCACCGCAAGCTCGTGGTGGGCGTGAACGAGTTCATCACCGACGAGCCGGAGCTCACGATCCCGCTGCTCAGGGTGGGCGAGGACGCCGAACGGGAGCAGCGCGAGCGCCTGGCGCGGCTCCGGGCCACCCGCGACGCCGCGCGCTGCCAGGGCGCGCTCGACGCCCTGCGCGACGCGGCGCGCACCGACGCCAATCTCATCCCGTTCATCCTCGAGGCGGCGCGCGCCGACGCGACGCTGTACGAGATCCGGCACGCGATGGAGGAGGTGTTCGGGGCGTACCGGGAGCCGGTGTTCTTCTGAGCCCCCGCCGCGCACGCCGCACGGGCGAGTGGTGGGAGACGTACTTCGATGCGCGCTACCTCCTCGAGTACGACCCCATCTTCTCGCTCGGCCGCGACCGCGAGGAGGTCGCGCGCCTGGTCGACCTGCTCGGGCTCCCCGTCGGCGCGCGCGTGCTCGACGTGCCGTGCGGGCAGGGGCGGCACGCGCACCTGCTCGCCGAGAACGGCTTCGACGTCACGGGGCTCGACTACTCGGAGTTCCTGCTCGCGCGCGCCGAGCGGCGCGGGACCGGGCCGGGGCTCCGCTACGTGCGCGGCGACATGCGGCGCCTCCCGGCGCGGTGGACGGAGCGGTTCGACGCCCTGGTGAACCTGTTCACGTCGTTCGGCTTCTTCCTCGACCCGCGCGACGATGCGCGCGTGGTGGAGGAGTTCGCGCGCGTGCTGCGCCCGGGCGGCACGCTCGTGTGGCACGGGGGAAGCCGCGACGGCGTGATGGCGCGCTTTCTCGCCCGCGACTGGTGGAGGGCGGGGGACGGCACGCTCATCGCCCACGAGCGGTCCTTCGACCCGCTCTCCGGCGTGCTCACCATCCGCTCCTCCTGGAGCGGCCGCGCTTCGCGCGGAGAGCGCGAGCACCGCATCCGCCTCTACACCGCCTCGCGCCTCGCCGAGATGTGCGCGGCCGCCGGGCTCGTGGTGGAGGAGGCGTACGACGGCTGGTCGGAGCGCCCCCTCGCCCGCACCTCGTCCGAGATGCTGCTCGTGGCGCGCAAGCGCTGATGCGCCCGCGCGAGCGGCGTGCTGGCGAGGAGCACGTTGCGGGCGCTCGCGCGCCCGCGATAGCTTTCGCCGGCCGGGATCGTCCCGGCCCCACGCACGACCCATCCCATACCAGGCTCCAATGCGACCGATTCGCGTGCTGATCGCCAAGCCCGGGCTCGACGGGCACGACCGCGGCGCCAAGGTCGTCGCGGCCGCGCTCCGCGACGCCGGCATGGAGGTCATCTACACCGGGTTGCACCAGACCCCGGAGATGATCGCGAGCGCCGCCATCCAGGAGGACGTGGATGTCGTCGGCCTCTCGATCCTGAGCGGCGCGCACATGACGCTCTTCCCCCGCGTGCACGAGCTCCTGCGCGAGGCCGGGCGCGACGACATCCTGCTCACCGGCGGGGGGATCATCCCCAAGGAGGACATCGAGGAGCTCCACCGTCGCGGCATCGGCCAGCTCTTCGGTCCGGGCACGCCCACGTCCGAGCTCGTCGACTACATCCGGGAGTGGTTCGCCGCGCGCGAGCAGCAGGAAGCGTGACGTCTCGGCTCAGGGAGCTGTCCACCGAGCTGCGCGCGCTCGAGGAGCGGCTCAGGGAGGGGGGCGGCGCGGACCGCATCGCGCGGCAGCACAAGCAGGGGAAGCGCACCGCTCGCGAGCGCGTCGCGGCGCTGTGCGACGCGGGGACGCGCTTCCTCGAGATCGGACTGCTCGTCGCCCACGACAAGTACGACGGCCAGGCGCCCGCGGCCGGCGTGGTCACCGGGATCGGCCTCGTGCACGGCCGCGAGGTGGTGATCGTCGCCAACGACGCCACGGTGAAGGCCGGCTCCTGGTGGCCGGAGACGATCACCAAGATGCTCCGCGCCCAGGAGATCGCGATGCGCTGTCACATCCCGATCATCTACCTGGTCGACTCCGCGGGGGTGAACCTCCCCTACCAGGGAGGCGTGTTCCCCGGCCAGTACGGCGCCGCGCGCATCTTCTACTACAACTCGATCATGCGGCGCTACCTGCGCATCCCGCAGTTCGCCGCCGTCATGGGCCCGTGCATCGCCGGCGGGGCGTACCTCCCCGCGCTCTCCGACGTGATCCTCATGGTGGAGGGGAGCTCCTTCATGGGGCTGGGCGGGCCGAATCTCGTGAAGGGCGCCACGGGGCAGGTCGTGGACGCCGAGACGCTCGGGGGGGCGCGCGCCCACACCGAGGTGTCGGCCGTCGCGCACTACAAGGTGAGCGACGATGACGCCTGCTGCGCCAAGCTGCGCGACCTGGTGTCCCGCCTGCCGCGCCCCGAGCGAGCGAGGTGGGGCGACGTGGTGCCCCCCGCCGCGGCCGCCGACACGCTGTACGACGTGCTCCCCGGCGACCACCGCATGTCGTACGACATGCACCACGTTCTCGGCGCGATCGTGGATGGCGGCGTGGTGGACGAGTTTCAGGGAAACCTGGCGCGCGAGATGATCTGCGGCGACGCGGCGATCGAAGGGATGCCGGTGGGCGTGATCGCCAACCAGCGGGGGCTCATCAAGACGCGCCCCGGGGAGAAGCCGCGCTTCGGCGGCATCGTCTACGCGGAGAGCGCGGAGAAGGTGGCCTACTTCATCGATCGCTGCGACCGGGAGGGGATCCCGCTGCTCTTCGTGCAGGACGTCTCCGGCTTCATGGTGGGGCCGGAGGCCGAGCACGAGGGAATCATCCGCGCCGGTGCCCGCTTCGTGGAGGCGATGGCGACGGCCACGGTGCCCAAGCTGGTGCTCACGGTGAACCACGCATCCGGCGCCGGCTACTACGCGATGGCGGGGCAGGGGTTCGATCCCGACTTCATCTTCAGCTGGCCCACCGGGCGGATGGGGGTGATGGAGGGGGAATCGGCGGTGCAGGCGGTGCACGGCCCCGCGCTGGAGGAGGCGCGCCGGCGCGGCGCGTCCCCCGACGCCGAGGTGCTCGCCGCCGTGGAGGAGATGCGCGCGGACTACGAGCATCAGCTTGACGCGCGCTTCGCCGGAGCCCGCGGCTACGTCGACGCCATCGTGTATCCCGAGGAGACGCGCGAGGTGCTCGCCATGGCGCTCCGCGCGTCCTCGACCAACCCGGGACCGCACCTCGGTCCCTTCGTGCTTCCCCCGCATCCCGGAGAGTGGCGGTGAGTCGCGTGGTACGTGTCGCGAGCGGGCAGGGCTTCTGGGGCGACTGGCTGGAGGCGCCGCGCCGGCAGGTGGAGGGCGGGCCCATCGACTACCTCATGCTGGACTATCTGGCGGAGGTGACGATGTCCATCCTGCAGAAGCAGAAGGAACGGGATCCGCGCATGGGGTACGCGCGCGACTTCATCGGCGCGATGGAGAGCATCTTCC
The DNA here is from genome assembly GCA_036378095.1 of Gemmatimonadaceae bacterium. Classification (GTDB taxonomy): domain Bacteria; phylum Gemmatimonadota; class Gemmatimonadetes; order Gemmatimonadales; family Gemmatimonadaceae; genus JADGGM01. Next base: position 3,750 of record DASUXC010000064.1, on the reverse strand, counting down.
CCGCGGTCGCCGGGCGCGGGGTGAAGGTGGTGGCGAACGCCGGTGGGGTGAATCCGCGCGCGTGCGCCGACGCGGTGCGCGACGCGGCGGGGCGCGCCGGCGTCGCGGGGCGCTTCCGGATCGGCGTCATCACCGGGGACGACCTCCTGCCGCGCCTGGACGAGCTGCTGGCCGAGGGGCACGCGCTCGCCAACATGGACACGGGTGAGCCGCTGTCCACCATTCGCGACCGCGTGCTGTCGGCGAACGCGTACATCGGCGCGAGCCCGATCGTCGAGGCGCTCGCGCGCGGCGCGGGCGTCGTCATCACCGGCCGCTCCACCGACACCGCGCTCACCATGGCGCCGCTGCTCCACGAGTTCGGCTGGCGGCGCGATGACTGGGACAAGCTGGCCGCCGGCATCGTGGCCGGCCACATCATCGAGTGCGGCGCCCAGTGCTCGGGGGGGAACTGCCTGTACGATTGGCGCGGGGTGAGCGACCTGGCGAACATCGGCTACCCGATCGTCGAGGGGCACGAGGACGGAAGCTTCGTGATCTACAAGCACCCGGGGACCGGCGGGCGCATCGACGTGCACGGCGTCACCGAGCAGCTCGTGTACGAGATGGGGGACCCGCGCGAGTACATCACCCCCGACGTGATCGCCGACTTCACGTCCATCCGGCTGGAACAGGCGGGACCGGATCGCGTGCGGGTGTTCGGCGTCCGCGGGCGGGCGCCCACCGACAAGCTCAAGGTCTCCATCGCCTACCGGGCGGGGTTCAAGGCGGTGGGCACGCTGGTGTACGCGTGGCCCGACGCGCTCGACAAGGCACGGCTCGCCGACAAAGTGCTGCGCGAGCGGCTGAGCGCGCTGGGGCTGCGCTTCGACGAGATCCACACGGAGTTCCTCGGCGCCTCCGCGACGCACGGTCCGCTGGCGGGGCCCCCGGGCGACATCCCCGAGGTCCAGCTCCGCGTGGGAGTGCGCGCCGCCGAGCGCGCCCCGGTGGAGCGCTTCACGCGCGAGATCGCGCCGCTGGTGCTGAACGGGCCGCCGAGCGTCACCGGTTTCGCCGGCGGACGCCCCAAGGTGGAGGACGTGGTCGCGTACTGGCCCGCCCTCATCGACAAGCGCGTGGTCACCACCGCGGTGGCCGTGGAGGAGGCATGAAGATCCGGCTCGTGGACATCGCCCACGCCCGCTCCGGCGACAAGGGAGACACGGCCAACGTGGGCGTGATCGCGCTCGATCCGCGCTGGTACCCGCTGCTCGTCGAGCACCTCACGCGCGAGCGCGTCGCGCGGCACTTCGCCGGCGCGATCACCGGCGGCGTGGAGCGGTACGAGCTGCCCAACCTGCACGCGCTCAACTTCCTCCTGCACGGCGCGCTCGGCGGGGGGGGGACGCTGTCGCTCAAGACCGACGCGCAGGGGAAGGTGTTCTCGACCGCGATGCTGCGCATGGTGCTCGACGTCCCCGACGAGGAGGCGCGGCGACACGGCCTGCCGGGGGCGGCCGCGTGACGAGCCCCCCCCGCGTGCGCGCGTCCACCGCCGGCCCGGTGCGGCGCATCACGCTCGCCCGGCCGGAAAAGCGGAACGCGCTCGACGAGCAGGCCGCGCGGGAGCTGGCGGAGGCGCTCGACGCCGCCGAGGCGGACGCCGACACGCGGGTGGTGGTGCTGGACGCCGAGGGGCGCGACTTCTGCGCCGGCGCGGATCTCGCGGCGCTCGAGGGGATGATCGACGCGGGCGCGGACGCGCATCGCCGCGACGCGGAGGCGCTCGGGCGGGTGTTCCGCACGATCCGCGCGATGGCCAAGCCGGTGGTGGCGGCCGTGCGCGGCCGGGCGCTGGCCGGCGGGGCCGGGCTGGCCACGTCGTGCGACATCGTGCTCGCGTCGGACGACGCGCGCTTCGGCTACCCGGAGGTGCGGGTGGGGTTCGTGCCGGCGATGGTCATGACGATGCTTCGCCGGCTCGCCGGGGAGAAGCGCGCCTTCGAGCTCGTGGCCACCGGCCGCACGATCGGCGCGCGCGAGGCGCTCGAGATCGGACTCGTGAGCCGCGTCCTTCCCGCCGAGCGGTTCGAGGCGGAGGTGGAGGAGATCGTCGGCGCGCTGGCCGCCTCGCCGCCGGGCGCGCTGCGCCTGACGAAGCGGCTCTTCTACGAGCTGGACGAGGCGGGCTTCGACGGCGGCATCGAGCTCGGCGTCCGCACCAACGTCGAGGCGCGCGCCACCGACGAGTTCCGCGACGGTGTGCGACGCTTCGTTCACCGCGGCACGGGGAAGCCATGAAGCCGCTCGACGTGCTCAAGCTCGTCCTCCTCCTCGTCGCCCTCGCGATCTGGGCGTGGGGGGTGCGCGTGAACTCGAACGCGATGATGCTCGTGGGGATCGCGTTCGTGCTCGTGGCCTTCCTGCTCCGCTTCCTCCCGTCGGCGCGAGCGAGCCGGCGCGCGAGGCGCGGGGAACGAGACGCGAACGACGCGGGTACGGGTAAGCGGGAGTAGGGAATCGCCTACGCTGCGTCCGCGCTTTCGCCGACGCAGCGAGGCACCGCCCCATCGATCATACGGAGTAGGCGTCGGACGCCGTCCCTCGGCCCGCGCCTTGCAGCGGCGGGGAAGTCGAGCTCGTGCGTGCCGTTCCACGCCCGGGTGCCGGTTCCCGTTCGCTCGGGGCGTGGCGCGGCCGTGCCGCGTTCCGCGCAGTTCGTGTTCCGCCGGCCCCGCGGTTCGCTTGTTGCTCCGATTGCCCCGGACCCACATGGAGGAAGCTCGCGATGGCACCACCCAAGCGCCGCCGACGTCGCCCCGCCCCGGCGGAGATCGCTCCGGGCGAGGGAGACCGTGACATCCTCGACCAGTACTTCGCGGAGGTGAGCCGGTATCCGCTCCTCACCGCGGATGAGGAGAAGGCGCTGGCCCGCCGCATCCAGAAGGGGGACCAGGAGGCGATGGAGGAGCTCGTCCGCCGGAACCTCCGATTCGTCGTGTCGGTGGCGAAGAAGTACCAGAACCGCGGGCTCCCCCTCATCGACCTCATTGGCGAGGGGAACGTCGGACTCATGACCGCGGCACGGAAGTTCGATCCCGATCAGGGGGTGAAGTTCATCTCCTACGCCGTGTGGTGGATCCGGCAGGCCATTCTCGCCTCGCTCGCGCGGCAGGGGCGCACCGTGCGGGTGCCGCTCAACCGCACGGCCGATCTCTCGCGCGTGATCCGCGCCTCCGCGCTGCTGCGCGACAAGCTGGGGCGCGAGCCCACGCCGGACGAGCTGTCGCAGCTCACCGGGATCTCCCCGGAGATCGTGAGCGCCCTCACATCGCTCAACACCGCCGACGTGCGGCTCGACGCGGCCGTCGGGAAGGACTCCGATCGCGCCCTCATCGAGCGCTTCGCGCTGGAGGAGATGCCGGACGCGGAGGAGCAGGTGCTCGACCGCTTCCGTCACGCGGAGCTCGAGCGTGCCCTCGGCACGCTCCCCGCGCGCGACGCGAAGATCCTCCGGCTGTACTTCGGTCTGGAGGGGGACCGCGAGCACACGCTCGACGAGATCGGCAAGATGCTCGGCGTCACCCGCGAGCGCGTGCGGCAGCTCCGCGACCGCGCCCTCAAGCGCCTGCGCGAGGGCGCGGTCGGGGAGGCGCTTCGAGATCTTTCCGCCGCGTTAGGCCGGGGCGCGAGGGACCGGGGGCCGGGGGCTGGGGGCCGGGAGCCAGGGAATGACCGCGAGAGGGGAGCGCCATGGCGCTCCCCTCT
>DASUXC010000063.1:0-5824 GCA_036378095.1 Gemmatimonadaceae bacterium | reverse complement strand
GCTCGCTCGTGTTCAACAACGGGCGCCAGCGCGTCACCGACGGCTACGCGCACGGCATCTACACGCAGAACGACCAGGGCGCGAAGCTCTTCCAGGACAACATCGTCTTCCACCAGTTCGCCTTCGGCTTCCACGCCTACGGCGAGTCCGGCTCGCTCCGCAACATGACGTTCGACGGCAACGTGTCGTTCGAGAACGGCGGCGGCCAGCCCGACTTCTTCATCGGCGGGATGACGGCGGCGTCCAACATGACGCTGACCAACAACATGACGTGGCACGAGGAGGGGGGCGGCTCGGTGTGGATGGGCTACGACTACTGCGGCTGCACGAGCAGCGGCTTCACGATCAAGGGCAACTACTTCGTGGGCGGCAGCCCGGTGGTGCGGCTGCAGCACATCGGCACGCTCGCGCTGAGCAACAACACGATCGTCGGCCCCGGCACGACGGCCGGCACGTACCAGGAGACCGGCTCCTCGTCCGGCTTCTCGCTGAGCGGGAATGCCTACTACGGCAACTCCTCGCAGCGCGAGTTCCAGTGGTCGAGCGGCACCTACACGTTCTCCGGCTGGAAGGCGGCCACCGGCTTCGGCTCGAGCGCCACGTACGGCGGCTCCAAGCCGTCGGGGACGAAGGTGTTCGTCCGGAAGAACAAGTACGAGCGCGGCCGGGCCAACGTGATCATCTACAACTGGGCGCGCCTCGGCTCGGTGTCGGTGGACCTCTCCGGCGTGCTCCAGGCCGGCGACCATTACGAGATCCGCAACGTGCAGGACTGGTTCGGCACCCCCGTGGCGAGCGGCACGTACGGCGGCGGCAGCGTGGCCTTCCCGATGACCGGCGTCACCTCTCCCACGCCGAAGGGCGGTTGGGTGAGCACCCCGCCGGTGACGGGACCCGACTTCAACGTGTTCGTCGTCCTGAAGAAGTAACGGGACGTGGTGAGAGCCCGACGAGGGCCGGCGATCGCCGGCCCTCGTCGGGCTTTCGCGCATCCATGGGGTCGGCGCGCCGGGTCCGGCGCGTCAGGTGCGCCGCCTCTTGCCCCCCCCGCCCGCGCATCGCAAGTTGACCGAGCGGTGGTCGACCTCGGTCGCGCCGCGCCCCGCATCGCGAGGGAGCGGCATCGAGCGGAGCCGCCGCGCATCGCGGGACATGACGCCGGTCGCCGGTGCCAGATCCGGAGTACCGCGGATCCACTCGCCACGAGAGCGATGATCGCCAGCACCGAAGACGCGCCCGGTCCATCCTCGAGCCGATCCGGCCGGCGGTACGTGAGCCTGCGGCGACCGCTGCTCTGGCAGCTCGGCGCGTGCGTGGTGCCGGCCATGGGGCTGGTGGCCGTGGGCGCCCCGCAGATGGGCGCCTACCTCCTGTTCGGCGCGCTCGGCATCGCCCTCGTCGCCAACCACGCGCTCGGCCGGCAGCTCTCCGCGCTGGCGCTCACGGTCGCCGCGCTCCCGGCGATCATGCTCCTGCGCGACCTCGTCCTCTACAACTCCGTCGTCATCCTGCTCGCCGGGAACATCGTCCTCCTCCTCGCGCGCTCCCCGGCGCACGCGGCGATCTTCCGGCGCAGCGGGCTCCCCTGGATCTGCTACGGCGCCGCGCTGTACTGGCTCCTCAGCTTCGGCGCCACCGGCGATTACTACGCCAACCTGCGCCTCCTCGAGCTCGTCGGCAGCGCGGCCACGGTGGTGCTCCTCTCCCGTCACCGCGTGTACCTCGCCACCGCGCTCTACGGGCTGCTCGGCTCTCTCGCGGTGATCGGGGCCGCCCTGCTCCCCACCGGCGACCGCCTCGGCTACGCGCGCATCGGCGGCGTCCTGCTGGGCAACCCGATCGCCTTCGGGCTCCCGCTCGCGCTGCTGCTCGTTCTCGCCATGGCCGACGACGGCCGCTGGCTCCTCCTCCAGCGCAACGCGACGCTGCGGCTCCTGGTCGTGTCGTTCGTCGGCGTGATGCTCCTCCTCTCCACCTCGCGCGGGAGCTGGCTCGTGGCCGCCGCCGGCGTGTTCGCGATCGTCGTGCTCAACCGGAGCAGCCGGCGGGTGGCGCTCGCCGGCCTCGTGGCGATGACGATCGGGGGCGCGCTCGCCATGCAGACCAGCCGCGGGCAGGACGTCTCGATGTGGCTCGACCGCACCTTCTCCGACGACCGATCGCTCGGCAACCGCACGAGCGGACGCTCCGACCAGTGGCTGCTCTTCCCGGCGGTGATGGCGAGCGCGCCCCCGTGGGGGTACGGTCCGGGGACGGGGAAGCTCGTGTACGCGCGCTTCTCCGCGCTCGACCCGCGCATCCATCTCAAGCCGGGGATGGCCTTCGACTGGCACTCGCTCTACCTGCAGATCGGGGTGGAGACGGGGCTGGTGGGGATCACCGTGCTGCTCGTCGGCTTCGCGGCGCTCGGCTGGCGGGGGTGGCGACACTGGGCGGCCACGGGAGACGTGACGCCGATCGTCGGCACGCTCGGCTTCTTCCTGATCGGGCTCACCGTGTCGGGGATGGACGCCGCATCGGGGCTCTACCTGGGCTTCGCGATGCTCGCCGGCCGGGCGTGGACCGCGCGCGCGCGGCGCCGTGGCGCGCGCCGGCGCCGCCCGCTGCCGCGGGGCGTCGAGCCCGAGGGCGCGCTCCCGGCGAGGGGCGCGGCCCCGTGACCACCGAGCGCACCGCGCCCGCGGCGCCCGCGACACCGGCGTCGCTCGAGCCGCTCCGGCGCGAGACCGCGGCGCGCGAGCTCCCCGCGCTCGCCGCCGCCGATGCCGACACGATCGGCGAGCCGTGGACCGCCGCGCACTGGTTGCTCGACCTGCCGGAGAAGTGGACCCTCTCGCGGCTCGCGCGCGCCGCCGACGGCGGCGTGGCCGGGTTTCTCGTCGCCTCCGTGCGCGACGGCCGCGTGCACATCCACCGCGTGGCCGTCGCGCCGACGCACCGCGGGCGCGGGCTGGGCACGCGCCTCGTGACCGACGCGGCGCGCTCGGCGCTCGCGCTCGGCGCGAGCGAGCTGTCGCTCAAGGTGCACCGCTCCAACGCGCCGGCACTGGCGCTCTATCGGCGGCTCGGCTTCCACGAGCGCGCCGCGCCGGGCGAGACCATCACGATGATCGCGCGCGCCGAGCTGGTGCCCGGCGCGCGCTGACCAGCCACCACCAGACCACCCGGAGCCCGCATGTTGTCCTTCGCCAACAAGAAGGTCATCGCCATCGCGCCGCACGTGGACGACGTCGAGCTCGGCGCGGGCGCCACGATCTACCGGCTGGCCAAGACGAACGAGGTGTGGTACGTGGGACTCTCCGTCCCCCCGCTCGTGGACGCCGACGTGTTCATGCGCGAGTTCACCGCCAGCTCCTGCGTGCTCGGGCTGTCGCCGGAGCGCACCATCCTCAAGTCGTTCGACCCGCGCAACCTGTTCCACTCGCGCGGCGACATCCTCCAGCTCTTCTACGACCTGTACAAGGACATCCGCCCCGACCTGGTGTTCACCCCCAACAGCCAGGACATCCACCAGTCGCACGAGGTGGTGTACGCGGAGGCACGCCGGGCGTTCAAGTTCACCACGATCCTCGGCTACGAGCTGCCGTGGAACAGCATGGACTTCTCCATGGACGTGTTCATCACGCTCACCAAGGAGGAGGTGGACGCGAAGGTGGCGGCGATCAACGCCTTCGCCACGCAGAAGAACCGGCTCTTCTTCTCCAACGACATCGTCGGCGACCTCGCGCGCGTGCGCGGCAAGCAGGTGGGGCGCGAGTACGCCGAGTGCTTCGAGCTCGTCCGGCTCATCGCATGATCGTCGCCGCGCACCAGCCCCACTTCCTCCCCTGGCTCGGCTACATCAACAAGGTGGCGAGCGCGGACGTGTTCGTGTGGCTGGACACGGTGCAGTACCGCAAGAACTACTTCCAGAACCGCACGCGCATCATGGGAGCGGATGGCGTGGAGCGGTGGCTCACCCTGCCCGTGCACGCGCACCTGGACACCGCCATCGGCGACGTGACGATCGCCGACCCGCGGTGGCGCACGAAGGTGGAGCGCACGATCGAGCAGACGTACGCGCGCGCGCCGCACTTCGCCGCCACCTGGCCGGCGCTGCGCGACGCGTTGCGCGACGCCCCCGACTGCCTGGCCGGCGCCAATCTCGCCCTCTTCCGCGTGCTCCTCGCGAGCCTCGCCCTCGACCGCGTGCGCCTGGTGGAGGCGAGCACGCTCGGCGTCGACGCCGAGGATCCGACCGATCGGCTGGTCGCGCTCTGCCGCGCGCTCGGCGCGACGCGCTACATCGCCGGGAAGGGGGGGCGCGGCTACATGCGCCTCGAGGCGTTCGACGCGGCGGGGATCGAGGTGGTGTGGCAGGCGTTCGACCCGGCGCGCGCGACCTACCCGCGCGCGGGGGGCGCCGAGGCGGCCGGGCTGTCGGTGGTGGACGCGCTCTTTCACGTGGGCCCGGAGCGCACGCGCGCCATCGCCCTGAGCGCGTGGCGCCCATGACGCCCGGCGCGCTCCCCGACGGCGCGACGCACGGCACGCCGGGCGGCACGCCGGGCGGCGCGCCGGGCGGCACGCCGCTCGCATCGCCCATCTCCCCCCCCGGGCCGCCGCGCTTCGCCGCGACGCTCGGCGTGGTGACGCACGTGCCGCACTGGCGGGATGCCGGCGGAGCGCCGCGCGCGTACGAGCCGTACGTGCGCGAGATGGACGTGTGGGCCCGTCTCTTCGCCCGCGTGCGCGTGTGCGCCCCCGAGGGGGAGGGCGCGGCGCCCGGCAGCCTGGCGCCGTACGCCGCGCTCAACGTGACGTGGCGCCCCGCGTGCTACACCATGGCGCTCGGCGCGCGCGCCCAGCTTCGCCGCCTGCGGCAGATGCCGGCGCTCGCCGCCGCGATCACGCGGCTGGCGCGCGAGAGCGACCTCGTGCTGCTCAGGAGCCCGGGGCACCCCGCGCTCGTCGGCCGCGTGATCGCGCGCGCCATGGCGGCGCCCACGATCACCAAGTGGGCTGGGCTGTTCGACGCGTTCGAGGGGGAGCGGGTGCCATCCATCGTGGAGCGGCATCTCGTCAGGCTCGGCCGCGACCCGGCGCTCGTGTACGGCCCCTCCCCCGCCCCGCACCTCATCTCGTTTCCTCCGGCGCTCATGACGCGCGCCGAGCTCTCGCGCGCCGCGGCCGCGTCGGCGCATCGCGAGTGGCGTCCTCCCTGGCGCGTGCTCTCCGTGGGGCGGCTGCTCGGCGTGAAGGGGTTCGACCTCGCGCTGCGCGGGCTCGCCCGCCTGCGCGAGGTGGATCCCGACCTCGACTGGCGCTACACGCTCGTCGGCGGCGGCCCCGAGGAGAGCGCGCTCCGCGCCCTGGTCGCGCGGAGCGGGATCGCCGACCGCGTCGAGATGCCCGGCCCGCTCCCCTTCGACGCGGTGCTCGACCGCTACGCCGCCGCGCACCTGGTGATCATGCCCGGGGTGAAGGAGGGGTGGCCCAAGGTGATCGCCGAGTCGTGGGCGCACGGCGCCGTCCCCGTGGCCGCCGCCGCGGGGATCGTCCCGTGGATCATGGAGGGGAAGGACGCGGGCGTCACCTTCCCCCCCGACCCCGATTCGCTCGCCGCCACCCTCCGCACCCTCATGCGCGCCCCCGCGCGCCTGACATCCATGAGCGTCAACGCCCAACGCCTCGTCGACACCCTGTCACTCGAGTCGTTCGCCGAGCGGCTGGAGGGGGTGCTGGTGGAATGGTGCGGGCTCGAGCGGCACGGGGCGTGATGCGGGACGCGGGGCGCGGGGCGCGGGACGCGTCGGGATGGGGACTGAGCGCCGCGGGACCGGCG
>DASUXC010000062.1:0-5671 GCA_036378095.1 Gemmatimonadaceae bacterium | reverse complement strand
GCGCTGAGCGCTCCGATCCGCGGCGGGGCGCCTTACGTCTGGCGATCCCGTGAATTCTGCTGATGAGCTGAGTTGTTTGAACTGGAAATCAGTCGGGCAGTCCCGGCTCGCCGCGATGCGCCCGCGCTCGCTCTCCGCGAGCACCAATCCCTGACATTGCATCGTCTGGCGACCGGCGAGCCTTCGGAATATATTCGGTGCCCAACCCAGACCCGGAGGCTCACATGTCCGATCAGCACGGCCGCTTCGTTTGGTACGAGCTCCTCACCACCAACCCCGTTGCCGCGTCGCGCTTCTACACGAGCGTGCTCGGCTGGGGCACGCAGCAGTGGGAGGGCTCCCCACCGTACACCATGTACACCAACGGGGATGCGCCCCTCGGGGGCGTGTGGCCCATCGCCGCCGAGCAGAAGTCGCAGGGGGTCGCGCCGCACTGGCTCCCCTATGTCGGCGTGCGGAACGTGGACACGACCACGGCGGAGGCGGCGCGACTCGGCGCGACGGTACTGAAGGAGCCGGCGGACATCCCCGAGGTGGGACGCTTCGCCGTCCTCCGCGATCCGCAGGGCGCGACGTTCGCGGTCTTCACGCCGAACGCCGGCGCCAGCGCTCCCGACCACGAGCCCGGAGAGGGCGAGTTCTCCTGGCACGAGCTGACGACCACGGATCAAGGCGCGGCGTTCGACTTCTACAACCGCCTCTTCGGTTGGGAGAAAACGGCCGCGCACGAGATGGGCGCGATGGGCGTCTATCAGCTCTACGGGAAGAACGGCCGTGACTACGGCGGCATGTTCACCAAAACGCCCGACATGCCGATGCCCCCCAACTGGACCTGCTACGTTCGCGTGGGCGACGTGCGCCGGACGGCGGACGCGGTGACGCGTGGGGGTGGGAAGGTACTCCACGGTCCCGCGGAAGTGCCGGGCGGCTCATGGATCGCCCAGTGCATGGACCCGCAGGGCGCGGTGTTCGCGGTGGTGCAGCAGGCGGGGTGAGGGGGCGGATCTCGGGCATCGGCTCTCGGCGAGAACGGCGGCTCTCGGCTCTCGGCCATCGGCTCTCGGCTTGCTGCACACGCCGAGAGCCCTCTACGCCGTGCAGGTAGCCGAGAGCCGAGAGCCGAGAGCCGAGAGCCGAGAGCCGAGAGCCGAGAGCCGAGAGCCGAGAGCCGAGAGGCCCGTCCTACCTCACTTCACCACCAACAACCCCGCCGCCCCGTCGAAGTCGTCGCTCACGGGCGCGAGGCCCGGAGGGATGCGCCAGGGGCCGCCGTTCACGCGCAGGTTCACGCGGTGCGTGCCGGGGGCGATCGGGAGCGCGGCAACCCACTCGCCGGCGCCATCCTGGTGCATGGAGACGGCGCTCCAGTCGGTGAAGTCGGCCATGAGCTCCACCGTGCGCGCGGCCTCGCCCACGCGCACGCGGATCTCGCGCGTGCCCCCCGCGCGCGCCGCGTCCCCCACCTCGAGCGCCGGACGGCTGGCGCGGGTTGGAGCGGGGGAGGGGGTTGGGGAGGCGGTGGGCGGCTCGCGCGAGCCGCCGGCGTGCGGCCGGCGTCCGGCGTAGTGCAGCCCGAACGTCATGTATCGCGACGCCTGCCGCCCGTCGGCGATGCTCGATGGGAGCGAGCCGCCGGCGGCGACGAGCGCGATGCGCGGCGAGAGCCAGTACATGGCGCGCGCGTCCCCCCAGTACTCCGCCCCCGCGGAGAGCCGCCGGCCGGCGGAGAGCTCCAACCCCAGCGCGCCGCGCGCCCACCGCAGCGTCGCGTGCGCGTCGGTGTTCGACGCGAGGCTCCGCACCCAGCTCGTGTCCGTCTGGGTGCGGTATCCGATGATCGTGTCGGCGCCGAAAACCGTGTCGTAGACGGCGACCTGCCGCGACGACAGCACCATTCGGTTCGTCGCGCCGCCGCGCGCGTTGGTGAGGGAAGCCTCGAGCGTCGCCCCGAAGATGCGCGTCCAGACTCCCGCGCCCGCCGTGGCGACGGCGTGCCACGCGGCCCCATCCATCGCCTGCCCGCTGCCGAGGGAGAGCCACGCGCCGCGCTTCCCCCTCTCGGTGCCGGCGCGCGCGGTCGCCTCGCCGCGCCAGTAGCCGGTGGTGACCCCCGGGCGGAAGGCGTCCCACCCGGAGAGCACGCTTCCCTCCAGGCGCAGCGGGCCGAGCGCCGGCGCGGCGAGCGACATGCGCCCGCCGCCGCGCGAGGCAGTGCTCCCCATTCCCGCATCACGCGCGGCGAGGGTGCCGAAGAGGGAGAGCGACGCGGCGCCCGCGCTCGCGTCGAGCGCCGGCGTGAAGGCGAGGAGGCCATCGCCGCGCCCGTCGTCGTACGAGACGCTCGCCGCGGCGGCGTCGACGGATGAGGTCACCCGCTGCGCGCGCGCCGGCGGCGCATGGGCGGCCAGCGCGGCGAGTGCGGCGATGGTGAAGAGAGCGGGTGCTACCGCGTGACGCTGCGTGGGCATCGCATCACTCCTCGGGGGGCGGCACCGACGTCGGCGGGCCGGCGGGGGCGGTCGGGATCTCTCGCGCGCGCATGGTGACCGCTCCGAGCGGCGCGACTCCCGCCATGATGTCACGCTCGACCTCGGCGCGCAACGCGAAGAAGCCATCGTCGCGCGCTCCGCGCCGGGCGAGGTCCCCGATGATGGAGGACGCCGTGTCCGCCGGAACGCCGCGGGCGATCAGGTCGGCCAGCACGGCGAGGGGGACGGTGAGGGGGGTGTTCGCTCGCGCGGTCCTGAGCCGCTCGATCCGCTCGGGCGCGGCGCCCGCCCTGAGCGCGCTCGCCGCCGCCACCAGCTCGGCCTCGGTGGATGATGGTCCGAGCGCGTCCCGCGCCACGCGCAGGTCGTGGCGCAGGGCGCGCACCGCGGCGACGATGCGCGGGCCGGATGCCCCCTTGCTCGCCCCCTCGAGCGCCTTGAGCACGAGCGGGTCGGCGGGGAGCCGGTCGGCGCGCGCCGAGTCGATCTGCGCGTCCACCGCCGCGCGCACGGCGGGGGCGAGGCGCCCGGCGAGTCGCGCGTCCTGCGCGCGCGCGGAACGGGCGAGCGACGGGAGCGCGGCGAGCGCGGCCATCACGAGGAGCGCGCGCCCGCTCACGTGGCGCGCCCTCCGACCGTCACCACCGAATTGGGCTTCCCGAAGTCGTCGTGCGGCGCCGGGGGAGCGAGCGGGTCGGGCATCCACTGTCGTCCGTTCACGATGAAAGAGTACGCGTAACGCCCGGGGCGGAGCGGGATCGACACCGACCACGCGCCCCCCTCGGAGGCACGGTGCATGGGCGTGGCGGTGGTGCTCCAGTCGTTGAAGTCGCCCACGATCGCGACGCTCGACGCGCCGGGGGCGATGAGCACGAAGTGCACGACCCGCGCGCCCGCCCCCATCTCGCGCCTCGCGCCGGCGAGCCGGGCATCCCCCGCCCCGCGCGCCGCCGCGGTCGGGGATGCATCGGCCACCGGCGCGGCGCCGCGTCCGGGGCGCGCGGCCCGCTCGCGCCGGATCCCGAGCGCCGCGAGCAGCAGCGCCGCGGCGAGCGCGCCCCCCGCGGCGAGCGGCGAGACGGCGATCGCGCGCGGCTCCGCGAGCCAGCGCCAGGCGCGCGCCAGCGGCCCCGGACGCGGGCGCCGGATGCGGGCCAGCACGCGCGCGTCGAGCTCCGGGCTCACGCGCACCGGCGCCTTGAGCGACGCCGCTATCTCGTCGATGAGTGGATCGCGCTCGTCATCCATGGTCGTAGACCTCCTGCAACCGCTCGCGCAGGCGCTCGCATGCCCGCTTGACGCGCATCTTCAGGGCCGAAACACTCGCGCCGGTGAGCGCCGCCATCTCCTCGTAGCTTCGCTCCTCCACGTACTTGAGCAGGAACGCCTCGCGCTGGTCCGTGGGGAGCTTGGTCAGCGCGAGCCGGATCTCCTCGCGCCACGCGGAGCGCTCCGCCGGATGGTCCTCGGCCGCGCGACCGAGGGCGCCGTCGTCGAGGATCAGCGTGCTCTCGCGGCGCTGCCGCCTGGCTCCCGCGGTGCGACACCGGTTGATCAGAATGCTGAACAACCACGAGTCGAAGCGGGAGGGGTCGTCGCACCGGCCGAGCGAGCGGTACGCGCGCACGAAGGTATCCTGCAGCACGTCCTCGGCGTCGGCGGCACTGCCGAGCATGTGCAGGGCGAAACGCGCGTACCGGTCGCGATAGCGCGCCACGATGCGCGCGAAGGCCACCTCGTCGCCGGCGCGCGCGCGATGGACGAGATCGGCATCGGACAGCTCCACCTGCGGGAGACCCTCGCTCGACGACATTGGTCACACCTCGCCGGCGACGGTGACGCCGCGCTCGCGGCCGGGGTCTTCTATCTGGACGGGGCGCCCGGAGGGCGCTCGACCCACCGACCCTGGAGAGATTCATGCGTCGAACCCGCGTCCTCGCGCCTCTCGCGCTCGCCGCCGCCCTCGCCGTGCCGGCGGCGTGCGGCGATGGCACCGCTCCCCGGCAGCAGGGCGGCGACGGCACCACGTCCGTGCTCCTCACCGACAGCCCGTTCCCCTACGACTCGCTGGAGAGCGTGAGCGTGTACGTGCTCAGCGTCGCCGCGTCACCAACCGGTGACACCACCACCGACGAGGGGTGGGTGACGATCGCCGAGCCGCACCGCGCCTTCGACATGCTCGACCTCCAGCGTGGGAAGACGGCGCTCGCCGGGGCGGCGAAGATCCCGGCGGGCGAGTATCGCGCGGTTCGCATGGTGATCGATACCGACTCGTCGAGCATCGTCACCAAGGCGGGGTTCGAGGCGCAGATCGACTGGCAGTCGAGCGCGGGGCGCCCCGTGCTCTACGCGCTCGTCGAGCACCCGGTTTCCGTCCCCGAGGATGGCGCCTCGATCGTGATCGACTTCGACGTCGGCCGCAGCTTCCTCTGCCCGATCGAGGGGTGCTCGCGCTTCATCTTCTCGCCGGTGCTGCGGGCGGTGGATGAGGCGGCGACCGGCTCGATCTCGGGCGTCGTGCGCGGCGACTCGGCGAGCGGGGGGGCACCGGCGGCGAACGCCACGATCACCGTGTACACCGATTCCACGCAGGCGCCAGGACCGTGGCTCGTGGTGGCCACGGGCAAGGCCGACGCCGAGGGGGAGTACCACGTTCCGTTCCTCGCGCCCGGCAGCTACATCCTCGAGGCCGACGCCTCCACGGCATCGGGACCCGAGCGGGGGTACCTGACGCACGTGGTCGTCTCCGCCGGCGCGGAGACGAGCGGGCAGGACATCACGGTGTACGGCGGCGCGGTGGAGGGCGGGGAGGCGGCGTCGGTGTCGGTGACGCCGGCGACGGCCTCGGTGGAGGTGGGTGGGCTCGCCCAGCTCTACGCGCTCGCCAGGGATGCGAACGGGCAGGCGACGTACGCGCCGATCACCTGGTCGAGCGATGCGCCCGACGTCGCCTCGGTGGACAGCGGGGGCACGGTGCGCGCGCTCGGCGCGGGGACGGCAAGCATCACCGCGAGCGCGGGCGCCGTGAGCGGCACGGCCTCGATCACCGTGATCCCCGCCGGCGCGCCGGGGGGGCATTAGGGGCCGGGGGCCGGGGGGCCGGGGTGGAGCGCGGGGCGAGCGGCAAAGTCCCTCTGGCGCTCGCCCCGCACAATTGTGCGAGGGGGGCGGCGCGAATCATT
>DASUXC010000061.1:0-126049 GCA_036378095.1 Gemmatimonadaceae bacterium | reverse complement strand
TGCGCCCCGCCCCCCTCGCAGTCATCCCCTGGCCCCCGGCCCCTACAGCGCCCTCCGCACCGCCGCTTCCAGATTCTGCTCCCCCCCGAGCCCCGTGTACACCACCTTCCCCGCCTTGTCGAGCACCACGATGTACGAGGTCGCCGGGACGTCGTAGGCGGTCACGGCGTCGCCGTTGGTGTCGTAGAGCACCGTGTGAGCGTAGTGGTACTTCCGCGTGTACAGGCGCACGCGCTCCGGGGACTGGTTCACCGACACCGCGACGCCCACGAACCGCACCTTCGGGGAGTACTTCTTCACGAGCTGGAGGAGCTGCGGCTCGAGCTCCTTGCAGTTGCCGCACCAGGTGGCCCAGAACTCGATCAGCACCGGGCCCTTCCCGATGTACTGGGCGAGATCGGTCGGCTTCCCGTCGAGCGTGAACACCTTGGCGCCCGGCGCTTTGGCGCCGAGCGAGATGCCGATCTGCTCCTGCGCGCGGAGCGCCGGCGTGAGCGCCGGCGTGAAGGCGGCGACGAGGGCGAGCGTCGTGAGCGCGGCGGCGAGGCGCTTCATCATATGAGGATCTGTCCCATCTTGATGAGATAATACTCGGCCACGCCGAGCAGGACGATGCCGAACACCTTCTTCACGACCGACATCCACGCGCCGGCGCGTGGCAGGCGGGAGAGCGTGCCGGCGAAGATGCCGACCGCCACGAGCAGCGTGCTCATGCCGAGGGAGAAGACGAACAGGTAGAGGAAGCCGAGCACGGCGCTCTTGGTGAGCGCGACCCAGGTGAGCACGGCGGCCATGACCGGGGCGGAGCACGGCGCGGCGACGAGCCCGGAGGCGGCGCCCATGACGAAGGTGCCGGCGAGCCGCCCGCCGTCTCCGGCCGTGGCGGCCCGCTGGACGACCGACTGCGGGAGCCGCACCGGGAAGACGTCGAGCATCGCGAGGGCGAAGAGCACGAGCAGGTTCGCCATCAGGAAGTACAGCCACGGGTTCGTGCTGATCGCGCCGAACAGCGTCCCGGTGAGCCCGGCGACGAGGCCGAGCGCGGCGTACACGAGCGCGAGGCCGAGCACGTAGCTGATCGTCAGCCAGACCGGTCGCCACCGCGCGCGCGGGCGCGCGACTCCCGTTCCGTCATCCGTCGCGAGGCCCGCCGCCTGCCCCCCGATCAGCGACGCCGTGATCGGGATCATCGGGTAGATGCATGGTGTGAGGCTGGTGAGCACGCCGCCGGCGAAGACGAGCGGCACGGCGAGCGCGGGGCGCGAGGAGAGGATGGTCGAGATGTCTGGCATCATGGCTGTCGGTTGATAGACATAGACCTCGGGGCGAGCACAAAGTTCCGGGAGGTGCCGCCAGCCAGGTCCGCTCGGCCGCCGGCACCCGCCTTGCAGCCCGCCCCGTTCGACGCGAGGTTCAGCGGGACGCGCGGCGGGACGCGCGACCGGTCGCGTCGTGCTCCGTCGTATCCGCCACCGATGTCCGTCATGCCACAACAACGCACCGCACGCAAGCGCAGCAGCCAGCGCGCCTCGAGCTCGCGCACGCTCCCTCACCTCGCCATCGAGTGCGTCGCGCCCCAGCTCGACTGCGGACGCTTCGCCGTGAAGCGCGTACTCGGCGACTCCTTCGAGGTGAGCGCCGACATCTTCAAAGATGGGCACGATCAGCTCGCGGCGCGCGTGCGCTACCGGCCGCCGGGGGAGAGCGAGTGGCGCATCGCCCCCATGGCGTACGACTACGCCTCCGACCGGTGGGCCGGCGGCTTCCCGCTCGACCGGATCGGCGCCTGGACGTACACCGTCGACGCGTGGACCGATCGCTTCGGCACGTGGCGCGGCGAGCTGGAGAAGAAAGTCGGCGCCGGGCAGGACGTGACCTCCGAGCTCCTCGAGGGCGCCCTGCTCGTGGACGCCGCGGCGCGGCGCGCGCAGGCCGGCAACGGGCGCGACGCGCTGCGCGGATGGGCGAGGGCGCTCCGCGATCCCGCCACCGACGTCGCGGAGCGCGCCCGGTCGGCGCTCGATCTCGCGCTGCTCGCGCTCATGGAGCAGCACCTCACCCCGGACGATCTCACGAGCTACGACCGCGAGCTCACGCTCTGGGTGGATCGCGAGGCGGCGCGGTTCGCGGCGTGGTACGAGATGTTCCCGCGCTCCGCGACCACCGTGCCCGGCGGGCACGGCACGTTCGCCGATGCCGAGCTCGCGCTCCCCCGCATCGCGGATCTCGGATTCGACGTGGTGTATCTCCCCCCCATTCACCCGGTGGGTCACACCAACCGGAAAGGGGCGAACAACACGCTCGACGCCGGGCCCGACGACCCGGGAAGCCCATGGGCGATCGGCAACGAGCACGGCGGGCACACCGCCGTCGACCCGCGCCTCGGCACGATCGCCGACTTCGACCGCTTCGTGGAGGCCGCGCACCGGCTCGACCTGGAGGTCGCGCTCGACTACGCGCTCCAGTGCTCCCCGGACCACCCGTGGCTCAAGGAGCACCCGGAGTGGTTCTTCGTGCGCCCCGACGGCACGATCAAGTACGCGGAGAACCCGCCCAAGAAGTACCAGGACATCTACCCGATGAACTTCTGGTGCGAGGACCGCGAGGGGCTGTGGACGGCGTGCCGCGACATCTTCCTCTTCTGGATCGGCCACGGCGTCCGCACCTTCCGCGTGGACAACCCGCACACCAAGCCGTTCGCGTTCTGGGAGTGGGTGATCGGCGAGGTCCGCGCCCGGCACCCCGACGTCATCTTCCTCTCCGAGGCGTTCACGCGCCCCAAGCGCATGAAGCACCTCGCGAAGCTCGGCTTCTCCCAGTCGTACACGTACTTCACCTGGCGGAACACCGCCGCCGAGCTGTCGGAGTATCTCACCGAGCTCACGCACTCGCCCATGGCGGAGTACTTCCGCGGGAACCTGTTCGCCAACACGCCGGACATCCTGCACGAGTACCTCCAGCGGGGCGGACGCCCGGCGTTCCGCATTCGCCTGGTGCTCGCCGCCACGCTCTCCCCGCTGTACGGGATCTACAGCGGCTTCGAGCTGTGCGAGAACATCCCGTTGCGCGAGGGGAGCGAGGAGTACCTGCACTCGGAGAAGTACGAGATCCGCCCGCGCGATTGGAGCGCCCCCGGGAACCTCGACGCCGACATCACGTTGATCAACGCGATCCGGCGCGAGCACCGCGCGCTGCAGCTCTACACCAACCTGTCGTTCCACCACTCGGAGAACGACCGGATCCTCTTCTACGTGAAGACGGCGCCGGGCTCCGGGAGGGGGGGGCGCGACGCCTTGCTGATCGCCGTGAACGTGGACCCCGAGCGGGCGCACGAGACGATGGTGCACGTCCCGCTCGAGCGGCTCGATCTCGCCCCCGACGCCTCGTACGTGGTGCACGACCTTCTCACCGGTGCCCGCTATACCTGGCGCGGGTCGCGCAACTACGTACGCCTCGACCCGGGGGCGCAGGTCGCGCACATTCTACAGGTAGAACCATGAACGGACCGGGGATCGGGAATGGGGAATCGGGAATCGCCTTCGCGCTCCTCGCGCGGTCGATTCCCGATTCCCGATTCCCCATTCCCGATCCCCGATGATCACCACACCGACGACCAACTGACCGACCGAGGAATGCCGGACCCGTACTGGTACAAAGACGCGATCATCTATCAGATCCACGTCAAGGCGTTTCGTGACAGCAACCGGGATGGGTTCGGGGACTTTCCGGGGCTGATCGACAAGCTCGATTACATCCAATCGCTGGGCGTCGACACGCTCTGGCTCCTCCCGTTCTACCCGTCCCCGCTCCGGGACGACGGCTACGACATCGCCGAGTACGAGGCCATCCACCCGCAGTACGGGACGCTCGACGACTTCAAGCGCTTCCTCGGGGAGGCGCACGGCCGCGGGCTCCGCGTGATCACCGAGCTGGTCGTGAACCACACCTCCGACCAGCACCCGTGGTTCCAGCGCGCGCGCCACGCGCCGCGCGGATCGCCGGAGCGCGACTGGTACGTGTGGTCGGACGACCCCACGAAGTACAAGGACGCGCGCATCATCTTCACCGACACGGAGAAGTCCAACTGGGCATGGGACCCGGTCGCCGAGCAGTTCTACTGGCACCGGTTCTTCAGCCATCAGCCGGATCTCAACTTCGACAATCCGGCGGTGGTCGAGGCGGTGAAGAACGTGATGCGCTTCTGGTTCGACATGGGCGTGGACGGGATGCGGCTGGACGCGATCCCGTACCTCGTGGAGCGCGACGGCACGAACTGCGAGAACCTCCCCGAGACGCACGCGATCCTTCGCGACCTCCGCGCCACCATGGATGCGGAGTACGAGGGGCGCATGCTCCTCGCCGAGGCGAACCAGTGGCCGAGCGACGTGATCCCGTACTTCGGGGCGAACGGGGACGAGTGCCACATGGCGTTCCACTTCCCGCTCATGCCGCGCATGTACATGGCACTGCGCAAGGAGGATCGGAGCCCGATGGTCGAGATCCTCGCCCAGACGCCGCCCATCCCCGAGCCGTGCCAGTGGGCGATCTTCCTCCGCAACCACGATGAGCTCACGCTCGAGATGGTCACGGACGAGGAGCGCGACTACATGTACCGGGAGTACGCGATGGACCGGCGGATGCGCATCAACGTCGGCATCCGCCGGCGCCTCGCGCCGCTCCTCGACAACGGCCGCCGGCAGATCGAGCTGATGACGGCGCTGCTCCTCACCATGCCCGGCACCCCGATCATCTACTACGGCGACGAGATCGGGATGGGGGACAACATCTACCTCGGCGATCGCAACGGCGTGCGCACGCCGATGCAGTGGAACGCGAGCTGGAACGCCGGCTTCTCCGAGGGGGACCAGCAGGCGCTCTACTTCCCGCTCATCGTCGATCCGCCGTACAGCTACCAGGCGGTGAACGTGATGGCGGAGGAGCGCACGCAGACGTCGCTGCTGCGGTGGATGCGGCGGATCATCAAGGTGCGGCAGCGCTACAAGGCGTTCGGGCGCGGGAAGCTGGAGATGCTCCTCCCCGAGAACCGGCGGGTGCTCACCTACCTCCGGCGCTACGAGGACGAGGTGATCCTCTGCGTGAACAACCTGTCGCGGTTCGTGCAGCCGGTGGAGATCAACCTGCAGCGCTGGAAGGGGCACTGCCCGGTGGAGCTCATCGGGAACATCCCCTTCCCGCCGATCACCGACAGCCCCTACTTCCTCACGCTCGGGCCGCACACCTTCATGTGGTTCCGGCTCCTCCCGTCGGACCAGGTGCCGACCGGGTGAGCGACGTCGTCGGGCCGACGATCGCCGTCACGGAGAGCGTGGAGCGCGCGCTCGACGCGGCGGTGCTCCGCGCGATCGACGGCGCGCACCTCGCGCGCTTCCTCGCCGCGCGGCGGTGGTTCGGCGCCAAGGCGCGCGCGCCGGAGACGGCGCGCGTGGCCGAGGTGGTGCCGGTGGCGTGGGATGGCGACCACGCCGCGGTGGCGCGCGTGGTGGTCTCCCGCGACGGCGGCGAGACGAGCTATCAGCTCCCGCTCGTCGCGCGCGAGGCGGAGATGAGCGGCGCGCACGCGCCGCGCGCGGTGCTCGCGCGCATCGAGTGCGGCGGCGTGCGCGGCGTCCTGTTCGACGCCACCGAGGACGCCGCCTTCCGCGCGCGGCTCGGCGCGGCGCTCGAGCGCGGCGCATCGTGCGAGGGGGATGGCGCGCGATGGTGGGCGGAGCCGGTGGGCGACGAGCGCGTTCCGCTCGGCACCGTCGCCTCGCGCGTGGGGAGCGCGGAGCAGAGCAACACGTCCATCGTGTGGGGGAACGCCGCGATCCTCAAGCTCTTCCGGCGCCTCGAGCCGGGCGCCCACCCCGACGTGGACATCACGCGCTTCCTCACCACCGTCGCCCGCTTCGACGGCACGCCGGCGCTCCTCGGCGTGCTCCACTGGCGCGATGCGGGCGGCGCCGAGAGCGTGGCGGGGATGCTCACCCGCTTCGTCCCCCACGCCGAGGACGGCTGGACGCACGCGCTCGCCCTCGCCACCGCCCACCTGCGCGCGCCGGCGCCGAAGCGGGGGAGGGAGGAGGAGAATCCGCCGAACCCGTTCGCCGACGATGCCGCGCGGCTCGGCGGGGTGACGCGCGGCATGCACCGCGCGCTCGCCTCGCGCCCCGACATCCCCGGCTTCGAGACCGCGCCGGTGACGGCGGCCGACGTGAGCGAGTGGGAGGCGAGCGCGCGACGCACGATCGACTCGGCGCTCGCGCTTCTCGGCGACCGTCTCCCCGCGATCGCCGGACGCACGCTCCCCATGGCGCGGGCGATCGCCGCCCGCCGCGACGCCGCGCTCGCGCGCCTGGCCGAGCTGGCGGACGCCGCGCGGCGATCCCCCGACCTCGGGCTCTGCTCCCGCCATCACGGCGACTACCACCTCGGCCAGGTGCTGCACGCGCCTGACGACCGATGGCTGATCATCGACTTCGAGGGGGAGCCCGCCCGCCCGCTCGCCGAGCGCAGCGCGCCGAGCAGCCCGCTGCGCGACGTCGCCGGGATGCTCCGGTCGTTCGCCTACGCCGCCGCCACCGCCGCCTCCACCGTGGGCGGGCTCGGCACCAACGCCCAGGTGGAGGTCCGCGCCGCCCGCTGGGAGCGCGACGCTCGCACCCGCTTCCTCCAGGCCTACGGCGCCTCCGCGGACGATCCCCTCATCGCGATGTTCGAGCTGGAGAAGGTGTTCTACGAGCTGGAGTACGAGCTGAACAACAGGATGGATTGGGTGTGGGTCCCGCTCCGGGGGATCGCGAAGATCTTCTAGCGTCGTGAGTCCGGGCGCGGCGGGAGTCGGAGCGAGGGGTGGAGTCGGAGCGAGGGGTGATGAGGCGCGAGTCGGAGCGAGGACCACCCGGCGCGAAGGACGCCGGGGGTGCGGTGCCCGTCCGACTCGCCTCGCTCCGGGCGGTCGTCGCTCCGTCTCGCGCATCTCCCCCGACTCGCTTCGCTCCGGCCGGTCGTCGCTCCGACTCGCGCCTCATCACCCTTCGCACCGACTCCCGCTCTTCACCACCCTCCATCGTTCACCCGATGCTCGGCTCCACCGTACGCACCGATCACTCCACCCGCTTCGATGTCTGGGCTCCCTTCGCCCGCCGCCTCGACGTGCACGTGCTCGGCGGCGCGGCGGCCGGCGTGCACCCGCTCGCGCGCCGGGAGCACGGCACCTTCACCGGCGTGGTGCGGGGCGTCGAGGCGGGAACGGACTACACGTACTCGCTCGATGGCGGACCGCCGCGCCCCGACCCGGTGAGCCGCTGGCAGCCCGAGGGCGTGCACGGTCCGTCGCGCGTGGTCGACCCCTCGGCGTTCGCGTGGACCGATCAGGGGTGGCGCGGGCGCGCCGTGGCCGATCTCGTCATCTACGAGATGCACATCGGCACGTTCACCGCCGAGGGGACGTTCGACGCCGCCATCGGGGAGCTGGACGCGCTGGCGCGGCTCGGCATCACGGCGATCGAGATCATGCCCGTCGCGCAGTTCCCCGGCGCGCGCAACTGGGGGTACGACGGGGTGCTCCTCTACGCGCCGCAGAACACGTACGGCGGGCCGGAGGGGCTGCGCCGGCTGGTGAACGCGGCGCACCAGCGCGGGCTCGCCGTGATCCTCGACGTCGTGTACAACCACCTCGGCCCCGAGGGGAACTACCTCGCCGAGTTCGGTCCCTACTTCACCGAGCGGTACCGCACGCCGTGGGGGCCGGCGGTGAACTACGATGGGCCGGACAGCGACGAGGTGCGCGCGTACGTCGTGGACAACCTGCTCTACTGGATCGACGAGTTCCACGTGGATGCGTTCCGGCTCGACGCCGTGCACGAGATCTACGACTTCGGGGCGCACCACATCCTGGCCGAGCTGGCGGAGCGCGCGCACGAGCGGGGCGCGGCGCTCGGGCGGCCGATCGCGGTGATCGCCGAGAGCGACCTGAACGACCCGCGGCTCGTCCGCCCCGCCGCGCGGGGCGGCTACGCGCTCGATGCGCAGTGGAGCGACGACTTCCATCACGCCGCGCACGTGGTGCTCACCGGGGAGCGCTCCGGCTACTACGCCGGGTACGATGGACTCCCGCACCTGGCGCGGGCGATCGAGCGGCGGTTCGTGTACGAGGGGGAGCACGCACCGCACCGGCGGCGGCGGCACGGGGCGAGCGCGGTGGACGTCTCCACCGACCGCTTCGTGATCGCGCTGCAGAACCACGATCAGGTCGGCAACCGCGCGCTCGGCGAGCGGCTCTCGGCGCTCGTCCCGTTCGAGCGGCTCCCGCTCGCCGCCGCGCTCCTCCTCCTCTCCCCGTACGTCCCCCTCCTCTTCATGGGGGAGGAGTACGGGGAGACCCATCCTTTTCTCTACTTCGTGAGCCACGGCGATCCCGAGCTCGTGCGCGCCGTCCGCGAGGGGCGGCGCGCCGAGTTCGCCGCGTTCGGGTGGGGGAGCGAGATCCCCGACCCGCAGGCCGAGGAGACGTTTCGCCGCTCGACGCTCGACCGTTCCGTGCTCGACGGCGCCGGCGGCGCCGCCGCCGCGCATCGCGCGCTGCTCACCCTGTACCAGGACCTGATCGCCATCCGCCGCGAGGAGCCCGCGCTCCACCCCGGCGCCGCCGAGCCGCGCGCGCGCGCCGACGCCGCCCTGGGGTGGCTCGCCGTGCACCTGGAGCCGGAGCGCGGCGCGCCGCTCGTCACGCTCTACAACTTCTCCCCCGAGCCGCGCGCCATCCCGGTCGCCAACGGCTCCGGAGGGCACTGGCGCCTCCGCTTCTCCACCCGGAACGCCCGTTACGGTGGCCCGAGCGATGCGCTACGATCCATGTCGCGCCGCGAGAGCGGCGCGCGCATCGCGGTGGCCCCCTGGAGCGCCGCCCTCTACCGACACGAGGACGTCTGACATGCGAGTCTGGCCCGGCCAGCCCTACCCGCTCGGCGCCACCTGGGACGGCGAGGGAGTGAATTTCGCCATCTTCTCCGAGAACGCCGTCGGCGTCGAGCTCTGCCTGTTCAACAGCGCCGATGATGCGCGCGAGAGCGACCGGGTGTGGATGGTGGAGCGGAGCGACCAGGTCTGGCACTGCTATCTCCCCGACGTGCGCCCGGGGCAGCTCTACGGCTACCGCGTCCACGGCCCGTACGATCCGGAGCACGGCCACCGCTTCAACCCGCACTGCCTGCTCATCGACCCGTACGCCAAGGCGATCACGGGCACCATCAAGTGGAGCAACGCGCTGTTCGCGTACAAGGTGGGCTCGCCGCGCGCCGACCTCGAGATGAGCGTCACCGACAGCGCCGCCGGGATGCCCAAATGTGTGGTCGTGGACGGCGCGTTCACGTGGAGCGACGACCGGCCGCCGCGCACGCCGTGGAACCGCACGGTGATCTACGAGTGCCACGTGAAGGGGATGACGATGCGGCACCCGCTCGTCCCCGAGCGGCTGCGCGGCACCTATCTCGCGCTCGCCTCCGACCCGATCATCGAGCACCTCCAGTCGCTCGGCGTGACCGCGGTGGAGCTGCTCCCCGTGCACCACTACGCCGTGGACCGCAACCTCGCCGAGCGCGGGCTCACCAACTACTGGGGGTACAACTCCGTCGGCTTCCTCGCCCCCGACATCCGCTACGCCGTGAGCGGGCGGCGCGGGGAGCAGGTCGGGGAGTTCAAGTCGATGGTGAAGACGCTGCACTCGGCGGGGATCGAGGTGATCCTCGACGTGGTGTACAACCACACCGCCGAGGGGAACCATCTCGGCCCCACCCTCTCCCTGCGCGGGATCGACAACGCCGCGTACTACCGCCTCGACCCCGAGCACCCGCGCTTCTACGTGGACTTCACCGGGTGCGGCAACTCGCTGAACATGCAGCACCCGCGGACGATCCAGCTCATCATGGACTCGCTCCGCTACTGGGTCACGGAGATGCACGTGGACGGCTTCCGCTTCGACCTCGCGCCGGTGCTCGCGCGCGAGCTGTCCGAGGTGAACCGGCTGAGCGCGTTCTTCGACATCATCCACCAGGATCCGGTGCTGTCGCGCGTGAAGCTGATCGCCGAGCCGTGGGACATCGGCCCCGGCGGCTACCAGGTGGGGAACTTCCCCATCGGGTGGGCGGAGTGGAACGGGCAGTACCGGGACGACGTGCGCCGCTTCTGGCGCGGCGATCCGGGGATCGTGAACGTCGTCGCGTCGCGACTCTCCGGGAGCAGCGACATCTACCAGTGGAGCAACCGCGCGCCGTACGCGAGCATCAACTTCATCACCGCGCACGACGGCTTCACGCTGCGCGACCTGGTGAGCTACGAGCACAAGCACAACGAGGAGAACGGGGAGGAGAACCGCGACGGGCACGACGAGAACTTCAGCCGCAACTGGGGCGTCGAGGGGCCGACGGACGACCCGAAGGTGCTCCGCCGGCGCGCGCGGGTGATGCGCGCGATGATGGCGACGCTCGCCTTCTCGCAGGGCGTGCCGATGCTCTCGCACGGCGACGAGGTGCTCCGCACGCAGCGCGGGAACAACAACGCGTACGCGCAGGACAACGACATCACCTGGGTGAACTGGACGCTCGGGCCGCGGCAGCGGATGATGCTCGAGTTCACCCGCCGCGTGTTCGCCATCCGCCGCGAGAACCCGGTGCTCCGCCGGCGCGGGTTCTTTCGCGGGCAGGTGGTGAACGCGGCGGGGGCGAAGGACCTGTCGTGGATCCGTCCCGACGGTCAGGAGATGACGGACGCCGACTGGCACGACGGCGACAGCCACGCGCTGGGCATGCTCATCCACGGCGAGGCCGCCGACGAGATCGACGATCGCGGCCGCCCGATCCGCGGCGACACGCTGCTCCTGGTGATGAGCAACCTCGAGGGGGAGCAGACGTTCGCCCTCCCGGCGATGGAGCGCGCCGGCGCGTGGGAGATCCTCGTGGACAGCGCGCGGGCGGACTGCGCGGGCCCGGCCGGGAGCCCCGTCGTGCTGGCGCCGTTTTCGCTGATGCTCCTGCGCTACGCGCTCGCGCGACCGGCCGAGCCGCCGCGCGAGCCACAGTACACGGGGGAGCCTGAATGACGAGAGCACGTGGAACGGGAGCAGGAACGATGCGCGCGGCGCCGTCCGCGCCGCCGACGCCCGATCGCGAGGAGCTGCAGCGCCTCGTGCGGGGCGCGCACGCGGACCCGCACCGCATCCTCGGCGCGCACCCGGCGCGCGTGGGGGAGACGGATGGCGTGGTGGTGCGCGCGATGCACCCCGACGCGGTGCGCGCGGAGTGCGTGCTCGAGGACGGCCGCGTGGTGCCGCTCGAGCCGATCGTGCCCGGCGTGTTCCAGGCGTTCATCGAGGGCGCCGCGCTCCCGATCCGCTACCGGCTCGTATTCCACTTCGCCGGCGGCGGCGCGTGGGAGCGCGGCGATCCGTACCGCTTCCTCCCCACCATCGGCGAGCTGGATCTGCACCTGTTCTCCGAGGGGAAGCACCGCCGGCTGTGGGAGGTGATGGGCGCGCACCCGCGCGTCGTCGATGGCGAGGCGGGCACCGCGTTCGTCGTCTGGGCGCCGAACGCGCGGCGCGTGAGCGTGGTGGGGGACTTCGACGCGTGGGATGGACGGCTGCTCCCGATGCGCTCCCTCGGCGCGAGCGGCGTCTGGGAGCTGTTCGTGCCGGGCGTGGGCGCGGGGGCGCTGTACAAGTACGAGATCATCACGCACGAGGGAGTGCCGCGGCTCAAGTCCGATCCGTACGCCTTCTCCATGGAGGCGCCGCCGGCCACCGCGTCGCGCGTCGTCGATCCGGACCGCTACGCGTGGGGGGACGACGACTGGCTCGCCGCGCGCGCGCGGCGCGACCTCGCCAGGTCGCCGATGCTCATCTACGAGGCGCACCTGGGATCGTGGGCGCGCGTGCCCGAGGAGGGGGATCGCCCGCTCGGCTACCGCGAGATCGCCCCGAGGCTCGTCGAGCACGTGAAGCGGCTCGGCTTCACGCACATCGAGCTCCTCCCCATCATGGAGCACCCCTTCACCGGCTCGTGGGGCTACCAGGTCACCGGCTACTACGCGCCCACCTCGCGCTACGGCACCCCGGACGACTTCCGCTTCTTCGTGGACCACTGCCACCAGGCGGGGATCGGGGTGATCCTCGACTGGGTGCCGGCGCACTTCCCGAAGGACGACTTCGCGCTCCGCCGCTTCGACGGCACCGCGCTCTACGAGCACGAGGACCCGCGGCTCGGCGAGCACCCCGACTGGGGGACGCTGATCTTCAACTACGCGCGCAACGAGGTGCGCAACTTCCTCATCGCCAACGCGCTCTACTGGCTGGAGGAGTTCCACATCGACGGGCTGCGCGTGGACGCCGTGGCATCGATGCTGTACCTGGACTACAGCCGCCGCCCCGGCGAGTGGCTGCGCAACCGGTACGGCGGGCGGGAGAACCTGGACGCGATCGAGTTCCTGCGGGAGACCAACCGGCTCGTGCGCGACGAGCACCCGGGCGCGTGCACGATCGCCGAGGAGTCCACCGCGTGGCCCGGCGTCACCGCCCCGGTGGAGTCGGGAGGGCTCGGCTTCTCCTTCAAGTGGAACATGGGGTGGATGCACGACACGCTCGGCTACTTCGCGCTCGATCCCGTGTACCGGTCGCACCACCAGGGGCAGCTCACGTTCGCCATGATCTACGAGTACAGCGAGCGGTTCATCATGCCGCTCTCGCACGACGAGGTGGTGCACCTCAAGCGCTCGCTGCTCGACAAGATGCCGGGCGACGCCTGGCAGAAGATGGCCAACCTGCGCCTCCTGCTCGCGTACCAGTACACCCGCCCGGGGAAGAAGCTGCTGTTCATGGGCACCGAGCTGGCGCCGTGGCGGGAGTGGAACCACGACGCGAGCCTCGACTGGCACCTGCGCGACGATCCCATGCACGCGCGGTTCGAGTACTACGTGCAGCGGCTGGGCAACTTCTATCGCATGCACCCGGCGCTGTGGAGCGAGGACTTCGACCCGCACGGCTTCCAGTGGATCGACGTGGCGGATGAGGCGAACTCGGTGCTCTCCTACGTGCGGCGCGCGGGCGACGACCATCTGGTGGTGGTGCTGAACATGACTCCCGTGCCGCGCGAGCACTACCGGATCGGCGTGCCATCGCGCGCGACGTACGTGGAGCTCTTCTCGAGCGACGATGCGCGCTTCGGCGGCTCCGACGTGCCGCGCGTCACCGTCGCCGAGGCGGAGGCGGCGCCGTTCCACGGCTACGAGCAGTCGGTCGCGATCACGCTCCCCCCGCTGGGCGCGGTGGTGTTGGGGGCCAGGGGCCAGGGGTCGGGGGCCGGGGGGGAGAGGCGAGGCTGAGGGGAAGGGATCGGGGGAGCGTGCTCCCCCGATCCCTTCGCGCCGTTCCCTCGTTGTCGACGTTCCCGATCCCGCTCCCTGTCCCCGCTTCTCCCCCCTGATCCTCGGCCCCCGGCCCCCATGCCGTCCCCCACGCCACACCTCCAGGCCCTCGCCGCCCGCCTCGGCATCCTCCCCGGCTACATGGACCAGACGGGGCGCGAGCGGCGGGTGACGTCGGATGAGACGCGCGTCGCGCTCATCGGGGCGATGGGGTACGACGCGTCCACCGAGGAGCGGGCGCGGCGCGCGCTGGAGCGCATCGAGGAGCGCGACCGGCGACGGGTGATGGCGCCCGTGCGCGTGGTGCACGACGAGGAGGCGTGGCACCGCACGATCGAGTTCCGCGTCCCGCGCGACTGGCGGCTGCGCGCGGGCGATCGGGTGTCCTGGCGGTGCGAGCTGCGCGCGGAGGACGGCACGCTCGCCGTGCACGAGGGAGTCGTGGAGCGCGGCGCGGGGGAGGTGGTGGACATCGGGCTGGCGCCGTTCATCGGTGCGGGGTATCACGACCTCCGGCTCGAGCTGCGCGCGGGCGCGCGGCAGGCCCGCGCGGCGCAGCGCCTCATCGTCACCCCGGCCGCGTGCGTGCTCCCCGCGCGCCGGTCGTTCGGCATCATCGCCAACCTGTACAGCCTTCGCGGCGCGCACGACTGGGGCGTGGGCAACCTCGGCGATCTCGCCCGGCTCTGCGAGTGGAGCGCGTCGCGCGGCGCGGCGTTCGTGGGAGTGAATCCCCTGCACGCGCTCCGCAACGCCGGCCACGACATCTCCCCGTACCGCCCGGTGAGCCGCCTCTACCGCAACGAGATCTACCTCGACATCGAGGCGATCCCCGAGCTCGCCGAGTCGGAGGAGGCGCGCGCCCTGCTCGCGCGCGACGAGACGCGCGCCGAGCTGGCGCGCCTGCGCGCGAGCGATCGCGTGCGGTACGAGCGCATCGCCGCCCTCGAGCGCCCCATCCTGCTCGCGCTGCACCGCGCCTTCGCCCTCCATCACCGGGGCGCGGGCGACGCGCGCGGCCGCGCGTACGCGAGATGGCTGGAGCGGGAGGGGGATGCGCTCACCCTCTACGCCACCTTCCGCGCGCTCGAGGCGCACCTCGTGGCCGGTGGGAAGCACTCGAGCGATTGGCACACGTGGCCCACGCACTTCCAATCTCCCTCCTCGGCGCAGGTGGCGGCCTTTCGCGAGTCGCACCACGAGGCGGTGGACCTGCACCGCTGGCTGCAGTTCGAGCTCGACCGGCAGCTCGGGGAGGTCGCGAGCCGCGCGAGCGAGGCGGGATTGTCGATCGGGCTCTACCAGGACCTCGCCATCGGCACCGCGCCGGACGGCAGCGACTGCTGGGCGTACCCCGCGCTGTTCGCCAGAGGGGTGAGCGTCGGCGCGCCCCCCGATGACTACTCGGCCACCGGGCAGAACTGGGGGCTCCCGCCGCTCGACCCGCACCGGCTGCACGAGGACCGCTACGCGTACTGGATCGCGCTCGTGCGCGCGGCGCTCCGCCACGCCGGCGCGCTCCGCATCGACCACGTGCTCGGCCTGTTCCGGCAGTTCTGGATCCCCGACGGAACGAGCGGGCGGGACGGCGCCTACGTGCGATTCCCCACCAACGACCTGCTCGGCATCCTCGCGCTGGAGAGCGCGCGGCATCGCGCGGTGATCGTGGGGGAAGACCTGGGCACCGTGCCGCAGGAGGTTCCGGGGACGCTGCGCAAGTGGGGGGTGCTCGGCTCGCGGGTGATGCTGTTCGAGCGCGACCGCGGGGGCGGCTTTCGCGCGGCGTCCACCTACGAGCCGCACGTGCTGGCCACGGCCGACACGCACGACATGGTGCCGCTGGCCGGTTTCTGGCAGGAGCGGGACATCGACATCGGACGCGAGGTGGGCGTGATCGCGACGGACGACGAGGAACGCGCCGCGCGCGCCGCGCGAGCGCGCGACCGCCGTGCGCTGCTCGCCCGTCTCGCCGCGGCCGGCGCGTTGCGCGCCAGCGGGGGAGGAGAGCTGAGCGGGCCCGAGCTGCGCGGCGCGGTGCACCGCTTTCTCTGCGGCACGCCGGCGCTCCTCGTCGGGCTCGCGCTCGACGACCTCACCGGCGAGGTGGATCCGGTGAACATCCCCGGCGTCGGGGCCGACCGCTTCCCGAGCTGGACGCGCCGCATGCGCGTGCCGCTCGAGTCGCTGCCTGACGCGCCGGACGTCGACGCCGCCTTCGGCTGCGAGCGACCCCGCGGCTCATGATCGCGCGGCGGCCGGCGAGCGCCTCCACCGCGACCGCCCCATCACCCGCGGCGGAGCCCGGCGCGCCGGCGGCGCCGGCGCTGCTCGCCACCTACCGGCTGCAGCTCGGGCCCGCGTTCGGGCTCGCGCGCGCGCGGGAGGTCGTCCCGTACCTCGCGCGGCTCGGCATCTCGCACGTGTACCTCTCCCCGGTGCTGCGGTCGCGCCCGGGGAGCACGCACGGCTACGACGTCGTCGATCCCACGCGGCTCGACCCCGAGCTGGGCAGCGATGAGGACTGGCGTGCCCTCGTGCGCGAGCTGCGCGCGCGCGGGATGGGGATCGTGCTCGACATCGTGCCCAACCACATGGGCGTCGGCGCGGACAACCCGTTCTGGGACGACCTGTTCGCGAACGGCCCCGCCTCGCGCTACGCGTCGTGGTTCGACGTCGACTGGTCCGACCAGCGCCCGGGCTTCCGCGGCCGGATCGTCGTCCCGATCCTCGACGATGAGCTGGACGCGGTGATCGCGCGCGACGAGATCATCGTCGGCATGGAGGGGGGGCGCCTGCGCGCGCGGTGGCGCGACCACTCGTTCCCGGTGGACCCCACGCTCATCCCGCGCGTGCTCGAGCCCGCGCTCGAGACGCTGCGCGCCGAATCGGCCGCGGGGAACGGCGAGGTGGAGGAGCTGGGGCGCGTGCTCGATGCGCTGCTCGCGCTCCCGCCGCGCCTCGCGCGCGACGACCGGCGCGTGGAGCAGCGCCGGCGCGAGGCGCCCGAGCTGCTCCGCGCGCTGGAGGCGCTGTACGGCGCCTCGCCGCACGCGAGAGCGGCCATCGACCGCGCGGCGATGCAGTTCGGCGCCGGACGCGCGGGGCACGGACGGATGAGAGCCTTCCTCGACTCGCAGGTGTACGCGCTCGCGTACTGGCGGGGCGCGGCGCACCGCATCAACTACCGGCGCTTCTTCGACATCGATGCGCTGGTCGCCCTCCGCGCCGAGGACCCCGAGGTGTTCGGCGCCACGCACCGCCGCGTGGTGCAGTGGGTGAAGGACGGCGACGTGGACGGGCTCAGGATCGACCACGTGGACGGGCTCGCCGAGCCGCGCCAGTACCTCGAGCGGCTCCGCGCGGCGGTGGAGCGCGTGCGCGCGCCCGGCGCGGCGGAGCGGTTTCCGATCTTCGTGGAGAAGGTGCTCGCCGCGGACGAGCGGCTGCGCGACGACTGGCCGGTGGAGGGGAGCACGGGGTACGAGGTGGCGGCCGACGTCGATGCCCTGTTCGTGCACGCCGACGGGTACGCGGAGATCGAGCGCCGCTATCGCGCGCTGCTCGGCATCCGCCGCCCCGACGTCACCTTCGCCGAGCTGGCGCACGCGGCCAAGGCGCTCGTGCTGCGCACCTCGCTCGCCGCCGATGTCCGCCGCCTCGGTCGCGCCGTCGCCATCGTGGCGGCGCGCGATCCGCGGGCCGCGCGGCTGCCGCGCGCGCATCTCCGCGAGGCCGTGGTGCAGCTCATCGCCTCGCTCGGCGTCTACCGGACGTACGTGGAGCCCGAGACGGGTCGCGTGCACCCGGACGACCGGCGCGAGCTGGAGCGCGCGCTCGCCGACGCGCGTCGGCGCGCCGACGCTCCGGCGGACGCGCTCGGGCTGCTCGACGAGCTGCTCCTGCTCCGCGCGCACCAGACCGGGGAGGCGGGCGACCGGCACGCCCGCGCGCGCTGCGTGCGGCGCTTCCAGCAGACGAGCGGGCCCGCCGCGGCCAAGGGGGTGGAGGACACGGCGCTCTACCGGTGGATGCCGCTCCTCTCGCTCGACGAGGTGGGCTCATCGCCCGACCACCCGGTGGCGGACGCCGTCGAGCGGCTGCACCGCGCCAACGCCGAGCGGCAGGCGCGCTGGCCGCGCGCGCTGCACGCGGCCACCACGCACGACAGCAAGCGCGGCGCGGACGTGCGCGCCCGGATCAGCGTGCTCAGCGAGATCCCCGACGAATGGTGGAACGCCCTCGCCCGCTGGCGGCGCGCGATGCGCCACGCGAGAGCGCCGGTGCGGGGGCGTCTCGCCCCCGACGCCAACACCGAGTACGCGATCTACCAGACGCTGGTCGGGGCGTGGCCCGTCGCGCCGGACGCCACCGCCGAGCGCGCCGAGCTGCGCGCGCGCGTGGCGGCGTGGGCGCGCAAGGCCGCGCGCGAGGCGAAGGCGCGCACCTCGTGGGTGGATCCCGATCCCGACTTCGAGCACGCGCTCGCCGCGTACGTCGGCGCGCTGTTCGACGACGTCGAGGTGTCGCGCGACGTCGCGGCGTTCGCGGCGCGCGTGGCGCGGGCGGGGGCGTGGAACGCGGTGGCGCGCACGCTCCTCCAGTGCACCGCGCCGGGCACGCCGGACGTGTACCAGGGCGACGAGATGTGGAACCTCGTGCTCGTCGATCCCGACAACCGGCGCCCGGCGGATTTCGCGGCGCGCGAGCGCGCGCTCGCCTCGCTCGACGGCGTGGACGCGCGCGCGCTCGTCGCGCAGCCGGCGGACGGGCGGCTCAAGCTGTGGGTGCTCGCCCGCGCGCTCCGCGCGCGCCGCGAGCACGCGTCGCTCTTCCGCGACGGCGCGTACGTGCCGCTCCGCGCCGAGGGCGATCGCGCCGCGCACGCGTTCGCCTTCCTGCGCCGCGAGGCCGGCGCGGCGGCGCTCACCGTGGTGCCGCGACACACCGTGGCGCTCGGCGCGCTCGACCGCGCGCCGGTGGGCACGGCGGCGTGGGGAAACACGAGGCTCGTCCTCCCCGGCGATCTCGCGCGCGTCGAGTGGCACGCCCACCTCTCCGGAGCCACCGCCGCCCCCGGGCCGGGCGCCGGCGGCGCGCTCGCGCTGGCCGATGTGCTGGCCCTTGCCCCGGTCGAGCTTCTCACGGTTACATTTCCGGGGTAGCATGCCCAGCGTCTCGCTTCCCGCGCCGCGTGGCTCGTCTCCCGATGGCGCGCCCCGCGCTCCACGTCCCGCGTCCAGCGGGATCCCCCCGGCGACCTCCTTGCGAAAGCCCCCCCGGCCGAGCGAGCGTTTCTTCCATCCCATCTCGAGTAGTTCACGGACTCACGCATGTTCGATAACACCAGAGAGACCGTCGCGTACTTTTCCATGGAGATCTGCCTGGAGCAGGGGATCCCCACGTACAGCGGCGGACTCGGCGTCCTGGCGGGCGACACGCTCCGCTCCGCCGCCGATCTCGGCGTCCCCATGGCCGCCGTCACCCTCCTGCACCGCAAAGGGTACTTCCAGCAGCACCTCGACGCCGAGGGACGACAGACCGAGACCCCCGTGCAGTGGCATCCCGAGCAGAAGCTCGAGGAGCTCTCGCCGCGCATCACCGTGGGGATCGAGGGGCGCAGCGTGCGCGTCCGCGCCTGGCGCTACATCATGTACGGGGTGAACGGGCACACCGTCCCCGTCTACCTGCTCGACACCGACGTGCCGGAGAACGAGCCGGCCGACCGGACGCTCACCGACTACCTGTACGGCGGCGACTCGCGCTACCGGCTGGCGCAGGAGATCGTGCTCGGGATGGGCGGCGCGGCGATGCTCCGCTCCCTCGGCTACGACGACGAGCTGCACTACCACATCAACGAGGGGCACGCGGCGCTCCTCACGCTCACCCTCCTCGAGCGCCAGCTCGCCGGACGCAAGCACTGGGACGTCGGGGAGAGCGATCTCGAGGCGGTGCGCCGCCAGTGCGTGTTCACCACGCACACGCCCGTCCCCGCCGGTCACGACCGCTTCACGGACGAGCAGGTGCGCTCGATCCTCGGGAGCGACTACGCCGAGCTGCTCCACGCCTCGCGCTGCTGCGACGAGGACAATGCGCTCAACATGACGTATCTCGCCCTCCGCCTCTCGCGCTACATCAACGGCGTGGCGATGCGGCACCGCGAGATCTCGCAGGGGATGTTCCCCGCGTACCCCATCGACTCCATCACCAACGGCGTGCACGCCGTCACGTGGACGTCCGATGCGTTCCGCGAGCTGTTCGACCGGCGCATCCCCGCCTGGCGGCACGACAACCGGTACCTCCGCTACGCCGTCGGGATCCCGCTCGACGAGATCCGCGTGGCGCACTCGGTCGCCAAGCAGATCCTGCTCGAGGAGGTCGCGCGGCGGACCGGGCGGCTGCTCGATCCGCGCGTCCTGACCATCGGCTTCGCGCGCCGCGCCACGCCGTACAAGCGCGCGAACCTCGTCTTCCGCGACATCGACCGGCTCCGCCGGATCTCCCGCGAGGCCGGGCGCATCCAGATCATCTTCGGCGGCAAGGCGCACCCGCGCGACGAGGGGGGGAAGGAGCTCATCCATCAGATCCACGAGGCGGCGAAGGCGCTCGGCGACGACGTCCCCGTCGTCTACCTCGAGAACTACGAGATGGAGCTCGGCCGGCTCATCACGTCGGGGGTGGACATGTGGCTCAACAACCCGATGAAGCCGCTCGAGGCATCCGGGACGAGCGGGATGAAGGCGGCGATCAACGGCGTGCCGTCGTTCAGCGTGCTCGACGGATGGTGGATCGAGGGGCACGTGGAGGGGGTCACCGGCTGGTCGATCGGGAGCGCGGCGGCGCCGGAGGGGAACGAGGCGGTCGAGACCGAGGACCTGTACACGAAGCTCGAGCGCACGATCATCCCGCTGTACTACGGCCTCCCGCTCGCCTGGGCCGAGGTGATGCGCTACGCCATCGCCCTCAACGGCTCGTTCTTCAACACGCAGCGGATGGTGTCGCAGTACGTGAGCAACGCGTACTTCCCGCAGGGGTTGGAGGCGAGGCCGGAGCTGAGCGTGCTGGCCCGGTAGTGGGGCGGGGGCCGCCTCAGGGGCCGGAGGCCAGGGGCCGGGGGCCGGGGGCGGACTGCGGGGCGAGCGCCAAAGGGCCTTTGGCGCTCGCCCCGCGGTCCACCCCCGGCCTCTGGCCCCTGGCCCCCAGCCCGGCCCCCGACCACTAGGTCGCGCCCAGCTCCCGCACCATATTGCGACATCGTCCCCGAGGAACTTTCGTGACGCGTCACGGTTCCAACGGGTTATTGGCCCAGACCGATCATTCGCGAATGCCCCGACCGAAGACGCCCTCTTCGTACGCGCAGGCCCGGCGCGCCGCCGCGCTCTGTCTCGACCTCAAGGCGACCAACGTGGTGATGCTCGATCTGGAACCGGTCTCCGATGCCACCGATTTCTTCGTCATCGCGAGTGGGAACTCCGACACCCACGTGCGCGCCATCGCCGAGCACGTGCTCGAGGAGCTGAAGAAGGAAGGCGTCCGCGCCCATCACATCGAGGGGCTGCAACAGGGGCGGTGGGTGCTGCTCGATTACATCGACTTCGTGGTGCACGTGTTTCATCCGGTGCTGCGCGACTTCTACCAGCTCGAACGCCTGTGGAGCGACGCGCGATCCGTGGCGATAGACCGAGAGGGAGCCGGCGTATGACGAGACGGTGGGCGTGGCTGGCAGGCGCGGCATTGGCGATGTGCCCGGTGGTCGCGGGCCCGCTCGCCGCCCAGGCGTACTTCGGCAAGAACCAGGTGCAGTACTCGCACTTCGATTGGCAGGTCATCGAGACCGAGCACTTCCTGGTGCATTACTACCCGTCCGAGCGCACCGCGGCGCTGGACGCGGCGCGCATGGCGGAGCGCGCGTACAACCGGCTCTCGCGCGTCCTCGGCCACGAGTTCCGCGAGAAGAAGCCGATCATGGTGTTCGCCTCGCGCGCCGACTTCGGGCAGAACAACGTCACCGGTGATCTCGGCGAGGGGACGGGAGGCGTCACGGAGCCGCTGCGCGACCGCATGCTCCTCCCCTTCACCGGCGACTACCGCACCTTCGAGCACGTGCTCACGCACGAGATGGTGCACGAGTTCCAGTTCGACGTGTTCCAGCGCGGCCGGGGCGCCGGGGGCGCGCTGCAGTCGCTCGCCCAGGTGAACCCGCCCCTCTGGTTCATGGAGGGGATGGCGGAGTATCTGTCCATCGGCCCGGACGATCCGCACACGTCCACCGTGCTCCGCGACGCGGCGCTGAACGGACATCTGCCGAGCATCGAGCAGATGACCGAGCGCCCCGACGAGTTCTTCCCCTATCGCTACGGCCAGGCGTTCTGGGCCTACGTCGCCCAGCGCTGGGGAGACGAGATCGTGGGCACCATTCTCACCGCCGTGCCGAGCATGGGGGTGGAGCGCGCGTTCAAGCACGAGACCGGGAAGTCTCTCGAGGACCTGGGCGACGAGTGGAAGGAGGCGATGCAGGTGCAGCACCTGCCGCAGATCGCCCAGCTCGAGCGCCCGCGCAAGTTCGCCCAGCCGCTGCTCACCGAGCGGCGCACGGGCGGGCAGATCTTCCTCGCCCCCGCGCTCTCCCCGGACGGGAAGTACGTCGCGTTCCTCTCCAACGGCAGCTTCCTGCGCGGGCAGGTGTTCATCGACCTCTGGCTCGCCGACGCCAGCACCGGCAAGCGCATCGCGCGGCTCGTCAAGAGCACCTTCGACCCGAACTACCAGGAGCTGCAGCTCCTCTACTCGCAGAGCTCCTTCTCCCCCGATGGCAAGCGGCTCGCCTTCACCGCGCTCGGCGAGGGAAAGGAGATCCTGTACATCCTCGACGTGAAGCGCCGCAAGCGGATCGCGCGCATCGAGCTGCCGCTGGACGGGATCACCAGCCCGAGCTGGTCGCCCGACGGGAAGCAGCTCGTGTTCAGCGGCGACCGCGGCGGCATCACCGACCTGTACATCGTGGGCACCGACGGGAAGAACCTCCGCCAGCTCACGGATGACAAGTACGGCGACCTGCAGCCGCAGTGGTCGCCCGACGGGAAGATGATCGCGTTCGCCAGCGATCGCGGCCCGGGAGCGGACCTGTCGCTCCTCCACTTCCCCAAGATGCAGATCGCGCTGTACCACCTGGAGACGGGACGGGTGGAGGTGCTCCCCAACCAGGCGGGGCTCAACATCAACCCGATGTGGGCGCCCGACTCCAAGTCGATCGCGTACGTGAGCAACCGGAGCGGGATCGAGAACGTCTTCCTGTACGACCTCGCCGACCGGCAGCACTACCAGCTCACCCGCGTGGTGGGGGGCGTCACCGCGTTCACCGAGGTGAGCCCGGCCATCTCGTGGGCGCGCGACACCGACCGGCTGGCGTTCACGTACTACGAGGACGGCGACTACTCCGTGTGGTCGATCGACAACCCGCGGCTGCTCAAGCGCGAGCCGTACCACGAGCCCGCTCCGGCGCAGGTGGCGCGGCGCGCGATGCCGGCGGACAGCAACGCGATCGCCCAGGTGGCGGCGATGGACAGCGTCCCCCAGGCGAGCGGCGCCACGTCGTACTACCGCTCGGGCTCCGGCTTCCGTCCGTCGCAGAGCACGCCGCTCGCCGGCGAGACCGCCACGGGCGACCAGGCGCCGGTGAGCGTGGCCGCGCTGCTCGACACCGGCGAGCTCGCGCTCCCCGACACCAACCGGTTCAAGCGGTACAAGTACCACATCCGCTTCTCCCCCGACTACATCGCGCGCCCCACCGTGGGCTACGCGCAGGACAACTTCGGGAGCGGCGTGTTCGGCGGCACCGCGATCGTGCTGAGCGACATGGTGGGGAACAACCAGCTCGCCTTCGCCGGCGCCATCAACGGGCGCATAAGCGAGGCGCAGGTGTTCGCCGGATACACCAACCTGTCTCGCCGGCTGCAGTACACCACCGGCATCTTCCAGACCCCGTACTACTTCGGGAACGGGTACGCGCTGCAGCCGGTGACGATCGACGAGAACGGCACGCCCGGGTACCAGGAGACCCAGGTCATCACGCGCTACATCGTGCGGCAGGCGTTCGCCACGGCGATCTACCCGCTCGACCGGTTCACGCGCTTCGAGCTGGGGCTCAACTGGACGAACCTGGATCGCACGGACCTCGTGTTCACGCGCCTGCTCGACCAGACGCTCACGCTGTCCACGCCGTACAACGAGGATGAGCGGAACGACCGCACGGTGAACTACCTGCAGCCGTCGCTCGCCTACGTGTCGGACAACGTGCTCTGGGGGACGACGGCGCCGATCTACGGCCGTCGCTACCGCTTCCAGGTGACGCCGGCGGTGGGCAACTACCGGTGGCTGGAGTACCTGGCCGACTACCGGCGGTACGATCCCATCCTGTTCAACTTCCTCACGATCGCGACGCGCGCCACCGCGAGCATCTCCGTCGGGCGCGACGCCGACACGCTGCGCAAGTACATCGGCTACACCGACGTGCTGCGCGGCTACGAGCGCGACACGTTCCTGTCCACCGAGCAGAACTGCCCCGACCAGACTCCCTCCGGCCTCTGGCGCTGCTCCCCGCTCCTCGGCAGCCGCGTGGCGTACGCGAGCGCGGAGCTGCGCTTCCCGCTCCTGCGCGGGGGGGGCGTCGGCGGCGTGATCCCCGTGCCGCCCATCGAGGGCGCGTTCTTCTACGACGTGGGGACGGCGTGGTTCACCGGCCAGAAGCTGGAGCTGCACCGCATGCGCCCCGACGACCCGTCGAACGTGCGCGGCCTGCTCACGAGCTACGGCTTCGGCGTGCGCGTGAACCTGTTCAACTACGCGATCCTCCGCTGGGACTACGCCATTCCGCTCGAGGCGCCGGGGAAGCACGGGTACTGGCGGTTCTCGCTCTATCCGCCGTTCTGACGCGGGGTGCGGGGCGCGGGGCGCGGGGCGCGTGAGAATAGAGACTGAGCGACACGGGGACCGGCGAAGGCCGGTCCCCGTGTCGCATTCCATACTCCACCGCACCCCGCGCCCCGCACACCGCCTCCGGCGCGCCGTGGCCCGCCACGCACCGCCCTTGAACGCACCGCCCTCCCCCGGTACCTTACGCCCGTGCGAACGACGCTGATCGCATTGGCGCTCGTGCTGGTCGCGTGCGGCCGATCCGACCGCGCCGGCATTCCCGCCATTCCCGACACCCCCTCTGCCAGCAGCAGCATGCGCGGGCCCGACCAGATCGTCCTGCGCTTTCCGCGGGGCGGCGGTGCGGCCCGGGCATTCGCGTACCCGGAGATCGATTCCCTCCTCTGGACGTCGAACGAGCGAACGCCCCCCCTCGAGCGCATCCTCGGCTTCGACGACGAGGCCGGATCCGTCGCCGCGGTGGACGAGAAGGGCGCGGTCGTGCGCGTGGACCTAAGGCTCGGCTCCGTGAGCCGCACCTCCAAGCCACGGCTCGCCAGGCTGGCCTCCACCGACGGATCCGCCGTCTACGGCATCGATGACGACGGCGCCATCGTGCGCCTCACCCCAGCGGGGAGCTGGAAGTTCGATCCCCCCGTCCCGGCGCGCGACGTCATCCCCGAGCCCGACGGCGCCCTCCTCATCCTCGCCGATGTGCCAGGCCACACGACGATCTGGCAGATCCATCCCCCCGACCGGAGCATCACCGACACCGCCATCTTCCCGCGCGTCTCGCGTGCCGTGCGCACGCAGGTGGGCGATCGCGTGTACTTCACGGTCGACTCCGGGCTCGTCGGAGTGCGCAGCCGCGGCCTCGAGGCGGTGCCGAGCATTCGCCTGCCGCATCGCGTGCGCGCCGTGGCCACGACCCCGAGCGGCGACCGGCTCTACGTGGCCGAGGACTCCTCGCGCGAGCTGCTCGTCATCGACCGCTACTCGCACGCGGTGAGCGCGCGCGTCGCCGTCGGCTCGCCGGTGTCGGACCTGCGCATGGATCCCACGGGACGCTTCGTGCTCGCGCGCGCCGCCGGCGCAGATTCGGCGTGGGTGATCGCCGTGGGGACCGAGCGCGCCGTGGGCGAGGTGGCCACCGACTGGCGAAACGACCTCCCCGCCGTCGCGCCCAATGGCTGGATCGCGCTCCTGCAGGGGAAGGACGTGGTGTTCGTGGATGGCCACACGCTGCGCGTGCGGGAGACCGCGAAGAAGGGAGCGAGCGACAACTGGCTGTTCGTCGCCTGGAACGGCTTCCGGCCGCGCGCCGAGGGGTTGGACGAGCCGGTTACGTTCGGCGGCGACAGCGACACCCTGGCGGCACCCGGGGACACGAGCGCCGTCGCCCCGCCCCCTCCCCTCGACACCACGCTCCCCCCACGCCCCACCCGAGCGCCGCTCGGCGGGGGAGGAGCGTCGGACAGCGCCGCTCCCCCGGCACGCCCCGACTCCGCCACGCTTCGCGCGCAGGGATTCACCGTGCAGTTCGCCGCCGTGCGCTCGGCGGACACCGCGCGCGCGGTCGCGAGCACGATCTCGGTGAACGGGCAGTCCGCGCGAGTGGTTGCCACACAGCGCATGGGGATCACCATCTACCGCGTCGTGCTCGGCCCCTACCCCACCAGGGCCGAGGCGGAGCAGGTCGCCAGGGCATCGGGGAAGGACTACTGGGTCTACGAGGGGGCACCGTGACGGGCTCTCCACCGGAGCACTCGCGTCGGGCCGACTGGGAGCAGGAAGGGGAGCGCATCGCCGGGGAGCTCGACAGCACCAGCTCGGCGCTCATCGTCGGCGACGATCCCATCGCCGCCGCTCGAGTGGCGCTCGGCATCGGGCGCGTCCAGGCGCGCCGCCGGCGCGTGGCCATCGCCGACGTGGTCGGGGAGCTCCCCCCGATCGAGGCGTTCGTGTCCGACGAGACGGCACACGGGATCGTGGACGCGTTCTTCTACGGCGTCTCCCTCAACCACGTGGCGCGTCCCATCGACCCGGCGCGCAACCTGTACGTGCTCCCCAGCGGCGCGGCGCCCATCGACGTCGATGCCGTGCTGCGCAGCGAGCGGTGGCCGCGGCTCGCCGGCGGCTTTCACGAGGTGGGCGCCCTGCTCCTCGTGCTCGCGCCGGCCGATGCGCCGGCGCTCCCGAAGTTCGCCACGGCGATGGACGGCGTGGTGCTCGTCGGCGACACCGCCCTCCCCGCGGGCGGGCGCGAGCTCGCCCGCGCCGAGCTCCCCGTGGCCGCCGCGCCCACGCCCGTGGACGTCGAGGAGGACACCGCGTCCCTCGCTTCCGCGCACCTCCCGGCGGACAGCAGTCACCGAGAGCCGAGAGTCGAGAGCCGAGAGCAGGACGTCTCCTTCGGCCCCCCGTCGCGCCCCCTGTTCGTCACCGGCACGAAGACCAGAACCCCTCGCGTCCTCCAGACCGTGGCCAACCTCGGCGCGCGCCCGCTCCCCGTGTGGCTGGGCGTCATCGCCGCGGCGGTCGTGACGCTCGGTCTCGTGACCTGGGCGACGAGGCGGTTCCTGCCGGCGCGCCAGGATCACCCGGCGCGCGTGGTCGCGGCCGACGGCCCGGCCGACACCACCGCCGACTCGGCCGCCGTGCAGACCGCCTCCACCGCGATGCTCGCCACCGACTCGGCGCCGCGTCAGGCGGCGCCGTCGGGATCGGCGAACGGGACCGCCGTTCCCCCCACCCCCGCTCCCGCCCCCTCCTCGCTCGCCGTCGCCAACCCCGGCGACTCGGCGGCGGCCGCGGACTGGGCGGTGGCCATCTACGACTTCAGCAGCATGACGTTCGCCAACTCCCAGCTCGAGCAGGAGTCGGCGCGCTCCCTCCCCGCCGTCACCTGGTCCCCGATGGTCGGAGCTGACGGGCGGCACAGCTTCCTCGTCATCACCGGCGCGTTCCGCACGCGCGCGCCGGCCGACGCCCTCCTGCGCGACCTGCGTGCGCGGAAGGTGCTCGCCGCCAGGCAGGGACACGTGGTGCACGCGCCGTTCGCGCTCCTCGTGCAGGCCAACGTGGCGCGCGAGCAGGTGCCGGTGTTCATCGACGGCTACCGGCTCAAGGGGCTGCCCACCTACGCGCTCCTTCAGCCGAACGGGCAGGCCAACGTCTACGCCGGCGCGTTCGAGAGCGCCGCGCAGGCCGAGCCACTGCTGGCGACCTTCCGCGCGAGCGGCGAGCAGCCGCGCGTGGTGTATCGAACCGGGAGATCTTTCTAGTGCGGTTGACCAAGCTCGAGATGCACGGCTTCAAGTCGTTCGCCGATCAGACCCACCTGCTGTTCGAGCCGGGTGTGACGGCCATCGTCGGACCGAACGGGTGCGGCAAGTCGAACGTGTCCGACGCCGTGCGCTGGGTGCTTGGCGAGCAGCGCGCGCGCGCGCTCCGCGGCGCCAAGATGGAGGAGGTCATCTTCCAGGGCTCGTCGGCGCGCCGCGCGGTGAACATCGCCGAGGTGTCGCTGCACTTCGAGAACGAGGACGGCCAGCTCCCCGTCCCCTTCCGCGAGGTGGTGATCACGCGCCGGCTCTCGCGCTCGGGAGAGAGCGAGTACCTGCTCAACGGCGCCCCCTGCCGGCTGCGCGACATCCACGACATGGTCCGCGGCACCGGCCTCGGCGCCGACTCGGGGATCGTGATCGAGTCCAAGATGATCGACGCGCTCCTCTCCGACCGCCCCGACGACCGGCGCGAGCTGTTCGAGGAGGCGGCGGGCGTGGGGCTGTACCGCGACCGGCGGCGCACCACCGAGCGCCGGCTGGAGGAGACCACGGTGGACCTCGCGCGCCTCGACGACCTGATCGCCGAGGTGCAGAGCCAGGTGCGCTCCCTCTCGCGGCAGCGCAAGCGCGCCGAGCGGCACACCGATCTGATGGCGCGCCGCTTCGGCGTGGAGCTCACGCTGGCCGCGCGCGAGATGCAGGCGTGGCGCGAGGAGCTCGCGCGTCTGGAGGAGCGCGTGGCGGGGCTCCGCGAGGGGCTGCCGGGCTCGGAGGAGGCCGTCACCGAGGCCGAGCACGCCCGCGAGGCGGCGCACGGCGCGCGCACGAGCGCGGAGGCGAGCCGGGGCGAGCTGGCCCGCCTGGTGAGCGCGCAGCGCGAGGAGGCGATGCGCCTGGAGAGCGAGCTGCGCGTGGCCGAGGAGCGGCAGCGCAACGCCACGGCGCGCCGCCAGCGCGCCGAGGAGGAGCGTCGCGCGAGCGAGCAGCTCGGGAGCCAGCTCGTGCTCGACCGCGAGCAGGCGCGCGAGGAGCGCGCCCGGCTGGACCAGGAGCTGGCCACCGCGCGCGAGGAGCTCGAGCAGCGCGCCGAGGCCGAGGAGGAGGCGCGCCGCGCGGTGAGCGCCGCTCGTCAGGCGTTCGAGCAGGGGGAGCGGCGCCTGCGCGAGCTGCGCGACCAGCTCCGCCGCGCGGAGCTCGACCGCGAGGGCGCCGAGCGCGAGGCGGCCGAGC
Source organism: Gemmatimonadaceae bacterium (assembly GCA_036378095.1). Classification (GTDB taxonomy): domain Bacteria; phylum Gemmatimonadota; class Gemmatimonadetes; order Gemmatimonadales; family Gemmatimonadaceae; genus JADGGM01. The sequence goes on along the minus strand of DASUXC010000061.1, from coordinate 97,208 downwards.
TGGCGCAGCGCGGCGACGCCCTGGCCGCCGAGCACGAGCAGCTCGGCGAGGCGCGCGCCCTCGCGAAGGGGGAGCTCGACCTCGCCCAGCGTGCCGTGGACGAGGGGACGACCGCGGTGGAGGAGATGGCGGAGCGCCTCAAGGGCGCGCGGGCGGCGGCCGAGGACGCGCGCGGCCGCGAGTCGGCGGCGCGCGCGGAGCTCTTCCGCCTCGAGGAGCTCGCGACGTCGCTGCAGGGGAAGGTGCACGCGCTCGAGTCGCTCGAGCGCGAGCGCGTGGGGCTCGCCCCCGCCGCCGCGCGCCTCCTGCGCGAGCGCGAGCGCTTCGGCGACGGCGCCATCCTCGGGCCGCTCTCCGACTTCATCTCCACCGGTGCCACCTCGGCCGTGCTCGTCGAGAAGTTCCTCGGCAACACGGTGCACGCCATTCTCGTGCGCGATGAGGCGGCGGCCCGGGCGATCCGCGCCTGGCACGCCGAGGCGAATCCCGGTCCGCTCCTGCTTCTCCCGCTCGACGTCCCCCTCCCCGGCGATGCCGATGGCGGCTCGCTCGCCGGGCTGGTGGAGGCGGCGGAGCCGGCGCGCGGCTGGGTGCGCAACCTGCTCGGCCACGTGCGCGCGGTGGAGGACGGCGCCGCCTTCGTCGATGCGAGAGGCGCGGTGTGGCTCCCCGGCTCCGCCGCGGGCCCCGGCCCGCTGCGCCGGCGCGCCGAGCTCACGAGCCTGCGCGAGGAGCTCGCCGCGGCGGAGAGCGCCCGCACGGCGGCATCGGCGGAGGCCGACGCCGCGCGCGCCACGCTCGAGGAGGCCGAGCGCGCCGTCGCCGCGGCCACCGAGGCATCGGCGGAGGCGCAGCAGGCGCTCCGCCAGGCCGGCGAGATGCGCGACGAGGTCTCGCGCCGCTGCGCCCGCGCCGAGCGCGAGATCGCCAACGTGGAGGCGATGACCGAGAAGCTCACCGCGCGCCGGGCGGACCTCGGCGCGCGCGTGGAGGAGCTGGAGGCGCGCCGCGCCGCGCTCGAGGAGCAGATCGCGGCCGCCGACGCCGAGCGCGCCGAGTCGGCCGGGCGACTCGCGGAGCTGGAGCAGATGCAGGAGCTGGCGCGCGAGGAGCGCACGCGCTGGCAGGTGGAGCTGGCGCAGGTGCAGGCCCGTCTGCAGGTGTCCTCCGACCGCGAGAAGCGGCTCGACGCCGAGATGCAGAACGCCAGCGCGCGCATGGAGACGCTGCTCGCCGAGCTCACCGACATCGAGCAGGCCGACAGCGTGCTCGCCCGTCGCATGGCGGAGTGGCGCATGGATCTCGAGGCGCGCCAGGCGACGCTGCAGGACAGCGAGGCGCGTCTGGCCGAGGCCGAGGAGGAGGTGCAGCGCGCCGACCAGCGGCTCGAGGAGTCGGAGCGCACGCTCGACGAGACCCGGCGCCGCGCCACGCACCTCGCCGACGAGCTCCATCACGCCGAGCTGCGCTACACGGAGCTCTCCGGCAAGCGCGCGGCGATCCGCGAGCGCCTCGAGGCCGAGTGGCGGCGCCCCCTCGACGTGATGCTGGCCGAGCTGGTCCCGGTGGAGGCCGACGACGACACGCTGCGCGCCGACCTGGCCGCGTTGCGCGAGGAGCTGGAGTCGATCGGCCCGGTGAACCCGCTGGCGATCGAGGAGCACCAGGAGGAGGTGAAGCGCCTGGACTTCCTCACCGGGCAGCGCGACGACCTGCAGCAGGCGAAGACGTCGCTGCAGCAGGCCATTCGCGAGATCGACGTCACCGCGCGCGAGCTCTTCCTGGCGACGTTCACGCAAGTGCGCGAGAACTTCCGCCAGATCTTCATGACGCTGTTCGGCGGTGGCGAGTGCGACCTGCGGCTCGAGAACCCCGAGGCGCCGCTCGACTGCGACATCGAGGTGCACGCGAGCCCGCGCGGGAAGCGCACGCAGCGCATCCACCTGCTCTCCAGCGGCGAGCGCGCGCTCGTGGCGCTCTCCCTTCTGTTCGGCATCTTTCTCACCAAGCCGAGCCCGTTCTGCCTGCTCGACGAGGTGGACGCCCCGCTCGACGACCAGAACGTTGGCCGCTTCGTGCGGATGCTCAACGAGTTCAAGACGAAGACGCAGTTCATCGTCATCACCCACAATCCGCGCACGACCACGGAGGCCGCCGACGCGGTGTACGGCGTGACGATGCAGGAGCCGGGGGTGTCGTCGTTCGTGAGCGTGCGGTTGAAGGGGGCGGCGGTGGAGGAGGCCGCTGGAGTGTAGGGGCCGGGGGCCCCCACGACCCGCCAACCCAGCCAGCCACGATGAAGCTCGTCACGATCGGCACCGGCACCGCCGCCCCCTCACCCAGCCGGGTCAACGCCGGGTATCTCATCGAGGCCGGCGGCGTACGGCTGCTGCTCGACTGCGGGAGCGGCGTGGTGCACCGCATGGCCACGCTGGGGATCGACTGGATGGGGATCACGCACGTCGCCATCACGCACTTCCACGCCGACCACACCAGCGACCTCCCCACCCTCCTCTTCGCCTGGCGTTGGGGCGCGCTCCCGCCACGCTCGGCGCCCATCACGATCGTCGGCCCGCTGGGAATCGACGCCCTCCTCTCGCGCATGGCCGAGATCTTCGGCGAGGGGGTGCGCCACCCCGATTTCCCCCTCGCCGTGCGCGAGGTGGCGCCGGGAGAGACCGTGGAGCTGGGGGACGGCGTCGCGCTCGAGGCGCGGAAGGTTCCCCATACCGAGGAGAGCGTGGCATATTGTGTAGGACACGGCGGGCGCCGTGTCGTGTACACGGGGGACACCGGCCCCGACCCCTCGCTCGCCGAGTGGGCGCGCGAGTGCGATGTGCTGCTGTGCGAGTGCTCGCTCCCGGAGGAGCTGGCGATTCCCTCGCACCTGACGCCCGAGCGGTGCGCCGCGATGGCCGAGTCGGCGCGTCCCGGCACGCTGGTCCTGACCCACTTCTATCCTCCGGTGGAGCACGCCGACATCCGCGGCACGATCGCCGAGCGCTACGGCGGCGAGATCGTGCTCGCGGTGGATGGCTGGTCGCTGGAGATCGAGGAACACTGATGCTCGTCGTCATGAAGCACGGCGCATCGCAAGCCGAGATCGATGCCGTCGTCCGCACCATAGAGGAGATGGGGTACGAGGCGCGCCCGATGCCCGGCGCGCAGCGCACCGCGGTGGGGCTCGTCGGCAACGACGGGCGCGTGGACTCCTCGCGCATCGAGGCGCTCAGCGGCGTGGTGCAGGTGATCCACGTCACGCAGCCGTACAAGCAGGTGTCGCGAGAGTGGCGGCCGGAGAACACCGTGGTCACCATCGCGCCGGGCGTCCACGTGGGTGGGGACGAGGTGGTGGTGATCGCCGGCCCCTGCTCGGTCGAGTCCGAGGAGCAGATCGTCACCGCGGCGCGACAGGTGCGCGCCGCCGGGGCGGCCGCGCTCCGCGGCGGCGCGTTCAAGCCGCGCAGCTCGCCGTACTCGTTCCAGGGCCTCGGCCGCCGCGGCCTCGAGCTGCTCGCGCTCGCGCGCCGGGAGACGGGGCTCGCCATCGTCACCGAGGCGATGGACGAGGAGGGGGCGGAGCTGGTGGCCGAGTACGGCGACTGCATCCAGATCGGCGCCCGCAACATGCAGAACTACTCGCTCCTCAAGTTCGTCGCCAAGCTCGGGAAGCCCGTGCTCCTCAAGCGCGGCCTGGCGGCGACGATCGGCGAGCTGCTCCTCAGCGCCGAGTACATCCTCGCCGGCGGGAACGACCAGGTGATCCTGTGCGAGCGCGGCGTCCGCACGTTCGACACGGTGACGCGGAACATGTTCGACCTCACCGCGATCCCGATCGTGCAGGGGCTCTCGCACCTTCCCATCGTGGCCGACCCGAGCCACGGCACGGGCGTGCGCGACAAGGTGATCCCGATGGCGCGCGCCGCGGTGGCCGCGGGCGCGAGCGGGATCCTCGTGGAGGTGCACCCGAACCCCGAGCGCGCCCTCTCCGACGGGGCGCAGTCGCTCCACCCCGAGCAGTTCGCCCAACTCGTCGGCGAGCTGCGCGCCATCGCGGCGGCGATCGGCCGCACGTTGACCCCCGCTCCGGGGGCTCGAGCGGCGGCGGGGGAGCGCGGGGGGACCGGGGCGGCGGCGATGGTGTAGTTGGTGGTCAGGGGCCAGGGGCTGGGGGCCAGGGGGATGAGGCGGGAGTGGGGGGAGGGTGGTAAAGGTTCTGCGTTGGCCCGGTAGTCCCCGGCGGCAGACTACACCAGGAGAGAACGCATGCGGTCATACTTCAGACGGGTGGCGGTGGTGGCGGGGGTGGTGGGGGCGTGGGGCCTGGCCGCGGCGCCAGCCGTGGCGCAGACGGCGGAGCAGACGGTGGATCGCGCGGTGAAGGCGTACGCGAAGATCCACACCGTGCGCGCCACGTTCACGCAGCGGCTCACCAATCCCCTCACCGGGAGCGAGGTCACCTCGCACGGCGAGCTGCAGCAGCGGATCCCGGGCTACCTCTCGGTGCGCTTCACCGATCCGGCGGGCGACCGGATCGTGGCGGACGGGAAGGCCGTGTGGGTGTACCTGCCGAGCACGAACCCGGGACAGGTGATCAAGGCACCGCTGGCGTCGGGGAGCGCGGGCGCGCCCGATGTCGCGTCGTGGTTCCTCGATTCCCCCAAGACGCGCTATAAGATCTCCGCCGGCGGCACGGCGTCCATCGAAGGGCACGCCACCCATGCCGTGGTGCTCGTCCCGCGCGACTCCACCATCCCGTTCACCAAGGCGACGGTCTGGGTGGACGACGACGACGCCCTGCTCCGCCAGTTCGAGACCACCGACGCCAACGGCGTCGTCCGTCGCGTGACGATCGAGCGGATCGTCCCGAACGCGAAGCTGGACCGCGGCGCCTTCACGTTCCGCGTGCCGAAGGGAGTGAGGGTGTTCGAGCAGAGTTGAGTCGCGGGACGCGGGATGCGGGATGCGGGGCGTGGGGCGCGGGTGACTATGGAATGCGACGAGGGCACCGGCCAAGGCCGGTGCCCTCGTCGCTCAATCTCTGTCCTCACGCACCCCGCACCCCGCGCCCCGCACCCCGCGCCGTTCTACCCCAGCACCTCCCGAATCTCCTCGACTTTCTCCCCCTCCGCCCCCGCCTCCACCGCCAGCGGCAGCGCCGCGCGCGAGAGCGCGCGGTAGGCGGCGAGCGCCTCCGGGTCCGACGCCAGCGCCACCAGGTGCCGTCGCACGGTGTCCGCGTCCCCCCGCACCAGCGGACCGGTGAGCGCTCGCGGTCCGCGGTGCACGCGCAGGTTGTCCGCCATCGCCGAGAAGAGCGGGTGCAGCGCGCGATGCGCCACGCGCGGGTCGAGCCCCGCCTCCACGAGCAGCCGCTCTCCCAGATACAGCAGCACCACCGGGAAGTTGGACACCATCACCGCAGCGGCGTGGTAGCGCGCCTTCTCACCCGGCGGGATGTCCAGCGGGTGTGCGCCGAGTCGCTCGGCAAGGCGAATGGCGGCATCGCGCGCGGCGGCGTCGCCGTCGATCCCGATCCACGCGCCCCGCAGCATCTCGGGCGCGCGCGCGGGATCGGCTATCGGGACGAGCGGGTGGAAGGTGCCGGAGGGGTGCCCGGCCGCGCGCACGCGCGCGAGCGCGGCCGGCTCCGCGCTCCCGCTCGCGTGGAGCACCACCGTGCCCGGCGCGAGCCCGGCGGCGAGCAGCTCGTCGAGCGCGCCGTCGATCTGCGCGTCGCGCACGGTCACCAGCGCCACGCTCGCGCGCGCGAGCGCGGGCGGGATCGCGCCGACGGTCACGCCGTCCTCCCCTCCGGGCTCGTGCCGTCCGTGCACCCCCACCACCTCCACCCCCGATGCGCGAAGGGCGCGGGCGAGCCCTCGTCCAGCCCGTCCCGCGCCCAGCACGAAGATGCGGTCGCTCATGATTTGTGCGGCACGTCCTCGTGCTTGGCGGCGCGCAGCGCGGCCGCGCGATCGAGCAGCGCCCGTTGCGTCGTGCCGACGGCCGCGAGGTCGAGCGCCGATCGGATCACGCGGTCATCCTTCGCGCGGCGCCGGAACTCCGCGTCCGTGCCGAACACGTAGCGGTCGATCTCGTAGGCGAGCAGCCGGTCGATCGCCGCCGAGGCGGAGTCGAACGACGCGCGATCGAGCGCGATCCCCTTCTTCCGCATGCGCGACCACAGGTCCGCGCGCAGCTGCGGCGTGACCGTGAAGTCGGGGCTCGACACCTGCTTCGAGGCCTTCACCGCCAGCGCCGTCTCGGTGAGCGCATCGCGGAAGCTCGGGATGTCCTTCCCGAGCGCGCGCCAGAAGGCGAGCATCCCCGCGGCCGAATCCTCGCTGGCGATGATCAGGTCGGGGGTGATCCCGCCGCCACCGTACACCACGCGCCCCGCGTCCGTGCGATACGCCTTCCGCTGCGAGAGCGGCGCCTCGGCCGCCGAATCCTCGGGCTGGGGCGCGCCGTCCACATCGTCGTCATCGTCGGACGCGGTGTCCGGGCGCTCCTTCTGGATGCTCCGTCCCGAGGGCGTGTACCACCGGGCCGTGGTGAGCTTGAGCGCGCCGGCGTCGTCGGAGAGCGGGAACACCGACTGCGCGCTCCCCTTCCCGTACGTCGTGGAGCCGAGGATCACCGCGCGATCGTGGTCCTGCAGCGCGCCGGCGACGATCTCCGCGGCGCTCGCGCTGTGATCGTCCACGAGCGTGATCAGGTCGAGATCGGGCCAGAGCTGCCGCGCGTCATCGGTGAACTCGCGCGTCGATCCCGGCGCCCGCCCGCGCATCGACACGATGCGGTCGCCGGCGTCGAGGAACATGTCGGAGATCGACACCCCCTGGTCGAGCAGCCCGCCGGGATTCGACCGCAGGTCGAAGATCAGCGTCTTCATGCCGCGGCGCCGGAGCGCGGCGATCGCGTTGCGCAGCTCGTCCTCGCTCGACTCGCTGAAGATCGTGAGGTCCACGTACCCCACGCGGTCCGTGAGCATCATCGGGTGGCGCACCGAGGTGACGTGGATGTCGGCGCGCGCCACCGTGAACGGAAGCCGCGCGTCCACGCCGGGGCGCTCCACCAGAATGTTCACCGTGGAGCCCGGCGGCCCGCGCAGCGCGTCGCGCGCCTCGTCCGGCGTCCACCCCTCGGTGGACTTTCCGTTCACCGCCACGATCTGGTCCCCCGGCTGGATCCCCGCCCGCTCGGCCGGGGTGCCGGGGAGCGGCGAGATGATCGTGATCCACCCGTCGCGCACGTCGATCTGGACGCCGAGCCCGACGTACGTGCCGGAGGTGCTCTCGTTCAGCTTGCGCAGCCGGTCTGGAGTGAGGTACACCGAATGCGGGTCGTGCAGCTCGTCCACCATCCCGCTGGTCGCGCGCACGTACAGCTCCGACTCGGGAATGGAATCCACGTAGTCGCGCTCGACGTGCTGCATCACGTCGTCGAACAGCCGGGCGCGGGCATAGGTGCCGGTGCCGCGTTCCAGTCCACGCTGGAGCAGCCATCCACCGGACACGAGCGCACCGCCGAGCGCGGCGAGCGCGATGAAAGCGCGAGAGCGCATCACGACCTCGAGGGAGCGAGCGGGATCACGGGTGCGACTCGTCGAGGACCGAGAAAGTTTCGGGCCAGCGCTCGCCGAGGAGCGCGAGCACCCGGGCGAACACCTCGGCCTCGCTGCCATCCCCGCGCACGGCGATGATCGGTCCGCACTCGGGGTGGTCGAGCTGCCAATCCGGGGCGAGGGCCATCGCGAACGCGCGCTCGACGCGCGCGTGGAACGCGTCCCCCGCTCGTTCCATACGATCGGGCGCGCCGCGGAGTTCCGCGCGCCGCCATCGATGCTCCGGCGGCACCACGAAGAGGAGCGTGAGATCGGGGACGATCCCACCCGTCGCCAGCGCGTTCGCGGCGCGGATCTCCTGCTCCGGGAGCCCCCGCCCGGCCACCTGGTACGCGTACGTCGAGAGGAAGAAGCGGTCGGCGAGCACCATCTCCCCCTGGTCCAGCTTCGGCGCGATCACCTGCGCCGCGAGCTCGGCACGGGATGCCATGAACAGCAGCGCCTCCGCGCGCGGGGTCATCTCCCGCTCCGGATCGAGCAGCAGCCGGCGGATCTCCGCGCCCAGCGTGGTGCCGCCGGGCTCGCGCACACCGGTGAAGGGTATGCCGCGCGACTCCAGCCAGCTCGCGAGGCGGCGGAGCTGGGTGGTCTTCCCCGCTCCCTCCGGCCCCTCGAACACGATCAGCCGGCCGCGCGCCACGCTCACCCCAGCGTGATGATCGGGCTCGCCGCGCCCCGCTGGATCCCCTCGACGATCCAGTCGTTCACGCGCGCCATGATCTTGTCGAAGTTCTCCTGCGCCGTGGCCACCATCTGGTAGGACGGGTTCACCTGCACCTGCTCCAGCAGGCCATCGAGCTGCTGCTCCATGTCCGGCGTCGGCTGCTCGCCGCGCTCGATCATGCGCTGCGCCTGCGTGCGGAGCTGCTCCATCTGGCGCAGCAGCGCGATCGCGTCACGGTCGCCGTTGAGCGCGTCGTTCGCGCGCTTCACTGCCTGGTACTCCGTGCTCTGGCCGATCATGCGGCCGAGCTCCTTGGCCTTGTCCTCGAGCAAGCTCATGCGTCTCTCCGCCTCGCCATCAGGAATCGTTCGCGTCCGGCGAGGTCGAGCCTCACCGCGACGTCCCGGTACCGTCCGTCGGCGAGAGCGGCTTCCGCCGCCAGCGCCGCGCGTCGCGAATCCACCTCCAGCGCCAGGAGCCCGCCGGGCTCCAGCACCTCGGCCGCATCGCGGATGATCGCCTCCGTGGCCGCCATCCCCTCGGCGCCGCTGAACAGCGCCACCGGCGGCTCCCAGTCCCGCACCCCGGCGGGGAGCGACCGTGCCTCGTGGTGCGCGATGTACGGTGGATTGGACACCACCACCCGTGCCCGCACATCGCGGACCGGAGCGAGCAGCGCACCCGACCTGAGCTCCACCGGAGCGCGGAGCGCCGGCGCCACGCGCTCGGCGTTCGCCCTGGCCACCGCCAGCGCGCCCGCCGAAACATCGGTCGCGATCACCCGCTCGAACCGCCCCTCCGACGCCAGCGCCAGCGCGATCGCCCCGGAGCCCGTGCCGACGTCCACGGCGATTCCACCCGCTCGCCCCTCGCTCGCCGCCCACTCGAGCACCAGCTCCACCAACCCCTCCGTCTCCTGCCGCGGGATGAGCACCCGCTCGTCCACGTCGAGAGTGAGGTGCCGGAACGCCGCCCGTCCGACGGCGTACGCGAACGGCGCTCCCGCCGCTCTCCTCGCCGCCGCCCGCCGCGCCGCGTCCACCACCGCCTCCTCCGCGACCTCGCTCTTGTTGACCGTCGGCCAGAAGCGCGGCATGTCGGTTACCGCCGCCACGATGTCGCGCGCCTCGGCGCGGGCCTCCGCGATGCTCGCGGCGCCGAGGACCCGCTCCAGCTCGTCGAGCAATTCTCCCACCGTGCTCGCGCGCCCCGCGCCCCGCGTCCCGCGCCCCGCGTTCTCGCGCCCCGCGCCCCGCACCCCGCACCGCGCGCCCTCACCCACCGAGCCTCTCCTCCACGTCCGCCAGCGCCAGCGCATCGATCAGCGGCTCCAGCTCGCCGTCGAGCGTCCGCTGGAGCTCGTGCATCGTGAACCCGATGCGGTGGTCGGTGATGCGGTTCTGCGGAAAGTTGTACGTGCGGATCTTGGCGGAGCGGTCCCCCGTCCCCACCTGCGTCTTCCGCATGCGCGAACGCTCCGCCTCCTGCTCGGCGAGACGCAGGTCGAGCAGCCGAGCGCGCAGCACTTCCATGGCCTTGAGCTTGTTCTGGAGCTGCGACTTCTGGTCCTGCTGGCTCACCACGATCCCGGTGGGGATGTGCGTGATGCGCACGGCGGAGTCGGTGGTGTTCACGCTCTGCCCGCCCGGGCCCGACGAGCGGAAGACGTCGATGCGGATGTCGTTGTTGTCGATCCGGACGTCCACCTCCTCCGCCTCGGGGAGCACGGCCACCGTGGCCGCGGAGGTGTGGATGCGACCCTGGGCCTCGGTGACCGGGACGCGCTGCACGCGGTGCACCCCCGATTCCCACCGGAGGCGCCCGAACGCGCCCTCTCCCCGCACCTTGAAGATCACTTCCTTGATCCCTCCGAGCGTCCCCTCGGACATGGAGATCAGCTCCACGCGCCACCCCTGCCGCTCGCAGAAGCGCGTGTACATGCGGTACAGGTCGGCGGCGAAGAGCGCCGCCTCGTCCCCTCCCGTGCCGGCCCGGATCTCGACGATCGCGGGGCGGTCGGCGAGCGGGTCGGGCGGGATGAGCAGGGGCTTGAGCGCCTGCTCGAGCTGCTCGATGCACGCGAGCACGCGCTGTTCTTCGGCGCGTGCTTCGGCGGCCAACTCGGGATCGTCAACGCCGACGAGCTCGCGCGCCTGCGCGAGCTCGTCCTCGTACTTCCGAAGCCGGGCGGCCATCTCGACCACTGGCGCGAGCCGGCGGTGCTCCCGGCCAAGCTCGGCGAGGCGGTTCGAGTCGCGCAGCGTGTGCGGGCTCGACAGCTCTCGCTCGATCTCCTCGGCGCGCTGGAGCGCGTCCGAGAGACGGGCCCGTAGACTCAGCTCGGCTTACCGTACTTCTGGCGGAAGCGCTCGACGCGCCCCGCGGTGTCGACGAGCTTCTGCTTCCCCGTGAAGAACGGGTGGCAGGCGGCGCAGATGTCGGTGTGGATCTCGGCCTGGGTGGACCGGGTCGTGAACGTATTGCCGCAGGCGCACTTGACGACCGCCGTCGCGTACGTCGGATGGATGTCTTTCTTCACGAATGCCTCGAACCTTGAGGGTAGCTGGGAAATATATCCTGGACAGGGGATAAAAGACAAGCTGACAAGGGGTTGGAGCGTGCATTCGCCAGTGGCGGCCCGACGTGCACGGCGCGTCCGCTTCGACCGCCAGGCCGCGAGTCCCGATCAGGCGCTCACGCGAGGGCGAGCGACTGGTGCGCGGCGATGCCGGCCGTCACCCCGTCGGCGGACGCCCAGGTCGCGTTGTGCGGCACACGCGCGGCGTCTCCGGCGGCGTACACGCCAGGTACGGTGGTCTCCTTCCGCGCGTCCGTACGGATCACCGGGCCGAACGGGCCTTCGTCGAACGCGCAGCCGAGCTGCTCGGCGAGCGGGCTCGCCATCCGCGTGCGCGATGCGGTGAACAGCGCGTCGAGGGCGATCACCTCACCCCCGCCCCGGCCATCCACCCGCACGCCGGCCAGTGTCGACCCGTCACCCACCAGCTCCAGGACCGGCCGCGACTCGATGCGCACGCCGCGCGCCGCGAGCGCGTCGCGCTGCGCGGCCGTCAGCTCGACGGCGCCGTTCGTGAAGAGCGTGACGTCGGCACTCCAGTCCGGGAGCAGCAGCGCCTGATGGACGCTCGCCTCCCCGACGGCCAGCACGCCGAGCGGGCCGCCCGCCACCTCGAAGCCGTGGCAATACGGACAGTGCAGGACGCTCGTCCCCCACCGCTCGCGGAGCCCCGGGATGTCGGGGAGCTCGTCGACGATCCCCGTCGCGAGCACGAGCCGCCGCGCCTGCGCGGTCGCGCCCGAGGCGAGCGTGACCTCGAACGCGCCGTCGTGCATCGCAGCGTGCGTGGCCTCGTCGCGGCGGAGCTCCGCCGTCGGGTACGCCAGCACCTGCGCGCGGGCCGTGTCGAGGATCGCCGCCGGCGTCCTGCCGTCCTGACCGAAGAAGCCGTGCGAGGTGCGCGCGAACCGGTTGCGCGGCTGTCCGGCGTCGACGACGAGCACGCGGCGGCGGGCGCGCGCGAGCTGCATGGCGGCGGAGAGGCCGGCGAAGCTCCCGCCGACCACCAGAGCATCATGGATGTCACTCGACATGGGTCTCACTCGACATGGGTGTCACTCGTCGTGTGGTCGCGCGGAACGGGATCGCGCGCGTGCCGCTGCAGCCCGCGCACTCGCGTGACGAGCGCGGCGACGGTGATGCGGCTCAGGCGTGCCGCGAGCAGTGCCTCGGCGTCGTCGAGGAACTCGTCGAGCGTGCCCGAGACCGCCCGCTGGATCAGACACCCTCCGCGTCGAACACGAGGCACGGCCACGTCGATCCCCTGGAGCAGTCGCTCGTCGAGCGCCGCGTACACGTCGCGCAGCGTGATGTGGGCGGCGTCTCGGGCGAGCGACCACCCGCCCCCCGTCCCGCGCGATGAGGTCACGAGCCCCGCCGCGCGCAGCCCCGCGAGAGTTCGCCGCACGACGACCGGGTTCGTCCCCACGCACGCCGCGAGCTGCTCGGACGTCTGCGGCGCCGGAGCCTCGACGAGGTGAGCCAGCACGTGGAGTGCGACGGAGAACCGGGTGCTACGTGGCATGTAACACACAATGTTACGATCTCGGCACGCCGTCAAGTCCCGAGGGGTCTCGACTCGGCCCCCGCGAGCGGCCTCGAGCGTTTGACAGCGGACCCGCCGCCCCGTAGGTTGGCGCCGTGCCGGCCAGGGCGCCTCGCTCGCCCCGAACGTCGCCCTGGCGAGCCGGTCGACGCCGGCCTCCATCATTCCGACCTCTCCTCTCCCGTGATCCGATCCCCCCTGCGCACCTGCGCGCTGGCGCTCGCCGCGCTCACGCTCGCCGCGTGCGCCGGTCGTCAGGCGCTCGCGCCCGTGTCGCCGGAGCGCGCGCACGCGGAGCTCGCCGCCGCGAGCGCCGCCTTCGCCAGCCAGCCGAGCGATGCCGCGCGCCTCCGCCTCGGCGAGGCGCAGTACCGCGCCGGCGACGACTCCGCCGCCCGCGCCACGCTGCGCCAACTGCTCGACGGCGCCGGCGACATCGCCGCCCACGCCACGCTGTTCGATGCCGCCGCCGCGGAGCGAATGGGCGACCTGGTCGAGGCCCGGAGCGGCTACGAGAGCTACCTCGCCGAGCACGACGACCGGCGCGTGCGCGCCCGCCTCGCCGCCCTCGCGCGCCGGGAGGCCGACGCCGCCGCCCGCGCCGCGATCGCGAGCGAGCGGTCGCTCGACGCGGCCGCGCTCCCCGCGAAGTCGGTGGGCGTCGCTCCCCTCGCCGTGAGCGGCGTCGACTCCTCGCTCGCCCCGCTCGGCTACGGTCTCGCCGACCTCCTCATCACCGACCTCGCGCGGAGCGCGCAGCTCCAGGTGGTGGACCGCACGCGCGTCGAGGCGCTCCTCCGCGAGCTCGACCTCGCGGGGAGCGGGCGCGTGGACAGCGCCACGGCGCCGCGCGTGGGACGGCTCGTCGGCGCGCGGCGCATCGTGAACGGCGCCATCGGCGCGCTCCCCGGCGGCAGGATCGCCGTGAGCGCGCGCATCGCCGACGCCTCCACCGCCTCGCTCGTCGGGGCGCCGATCACCGCGCGCACCTCGCTCGACGACATACTGGACGCCGAGAAGGCGCTCGCCTTCCGCATCTTCGACGAGCTGGGCGTCACCCTCACCCCGGCCGAGCGCGCTGCGGTGGAGCAGCGCCCCACGCGCTATCTCTCGGCGTTTCTCGCCTACTCGCGCGGAGTGCGCAGCGAGGCGCTCGGCGACTTCGCCGCCGCGCGGGCGTACTTCGAGCGGGCGGTGATGATCGACCCGGGCTTCGGCGCCGCCACCGAGCGCCTGACGAGCGTCCCGGCCGCCCCGAGCACGCGCGTGAGCGCCGCGCCCCCGCCCCCCACGCCGCCGGCCGGGGTGGTGGATGCGGTCAACCCGAGCCCCGCCGGAAGCATGGGCACGGTGCGCGACCCCGGGAACACCAACGAGCAGGCGTCGTTCTCCTCCGGCGACCAGATGTCCACCATCCTCATCGGGATCTGGACGCCATGACGATGCGCGCCAATGCAGCGCGCGCGCGGCGCGCCCTCGTGCACCTTCCGGTGGCCCTCGCCGCCCTCGCCGCCCTCGCCGCCCTCGCCGCCATCTCCCCCACACCGCTCGCCGCCCAGGAGCCGCTCGGCGGCCGCGTCGGGTGGCAGGTGAGCCCCACCGTGGAGCAGTGGAGCTTCGGCTGCTGCTCCGACGCGAACGCCGAGTCGAGCGTGAAGTCGGCCACGGAGCTGAGCATCCCGGTGGTCGCCGCCCTCTCGCTCGGCCGGAGCGTGACGCTCGACGCCTACGCCGCGTGGGTGCACGGCGGCGTGACGCTGCGCGATGCCGCGAGCACGAAGCGCTCCGTCGACGGCCTCACCGACACCAGGGTGCGCGCGAGCGTGCGGCTCGCGGGCGATGCGTTGCTCGCCACCTTCGGCGTGAATCTCCCCACCGGCACCACCACGCTCGATGGCGAGGAGCTGGGCGCGATGCAGGTGCTGGGGGCGCCGGCGCTGCGCTTCGCGACGCCAGCGTTAGGCACGGGGTGGGGCGGGACCACGGGGCTCGTCTACACCACGCGCCTCGGCGGCTGGTCGTGGGGGGTCGGCGCGTCGTACGAGTACCGCGGACGCTACGCCGCGGCGCAGGCGGAGGCGCTCGGCCTCGGCGCGGGGGACGTCGACCTCCGCCCCGGGCAGGCGATCCGCCTCTCCGTGGGCACCGACGGGCTCGTGGGAGAGAGCGCCATGGCGGTGAGCCTCGCGTCCACCTTCTACACCAGCGACCGCGTCTCGCTCGACGCCGGCACCGCGCCGGAGGGGGTGACGCTCGGCCCCATGTTCACCGCCGAGTGGCGCTGGCGCCTGGCGTCCCCCATCTTCCGCGAGGCGAGCGTGTTCGCCTTCGACCGGTATCGCACCGCGTACAGCCGCGGGGGCAGCAAGGTGGATGGCACGAGCGGGAACGAGCTGGAGCTCGGCGCGCAGGGACTGGTGCCGATCTCCCCTCGCCTCGCGGTCGTCGTGGGGGTGAAGGGGCGTCATCATACCGGGCTGTCGGTGGACAACTCGCTCGCCACCGCCGCGGTGGCGGCGGGCGGGTTCGACGTGGGGCTCGAGTGGGAGACCGGGGCGCTCTCGCTCCGCCCGACCATGGGCGCCATGATCGGGCGCATGGACACTGGCGGGCAGAAGATCACCGTGCACGAGCTGCGGTTCGCTTTCACCATCGGGGCACGCTGACGTTGGACACGACCGACTTCCTCTCCACCGTCCCGCTGCTCGGCGGGATCGATCACGCGGAGCTCGCGCGCTTCGCCGAGATGACGCGCGAGCGCACGTATCCGCGCGGAAGCGTCATCCTGTTCGAGGACGACCCGGGCGACTCGCTCTTCCTCGTGAAGCGCGGGCGCGTGAAGGTGGTGCTCATCGGCGAGGATGGGCGCGAGGTGATTCTCGGTCTCCTCGGCGTGGGCGACCACTTCGGCGAGCTGTCGCTCATCGACGGGCACCCCCGCTCGGCGCACGTGATCGCGATGGAGGACTCGCAGCTCATCGTGCTCCGCCGCGAGGATTTCCGCCGGCGCGTGCAGGAGTCGCCGTCGGTGGCATGGGCGCTGCTCGTGGAGATCTCGCGCCGGCTGCGGCGCGCGGACGAGCAGATCGGGAGCCTCGTGCTCCTCGACGTGGACGGGCGCATCGCGCGACTGCTCCTCATCGCCGCCGCGGAGAGCGGCGGGAAGACCATCGAGAAGCGGCTCACCCATCAGACCATCGCGCAGATGATCGGCGCCAGCCGGGAGACGGTGTCGCGGGCGATGCGCGAGTTCCAGGATCGGGGGCTCATCACCGTGCACCGGCGCCAGATCTCGATCGCCGACCAGAAGGGGCTGGAACGACTGGCGCAGATGCGGGTGTGATGCTCGTCACGCCCATCCGGTGACGGCGCCCCTATCCCGGCCCCACGCCGCCCGCCAGTTTTCATCAGGATCGAGCGCATCGAGATGACTCTGTCGCTGAGGTTCTGGGGCACGCGCGGATCGGTCCCGACCCCCGGCGCATCGACCGTGCGCTACGGCGGGAACACCCCGTGCGTCGAAGTGCGGACTCCGGACGGCTCGCTGGTGATTCTCGATGCCGGCACCGGGATCCGCGAGCTGGGGCGCGACCTGGTGGAGCGCGCCGGCGGCGCTCCGATCACCGGCGACATCTTCCTGAGCCACGCGCACTGGGACCACATCCAGGGTCTCCCCTTCTTCGCCCCGGTGTTCCAGCGCGGCAATCATTTCCGCATCTGGAGCGCGGCATCGCTGGCCGGACACGTCGACCGCGCGGTGCGCGAGCAGATGTCCCCCACCGTGTTCCCCGTCACCTTCGACGAGCTCGAGGCGACGGTGGAGTTCCGGTCGCTCGGCGACACGCACGAGGGGCGCGGCTACACGCTGGCCACGCACCCCGTACGCCACCCCGGCGGGGCGCTGGGCTACCGCCTGGGAAATGGAAACGGGCCGCGCGGGGGACTCGTCTACATATCGGACAACGAGCTGGGCGAGACGGACGAGTACGCGTCCGCGCCCGGCTGGCGCGATGCGCTGGTGGAGTTCGCGCGCGGTGCCTCACTGCTGGTGCACGACACGATGTACACCGAGGAGGAGTACGACGCGCATCGCGGGTGGGGGCACTCGCACTATGCCGACGCCGTCGCCCTCGCGCTCGATGCGGGGGTCGAGCGCCTCGTCCTCTTCCATCACAACCCCGATCGCCACGACGCGGAGCTGGACCGCCAGGTCGCCGAGTGCCGCGCGATCGCCGCGCGGCGCGGCGGCAGGCTGGAGATCATCGCGGCGGCGGAAGGGCTGGAGCTGAGCGTCTGAGAGACGCGGCTGGAAGACGCGGCTGTCGGCTCTCGGCCATCGGCTCCCGGCTTGCGGCACACGCCGAGAGCTCTCTGTGCGGGGCCGTAGCCGAGAGCCGATGGCCGAGAGCCGAGAACCGATAGCCGCGTCTTCACGAGCGCCGATTTCTTCCCGGAGGACACCATGAAGCCTCTCTTCGTCCGTATACTCGCCCCCCTCGTCGCGTTCTGCATCGCCGCCCCTCTCGCCGCGCAGAGCGACGCGCGGCCGACGGTGGCGGTGATGTACTTCACCGACGGCGCGATCGGCGCCGCGCACGCGGAGCTGGAGCCGCTGAGCGCGGGGATCGCCGATCTCCTCATCACCGAGCTGTCGAGCAACCCGGGGATTCGCGTGGTGGAGCGCGACAACCTCAGGAAGCTGATGGACGAGCAGCACCTCTCCACGAGCGGGCGCGTGGACCGCGAGACGGCGGTGCGGGTCGGGAAGATTCTCGGGGCGCACCACATGATCTTCGGCGGCTTCGTGACCGACGGCCGCGGCACGATGCGCCTCGATGCGCGCGCGGTGAACGTGGAGACGTCGGAGATCGAGCACGTGGAGAGCGTGCAGGGGAAGCAGGACGACCTGATGGCGCTCATCGACGACCTCGCGCAGAAGCTGAACAGGGGGATGAAGCTGCCGCCGATCCCCAAGGCGGTGCGCGAGGCGAACGCCGACGCGGCGAAGAAGGTCCCCTTCCAGGCGACGATGCTCTACTCGCGCGCGCTCGCGGCGAAGGACGGGGGCAACCGGGCCGAGGCCGTGCAGCTCTTGCAGAAGTCGCTCGCCTCGTTCCCCGAGTACGCGCCGGCGAAGCGGGAACTCGAGAAGCTCCAGTGACGCCGCGATTCGCCATCCTCGTCGGGGCGCTCGCGTTCGCCGCGAGCGCCGCGCGCGCGGAGGGAGCGCGCGGACGGATGGAGGACGGGCTGTGCACCCCGCCCGAGTCGGTCGATGCGAAGTGGCACCCGGCCGAGGCGGAGGGGGTGTCGTTCCGCATTCCGAAGGGGTACACGATCTCCCAGAGTGGCGCGGACTTCCGCGTCTACTCCGCGGGGCAGCGGCACATCGGGATCGAGTGGGGGCGGGGTCCGGGGGAGATCGAGAGCGGTGGGGAGCTGAATCCCATCAGCGAATGCCGGACGACGATCGACGGCCGGATCGTCACCATCTCGCTCTTCCACTGGACGCGCATCGACCAGGCGATGGCGCCATCGGGTGATGCGGGGACGAAGTACCTGCTCGTCGCGCGCTTCCCCGCCGTGCAGGGCTCGCACGCGGTGTCGCTGTGGGTCTTCACCCCGTACCGCGGCGACGCGATGCAGTTCCGGCGGGTCTTCTGGACCGTCGAGTTCCCCGCCGCGACCCCCGGGGCGAGTGTGGCGCCCGCGGCGGGGAGCCCATCCTCAACCGGTGCCGGCGCCACCGCGGCGTCCGTCGCGGTGGTCCAGGCGACGCCCGTCGCGGCCACGTCCGATCGGTCGTCCACGGAATCGACTCCCGCTGCCGCCGGCGCCTCGCTCGCCACGGTGACGCCGCACTCGGCGTCCGCGACCGCATCGTCGATGCCCCTGCCGCCACCCACGTGCGGCGCGCCTCCCGCCGGCACGCCCGCTCCGGGAGACGTGGTGGACACGACGCTCGTGCAGATGCTCGCCAACGGCTCCGACCCCTTCCCGCAGGGGCACGGGGTGGTCGCGCTCACGCTCGACGCGAGCGGCGCGCTCGCCGGCGTGGCGGTGGTGGACAGCGATCTTCCCGCGGACGCAGAGCGGCAGCTCGCGACGATCGTCAGCTCGAACATCAAGCCGCGCCCTGCCACGAGCACCACGCTCTACCTGCGCGTGGACACCGGCGGGAAGGCGCTGCGGTACACGATGGTGCGCTGCGGGAACTGAGCGGGAAGCGGAGGCGGGAATCGACAGGCATGGAACGCGGCGGGGCCGGCGACTGCCGGCCCCGCCGCGTTCCACGTCAGTGCGCTTCGGTTCCCCGTTCCCGCGTCTCGATTCCCGTCACTCGCCGGGCCACCCGAACCATCGCCTCGAGACTCATCGCCACGTCCCGCTCCGTCGTCGCCCACGACGAGACGCTGATCCGCATCGCCGCGCGGCCGCGCCACACGGTGCCGCCGCACCAGCAGGTCCCGTCCTCCTGGATCGCCCGCACCACGCGGCGCGTGGTGTCGTCGTCGCCGAAGCGCACGAGCACCTGGTTGAGCGTCACCTCGTTGAGCACCTCGTAGCCCGCCGCGCGGAGCCCCTCGGCGAAGCGCGCGGCGTGGCGGCAGTCGCGCTCGATCATCTCGGCCAGCCCCGAGCGGCCGAGCGATGCGAGCGCCGCCCATACCTCCACGCCGCGCGCGCGGCGCGACAGCTCGGGGGTGTACTCATCGGGGTCGCGCGCGTCGTCGCGAGCGAGGTACGCCGCCTGCGCGGACATCGCCGCGCGCATCGCCGCGCCATCGCGGCAGATGGCGATCCCGCTGTCGTAGGGGACGTTGAGCCACTTGTGCGCGTCGAGCGCCCACGAGTCGGCGAGGGACACGCCGTCCACGAGCGGGGCGCGCGATGGCGCGGCGGCCGCCCAGAGGCCGAAGGCACCGTCCACGTGCACCCACGCCCCCGCCTCGCGCGCCCTGCCGATGATCGCCCGCGCCGGATCCACGGCGCCGGTGTTCACGTTCCCCGCCTGCAGGCAGAGAATCGTGCGCGCGTCGAGCGCGGGGAGCGCGTCGGCGCGCATGCGCCCCTGTGCATCCACCGGCACGCGCGTCACGCGGTCGCGCCCCAGGCCGAGCAGCGCGAGCGCCTTGAGCACGCTCACGTGCACCTCGTCACCCACCACCACGCGAAGCTCGGGGGCGCCGAACACCCCGCGCGCCTCCACGTCCCACCCCGCGCGCGCGAGCAGCGCGTGCCGCGCCGTGGCGAGCGCGGTGAAGTTGGCCATCGTGGCGCCGGTCACAAATCCGGCGGCGCAGTCGCGCGGGAGCGAGAGCGCGTCGAGCAGCCAGTGGAGCGCCACCGCCTCGATGCGCGCCGCCGACGGCGCGGCGACGGCGAGCCCCGCGTCCTGGTCCCACGCCGCGGCGAGCCAGTTGGCGGCGAGCGCCGCGGGGAGGCTCCCACCGATCACGAAGCCGAAGTAGCGCGGCCCCGCCGACGCCACCGTCGCCGGCGAGCCGACGCGATGCAGCTCCTCGAGCACCGCGCGCGGATCGCACGGCGACTCGGGAAAGGGGCGGTCGAGCGCGTCCACCCGCGCGACCGCGTCGGCGTCGGGCGCCACGGCGCGTCCCGGGAGCGTGGACAGGTACTCGCCGGCGAACGTGGCGGCGGCGCGAAGGAGAGTCGGGTCGATCATTGGAGGGATGGTCTATCGATGGTTGACGAAGGACGCGGCTGTCGGCTCTCGGCCGATGGCCGAGCGCCCTTTCCACCGCCCGGCCCCGTTCACTCACCCACCCGCGGCAGCCCCCAGCGCTCCCGCACCCGCTCGTATTCCGCGGCGGGGAGCTGCACGAGCACCGGGTGGCGGCGCGGATCGAGCCAGCCGAGCATCTCGGCCACCCGGTCGGCCGCGAAGGCGGTGCACCCGGCGGTGTGCGAACCTGGGCCGTCCCACACGTGGAGGAAGATGCACGAGCCCCGTCCGCGCACCGGGGGCGTCGCATTGTAGCCGACGATCACGCCGTACCGGTACTCGCGGACGGAGCGCATGTGCTCGGCGCTGCTCCAGTCCACCGATGGGACGCGATTCCGGTCGACCACCGTGTTGTAGTGCACGGAGCTCGTGTCGTCCACGCAGTCCGTGCCCACATCGAGGGGGACGTACGGGAGGCGCACCCAGCCCATGGAGTCGGCCGGCGCGTAGCCGAACGCGGTATCCAGTGGGAAGATGCCGGCGGGCGAGCGGCCATCCCCCTCGCGCTTGCGCGGGTCGCCCGGCGCGGCCGGCGCGCGGGTCGCGGCGCCGGCGTCCCAGCCGAGCCCCGAGCGCCCCACCACCACCGCCACCGCCGAGCCGACCGGACGCCACTCGGCGCGCGCGTCGCCGCGCGCGAAGCGGTGGAGGGTGCCGGAGGTGGAGTCCCATCCCGGCGTGGTGACGACCACGAGCTGCGTGGCGAGATCGAGGAGGCGCCCGTCGGCGGGCGCGGCAGCCGCGCCCGCGGCGGGAGCCCGGGGGGCGTCGGACGCGGGCGCCGGGGTCGCGGGCGCGCGTCCTCCGCACGAGGATGCGGCGAGCGCGGTCAGGAGCAGGGAGGCGGCGCGGCGCGCCGGCGCGCCGCGATTCGCGCCCGTGGGCGGCGCGAGAGGAGGTGTCGAGTGCATGGAGACACAACTTCGCGCGGAGCGAGGGCGGTGTCGAGCGTCCACGGCACGCGGAGTGCGCGCCGGGGCGACGGCGCATCAGGTCAGGAGGGGATCATGCCCGATGAGCGAATGGAGTCGATCCGCGAGGGGATCGGCGCGCCCCCGGAAAGCCCGACGGCGAAGCGAGCCGAGAGGAAGCGTCTCCGTCAGATGTCGCACGACCCGCCGATCGAGGAGGCGATGGGAGGGACGTCGGACGCGGAGACCGCGGGCGACGAAGCGCGGATGGACGCGGCGCGACGGAAAGACTGAACGAAAGCGGAGAGAACGGACTCGGCGGTCGGGAAGACGCGGCTGGAAGACGCGGCTGTCGGCCATCGGCTCTCGGCTTGCGGCACACGCCGAGAGCTCTCTACGCTGTGCCGGTAGCCGAGAGCCGATGGCCGATGACCGACAGCCCTGTCTTTTCCAGGGCCGTCTTCCGTCAGTCTTTGTACGGGTAGTCCGGGTCCCGCATCCGCTCGAGCCGCGCGAGCCCTTCCTCGCCGGCCACCTGGCGGGCGACGTCGAGGAGCATGGGGCTCAGGTGCTCGCCGAAGCGGAGCAGGCCGACCGCGCGGGAGCGGCGGGCGAGGAGGAAGGCGAGAATGGGCTTGTCCGCCTTCGCCGCGTTGCACCCCGGACAGGCGAGCACGAGGTTGTCACGCCGGTCGTAGGCAGTCTGGCCGCGGCGCGGGGTGACGTGGTCGAGCGTCATCACGTCCGCCTTGAAGCGACGCTCGCAGTACGCGCACACGGGCCCGTGGCACTTGAGCAGCCACTCGCGGGTCTCGATGTAGGCGTTTCGACTGGTTGGAAGCGAGCTGTGCCGCGGTGCTGGTTCACTGGCGCGACGGGCGCGCGGACGACGGCGGGAGGTGCTCTGCAACTTCCGTGATCTGGAACTGGATTGATTCGACATGTAGTGAGATAAAGATAACCTCATGTCAAGGACTGCGCAGGGCTTCCGGTGTCACTGACGGCGGAACGCCGACGGTCGTCCGGGGGAAACACTCATTGCCCGCAAACATGCGCTCCCCATCTTCGAAACGCCACGGCGCGGTCCGGTGACTGGGCGGCGCCGAGGGGTGGCGTGGACGACACGCGCGGCGGATGCCGCCTGCCAGCGCCGGCCGCACGCCACGGGGTGACGACGCTCCTGGCTCCTTCACGCGCCGACGCGTGCGCCCCACTTCGCGCGGCCTCCCGGAGTCCGGGAGAGGATCCCATGTCCGCCCTACACCCGCACCACGCCGGCCCGTGGGCGTCCGCGATCGTGCTCGCCGCGCTGCTCTTCGGGTGTGTCGACGCGCCCACGGCCCCGACCTCCCCCACTCCGCCGGTGAGCCCGGAGATCACCAGCGGGGAGGTCCCCGGCGGTCAGCGCTCACTCTTCTTCCTCAGCAAGCACAGGAACCAGAACCACTTCACCGGGCAGTTCGACCCCACGCTCCGCCCCGAGGTCGTCGTGTGCCGCACCGTGCCCTGCACGACCCCGGTGTTCGGGCCGCTCACGATCGGGGGCGCGGGCAGCAGCGCGACGCTCACCCTGGACGCGAAGCACCAGCGGTACGTCTTCCGCTGGCACACCACCACCCAGCTCGAGCCGAACGCCGTCTACCGCCTGACGGTACTCGTGGGGCACTACCAGCTCGGTTGGGTGGACCTCGCCACGGGAGCGAAGCAGAAGGATCTAAAGAGAGTCGACCGTCGCGAGTTCCTCCCCGTCCGTGTCGGATCGGTGGTGAACCTTCCCTTCCGAATCGAGAAGGGAGCGCCCTTCCCGCCCGACCTGCCGGGACGCTACGAGAGCGCGCCCGACGCCTGCCCCGAGGGGTGCGACATCCACGCGAACCCCACTGGTGAGTTCCTCGTCGTGTGGGGCGCCGTGCAGATCACGCAGACGGGGAGCGTGAGCACGGGGCTGATCAGCTTCTTCTCCCCCTTCGCCGGTCCGCCACCCGACATTCCCGCCGTCCCCGCCCCCGGCACGGGTCCGCTGGGCACGGGAGTTCCCGGCGGCGAGGATCTGACGAATCTCTCCTGGCGCATCGCCGACGATGATCCCTCGTGCCTCGAGCTCTGGAACGAGGGAGAGCCCTGGGGCCACTGGTGCGGCGCGTTCGGCGGCCCGGCGACCATCTTCGCCGACCACATCCCCTTCTCCGCGCTCGGCGCGCTGGAGCGACTCCCGGACTACGTCCCGCCGATCTCGTGATCACCGTGGGAGCTGGCGCGGGGCGCGCCAGCTCCCACTCGCCGCTCGCGCGCCCCGCGCCCCGCGCTCCGCACCCCGCACCACGCGCCTCTCACGCTAGCCGCTGCCTCACCGCCCGCGCCGCGCCGTCCTCGCGCAGCGTCTCCCGCGTCTCCCCGCTGAAGAAGTGCAGCCGCTCGGGGTCGAAGCGCAGCACCACCTCGGTCCCGCTCTTCGGGAGCCGGCGCGGCGGGACGCGTGCGGTGATCTCGTGCGAGCCCACGCGGGTGGAGAGGAACGCCTCGCTCCCCAGCGGCTCCACCACGTCGAGACGCACCAGCACGCCGTCCGGGCCGGGCGCCTCGTCCGCGGGGGCGATGGCGATGTCCTCCGGACGGATGCCGAGGATCACGGCGCGCCCGGTGTGGGCCGCGAGGCGGCGCGCCCACGCATCGTCGAGCGCGAGCGTGAACGCGCCGCCATCCGCTCGGAACGCCGATTTACCCCCCTCCCCCTCCCCCTCCGCCACCACCACGCCCGAGAGCAGGTTCATCGCCGGGCTCCCGATGAACGACGCGACGAAGGTGTTCCGCGGGAAGTCGTACAGGCGCATCGGGGTGTCGATCTGCTGGACGCGGCCGGCGTCGAGTACGACGATGCGATCGCCCAGCGTCATCGCCTCCACCTGATCGTGCGTGACGTACAGCATCGTGGCGCCGAGCTGCTGGTGCAGCCGGGCGATCTCGCGGCGCGTCTGCACCCGGAGCTTCGCATCCAGGTTGGAGAGCGGCTCGTCGAACAGGAAGACCTGGGGGTGCCGCACGAGCGCGCGGCCGAGCGCCACGCGCTGGCGCTGTCCGCCGGACATCTGCCTCGGCTTCCGGTCGAGCAGCTCCTGGATGCCGAGGATCCCCGCCGCCTCCCGCACGCGCGAATCGATCTCCCCCTTGGGCGTGCGGCGCATCTGGAGGGCGAACGCCATGTTCTCGTACGCCGTCATGTGCGGGTAGAGCGCGTAGCTCTGGAACACCATCGCCACGTCGCGGTCCTTCGCCGCGACGTCGTTCACCAGGCGCCCGCCGATGTACAGGCTCCCCCCGCTGATCGACTCCAGCCCCGCGACCATCCGGAGCGTGGTGCTCTTCCCGCACCCCGATGGACCGACGAGCACCACCAGCTCGCCGTCGGCCACCTCGAGGTCCACGCCGTGCACGGCGGTGACCTCGCGCCCACCTTGCTGGTATACTTTCCGCACGCCATCCAACGTCACGCTCGCCATACACACCGTCCATGCCAACGAGTCGGGAGATTCGCTTTCCCCAGGGCTTTCTCTGGGGCGCGTCCACGTCCGCCCATCAGATCGAGGGATCGCCCCGCGCCGATGGCGCCGGCGCGAGCATCTGGGACCGCTTCTCGCACACGCCCGGGCGCACCGCCAACGGAGAGACGGCGGACGTGGCCACCGACCACTACCACCGGTACGCGGAGGACGTCCGGCTGATGCGCGAGATCGGGCTCGGCGCCTACCGGTTCAGCATCGCCTGGGGACGTATCCTTCCCGCCGGGACCGGTCGCGTCAACCCCGCCGGCATTGCCTTCTACGACCGGCTGCTCGATCTCCTGCTGGAGCACGGGATCGCCCCCATGGTCACGCTGTACCACTGGGACCTCCCGGCGGCGCTCGACGATCGCGGCGGGTGGCTCAACCGCGATGCGGCCGACTGGTTCGCCGACTACGCGCGCGCGGCGTTCCGCGCGTTCGGCGACCGCGTGCCGATGTGGGCGACGCTCAACGAGCCATGGGTCGTGATGGATGGCGGCTACCTGCACGGCAGCCTCGCGCCGGGACACCGGAGCCCGTACGAGGCGCCGTTGGTCACGCACAACCTGCTCCGGGCGCACGGGGCCGCGGTGCGTGCCTATCGCGCGGAGGGGCGTGAGCGCATCGGCCTCGTGGTGAACCTCGAGCCCAAGTACGCCGCGAGCGACCACGCCGACGACGTGGCCGCCGCCGCGCGCGCCGACGCGTACATGAACCGGCAGTACCTCGACCCCGTCTACCTCGGGCGCTACCCCGACGAGCTGCGCGAGATCTTCGGCGACGCCTGGCCCGATCACCCTGCCCCCGACTGGGAGCTGATCCAGGAGCCGTTCGACTTTCTCGGGATCAACTACTACACGCGCGCCGTCGTGCGGCACGATCCGGCCGCGTGGCCGCTCCGCGCCGCCTCCGTCCCGCAGCGCGGCCACGCCCACACCGAGATGGGGTGGGAGGTGTATCCGCCCGCGCTCACCCGCGTGCTCACGTGGGTGAAGGAGCGTTACGGCGACCGCCCGATGTACATCACCGAGAACGGCGCCGCGTTCTACGACCCCCCGCGCGCCATCGACGACCGCGTGGACGATCCGCTCCGCGGCTGGTACCTGCGCGAGCACCTGCTCGCGGCCCACGATGCGATCCGGCAGGGTGTGGACCTCCGTGGCTACTTCGCGTGGTCGCTGCTCGACAACTTCGAGTGGAGCCAGGGCTACGCCAGACGCTTCGGCCTCGTGCACGTGGACTTCGAGACGCTCGCGAGAACGATCAAGGCGAGCGGCAGGATGTACGGTGAGGTCGTTCGAACGAACGGGGCTTCGTTGGGGTGAGAAGAGCGGTCATCGGCTCTCGGCTCTCGGCCATCGGTGACTACCCCCGGCGTCGAGAACTCCCGGCGTGTGCCGTAGCCGAGAGCCGATGGCCGAGAGCCGAGAGCCGACAGCCGCGTCCCGACAGCCGCGCCTCACCCCCCCTCGTACCTCGCCCCCACATCCCTCCCCAGCTCCACCTCCACCCGATGTGTCGCGCCGTCCGAGTGGAGCGGTATCACCACCGCGCCCTCCTCCACCCCCAGCGCCCCGCCATCGGCGCGCGCGGTGGTGGGAGCGCCCTCGGCGGCGCGGCGGACCACGATCTCGTAGTGCGTGCGGGCGTCGGGCCGACGCAGGCGTACGCTGAACCCCGGCCACGACGCGGGGATGCACGGGCGAAGCTCGATCCGGTCGCCCTCCATGAGCCCCACCCCGAGCACCGACTCCAGCGCGACGCGGTACATCCAGCCCGCGGAGCCCGTGTACCACGTCCACCCGCCACGCCCCACGTGCGGCGCCACCCCGTACACATCCGCGGCGATCACGTACGGCTCCGCGCGATAGACGGCCACCTCCTCCGCCGTCCGCGCATGGCTCACGGGGCTCAGCATCGCGAGCAGCGGCGCCGCCCGCTCACCGAGCCCCAGCTCGGCGAGCGCGCGCACGCCCCACAGCGCACCGTGCGTGTACTGCCCGCCGTTCTCGCGCACGCCGGGGAGATAGCCCTTGATGTACCCCGGATCGTGCGCCGTGCGGTCGAACGCCGGCGTGAGGAGCCGGATGATCCCCTCCGGCTCCGACACGAGGTGCCGCTCCATCGCCCCGAGGGCGCGCGCGGCGCGCGCCGGCGGCGCCGCGCGCGAGAGCACGGCCCACGCCTGGGCGATGGTGTCGATGCGGCACTCGTCGCTCGCCGCCGAGCCGAGCGGCGTGCCATCGTCGTAGTACGCGCGGCGATACCACTCGCCGTCCCACCCCGCGTCCTCGAGCGCCCGCCCCAGTCGCTCGCGGTGCGCGCGCCAGCGCTCGGCGCTCGCGCCGTCGCCGCGCCGCTCGGCGACGGTGGCGAAGCGGCCGAGGATGTCGAAGAGGAAGAAGCCGAGCCACACGCTCTCCCCGCGCCCCTCCCGCCCCACGCGATTCATTCCGTCGTTCCAGTCGCCCGTGCCCATGAGCGGGAGCCCGTGCGCGCCGACGGCGAGCGACCGGTCGATGGCGCGCCGGCAGTGCTCGTACAGGGTCCCGACCTCGCCGGCGTCGCGCGGCCGCAGGTACACCTCGTCCTCGTCGGGGCTCAGCGCGCGCGCGGCGATGAACGGAACCTCCTCGTCGAGCACCCCGGCGTCGCCGGTCCGCTCCACGTAGAACGCCGCGACGTACGGGAGCCAGAGCAGGTCGTCGGCGAAGCGCGTGCGCATCCCGGCGCTCGCGGGCGGGTGCCACCAGTGCAGCACGTCCCCCTCCACGAACTGGTGCGCGGCGTGCAGCAGGAGCTGCGCGCGCGTGATCGCCGGTGAGAGGTACACGAGCGCCGCGGCATCCTGGAGCTGGTCGCGAAAGCCGAACGCCCCGCCCGATTGGTAGAACGCGGAGCGCCCCCACATGCGGCAGCTCAGGTTCTGGTACGCGAGCCACCCGTTCACCATGAGGTCGAGCTCGGGCGACGGCGTCTCGATGCGCACGCCGGAGAGAAGGTCGCGCCAGAACGCACGCACCTGCTCGAGCGCGGCCGACGCGGCGCCCGGCTCGCGGTAGCGCCGCACGAGTGCGCGCGCCTCGTCCACGTCCTCCCCCTCGCCGAGCAGGAACGCGCACTCCACCGTCTCCCCCGCATCCAGCGTGAGGTGCACGCGGAGCGCGGCGCACGCGTCGAGCCCGGCGCCCATGCGCCCATCGAGCGGCGTGGCCTCGCACAGCGCGATCGGATCGTGCACGCTTCCGTTCGGACCGAGGAACGCCGCGCGGTCGCTCGTGCTCCCATCGATCTCGCCGCCCAGGGGGGGCACGGCGGCGGCGAACGCCACGCGCCCCGAGAGCACGCCGCGGCTGGCGTTGGTGGCGAGGATCGCGTCGGTCTCCTCGTCCCGCGTGGTGACGAGCCCCGGCGCCGTCTCCCACGGCACGCTGCCCAGCACGAGGCGCGCGTAGCTCGTGAGCGAGAGGTGGCGCTCGCGCGCGGCCCGGTTCTGGAGTCGCACGCGCACGATCTTCACCGGATCCTCGCGCGGCACGAACGCCGTCACCTCGTGGTCGAGCTCCCGCGTCGTCAGGCGCCACGTGGTGTAGCCGAAGCCGTGGCGCACCTCGTACGGCTCGGGAGCGGGCGTGGGCCCGGGCATGGGCGACCAGAACACTCCGGCGTCCTCGTCGCGCACCCACAGCGCCTCGCCGTGCGGATCGCTCACCGGATCGTTGTACCACGGCGTGAGGCGGTTCTCGCGGCTGTTCACGCTCCACGTGCACCCCGCCCCGCTCTCCGACGCGATGAAGCCCGCGCGCTCGTTGGCGATCACGTTCGTCCACGGGAGGGGAGGCCAGCGCGGCCCCTCGGGTCCCGCGTCGAGCCGGATCACGTACTCGTCGCCGGCGCGCGAGAAGCCGCCGTACCCGTTGAAGAAGCGGAGCGCCTCGGAACCGTCCCACGCCCGCACGGCGGCGGGGGGCGGCTCGGCGCGGGCGTACGGGTCGTGGCTCTCGGGCTGCGGCACCGTCTGGAACTCGGCGACGCGCACCTCGTGGTCGGAGACGGCCGCCGGTCCCGCGCCAACCGCCGCGGCGGCCGCGGCCGCCGCGAACGCGTCGTCCGCCTCTCGCGCGGCGTCGAAGCGCGCCGCGATCGCCTCCGCATCCGCGCGCGTGCGCCCGGCACCCAGGATCACCACGAAGCCCGCGCGCGCGCCGGACGCGAGCGTCACGGCGCGGCGGAGGCTGAACACGGGATCGAGGACGTTCCCCGTGCTCCCCGAGAGCGCGACTCCGCGATCGAGCGCACGCGGCCGCTCCGCCGTCCGCCCGCGGCCGAGGAAGCGCATCCGGTCGGTCTCCCACGACACCTCGCCCAGGGGTCCGAGCTCGTCGTCCGGGCGCAGCAGGTGCACGACCCAGAGCGGCTCGTCCTCCGCCGCGCGCGCCCGCCGGCGCGCGAGCAGCGCCTGCCGCTCGCCGTACCACTCCGTCTGCACGAACAGCTTGGAGAAGGCCGGGTGCGCGGCGTCGGCGGCGGCGGTGTTGAGCACCAGCTCGGCGTACGTCGTGACGTCCAGGCGGCGAGCCCGCCCGCTCGCGTTCTCGATCGTCAGGCGGCGCAGCTCGGCGTCGGCGCCGCCGCACACGCACACCTCCATGGTACAACGAATCCCGTCGTCCTCGCGCTCGATCGTCACACGGCCGGGTGCCGTACGCGCGACGTACCGATCGGCGCGCTTCCCGGTGGGGTGAAATCCCGCCGACCAGTACGCGCCGCTCTCGAGGTCGCGCAGGTAGATGAACAATCCGCTCCCGCCCCCCTCGTTCGCGGGATCGGGGGTGAAGCGCGTGATGGCCAGCCCCGCGTACGTGGAGGCGCCCCCTCCCGACTTCGTGAGGCGCACCGCGTAGCGGTCGTTGGCGAGCCGGTGCTCGCCCAGAACGACTCGTTCGTCGGCGACAGTCATCTCGGGTGTCCGTAGCGCAGCACGACGGCGGCGGGCAGGTGGCGCAGCACGATCTCGCGCGCGTCCACGACCGCCGCCCGTTCTCCATTCACCGTGGCGGCGACGATCGGCCGGTCGACCGGCGAGCGCACCACCACCCCTCCCGGCGGCACCCGCACGCCGCCACCGATCCACGCGCGCACGCTGTCTCCCTCCGCGCGCATCCGGCAGTCCAGCCGCCCGTACGGCGTGGGAAGTCCCCATACCGTGACGCCGGGCGCCTCGCGCACCCAGCGCTCCGGGATCCCGGCGCCCACCACGAGCGCGCTGTCCGCGCTCCGGTCGTAGGCGAAGAAGTCGAGCACCGATCGCACGAAGTCCGATCCCACCCAGGTGTGCGGCAGGTCGCCCAGGAACTTCGGCGTCGCGGGATCGCGCCACACCACCTCCGCCCACGCGTTCCACGCCGGGGGGCGCTGCCCGCGAAGGAAGAAGTCGAGCATGGCGAGCGAGCGCGCCTTCTCCCCCAGCCGCACGAACGTCCCCACCGTGCGCAGCTCGTACGGCGTGTAGTTCTCCCAGTCCATCCGACCGCGCGCGCGGGCGAGCGACCTGGCCCAGTACTCGTCGAAGGTGCGACGCAGCGCCGTGTCGGGGAGCGATGCGAGCGCGCCGACCGGCGTCACGCCGACGGTGGTCGACGTCGGATCGAAGTCGCCGAGCTCCACCGCGCCCGGCAGGTAGTCGATGTGGTGCGCCGCCATCGCCAGGCGGTACGACGCCACGATGTCGTGGCGGAACGCGTCGCGCTCCTCGCTCCACCGGCGCGCGGTGTCCGCCTTCCCCAGCACCGCGGCGATCATCGTCGCGTCCTCGTAGCCGAGCAGCCCGAACAGGTCGTCCCAGTACGAGTGCATGGGCTTGGCGGAGTACCCCTCGTGGCTGATCGACTGCGGGAGCAGGCCGTAGTACGCGCGGCGCTCCCCGCTCCGGTACTCCGGTGTCATACGCGAGGCGCGGAGCGAGTCCATGTACGCCATCGCGCCCACCACGTGCGGCCACATGCGCGCGAGGAACGCGCTGTCCCCCGTGTAGCGCCAGTACTCGCCGATCGCGTACACCAGCTCCCCGTGGCTGTCGTTCTCCGGCACCGGGTCGGCCCCGCGCCGGTCCACGCAGCAGGGGACCTTGCCGTCGGCGTACTGGTGAGGCGCGTACCAGTCGAGGAAGGCACGTACCTCCTCGGGGTGGCCGAGGCGGAGCAGCGCCGCGCCGATCATCGCGCCGTCGCGGATCCAGGAGCGCGCGTACGAGCGCGAGCCGGGCTGGATCGCCGGCCCATCATCGTTGATGAGGATGTAGGCGAGCGTGCTCTTCAGCGTGTGCTCCACGCGCGCCCCCGATGGCGGGAGCGACACGAGCACCCGGTCGAGCGCGGCGTGCCAGGCGCGCCGCGTGGCCTCGAGCGTTCCCTCGGCGTACTTCCGCGCAGCGGAGTCGGTCGGCGCCACGCGCGGAAGCGGCACGCCCGGGTGAAAGGGGATCTCCACGTACACGTCGCGCGACGCGCCGGGCTGGATCTCGAGCGGGTACGCCATCGCCGCCGACGCGTGCGCCATCGGATCGGTCACCGCGCGGCGCGAGGGGAGCGCGCCGGCGCGCAGCGCCGGCACGATGCCGTGCTCGACGAAGGTCGCGGCGCCGAACGCGGCGGGGGGCGTGAGCGGACGCACCGTCCATTCGCCGTTCACGCGAACCATCGCGTCGCTCCACGCGATCGACCGCACCGGCGCCGCTCCCCCCGCGGTGCCGAGGAACTGCCAGCTCGGGTTCACCTGCCATGGGCGCAGCGCGAGGTAGAGCGTCGCTCGCGCCACCCTCGCGTCGTGGTTCGTCACTCTGTACCGGGCGAGCAGCGACGAGCGTCCGGGCTCGCCCGCCGCCCAGGCGGTGACGTCGAGGGAGAGCGCCCCCGCGTCCCAGTGGACGGTGGGGATGGGGAGGTACTCGTCGGCGAGCGACTGCGACTGTCGCGCCTCGTGCCAGGTGACGAGCCGGTCACCGACGCGCAGGAAGGGCTCGATCGAGAAGCCGCCCGCGTGCGACTCGAGCATCCCCTCCTCGTTGATGAGCGCCTCGGCGGAGTCCCCGGCCACGCCGATCACCGTCCAGTACGACTGCACCCCGGACAGGTAGCGCGGGTGGCTCCCCGGAGGCGCGCCGCGCGCGACGTTGGCGAAGAAGTCGTTGCGCGTGGCCGACCAGGCGAGCGGCTCGATGGCAATGTCGCGGATGGCGTAGCCCCTCGCGCTCGCGCCGCGAAGGAGGCGGAGGCGCAGCCATCGCGACTCGGTCTCCGGCAGATACAGGAAGTCGCGCCCGCCCCCGCCGTGGATCACGGAGTACACCGAGTCCCACCGCGCGCCGTCGGTCGACGTCTCCACCACGTAGTCGGTGGCGTGGGCGCCGGGCGCCCACGTGACGACCGCGCCGCCGTACTCGCGCGCGCGAAGGAAGTCGAGGGTGAAGGTCTCTTCGCCGCCGGCCGCGCTGCGCCACGCGGTGCCCGGCTCGCCATCGATGGCGAGCGCCGGCCCGCTTCCCGCGCGCGCGCTCGATGCCCTGGCCACGGGGGTGAGGTCGTACGGACGAACGGGGTCGAGACGCGTGAACGCCAGGTCGTCCAGCCACACCGTTCCCTTCCCTCCACTTCCCGCGGTGATGGCGACCTCGATGGCCGCCACGTGCGTCATCTCCCCACCCCCCGCCGGTCCCCAGGCGAAGGTGATGTGCCGTTTCTCGAGGGTCACCCGGTGCCATGCGCGCGGGAACTCGAAGTCGCGCGCATCGTGCCACCATACATTGTCCCCCGTGGAGTCCACAAGCTTGAACTCCAGGTTCTCGCTCGGCGCGTCCCCGCGCACCCGGAAGGAGAACGCCCAGTTCCCGGTCAGCGCGACGTCGAACGCCTTGTGCACCACGGCGTATCCGCCGTGGCCGTGGAAGTCGAAGTCGAGCCGCATGGCGTGGCCGTGCGCGCCACTGTCGGCGCCGATCCGGAGCGACACACCGTCGGACGGGCGCGCGCTCCACCCGGCGAGCGAATCGAAGGAGTCGAGCACGCGCGCGGAGTCCGGCGCGCGGGTGTGCGGTTGGGTGCGCGTTCGGGCGCGCGCTTGGGCGCGCGCCGGCGGCGCGGCCGCGAGCGCGGCGATGCCGAGCGCGACGATGCCGAGCGCGACGGCGAGCCGCGCGGCGAGCGGCGCGGCGGGCGGCGCGGCGAGCGAGCGCCTCATCCCTTCACGCTCCCCGCCATCACCCCCTGCACGTAATAGCGCTGGAGGAAGAGAAACACGAGCAGCACGGGAAGCACCGTGAGCACCGACCCCGCCATCATGAGCTCCGTATCCTGCGCGTGCTCCCCCACCAGCCCCGCGAGCGCGACGGGAAGCGTGTAGCGCGACGAATCGGTGAGCACGATGAGAGGCCACATGAAGTCGTTCCACGTGGTGAGAAACGTCCAGATCGCGAGCGTGGCCAGGATGGGCGTGATCGTCGGGACCACGATCGAGCGGAAGATGCGCAGCTCGCTCGCGCCGTCGATGCGCGCCGCGTCGAGCAGGTCGTCGGGGATGGCGACCGCGTACTGCCGGATGAGGAAGATGCCGAAGATGCTCGCCAGCGTCGGGATCATCACCCCCCAGTACGTGTTGATCAGCCCGAGCGACTTCATGAGCAGGAAGAGCGGAAGCATCGCCACCTGCACCGGCACGACGAGCCCGGCGGAGAGCAGGCGGAAGACCCGGTCGCGCGCGCGGAATCGCAGCTTGGCGAACGCGTAGCCGGCCATCGCGTTGATCACCAGCGACACCGCCGTCACCGTGAGCGCGATCACGCCGCTGTTCATCACGTAGCGCCCCATGGCGAGCCGCCCGAACACGTCGCGGTAGTGCTGGAGCGTGGGGTGGGCGGGCCAGAGCGCCGGGGGGAAGGTGTTGGCCATCCCCGTGGGCATGAGCGACGCCGAGATCATCCAGAACATCGGGAAGAGCGCGGCGACCGCCCCGAGCACGAGCACGAGGTGCAGGAGCGCCGAAGCGACCCGGCGACGCGTCACGCGGACATCCTCCGCTCGATCCGGAGCTGCACGGCCGTCCACGCCAGGATGATGAGAAAGAGCAGGAAGGCGATCGCCGCGGCGTTCCCGAGCCGCCACCACCGGAATCCTTCCTGGTACATGAACAGCACGAGGCTGGTGGTCGCGCCGAGCGGCCCGCCGGCGGTCATCACGTACGGCTCGGCGAAGAGCTGGAAGTAGCCGATCATCGTGATGACGCCGACGAAGAAGAACGTGGGCGCGAGGTTCGGCAGTGTGACGTGCCAGAAGCGGCGCACGGCCCCCGCACCATCCAGGCTCGCCGCCTCGTACAGCTCGTCGGGGACCGCCTGCAGCCCGGCGATGAAGATCAGCATGTTGTAGCCGAAGTTCTTCCACACGGCGAGCAGGATGATCGCCGGCATCGCCCACCGCGGATCGCCGAGCCAGTCGATCGGATGGATCCCCACCGCGCCGAGCGCGTAGTTGAACAGCCCGTAGCGCGGGTGGTAGAGGTAGCGCCAGACGATCGCCACCGCGACGAGCGTGGTGACGAACGGGAGAAAGTAGATGGTGCGGAAGAGCCCCTTCCAGCGCGCCAGCCGCGCGTTCACGAGCATCGCCGCGCCCAGCGACGTCGCCACGGTGAGCGGGCCGCCCACGAGCGCGAAGTAGAAGGTGTTCTCGAGCGCGTGCCAGAACGCGGGGCTCCGGAGCAGCTCCGCGTAGTTGCGCAGCCCCACCACGCGCGCGTTCGCCGGGTTCGCGACCGCGTACAGGTCGTAGTCGGTGACGCTGAGGAGGAGCGACGCGATCACCGGGAGAAAGAAGAACACGGTGATGAGCACGAGCGCCGGGGTGATGAACAGCCACCCCGCTCGCTCGGTGCGCCGCTCGGTCGTCACCGCGAGAGCAGCCATCGGCGCTTCTCGAGGATGCGGTTCACCTCGCGGTCCAGCCGGGCCAGCGCGCTGTCGTTCGGCACGCCCCCCCGGATCGCCGCCTCCGACTGGTCGATCACCTTGGAGGTGATGAACTCCCACTCCGGCACCTTGGGCGTGGCGCGCACGCGCTGGAGCTGCTCGTGGAACGCCCGCATGTATCGGTTGCCGGCGAGCGCGCTGTCGGCCCACGCCTCCTTCCGCGCGGGGAGGTCGCCAGTGAGCCGGTAGAAGCGCCGCTGCACGTCGGGCCGCGACAGGAACTCGATCAGGCGCCACGCCGCCGCCGGGTGCGCGGAGCGGCGGAAGATCACCAGGCTGGAGCCGCCGGCGTTGGAGATCCCGGACGCAGGTCCCGTGGGCCCGGGGAGAGTGGCCGTTCCCCACTCGCGCTCGAGCTCCGGGGGGAGGCGCCGCTCGAACTCGCCGATGTTCCAGGGGCCGGTGATCCACATGGCGAAGGTGCCGCGCGCGAACTCCTGGTAGGGGTTCGCTATGTCGTTGTTCCCCGCCACCGGCGCGAGCCCGGCACGATAGAGACCGACGTAGAAGTCGAACGCCTCGCGAAACGCCGGCTGCTCGAACGCGCCCCACCGCCCGTCGTCGCGGAGAATCGTCGAGCCGTTCTGCATCCCGAGCACCACCGGCTGCATCCACTCGTTCGTGGGGAGGAAGATCGCCCACTGGCGCGCTCCCGCGCGGCGCTGCACCGCCTCCATCGCGCGGCGCCACCCCGCCCACGACTGCGGGATCGAATCGTAGCCGGCGGCGGCCAGGATGTCCTTGCGGTAGAAGATGACGCGCGTGTCCACGTACCACGGAATGCCGTACGTGCCGCCGTCCACCACGTTCGTCTCCCAGATCCCGCCGAAGAAGCCGGACGAGTCCACGTCCGGCGAGCGCGCGATGTACGGGTCGAGCGGGAGGAGCGCGTCCACCGCCTCGAGCTCCGGCACCCACGTGTTGCCGAGCTGCGCGACGTCCGGGGTGACCTCCCCCACGAACGCGGTGAGCAGCTTCTCGTGCGCCGCCGTCCACGGGATCCCCTGCACGCGCACGTCGATCCCCGGGTTCGCCCGCTCGAACTCGCGCACGAGCTGCTGCACGTGCTCCCCCTCGGCGCCCATGGCCCAGAACCGGATCGTCACGGCGTCGCTCCCCTCCGCCGCGCGCTGGCAGGCGGCGAGAGCGAGGGCAGTCGCGGCCAGCATGGCCAGGCGCCGGAGGAGCGGCGGTCGGCTCTCGGCTCTCGGCTCTCGGCTACGGCACAGCATTGAGCGCTCTCGGCGCGTGCACCAGCCTGAGCCCGAGAGCCGAGAGCCGATGGCTGACAGCCGCGTCGTCCCGAGCGTCGAGGGCCGAGGACTTCGCGTCCAGCCACCCCCCCGCGAATCCAGCCCGCTTCATTCCCCGCACGATGTACGGGTTCTCGCGCATGTACTTCCACACGAGCCCGCTGCCGTAGTTCTCGATCATCGCCACGATCGGTCCCTGGTCGATGCCGAGGTAGTCGACGTCGAACCAGGCGACGCCCGGCACCACGCGCCCCTGCGGCGTCGGGCCGCTCGCGCCGAGCGTGGGGTTGAAGGCATCGAGGAAGCCGTATCTCGAGTAGAGCTGATCGCCGTACTTCTCGCGCATGGCGACCAGCGCGGGGACGGTGATCTCCGGCGCGAACGGGATGGAGCCCCCGGCGGCGGTGGGCGCGATCGTGCCGTCGTCACGCACCTCGGTGAACGAGGCGCCGCGCGCCGCGTAGCCGAAGAAGGTGCGCGACCGCCCGTCGATCTCGCGCGTGAAGTCGCCCGGACCGTCGGAGGCGGTGAGCCCCCACTCGGTCGCGCCGTACCCCGCCCACCCCTGCGGGTTCTCCATTGCGTAGCGGTGCTGGGCGATCGTCGCGCGCCGCGAGTTCTCGAAGTAGTCGATCCCGCGCTCCCGCATGTACGCGTCGCGCACGCCGCGCAGGTCGAGCCACACCTGCGAGTACTGGTGGCCGAACAACGGCGCGAATCCCACGTGCGACTCGCCGTACCAGCTCCCCCACCGGTACGTGCTCGTCCACGCGCTCCACGCCGTGCTGTCGATGGGGTGCGTGGGGGAGCCGAGCGCGAGGATGTAGAGGATGGACGCCTCGTCGAGCCCGCGCCAATCCCAGTCGCTGAACCCCTGCTCCGGCGTCCACCCCATCGACACGCGCGGAGCGCGCACCACCGCCCAGTGCCAGTCGGCGCGGCGGTAGATGGAATCGGCGTACGCGCGGATCGCGCGCTCGTCCGGATCGTCACCGCCGAAGTACGACTGGCAGAAGAGGACGCCGGCGAAGAGGAGCGCGCTGTCGATCGTGGAGAGCTCCACCTGCTGGTAGCGGTGGCCGGTCTCCATGTCGAGGAAATGGTAGAAGAACCCCTTGTAGCCGGTGACGTCGGCGGCGGCGCTCCCCTGCGGCGCCGTCCAGAGAAAGCGCAGCGTCCCGAGCACGCGCGCCTTCGCCTGCTCGCGCGTCACCCACCCGCGCTCCACGCCGATCGGGTACGCGGTGAGCGCGAACCCGACGGCGGCGATGCTGGAGAACGAGTGCGTGGGGTAGCGGTCGGGCGCGAGCCCGTTCAGCGGGTTGGTGGTCTCCCAGAAGAAGTCGAAGGTGCGATGCTCCGTCGTGTCGAGGAACGCCTGCTCGCGCGGGGTGAGCGGGCGCGGCGCCGTCACCGGAGCCTGGCTCGTGCCGCACGCGGCGGCGACCAGCAGGACCGCGCCGCGGGCGAGGCGCGAGAGGAGAGTGCCGCGCGGCGTGGCGGCGTGGCGGTGCGGCATGCGGCTCGTGGAGAGAGAGCGGGGCGGAGCGCCGGCGAACGAGCCGGCGCTCCACACCCATCATCATTACCGGAAGTCGTACTGCATCCCGAGCTGGAAGCGGCGCGGGTCGCTGATGGTGCAGCCGGCGTGCCCCCAGTGATCGTTCCGCACCACCTCCCCCGGCGCGGAGCCCGGGTTGGCGAACGTCTCATCGAAGCAGCCGAGATTCTGCGTGTTGAACACGTTGAACACGGAGCCCGTGACGGCGATCTGGTTCCCGTTCACGTTGAGGAAGTTCTTGCGCAGCCGCAGGTCCACGTTCTTGAACCAGTCGGAGCGGTCGCGGCCGATGAGCACGCGCTCGTTCCCGCCAGGCGGGTTCGGGAGCGGCACGAACTGCAGCTCGTTGATCGGGGTGCCGGAGGAGAGCTGCACGATGCCACTGAACTGGATCCCCCACAACACGGGCACGTCGGCCACCCAGTTGGCCACGATCTGGTGCCGGCGGTCGTCCGCCAGCGGGTGGCGCTTGTTGAGCGGCCCCGCGGTCACCTGCGGGAAGCTGAACAGGTCGCCCCCCTCCGCCTCGGCCTTGGAGAGCGTGTACGCGATACCGGCGCCCCACCCCCAGCCGTCGGCGCTCGCCTGGTAGGGACGGTTCAGCTGCACGAGGAGCGCGTCGTACCAGGAGTGCACGTCGTTGTTGCCGACGAGCACGTTCTGGTACGCGGGGATGTTCGCCGAGACGCAGCAGTCATCCGTGTTCGGGTTCAGGGCGAGGTTCGCCCACTCGAAGCTGAAGCCGTTGTAGCCGCGCGTCCCGTTGTAGGTGACGGAGCTGTTCCAGCTCCCGAAGTCGTGCCGCACGCCGATGCTCCACTGGTTGGACTTGGGCGGCTTGAGGTCGTTCGGGATGAGGAACACCTCCTGCGGCGGGGAGATCGCCGAGATGAGCGTCTTGAGCCCCGCCGCGCTGAAGTACGACGTGTCCCACTTCACCTTCCCGCCCGAGCCGTCGGCGTTGAAGTTGATCGTGTAGTTGGGGTGTTGCCGGCGGTACGTCTCGTCGAGTGTGGCGTTGTAGTTCAGGCGGTCGTAGAAGATTCCGAAGCTCGCGAAAGCCACCGTGCGCCCCGAGGCATCGAGCGCGTACGACGCGCCGATGCGCGGCTGGATCGCGCCAAGGTAGAGATCGCGCTGGTGCCCGTCGGTGAAGTAGCGGTTCGGGTCGATGTTCACGAAGAGCTGGTCGCGGTAGGCGAGAATCGAGTCGCGGACCGCCTGCGGGGTGACGTAGTCGCGGTTGAACATCCCCGTCTCCACGTCCCACCGGAGCCCGGCGTTGATCGTGAGGCGCCTGGTCGGGCTCCAGTCATCCTGCGCGTACACGCCGAACTGGTCGTTGTTCTGCGTGATGTCACCGTTGCCGAAGCCGATCTGCGCCTGGACCGGGAACTGGAAGCCGTTGCTGTTGTCGTAGACGAACTTCGGGTTCTCGTTCAACTGCTTGTTCATGTCGTAGTGCGTGAAGTCGAAGTTCGCTCCGACCTTCACCACGTGCGAGCCGGCCCA
Source organism: Gemmatimonadaceae bacterium (assembly GCA_036378095.1). GTDB lineage: Bacteria > Gemmatimonadota > Gemmatimonadetes > Gemmatimonadales > Gemmatimonadaceae > JADGGM01. The sequence goes on along the minus strand of DASUXC010000061.1, from coordinate 58,249 downwards.
GTTCCACCCGCTGTACGTCCAGTCATCGCGCAGCGAGAGTCGGTTCTGCGTGAGCCGCTGCCGAGCATCGTCCCCGCCCACCCAGTAGTTGCCCCACGACACCTGGATCGGCGTCGTGAAGTCGATCGGGTCCTGGTTCCAGAGGTAGTGCTGGTACGTCATCAGCGCCTCGTTGGTCCATTCGTGCCCGAAGTACGTGTGCTTCACCCCGCCCGTGTAGACGTTGTTCCGGTGATCCTCGCCCCCCTGGAACACGCGCCACGCGTCGCCGAACTGCCCGCCGAAGCCGCGCGTGTCCACCTCGTGCCGGAAGTCGCCGGTGAACTCGAGTTGCTGCTTGTCGTCGGGCACCCAGGTGAGCTTGGCGAACCCGAGGTTCTCACGGAAAGGAGACGTGTGCGTCGTGTTGTTCTGCGCCTGCACGGCCGCCGGGTACTGCGACACGTCGCCGCCGAACACGGTGCGCCCCTGCCGGTCCTGGAAGTTCCCCTCGTACGAGCCGAAGAAGAAGAGCTTGTCCTGGATGAGCGGCCCGCCCGCGTTGGCGCCGAACAGGTAGCGGCTGTAGTCCTGCTTCCGCGTGTCCGAGGCCCGCTGGAAGGTGTCGAGCGCCACGAAGTGCTCGTTCTGCAGCTCCGTGAAGATGCTCCCCGTCCACTGGTTGCCGCCGGACTTCGTCACCGCCGTGATGATCGCGCTCGACGCCTTCTGGTACTCGGCCTTGAAGTTGTTCGTGATGATGCGGAACTCCTGGATCGCGTTCCGCGGGAACGGGTTGCCGCGGCTCGCGTCCTGCCCCGCGACGCCGCCCAGGATGATGTCGTTCTTGTAGCTCGCCCCGTCGATGAAGACGTTGATGTTCTCGGCCGGGAGCGCGCCCGCGGCGAAGGTCTTCCCCGTGCCGTTCAGGCGGTCGGGGGTGATGCGGGTGCCAGGGGCGAGCTGCGCGAGATCGAGGAAGTTGCGGCTCGCGGTCGGGAGGTCGTTCACCTGCTGCTGCGAGATGTTGGTGGCCACCTCGGTGGTGCGGGTCTCCGTGGCCTTCGGCGCGGCGGTCACCACCACGGGGCCGAGCGTGCTCACGGTGTCGGCGAGCGCGAAGCTCACGGTGAGCACCTGCCCGACGCCGAGCGTCACCCGCTGCTCCTGCGGGGAGGCGCCGATGCGGCGCGCGCTCACCACGTACGCGCCGGGGGTGAGCCCCGCGATCGAGTAGAAGCCGTTGTCAGCCGCGACCGCGCCGCGCTGGATCCCGGTGGTGGTGGCGCGGGCGGTGATCGTGGCGCCACCGAGCGGCTCCCCCGCGCGGCTGGTGACGTAGCCGCGGATGCTCCCCGTGGAGGTCTGGGCGGCGGCGTGCCGGGTGGGCGCGAGCGCCAGCACTCCGGCGAGTGCCGCCATGGTCTGTGCCCATCGTACGAACGTGCGTCGCATTGGTGCGGTCTCCTTCCTGGGTGTGCGCTGCGTGCACTGGCTACCGGTTGAGGGTCGTGGCGCTGCCGCCACCGCACGATCCGCGGACGACGAGCGCCGCCGGGACGGTCTCCTGCCGCGGGGACGGCGGAGGCGCGGGCCCGGCGAGCAGCTCGAGGAGCCGCTCGGTCGCGCGATGGCCGAGGTCGCTGATGTCGACGTGAACGGAGGTGAGGGGGGGATTCATGTACCTCGCCATGGGGATGTCGTCGAAGCCGACGACGGCGACGTCCTCGGGAACGCGGAGGCCGGCCTCGTGCAGCGCGCTGAGCGCGCCGATGGCCATGGAGTCGTTGGCGGCGAAGATCGCCGAGGGGCGCGGCTCGAGCTCGAGGAAGGCGCGGGCGGCGCGGTGCCCCGACGCCTCGCTGAAGTCGCCGTGCCGCACGAGCGACGCGTGGGCCGATCGGTCGGCGCGCTTCGTCGCCGGGGCGAGCGCCTCGCGATACCCCGCCAGCCGCTCGGCCGAGTCGTAGTTGCGCTCGGGCCCGGCGATCATGGCGATGCGGCGGTGGCCGAGCGCCACGAGATGTCGCACCATCGCCGCCGCGCCCCCGCGGTTGTCGATGGTGATGCTGTCGAACGACTCCCCCGTGGCGACGGCGTTGAGGAGGACGACGGGGAAGCTCCCCCCGATCGCGTGGAGCGCCCCCTGCGCGTCGAGGTCGGGGGACATGACGATCAGCCCATCGACGCGCCCGCGCATGGAGCGGAGCGCGGCCTCGATCTCGGACCTGGAGTCGTGCGAGCTGGAGACGAGGAGGTGGAAGCCGTGCTGCTGCGCGGTCTGATCGATGCCGCGGATGACCTCGGAGAAGAATTCCCCGTAGAGGTCGGGGAGGAGGACGCCGATGGTGCGGGTGGTCCTGGTGATGAGGCTCCGCGCGGCGCCGTGCGGGGAGTAGCCGAGGCGCGCGGCGACCTCGCGGACGTGGCGGCGGGTGTCCTCGCTCACGACGGCGCTGTCGTTCCAGACTCTGGAGACGGTGGCGGCGGAGACGCCGGCCGCTCGTGCGACATCCTTGATGGTGACCATGCCGCCCCGGGCCCCACGGTGAAATCGATTTCTGTAATCGATTACACGGGCGGGGGGGAGTCAAGGGCGGGGGCCGGGGGCCGGGGGCCAGGGGGGAACGGCGGGGGTGGAGAGCGGCGGGACGGCACACCCCGATATCCCGTGCCCGCCGTTCCTTGTCGTGGACGTTCCCCGATCTCTCTACCCCATCCCCGCCTCAGCCCCCCCGGCCCCTGGCCCCCGGCACCCGGCCCCTCTCCTCGGCAGCCCCATTCGTAGCCCCATCGTGGTACTACGTCGCCCTGGCCTCCGCCCCGCCGGCGCGATCCCACCCTCGCTCCTCCAACACGCCGGAACCTCGGGGGGTCGAACGCGAATCTTCCGCCGACGTTTGCTCGCGGGCGCGCTCGCAGTGGCCTTCGCCCCCGCCATCGCCGTCGCCCAGCAAACGGGCTCGGTGCAGGGGGTCGTGCTCGACAGCACCACCGGGCAGGCGGTCCCCAACGTGCAGGTCTCGGTCACCGGGACCACGCTCGGCACGCTCACCAGTAGTCAGGGTCGCTTCCGCATCGATCGCGTCCCCGCCGGCGCGCAACGGCTCCGGGCGCGGCGCATCGGCTTCTTCACCGCGACACGCGGCCCGCGGAGCGCGGGGCGCGAACGGCCCCCCGGGGTGCGGCGTGCGGGGCGCGAGTGGGATGGGGATTGAGCGACACGGGGCCGGCATTCGCCGGCCCCGTGTCGCATTCCATACCCCACGCACCCCGCACCCCGCGCCCCGCACACCGCGCCCCCGCCCTCACGCTCCGAGATCGGCCGCATCGACCTCGTCCTGCCTCCGCCTCGCCTCCGCCCAATCGATCGCGGGGGCCACGTCCTCGTCCGCCAGCCGCAGGCTCTCCTCGGCGCGCTCGACCACCGGCGCGCCGAGGTCGGGGGGAAGCGCGCGGCCGAAGTCGAGCTCCGCGCGGCGGCACAGGCGCTCCTCGCGCGCGCGGTCGCGCCCCCGACCCGAGCACATCCGGTCCACGCGCGCGTGCATCCCCTCGTGCACGATCGATGCGGCCACGGGCGCGGCGGTGATGTCGCGGCGGGCGAGGAACGTGAGCTCCGTGATGCAGGCGCGCGGCTCCGGCAGGTACGCGCCGCGGCAGGGGAAGCGCACCACCCACAGCTCGCTGATGTCGCGGCGCAGGTGGGCGAGACGCCAGGGCTGGTGGCGCTCGATCAGCGCGAGCGCCTCCTCGAGGCGCGCGAGCACGTCGCCCGTCGCGATGTCGGGACGGGTGTTCTCCACCACCACGTGGAAGCCGCCGATCTCGCGGCGCTCCACCGTCGCGTTCACCTCGTTCTCGGCGGCGCGTCCGGTCAGCGCCGAGAGCAGCCTGCGGAGCATGGTTCGATCCCTCCGATCGCCGGTGAGCGGTGCCCCTCCATCGAACGTACACCGCCCCCACCCCCCGCGGCACCCCGCGCGCGACCGGGACCGCTCCCCGAGCCGCCGGCGAAGCCGGCGGCCGGATCGGGCCGCCCCGCCAAAACGGAAACTGTAGCCATTGACAATATATCCAGTGTGGCTATAGTTGGCGCATGTCACAGGACCGCGCCGCCATCGAGGCCCTCCTCCCCCTCCCCCCCGCCACGTTCCACATCCTGCTCGCGCTCGTCGACCAGGAGCGGCACGGCTACGCCATCATCCAGGACGTGGAGGCGCGCACCGACGGCGCGCTGCGCCTGAGCGCGGGCACGCTCTACCGCTCCATCGCGCGGATGGTCGAGCAGGGGCTCATCCGGGAGGTCACGAAGCGGCCGCGCTCGGTGCTCGACGATGAGCGCCGCCGCTACTACCGCGTCACGCCCTTCGGCCTGGACGTCGCGCGCGCGGAGATGCGGCGGCTCACCGACCTCGTGCGACTCGCCCGCGCGCGCGGGCTCACCCCGGAGACGGCATGAAGCGATTCTATCGCGCGCTCCTCCACCTCTACCCGAGAGGCTTTCGCGCCGAGTACGGCCCCGAGCTGTGCGCCACCTTCGAGGAGCGCGCGCGCGAGCTGTCCGGACCGCTCGCCCCGCTCTACCTCGCGCTCCTCGCCGTGGGCGACGTCGTCCCCAACGCGCTCGCCGTGCACTGGGACACGCTCCGCCAGGACGTCCGCTTCGCCGCCCGCTCCCTCCGTCGGACGCCCGGCTTCGCCGTCACGGCGGTGCTCCTCGTCGCCCTGGGGGTCGGTGCGAACACCGCGGCGTTCTCGCTCGCCGATTTCGTTCTCCTCCGTCCGCTCCCCTTCCCGGAGCCGGACCGGATCGTGAGGCTCTGGCAGACGCCGGCCGGCTTCCGGAACGAGCTGTCCCCGGCGAACTACCGCGACTGGAAGGCGATGACGCGGTCCGTCGAGACCATGGGCGCATACACGGCTCGGTCGATGAACCTCGTCGGCGCCGTCGAGCCGCGACGGCTCGAGACGGTCACCATGACGCCGGAAGTGCTCCGGATCCTCGGCGCACGCGCGCGCGCCGGCCGCGTCTTCACACCGGCCGATTCGACGGACGGCAGGGTGATCGTGCTCAGCGACGCGCTCTGGCAGTCGCAGTTCGGGGGAGACCCGCGCGTCATCGGCTCGGTCGTCCGCCTGGACGGCGCGCCCTTCACCGTGATCGGCGTGATGCCGCCGTCCTTCCGCTTCCCGAACCGGCAGACCGAAGCCTGGACACCGCTCTTCTTCCACGAGAGCGACTTCGTCGATCGCACCGACACCTACCTCGAGGCGATCGCGCGGCTCAAGGACGGCGTGTCGCTCGAGCAGGCGCAGCGCGACTTCGCGAGCGCCGCCGCCGAGCTGGAGCGGCGATACCCACGAGAGGACAAGGAGACGGGCGCGCTGGTCGTCGGCCTGCGCGATGACCTCTCCGTCCGCTCGCGCCTCCTCGTGCTCGCCCTCGGCGGCGCCGCGCTCTGCATCCTGCTCCTCGCGTGCGCGAACCTGGCGAGCCTTCTCCTCGCGCGCGCCGCGCACCGCGCGCACGAGCTCGCGGTGCGCGCGGCGCTCGGCGCGGGGCGGGAGCGCCTCGTGCGCCAGCTCATCACGGAGAGCGTCGCCCTCGCGGTCGTCGGCGGCGCGGCCGGCATCGCGGTGGCGGTGGCCGGTGTCCCCCTTCTCGCACGGCTGGTCCCGAACACCCTCCCCACCGCGGCGCAGCCAACCGTGGACGCCCGCGTGCTCCTCGCCGCCGCGCTGCTCGTGGCGATCACCGGGCTCGCGTTCGGCGTGGCACCGGCGATCGGCGCGGGACGCAGCAGCGCGCTCGACGCGCTGCGCGAGGGGACGCGCGCGGCGGGGGGCCGCACGCGCCGGCTGCGCGCCGTGCTCGTCATCCTCGAGGTCGCCGCGTCGGTGGTGCTGCTCATCTCCTCGGGGCTCCTGCTGCGCGCGGCGCTGCGGATCCAGGGCACCGACCCGGGCTTCCGGGCGGACGGGGTGCTCACCGTCCAAACCGCCCTCCCTTTCTCCAAGTACGCCATCACCGCGCGCCGCGAGCAGTTCTACGACCACGTGCTGCGCGATGTCCGCGCCCTTCCCGGCGTCCGCGATGCGGCCTACGTCACCGGACTCCCCATGCGCATGCGCGGCGGCATCTGGCCGGTGACGATCGGCGGGGGCGAGGAGGTGGTCGCGGACCCCACGAACAGCGTGAGCCTCCGATTCGCGACGCCGCGGTTCTTCGCGACGCTCGGGATCCCGCTGCGCGAAGGGCGCGACATCTCGCGAACCGACAGGCGGGAGAGCCCGCTCGTGGCGGTGGTCAGCGAATCGTTCGCCAAGCGCCACTGGCCCGGGCAGAGCGGCATCGGCAAACGCTTCACGATCGCGTCGGGCGAGCGCGAGATCGTCGGGGTCGTCGGCGACATCCGCGTGCGCGGGCTGGAGCGGCCGAGCGAGCCGCAGGTGTACCTGCCGTCCAGCCAGATGCCGGACAGCTCGTACTTCGCCTACCCGCCCAAGGAGCTCGTGGTGCGTTCGGCATCGAGCGCGGCCGCGCTCCTCCCCGCGATCCGGCGCATCGTGAGGACCGCCGATCCCGAGCAGCCGATCTCGGACGTGAGGGAGATGACGGCGATCGTCTCCGACGAGACGGCGTCGCGCGTGACGCAGCTCCGGCTCCTCGGCGCGCTCTCCGCCATCGCGCTCCTCATCGCCGGGGTGGGCATTCACGGTCTGCTCGGGTTCACCGTGTCGCGCCGCGCCAGGGAGATCGGCGTGCGGCTGGCGTTGGGGGAGCGGGCGGGAAGCGTGGTTCGGCGCGTGCTCCGTGAGGGACTGTCGCTCGCGTTCGCCGGCGTCGCGGTGGGAATCGTGATCGCCTACGCCGCGGCGCACGCCATGGCCGCGCTGCTCGCCGGCATCCGCCCTGACGACCCGGCCACCATCGGGGTCGCGGCGGCGCTCTGCATTGTCACCGCGCTGATCGGGTGCGCGCACCCGGCCGTCCGCGCCGCGCGGGTCGATCCGGTCACGGCGCTCCGGGCCGAGTAGCGCTCGCTGCGCCCCTCACGCACGCCCTCCCGCCCGGGGCGCATCGCCGGCGTCAGGCCTCGCCAGCGACCCCGGCAGTGGTCCCATTCGTGCAGCAACGAAGCGGCGAGCCCGGTCGTGCGGGCCCGCACCCGACGTCCGGGATGCTCGCGCACGTCCACTCTCCACCGTGAGGAGGAAGTCGCCATGAGCCTTCGCAGACCGGCGCTGCTCGCCGCCGCATTGGCCTTGCTCGCCGCGTGCAACGACCAGCCCACCGCCCCCGCCGACGGGGCATCGCCCAGGACCACCGGTGTCGCATCGACCGCGACGGTCGGGATCAACGTCCTGCTCCGGTCGCGCCCCGGCCCCGCGGAGCTCGACCAGCTCGGCCGGTACGGCACCGTCTTCGACGTGCTGCCGGAGATCGACGGTGTCATCATGCGCGGCAAGGCCGACCAGCTCCCGGCCATCCGCTCGCTCCCCTTCGTGAAGATGGCGGAGCAGGACCAGCAGATCCGCGCCGTCCCCCCGGAGCTCCAGAACGTGAGCGACTTCACCGGCGGCCGGAGCACCTGGAACCTCGACGCGGTGAACGTGACCGCCGACACCGGCTTCGCCACGCGCTCCGTGTCGTACACCGGCGACGGCGTGTTCGTGGGCGTGCTCGACTCCGGGCTGCTCCCCACCTGGCGCGACTACTTCCCCGAGGACCGCATCGCGACGCAGTACGCGACGACGTTCATCGGTGGGGGCGCGGTGGGCGAGGGCGCCACGCCGTCGCCGCCCGACAAGTGGGAGCGCGACCAGAACTCGCACGGCACGCACGTCGTGAGCACGATCATCGGCTACGATCTGCGCGGTACGTTCGTGACCGGCGTCGCACCCAAGGCGACGATCATCCCCGTGAAAGTCCTGAACCAGAACGGATCCGGGTGGTGGTCCGCGATCGCCGAGGGGATCGTGTACGTCATGCGGCTCAAGGATGGGGCGCTCGCCGGGCACCCCATGGTGGTGAACATGAGCCTCGGCGGGGGGAGTCTGAGTCCGTTCGCGAAGGCGGCGATCGACGCGGCCGTGAACGCGGGGGTGATCATCGTGGCCGCCGCCGGGAACGCGGGGACCGCGGGGATGGACTACCCCGGCGCGTACGCGCCGGTGATCTCGGCGGCCGCCATCGGGTGGGACGAGCAGTGGACGAGCCCGACATGGTGGTACTCGCTCGACGTCGCCGACCCGACCGACCCCGGCGACTTCTACATCGCCGACTTCTCGGGGCGGGCCAAGTCGGGGCAGGATCTCGACGTCGCCGCGCCCGGCTCGTGGGTGGTGGGCCCGTACCAGACGAACACCGGGCACCTCTCCTACTTCTACCTGAGCGGCACGTCGATGGCCACGCCGCACGTGGCGGGGGTGGTGGCGCTCCTCGCCGAGAAGGATCCGGCGCTCACCGCGGCGCAGGCCGAGAGCGTGCTCGAGGGCACCGCGCTGGCGCTGCCGCCGGGGTGCCGCAGCGTGCTCGCCGGTCCCGCCGGCCCGGTGGAGCAGCAGTGCTGGGGGTCGGACGCCACGGGCGCCGGCATCGTCCAGGCGGACCAGGCGCTCGCCGCGGTGCCGTGAGGCGACTGAGAGGGTGGCGGGTGGTGAAGAGTGAAGCGGGGCCGGCGCGAGTCGCCGGCCCCGCTTCTCGTATCGCGGCGCTCACTCCGCCGCGCGTCGCCTCACGTCGCTCGCGCTCCGGCGAGTCTCGCCACCAGGTTGTCGATGTCCGCCGAGAGCATCGCTCGCCACTCGGCGCCGGCCCGCCTGAGCGTCAGCACGTCCACCTTCCGCATCTCCACCCCCTCCACCGTGAGGCGCAATCGGTAGAGCACGTGGGTCACGTCGGCGCCCTCGTCCACGTGGCCGAGCACATCCACCTTGGCCGAGCGCATCGCCTCGGCGAGCCCGGCCTGCGCCCCCATCGTGCGACGCAGGAACCGCTCGTACACCTGCTCGTCGGTGAGCGCCCGCACCGCGGCGGTGTCCGGCACGTCGAGCAGCTGCTTCAGGGTGGCGCCGGACGGGTCCTTCTCCCCGAGCACCGTCACGAACCGCCTGATGCTCGCCAGCGCGCTCGGGTGCATGAGCTTCGCGTTGGCCGCGTAGTCGCCAGCGGTGAGCGTGACGATGTAGCGGCGGGCGAACGCTTCAGGCGTGTCCGCGGCGCTCGGCGCGGCGCGGCGCGCGTCCTGGGAGACGAGCGCGGGAGCGAGCGCGGCGAGGCAGATGGCGCCGCAGAGCACGGCCCAGCGCCGCCGGACGAAGGGTCGAGCGATCGTGGGCATCAGGTACGCTCCGGGCGAGGGTGGTGAACGGAGGACGACGCGGTGATGGATGGCGCCACGCCAAGATGGCGCGGCCGCGCTCGCGCGCCGTCCTCGAATGCCTGACACGCGCCTTGCCCATGACCGCTCGAGCGCGGGCCGACCGCGGAGCTCGGGCTGCGTTCCGTCATCGCCCCCTCACCCACTCCGGCTGCATCCACGCTCGCCGCCCGTCGGAGTCGGTGACCGTGGCGCGCACGTACCCTTCGTCGCCGCGGATCTCGTAGCGCGCCTCCATTCCCTGCACCTCGGCGAGCACGCGCCCGCCCCGGCCGATGAAGCGTGTCAGGTAGCGCCGGTCGTCGCGCGGGTTGGACGGGGGGGCGATGCGCACGCGAATCTCGTGCGCGTTCGCCTCGTAGTCGGCCAGCTCCACGCCCGTGCTCGCGTAGAAGTGTCCGGCGCGGAGCGCGGCGATGATCGCCTCCGGCGTCAGCGTGTCGGCGCGCACCATCACCCACCCCCGTCCGGGGTGCGTGGCCTCGGGGTCGGCGAGCTCCGTGGGGCGGAACTTGTGCGCGTCGTCGCTGGCCACGCCGTAGAGCAGCGTCCCGCGCGTGAGCAGCGTGTCCCAGAGCGCATCGGTCGAGAGCGAGGTGTGCCCCGCCCCGTCGCTCCCCCCCAGGTTGTTGATGCGCGGCTGCGCGTTCCACACCTCGAACAGGGTGGAGTCGGGGAGGGCGGCCATGTCGTCCGGGCGCACGGACCAGCGGAAGTTGGGGTGGTTCACCTGCGCGATTCCACCCGCGCTCCGGATGGCGGCGATGTTGCGCGCGTACGCCTCCCGCATGGTGATGCCGCGCGCGATCCCGTGGTCGCCGAGCGCGCGCACCACCGACGACACCCCGATCGCCGTCACGTGCGCCTGACGAGGGCCGCGCGGATGGGTGGAGTCGGCCACCTGCTGCGTGACCTCCTCGCCGCGCATGACGAGGAACTTCCCCGCCCCGCCGAACAGCGCGTTCAACGGCGCGGGGTCGGTGATGTACTCGTGGTCGGTGATGACGAGGAAGTCGTACCCGTGCTCGCGGTACCATCGCGCGACGTCGACCGGTGGGGCGTTGCCGTCCGAGTTCATCGTGTGCACGTGGGTGTCGCCGCGGTACCATCGCGGCGGATCGTGCGCCGCGCCTCGCGTGCTCCCCTGCGCCCCCGCTCCCGCCATTGGCGGGAGCGTCGCCAGCCCGATCACCAACCCCCACCCCCACCCCCACCCCAGCCGCCGATCCGTACACCTGCTCCGCGAGCCACGCGCCATCTCGTCCCTCCGTCGGGTTGACCGGCGGGACGATGGGTGAGCGTCGATGCCGCGCCCGCTGCGGACGCCGGGCCATCCCCGGCATCCGCACCCGCCTCGGGAGGAAGACTACCTCGCGCGCGGCGGCAATTCCACGTCCGCGCTCGGCGGAAGCGCGAACTGGAGGTCTCCGGCCACGGGCTGGGGGTGCAGCGTGCGCACGTGGTACTCGCCGGTACCCAGCTCCCCGAACGCGTCCACGCCCCAGCAGTACGCACGGGCATCGGGCGTCAACCCGCACGCGTGCGATGCCCCCACGGCGAGCGCGGCGAACACCGGCGCGGCGGGAAGCTCCGTGGGCAGGGGCATGGGAAAGTTTCCGCTGCCGAAGAGCCCCCAACAGTGCGGCTCTCCGATGGTGTCCAGCGCACAGAAGCTCTCGCTGCCGCCCTGCACGTCTCGGAAGCGCACCGGGGAGATCACGGGCACCGGAGTGCCGGATAGCGCCTGAAGGCTGCCGCGGCCGAGCGCGAAAGCACCCCAACAGTACACTCGCTCGTCCTGGCCCACGGCGCACGTGCCACTGCTTCCGGCGGCGATCGAGACGAACGCTGGCGCGCCGATCACCGGCTCGGGCGTCGGGTGCACGTCCTCGTGCGTGGGCGTCACGCCGAGCCCCAGCATTCCGTCGTCGTTCTCTCCCCAACAGTAGCTCACGCCGGTGCGCGTGATGCCGCACGTGTGAGCGCGACCGGCGGAGATGGAGGCGAAGCGCAGGTCGAGCGCGACGCGTCGCGGCGAAGTGACGACCGAATCGGTGAGCGTGCCCAGCCCGAGCTGGCCGCTCCGGTTCTGCCCCCAACAGTACGCGCGCCCCTCCGCGTCGAGCCCGCACGCGTGGAACCCGCCCGCGGTGAGCGCCACGAACCGCACGTCGGTGGTGACGCGCGCCGGCGTCGGCACGCCGTGGGGGAACGGCACCGTGGTGCCGTTCCCCAACTGCCCGTACTGGTCGAGCCCCCAGCAGAACGTATCTCCTCCGGTGGAGATGCCGCACGCGAAATCGGCACCCGCCGCGAGGCTCGTGAATCGGAGCTCTCCCGCCGACGACACGGGCACGGCGCTGCTGTCGATCCCATCCACCGCGAGCTGCCCCCACTCGTTGTACCCCCAACAGTGGAGCGACCGGTCGGTGGTGATGCCGCACGTGAAGTTCTCACCGCCGACGATGGTCGCGTTCCGCATCGGGGCGGGCGCCGTTCGTGCCGGGAGCAGGAGGCCGAAGGTGCCGAAGCGCGTCGTGGTCGCGAATGCCAGCGCCGACTCGGTGTTCACACCGCTCCCCTCCACGGGCTCCCATGCCCCGCCAACGGTGTGTGCGAGCGTCACCACGTCCCCGAGCCCCACGGGGACCATCGCGCTGTCGAACAGCAGCGCGATCTCCGCGGCCGTGTGCAGCACGATCCCCGAGGGCTCCACGTCCACCGCGGAGCCGGGGAGAAGGCGCGGATCGTCGGGAGGAGCGAACGCGGGGAAGACGGTCACCTCGGTCGCGCTGTCGAGCGCGCCGGGCGGAACGTGGATCAGGGTGTGACACACCAGCGCGCACACGTCCCCACCCTCCGGGCCGATCGTGGTGTCCGTCCCCGTGCGGACCTGCGCGGCGGCCTCGCGCCCACCGACCGACGCGGTGATCGTCGTGAGCCCCGGCGCCACGGCACTCACGACGCCCGCGGGCGACACGGTCGCGACTCGCTCGTCCGCGCTCCGCCAGGTGATCGCGCCTCCGGCGCTCACGAGCCGCAGGCGCGAGGCACGGCCGAGCGGGATGGAAAGGGTGTCGATCGTGAAGCGCGGGGCGGGTCCGGCACCCGGTGCGGTGGGGGGCGCATCGCGGCACGCGGAGAAGCCGGTCAGGGCGATGACGGCCGTGAGCGCTGCGCGGAGCGGAGCGGTACGCCGGCGACGACGACTCGTGCGCATGGGCACCTCCCAGGCATCGGGAGCGAGCGATTCGTCAGGGAACACGCGGACGCCTCACGAGGGGTGCACGTTCCGCGCCGCATCGAGCCGGCGACGGCAGCGTCCGTCGTGCCGGGCTGGCGCACGTCCGGCGGGCTCGGCGGTCGTGACGGGGAACCGCCGACACACTCGCCCCTTCCCCCTGATGTCGCCGCCCGGGCGACCCGCGCATGCTTCTCTGTCCCCCACAGGGCGGGGTTCATGCTCAGTCTCTCCGGCCTGGCCGACGGCCTGTACTCGGCGGGATCGCTGGCCAACGATGCCGATGGCTTCGCCTTCACGTTGATGGGCGCGCAGGCCGACGTGCGCGTGCAACGCGTGTTGTATCTGCGCGTCGACGACTCGCCCGTCCCCCTCGATGCGGTGAGGGTGGACGTGGACGGCGGGTCGCATCTCGCCGCCGAGCTCCAGACCGGGCAGTTCATCGTGCTCCCCCGGCGGCAGCTGGCGCGCATTCACTGCGCGGGCGCGCCGCTCGCCGCAGGCCCGCACGAGATCCGCGTCCGGATCGACACGGCGCCCTTCGGCGAGCTGGAGCTCTGCGCGACGGACACGATCGGCGGGACGCCCGCCACCGCCACGACCCGCCGCATCCCCAACGACAAGGGCGCGGCGCGCGACTACACGGCGGAGATGATCGGGGCGCGACAGCGCTTCGTCGAGACGTTCACCGGCGTCGCGCTGCGGCACGTGTCCACCTTCTCGGTGGATCCACAGGAAGCGCGCGGCAACATCGAGAACTTCACCGGCGTCGCGCAGGTGCCGCTCGGCGTCGCGGGCCCGCTGCGCATCAACGGCGAGCACGCGAGCGGGGACTTCCTCATCCCCCTCGCCACCACCGAGGGCTCGCTCGTCGCCTCGTACAGCCGCGGGATGAAGGTGCTCTCGCTCGCCGGGGGCGTGACGACGACCATCTCCGGAGGCGGGATGCAGCGCGCGCCGGTGTTCGAGTTCGCCACCGCGCGCGAGGCGCGCGACTTCATCGGCTGGGTGGACGAGCACCTCCCCGACATCCGCGCGCAGGCGGAGGCCACGTCGCACGTGGCCCGCCTCGTCCGGATCGAGCCGTACCTGTCCAACCGCTTCGCGTTCCTGCGCTTCAGCTACAGCACGGGCGACGCGGCCGGACAGAACATGGTGGGGAGGGCGACCTACGCCGGCTACCAGTGGATCCTGGCGAACAATCCGACGGTCCGCCGCGCCTACCTGGAGTCCAACTTCGCCACCGACAAGAAGACCTCCCACGTGAACGTGCTCCACCCGCGCGGGAAGCGCGTGACCGCGGAGGCGACGATCCCGCGCGCGCTGCTCGTGCAGCACCTGCGCGTGGAGCCGGAGCAGCTCGCGCACCACTGGGCGGTGGCGAACGTGGGCGCGCTGCTCTCCGGGGCGAACAACAACGGGCTCCACTCCGTGAACGCGATCACGGCGCTGTTCATCGCCACGGGGCAGGACGTGGCCAACGTGGCCGAGGGCACGGCGGCCACGGTGTACACGGAGCTGACGGCCGACCAGTCGCTCTACTTCTCGATCACGATCCCGTCGCTGATCGTCGCCACGCACGGCGGTGGCACGCACCTCGCCACGCAGCGCGAGTGCCTGCGGATGCTCGGGTGCGACGGCGTGGGCACGGTCGAGAAGCTCGCCGAGATCGTCGTGGCGACCGTGCTCGCCGGCGAGCTCTCGCTCGCGGCCGCGATCTCGTCGCACGAGTGGGTGTCGGCGCACGAGAAGCTGGGGCGCAACCGGTGACCACGCGGGCGAGGGCGCGTCCACGCCGGCGGAACGCCGCGGCCCTGCGGGCCGTGCGGCTCGAGCCGCGCGCTCCGCCGGGGATCGTGCGCCGCGCCATGACCACCAACCGTCATCTGCTCGGCCTCCTGCTCGGCGCCATCACCGCCTGGACCCGCGACCGCGAGGCGCGCCGCGGGGCGGGGCAACGCCTGGGGGCGCGATGGGCGATGGCGCGCCTCGTGACCGTCGCCGCGCGGCCGCTCCTCCGGCGCGATCTCGCCGAGCTCCCCTTCCCCGTGCAGTTTCGCCGGCGCCTGGAGCTGCTCGGACCCACGTACATCAAGCTGGGGCAGATCCTGAGCCTGCGCGAGGACATCCTCCCGCACAGCATCACGAGCGAGCTGCGCAACCTGCTCAACCGGCTTCCGGCCATCTCGTTCGACGACTTCGTCGACCTCGTCGAGGCGGACCTGGGACGGCCGGTGGAACGGCTGTACTCGTGGATCGATCACGAGCCACTCGGCTCCGCGTCCATCGCGCAGATCCATCGCGCGACGACGATCGACGGGATGGACGTCGTGATCAAGGCCGTGAAGCCTGGGGTGGCGGAGACGCTCCGCCAGGATGCGCGGCTGCTCCGCATTCTGGGCGCGACGCTGCAGTGGGTGATCCCCCGATACCAGCCGCGCCGCATCATCGCCGAGTTCTGCGACTACACGCTGCGCGAGGTGGATCTCCGCAGGGAGGCGGACAACGCCGAGACGTTCGCCGCCAACTTTCGCGATCTCCACGACGTGGTCTTCCCCACGGTGGACCGGCATCGGAGCAACCGCCGCGTGCTCACCATGCAGTACCTGGACGGGATCCGCCCCGACGCGCCGGAGGCGCTCGCGCTCCCGGAGGAGACGAGGCAGCACCTCGTGGACCTGGGGGCGGAGTCGATCATCCGCATGCTGTACCGCGACGGCTTCTTCCACGCCGACCTGCACCCCGGCAACCTGCTCATCCTCCCCGGCGCGAAGGTGGGATTCATCGATCTCGGGATGGTGGGGCGGTTCGACGACGCGCTGCGACGGGGGCTCCTGTACTACTACTACTCGCTCGTCTCCGGCGATCACGAGAACGCGGCGCGCTACCTGGCGGTGATCGCCGAGCCGGGGAGCGGCGGCGACCCGGCGGGCTTCCGGCGCGAGGTGGACGAGATCTCGTCGCGGTGGCACCGCGCGTCGAGCTTCGAGAGCTTCTCGCTCGCGCAGCTCGTGCTGGAGTCGGTGAGCCGCGGCGCGCAGTTCCGCATGTACTTCCCCGTCGAGCTGGTGCTCATGGTCAAGGCGCTGGTCACGTTCGAGGGGGTGGGGCACGTGCTCCTCCCCGAGTTCGACGTGGCCGACGTGTCGCGGCACCACATGCGGCGCGTCTTCCTCGACCAGTTCAGCCCGGCGCGCGTGATCCGCGAGGGGGTGCGTGGCACGCCGGAGCTGGTGGACGTGATCGTGAAGCTCCCGTCGCTGGTCACCGAGGGTGTGCGCGTGCTCGAGCGCAGCGCGCGCGCGCCGGCGGAGCACCCGCTGGCCGGCGTACGCGGCACGCTCATCGCCGGCTTCTGTCTCGTGGCCGGGGCGATCCTCATGGCGTTCGGGCGGCCCTGGCCGATCTGGGGCGCGCTGTTCGCCGCCGCCGTCGTGCTCGCGCTCCGGCGAGGAGGGTGAGCGCATGGCCATCGCCACCCGCGCGGCGCCCGCTCGGGCGGAGCGCACCGCGTACGATCCCTTCGACCCGGCGTACTGCCGCTCGTTGATGCGGCGGGCGATCGGGCCGCTGCTCGATCACTACTTCCGCGCGCGCTTCGTCGGCGCCGAGAAGCTGCCGGCCACCGGTCCGGTGATCCTCGCCGCGAATCACAGCGGCAGCGCGTTCCCGTACGACGCGATCATGCTGGATTTCGCCCTGTGGAAGCACGACGGGATGACGGCGGCCGCCAAGTGCCGCTCGGTGTTCGAGAAGGAGCTGACGCTGGTGTGGTGGATGCGCCCCTTCGGGGTGGACAACCTGTGGCGGCGCGGCGGCGGCGTGGACATGACCTTCGACAACTTCGAGCGGCTGCTCGAGCGCGGGGACCGCGTGCTCTACTACCCCGAGGGGGTGCCGGGGATCGGCAAGGGATTCCATCGCCGTTACCATCTCCAGCACTTCCGCACCAGCTTCCTCTGCCTGGGCGCGCGCCACGACGTGCCGATCTACCCCATCTCGGTCGTCAACGGCGAGTGGGTGATGCCCTTCCACTTCACCTGGAAGCCGCTCGACTGGGTGATGCAGCGGGTGTTCCGCGTCCCGTTCCTCCCGCTCCCCGCGGGCATCCTCGCGATCCTGCTTCCGTGGATGTGGTACCTCGCTCTCCCCGCGCACATGGTGTTCGTGGTGGGAGACCCCATCGACGCGCGCGCGGTGCTGCGCGAGGCCGGCGCCACCGACTTCGACCACCCCGAGCGCGCGGCGCTCGACCGCGCCGCGCACCGCGTGCGCCTCCGCATGCAGGCGTCGCTCGATGCCGCCGTCGCGGCGCACGGCCGTCGGCCGTACGACTGGCGCTCGCTCGCGGCCGCGCTTCGCGACGCGCGCGGCAAGCTGGCGAGCGTGCTCCCCACCGGCTGGGCGGCCACCTTCGTGCGCAACGAGCGCGATCACTTTCGTCGCCCGGCGCGCAACTGGCTGCACGCGTTGCTGCGCGACTTCGACCTGTTGGCCTTCTATCTCCCCTTCGGCTGGCCGCTGCTCTCCCTGGCGCGCGCGTTCCGGCGACCGCCGTACGGCTATCGTGGCATGAGCCGGGCGGAGGCGCGCGAGCGGCGGGGAGAGTTCATCTGGCACCTCGCCGAGCGCCCGCTGCCGGCGAGAGAAGACCGGGGTGTCGGCTCTCGGCCATCGGCTCTCGGCTCTCGGCCACGGCACGCGCCGGGACCCCTCGATGGTGTGCAGGTCGCCGAGAGCCGAGGGCCGAGAGCCGAGCGCTGACAGCGCCTCACCCCCGCTCCAGCCTCCCCAACGCGCGATGCAGCGACGCGGTGACGGCGAGCGGCTTCGCCGCTCGACGCCGCTCACGCGGCAGACCCACGCTCGCCCAGACATCGCGCGACTCGTCGCGCAGCACGTCGGCGCGGAGGGTCAGGCCGTGCAGCGCGAGGACCGGCGCGACCTCGTCGTACCGACGGAGCAGGTCGCGCCGCGTGGCATCGTAGCCGCGGCGGCAGATGTGGCGGCGCGCCCGGAAGCTGAACACGTTGGCGAAGAACAGCTCGTACTCGTCCTCGTCCGGCTCGAGCAGCACCACGTCCGCATCGGGGAAGCGCGCGGCGTAGCGGTCGAAGCCCACCCGGAACCGCGAGTGAATGAGCGTGCGAAACGTCTGCGACAGCACGCTCGGGAGTCCCGACGCCACCAGTACGTCCTTCGGCAGCCGCCCCTTCCGCGCCGCCTCGCGGGCGTTCACCGGGACGATGGGATTGATGCAGAAGAGCAGCTCGGCTCCCTGCTCGAGCGCCACGGACGCGTGCACCGTCTTGAGGAGCACGCCGTCCAGGCAGCGGTGCCCATCGATCGTCACCGGGGGATACAGGCCGGGGAGCGCCGTGCTCGCCTGGACGGCGCTGGAGATCGGCACGTGGTCCCACCCGCGCGTCCCGAAGCGGATCGCCGTCGCGGTGTCGAGATCGGACGCGACGATCGTCAGCCGGTTGCGGAGCTCGCGAAAGTCGTCAGTGCGCCCATCGATCGTGAAGATGGAGCGCACGTAGCGGCGGATGGGCTCGTTGTCGAAGATCCCCACGGGGAGCGCCTGCGTGAGCAGGCGGATCGCCTCGCCCACCCCCTGGACGTTGCGCCGCCTCACCAGCTCGCGCAGCGACTCGACGAGGAGCAGCGGCAGCTTGAGCCCGCGCCGGGCGAACTCCCCGTACGCGGGCGTGAAGAAGATCTCCGGACGCAGCGGGTTGACGCGTGGCTCGTCGCGCAGCACGGCGCGGAGCATCTGCGACGTCGTCATCCCGTTGGCGAGACACGCGGCGACGAACGCGCCCGCGCTCACCCCGACGTAGCTCCACGCGTCGCTCAGGTCCAACCCATCCACCGCCTCCTCCAGGGCCCGGAGCGCGCCGATCTCGTACATCGCGCCCACGGGCCCGCCGCCGGCGAGCGCGAGCCCCACTCGCGTGGGAGTGGCCCCCGCGCGCCGGCTGGCCATCCCCTCCTCCACCCTCAGGCCGTCGCCGTCGCCCTGCGCGTCGTGCGACGCTTGGCCGCCGCGCGACGCGGGCGCGCGGGCTTCTCCTCCAGCGCGCGCGTCAGCCGCTCCACGCGCCTGGTGAGCCCGTCGATCTCCTTCTTCGTGGGCAGACCGAGGCGGTGCAGCACATCCGTCATCCCTTCGTCGAACCCGTCGCTCAGCCGGTCGACGGCGTTCACGGCGGCCCGGCGAACGTCCAGCCGCTCCCGCACGTCGTCCCACCGGTCGGCGGCGACGTTCTCGAACGCCTCGCCGCGCTTCACGAGCGTCCTGAAGATCCTGCCGCTCTCGTCTCCCGCGATGGAGAGCGCGCCGAGTCCGGCCAGCCAGACCTGATGCGCGGCATCGCCGATCACGGGGAACTGGGGCGGAGTCTCGACTCTCTTGGTGACTGTCTTCGGCATGGCCCGGGCCTCCAGTCGGAGTCATCGCCGCGGGAATCCATCTCGACCCCCGCGCGAGTGCGGATCGCGGCGCGGTCGCGCGCCCGGCGATCCACCGAGGAAAGGTGTCTCGTCGGCCGCCGCCGATCTGTAGGGCGTTGACGGAATTCCGGTGAGGGAAAACGGGAGCGCGGGGGACGGGACATTTCGGCCACCGGCACTCGGCCATCGGCTCTCGGGACGACGCGGCTGTCGGCTCTCGGCCATCGGCTCTCGGCTGAAAGGCTCACGGCCCAGCATGGAGAGCTCTCGGCGTGTGCCACAAGCCTAAGCCTGAGAGCCGAGAACGGACAGCCGCGCCTTCACCCCGCGCGTCCCGGCACGCGGGTCATGGCGTACTCGGCGAGCGCGGTGATGGTCAGGCTCGGGTTCACTCCCGGATTGGCCGGCACGATCGAGCCGTCCACGACGAACAGCCCCGGATAGCCGTGCACCGCGCAGTCCAGGTCCACCACGCCCTCGGACGCGTCACGGCCGAACGGGCAGCCCCCCAGGATGTGCGCGGTGAGCGGCACGCCGAACAGCCCCTCGTTCACCGATCCCGACAGGATCCCTCCCGTCCGTTCGGCGAACGCCCGAGCCACGCGGCGCCCGATCGCCGGCGAGCCGCTCGTCTCGCTCTCCGCGTCCCCGCCGCTCACCAGCCCGCGCCGGAAGCCGGTGAGCCAGCCGCGCCCCAGTCGCAGACGGATGCGGTTGTCCACCGTCTGCATGACGAGGAGCACCGTGCTGCGCTCCGCCCACCCTGGCACGACGTGCGTGCGGAGGAAGTCACCCGGGCGCGTCACGATCTGCGCCAGCGATCTGACGAGGCGGCCGAGAAAGGTGCGGCCCCCCGTGAGCGGACCGCCGAGAAATCGCATGAGCGACGAGCCGGCGGGATAGCGTACCGGCTCCACCGTCGTCACCGCGTCCGCGTTGATGATCGAGGTGATGGCGATCCCCCGCGAGTAGTCCACGTCGCGCGCGCGGCTCACCACCCCGAGGATGCTCTCGCTGTTCGTGCGCACCGAGCGCCCGAGGGTCGCCGAGATGCGCGGGAGCGACCGCGTGACATCGCGGCAGCGGAAGAGCAGCCGCAGCGTCCCGAGCGCGCCGGCGGCGACGATCACGTTGCGCGCGCGCACACTCGTCTCCGGGCGCGGAACGAGCGCCGTCGTGGAGCGGTACCGCACCACGTAGCGCGCGCCATCCGCCCCGGCCTCCGCGAGCGGCTGGATGTCGCGAACGGTGCACTCGGCGCGCACCTCGGCGCCCGCGCGCTCGGCGAAGTGGAGGTAGTTCTTGGGGAGAGTGTTCTTGGCGTTGTGGCGACACCCCACCATGCACCCGCCGCAGTGCGTGCACCCGCGGCGCGCCGGGCCCGCGCCCCCGAAGTACGGATCGGGAACCTCCTCCCCTTCCCGCCCCGGCTCGCCGAAGAACGTGCCGACGGTGGTGGGCGCGAAGCTGTCGCACGTGCCGAGGTCTCGGGCGATTTCGCGCAGCACGTGGTCGGCGGGCCAGAGCCGTGGATTCGTCGTCACCCCGAGCATCCGGCGCGCGGTGGCGAAGTGCGGCGCGAGCACCGTCTTCCAATCGGCGAGGTGGCGCCACGCGGGCGCGGCGAAGAGCGCGTCGCTCGGCTCCATGAGCACGTTCGCGTAGCCCAGGCTGCCGCCGCCCACCCCCGCGCCGTGCAGCACCCAGACGTCGCGGAACGGGCTGACCTGGAGGATGCCGAAGCAGCGGAGGGCCGGCGCCCAGAGATACCGGCGCACGTGCCACGTGGAGGGCGCGAAGTCCTCGTCGCGAAACCGCCTCCCGCGCTCGAGCACCAGCACGCGGTATCCGCGCTCGGCGAGGCGCATGGCGGAGACGCTCCCGCCGAAGCCCGATCCGATGATGACGAAGTCGAACATGCGCCCGGGTGTGGGGGAGGCGTGCGTCGCCGAACTCGTGAAATCTATCCGGAGGGCCCGGCGCCCGGCTGTCGGCGGCAAGCTGTCAGGGAGCCGCGCATGGCGAGAGCCGAGAGCGTGCTAGGTCCGCGCCCCGTCCGCGCTCCGCGCGGCCGAGAGCATGCGCTCGATCCGCCGGTCGGGGACGAGCCAGCTGATGGCGACGAGCACGTACAGCGCGCCCGCGATCCGCTCGTACCCGAGCAGCGCGCTGGGGATCGCCACCGCGTACGCCACGGGAGAGAGCTTGCCCTTGAGGTCGCGCCCGACGGCGCGGGCGAGCAGCGACCCGCTCCCCTGCCTGGCGATGATCGCCCGCTGCAAGATGAGGTACGCCACGCCCGCCAGCAGCAGCACCACCCCGTACGCCGCGGTGGGCACCGCCGCGAAGTGGTTCTCCCCCATCCACGCGGTCACGAACGGCACGAGCGAGAGCCAGAACAGCAGGTGCAGGTTGGCCCACAGGATGGCTCCATCCACCCGCTCGGTGACGTGCAGCATGTGGTGGTGATTGCTCCAGTAGATGCCGAGGTAGATGAAGCTGAGCACGTAGCTCGCGAACACCGGCAGCAGCGGACGCAGGGAGGCGAGCGCCGCCCCGTGCGGCACTCGCAGCTCCAGCACCATGATCGTGATGAGGATGGCGAGCACGCCATCGCTGAACGCCTCGAGCCGGCGAGTATCCATTCACACCCTCTCCATCCGCCGCCGGCTCGCGCGTCCCATCGACGCTACGTCGCCGGCACCGGCGTGCTCGTGTTCCAGATGTCGCGGTGAACCAGCCAGCGCCCGTCCGTGCGCCGCCACACCACGATGTACTTACCATGATCCGCGACCGCGCCCCCCTCGCCGTGCAGCGCGTAGCGCCCGACCTCGATGGCCACCTCGCCCAGATCGGCCAGCTCGACCGTCTCGAGGCTCATCCCGGTGAGCCCGAGCCCGATCACCCCGCGCCAGAACTCCTCGATCGCGGCACGCCCCTGCGCGGGGTCGCCGTTGGGCGGGAGGACCAGCGCGTCGGTGGTGTAGCAGGACGCCAGCTCCGCGGCATCCCCTCGCTCGAAGGCGGACGCGAACCGTGCGTTCGCCGCGCGAATGGCCTCGCGCGAGTCGGTGGAACGAGCCTGGGTCGCCATGGCTGTACCTCCGTGTGGCTCGGGTGAGCTGACACGTACACGAGCGCCGACCGTTCGGCGCCTACCATACGACGCGCCGTAGCGGGTGTCCAGCCGTGCGATCGCCGCGCGGGCTCGACCATTCGCCCCGCTCACCATCTTGCCATCGCCGTGACCAGCGCACATATTCAAATAGCGATTCAATAAAATAGTCGCCCGGCGCTCCCGGAGCGGCTGGCGGCGGATGCGCGGGGCGGCTCGCGGGCGGGCGGCACGCGCGGATTTCCTTCAGCGAGGTGGCCGGATGACGACGAGGGGAGGCGTGAAGCGGCGCGGCAAGCGATGGGAACGCAAGCCTGACGAGCGGGCGGACGCCCTGATGGAGGCGGCGCTCGTGGTCGTCGCGGAGCGGGGCTACAAGCGGACGCGTCTCGAGGAGATCGCCGAGGTGGCCGGCGTGTCCGTCGGGACGGTCTACTACTACTTCGAGAACAAGGAGGACCTCCTCATCCAGGCGGTCCGCGGCCGCTTCCGCGCGGTGTTCGCCGACGAGGAGCTCGCGATCGCCGGCATGAAGGAGCCCGCGGCGGTCAAGCTGCGGTACGTGCTGCGCACGGGGTGGCGGTACTGGCTCACGCCGGAGTTCGGGCAGGTGTTCCGCGTCGTGATCGGGGAGATCGGCACCGAGTTCCCCGAGCTGCTCGAGGCGTGGGCGACGGCCGGTCCGGTACGCGGCTGGTCGCTCGTCGCCCGTCTCATCGGCGAGGGGATCGAGGCGGGTGAGTTCCGCCCGGATGCCGATGCGCAGGTGCTGGCGCGCGACGTGACCTCCGCGCTCATGCTGCAGGCGGTGCTGCACGTGCACCTGAACTTCCAGGCGTTCGCGCCGTTGGACGCCGACCGGATCTTCGACTCCACCGTGGAGGCGTTCTTCGCGAGCCTCCGCGTCACCGCACCCCAGACGCCGCGCGGCGCGAGGTAGGCGCCGCCATCCCGCGGTTTTCCGAAGGGCTCTTGACGGCCGTCGGCGTGTCCAGTATTCTAATTTTCATTCAATTACGCGGATCTGATCATGCAACAACTCGATATTCGAGCGGCGCGGCGGCCGGCGCCGCGAACGAACCCGACGATGTCCGCCGCCGAGCGCCGGCGGCCGCGGTCGGTCGCGGCGCTCGCCGTCCTGGGCGCGCTCGCCCTCGCCGGCACGCCGCTCGCCGCGCAGACCGGCGCCGGCGCGCCCGAGCGGAGCGCCCATCTCGCCCTGCACGACGTGCTCGCCGCCGCGCGCGCGCACGGGCCGGCCGTGGACGCCGCCCGCGCCTCGGTCGACGAGTCCCGCCGGCGCATCCGGGAGAGCCAGGCCGCCCTCCTCCCGCAGCTCGGCGCGAGCGGCTACTCGCTCGACCGTGACTACAACCGCCAGTCGCTCGGCATGCCGAGGCAGCCACTGCCCGGCGGCGGCACGGCGAGCGACCTGGTGGGGCCGTTCGCCAACCAGGATCTCCGCGCGACGGCGCGCCTCTCCCTCGTCGATCTCGCGGCGCACCGGCGCGTGGGGCTCGCGCGCGACGCGTCCGCCGTCGCCGAGCGCGACCAGCGCGCGGCCGCCGACGGCGCCGAGGCGGCGGCCGCGCGGGCCTACGTGGAGCTGCAGCGCGCGCAGTCGCTGGTCGCCGTGCGCGCCGCCGATACCGCGCTCGCCGTGCGCCTCGTCGACATCGCCACCTCGCGGCACGCCGCGGGCGCCACGTCGGGAATCGACGTCACGCGCGCCCAGGTGCAGCTCGCGGCGGCGCGCACCGCCTACGCGCTCGCGCTCGGGGGCGCGGACCGCGCCCGCTACGAGCTGCTCCGCGCCATGGGCGCGCCGGTGGACGAGTCCAGCATCGCCGTGGACTCGCTCGCCCTCCTCCCGCTCGGGCTCCCGGAGAACGCCGACACCCTCGTGGCGCTCGCGCTGGCCGCGCGCCCGGAGATCCGCGCGCAGGAGGCGCGCGTCGCGCTCGCCACGCACACGCGCGCGGCGATCCGGGCGGAGGCGCTCCCCGTGCTCTCCCTGGCCGGCGACTACGGCGTGAACGGCAACGTGAGCAACGGGCGCACCGAGGGCACCGGGTCGGTGGGCGTGTTCCTGTCGTGGAGCGGATGGGATGGCGGGCGGCGCCACGCTCGCGTGGGCGAGCAGGACGCCGCGATCGTGGCCGCCGAGGCGCGCCTGCGCGACCTGCGCGCGGCGGTCACCGCCGAGACGCGCGGCGCGATCACGGCCTGGCGCTCGGCGCGGAGCGCGGTCGGCACCGCGCGCGAGCGCACGACGCTCGCCGCGCGCGAGCTCGAGCAGGCGGAGCAGCGCTACGGCGCCGGCCTCTCCGGCAGCCTGGATGTGATCAGCGCGCAGGAAGGGCTCATCCGCGCCGAGGACGCATCCCTCGCCGCGCTGGCCGAGTACGACCTGGCCCGCCTCGGCGTGTGGCGCGCGCTCGGCCGCCTGGATGCGCAGTGATGCACGGCAACCACGCCGCGCGCGCCTCCGTGCGCGGCGCTCTCTTCACGTGAACTCTGGGTATCGGACCATGATCTCGAAACAGCACATCCGCCGCGCCGTCGCCGCGGTCGTCGCCGGAGCGGTCCTCGTGTGGGGAGCGCGGAGCTGGCTCTACGCGCGCTCGCACGAGTCCACCGACGACGCGCAGATCGAGGGGCACGTGGTGCCCATCATCCCCAAGGTGAGCGGCTACATCGCGCGGGTGTACGTGAACGACAACCAGCGCGTGCGCGCGGGCGACACGCTCTTCACCATCGAGGGCAGCGACTACCGCGTGCACCTGGCGCAGCTGCGGGCGGAGGAGCAGAGCGCCCTCGCCGGCGCCGGGGACGGCGCGGCGGGCGCGGCGGTCAGCGTCGCGCGGGCCAAGGTCCAGGCGGCCCGCGCCAACGTGGATGCGGCGACCGCCGCCTACATCCGCGCGAAGAGCGATCTCGCGCGCTTCCGCACGCTCGCCGAGCAGGACGTCGCCTCGCGCTCGCAGCTCGAGTCGGCCATCGCCACGTACGACGCGTCCGAGGCCGGGCTGCGCGCCGCGCGCGACCAGGAGCGGGCCGCGGCCTCGGGCCTCGAGGCGGCGCTGGCCAACGCGCGCACGGCCGATGCCCGGCTCGCCGCGGCGCGCGCCGCCGTGCGCGCCGCCGATCTCCAGCTCTCCTACACCGTGGTGACCGCGCCCGTGAGCGGGCGGATCGCGAAGAAGACGGCGGAGGTCGGGCAGCTCGTGTCGCCGGGGCAGCCGCTCATGGCGGTCGTGGACGAGCGGGAGATGTGGATCGTGGCGAACCTGAAGGAGACGCAGCTCGGGCGCGTGGTGCCGGGGCAGCCGGCGGAGTTCACCGTGGACGCGTACGGCGGGCGGACGTTCCACGGCCGGGTGGAGTCGGTGCAGGATGCGACCGGCGCCCGCTTCGCCCTCCTGCCGCCGGACAACGCGACGGGCAACTTCACCAAGGTCGTGCAGCGCATCCCGGTCAAGATCCTCGTGGATCGCTCCACGCTGGGCGGCGCCAGGCTGCGTCCCGGGATGTCGGTGCAGGTGTCGATCGACGTGCACGACGGCTCCGTGCCGGTGCGCACGCTCGCCAGGGGCGGGGAATGACGGCCGCCACCGCGCCGGCGGCCATCGGGGCACCGTCGGTGGAAGGAGACGCCTACGCGCACAAGTGGCCGATCGCGCTCGGCGTCGTGCTCGCCGCGATCATGGAGCTGGTGCAGACGACGAGCGTGAACCTCGCCCTCACGCAGATGAGCGGGAACCTGGGGGCGAGCCTCGACGAGGTCACGTGGGTGACCACCGGCTACATCCTCGCCGCGGTCATCATTCTCCCGATGACCGGGTGGCTCGCGGCGTATCTCGGCCGGAAGCGGTACTTCACGGGCTCGATCCTCCTGTTCACCTTCGCCTCGCTCATGAGCGGGATGTCGGGGAGCCTCGGCGCGCTGGTGTTCTGGCAGATCGTGTCGGGGATCGGCGGTGGCGCGCTGATCGCCACCGGCCAGGCGATTCTCTTCGAGAGCTTTCCGCCGGAGGAGAAGACCGTCGCGGCGGCGATCTTCGGGCTCGGGATGATGGCCGGCCCGGCGCTCGGCCCCACGCTCGGCGGGATCATCGTGAACCGGTACAGCTGGCCGTGGATCTTCTACATGAACATCCCCGTCGGGCTCTCCGCCGCCGCGATGGTGACGCTGTTCGTGAAGGACACCGTCGCCGCGCGGCGGGCCGGGAAGGTGGACGGCATCGGCTTCGTGCTGCTCGCCGCGGGAATCGGCGCGCTGCAGTTCGTGCTCGAGCGCGGCGAGCACTACGACTGGCTCGACTCGCGGCTCATCGCGTGGCTGTCGGTGGTCGCGGCGGTGTCGCTCGTGGCGCTCGTGTGGTGGGAGCTTCGCGTGGACGAGCCGGTGATCGACCTGCGCGTGCTGCGCGACCGGTCGCTCGCGGCGGGCTCGGTGCTCGCCGCGGCGCTGGGCGCGAGCCTGTACGGCGGCTCGTTCCTGATCGCGATCTACCTGCAGCAGGTGATGCGCTACGACGCGGAGACCACGGGGTGGCTGCTCTTCCCCACCGCGGTGGCCAGCGCGGCGATCATGCTCGGCCTCGCGCGCGTGGCGCCCAGGCTCGGGCCCAAGGCCGACGTCCGCCGGGCCGTCGTGCTCGGCGCGGTGCTCATCGCCGTCTCCATGTGGATGCACGCCCGGTTCACGATCGAGATCGGCCCCGGCGACACCACCTGGCCGGCGATCGTGCGCGGGCTCGGCATCGGCCTCCTCTTCGTGCCCCTGACGACGCTCGCCGTGGGCCACCTGCGGGGGAAAGCGCTCGCGCACGGCGCCGCGCTGTACAACCTCGCCCGCCAGTTCGGCGGGAGCGTGGCGATCGCGGTGCTGACGACGCTCCTCAGCACGCGCGGCGCCGAGCATCGCGCCGCGCTGGTCGAGCACGTGAGCGCCTACGAGGTGACCACTCAGCAGCGCCTGGCCATGACGGCGCGGGCGTTCCGCTCGCGCGGGGAGATTCCCGCCGTCGCGGAGCGGGACGCGATCGTCGCGCTCGACCGGCGCGTGCAGCAGCAGGCAATGGTGCTCGCGTTCCGCGACGGGTTCGCCCTGATCGCCGTCCTGATGGTGGTCGGCGTCCCTCTCGCCTTCGTGCTGAAGCGCGCGGACCCGAACGCGGGGGCGGTGGTGGGGCATTGAACACGCGGCTGTCGGCTCTCGGCTCTCGGGAAGACGCGGCTGTCGGCCATCGGCCATCGGCTCTCGGCTTGCTGCACACGCCGCGAGCTCTCCATGCGGGGCTTCAGCCGAGAGCCGAGAGCCGATGGCCGAGAGCCGATGCCGAGAGCCGCGCCGTCCCGCGTGCCGACGGCCCCGGCCCGACTCATCCCCCCATCGGCGCCGCCTCCCGATCTCCGTGGCTCGGCGGCTGTGAGATGACCAGGAACTCCACCGGGCGCTCGCTCTCGTTGAGCGCCTGGTGCGCGTCCCCCGGAGCGATCTCGAGCCCGGTGCCCGCGTCGAGCACGTGACGCGTCCCCTCCACCTCGAGCGTGAGCCGGCCGGCGAGGACGTAGAAGAACTGGCGCGCCCGCGCGTGGCGGTGTCGCACCTCGGCGGTGCCCGGGGGCATGCGCTCCTGGATCACGCTCAGCCCCGGGGCGCGCACGAGGTGCCAGCCATCGCACCGCGCGCCCCACGAGTAGCGCTCGGCGGTGGCGATCGACGTCGGTGTCGTCACGTCGGTTGGTCCGGTCGAGGGTGTGGAGGGTCGGCCCGGGGAATCAGCGCCCGCGGTCCGCAGACCAACGCGATCGCGCGCGGCGCCGGTTCCCGACGTCTGCTACAGCACCCCCGGGTTGAGCCGCCACACGGAGGCGGTGAGCGCGGTAGCGAAGAGCACCCACGCGAGATACGGGACGAGCAGCACCGCCGCGAGCGGGCGAATGCGCGCGAACGCCGCCATCGTCGCGACGATGAGCGCGGCGAGCACGACGATCTCCGCGAGGGCGAGCCCGCCCTGCCGCCACGCGAAGAAGAGCCACGTCCACAGCGCGTTCAGCGCGAGCTGCGCCACGAAGAGCGTGAGCGCCCCTCTCGCCTCCGCCCAGCCGCGCTCCCGCCAGACCAGCCAGGCGGCGACGCCCATGAGCACGTAGAGCGTCGTCCAGACGGGCCCGAAGATCCACCCTGGCGGCGCCCAGTCTGGCCGGTTCAACTCCGCGTAGAAGCTCCCCGCGCCGACGGAGGCGATGCCGCCCAGCGCGCCGGCGGCGAGGCTCACGGCGATCCACCCGGCGAGGGAGAGCGAGGATGGCGCGTGCGCGGTCGTGTGCATGCGAGCTCCCTGGAGTAGCCGGCGCCGGGCGCGCCGGGGCGCCTCGCGACGCCGTGGCGTGCGTGCTCCCCGGTGCGCGATGCTCCCACGGTGCGCGCCCCCACCCTCGCGCGCCATCAGGGAAAGCGGGACCATGCGTGCGGAACGCTCCCACGTCCCACCGGAAGCTCAGGGGAAAATTCGCTGAATCATCGCTGTAGCCCCGCTACGTGCCGCGACGCGGCGGGCGCTCACGCCCGGCGACGAGCCGCTACGGCAGCGCCCGCAGGTTCGACGCGAACAGCGAGCCGCTCGCGTCCGGAGGCCCGGCGAGATCGATCTCCGTGGGGTAGCCGAGCGCCGAGTCGACGCGCAGCCCGAGAAGCGTCCCCGCCTCGGCGGCCCTCGCGGCGCGCGCGTACAGGGTGTCGATCGTCGGCCAGAAGGTGAGCGGGCCGGGGAGCGGTTCTCCCGTTTCGACGTCCGCCGCCGCGGCCACCACGCCGTCGCGCACGACGACGTGTATCGGGTGGTCGGCGTACACGATGAAGAAGCCGCCGCCGATCGTGTAATCGTACTCGTAGGACTTCACCCCGTGTGACGCCCACTGCTCACGTTCCGCCGTCACCTCGCTGGGCGTCGTGCCCACGGAGCGACCGTTCGGATGGTCGTCCGGGCGATTGTCGCTCGTCGGCGAGCTGCACCCGACGGCGAGGAGGGCGGCGGCGCAGAGGGCAGTCAGGTGCAGATGGCGCGGTGGGATTCGCATGTGCGTCCTCGTTGTCATCGATGTGATCCCGCGATCACTTCCTACAACCCCGCTGCGCGTCCTCGGGTCACCGCCGGCCACGCGATCCCCGCCCGTTCCGGCGCGCGAGGGGGAGCAGAAAGGGCGTCGTCTCCCTGTAGCGCCGATACACGTCGCCGAAGCGCGCCTCGAGCTCCCGCTCCTCCACGAGCTTGTGGTAGGAGAAGATCGCCGCCGAGAACGCGGCCACGCCGCCGTACAGGGCGGTGGCGCTGTTCGCGAGGAGCGCCCACCCGGCCAGCCAGAAGACGGCCCCCAGCGCCATGGGATTCCGGCAGAAGCGGTACGGTCCCCCCGTCACCAGCGTCTTCGTGGGAACGAGCGGGAGCGGGGTGCCGCCCCCTCGACGGTGCTGCCAGTAGATGGAGCTGGCCAGCCACGGAACGCCCACGGCGAAGCACGCCGCCGCGAGCACGGGCGCCCCGCGCCCGGGCACGAGCGGGCCAAGGTGAAGCGCGGAGTCCACCCACCGCCCTGCCATCACGAGGACGACCGGAACGAGCACCAGCTCGAGCGATGCACCCATGAGCACCGCGGCGCCAATGTGCAGCGGTCCGTGCGTGGCGCGAGACCGCCTGACCATGAACTCGACGACGGCGTTGGTGAACCGACTCATGACTCTGCCCCTGTGCTGGCTCGGACCGACAACGAAGGCGCGCACGCGTCCGTCGGTTCCGGCGCGCATCGAGCGCCTCCTATCCCACCCCGGGGAGCATCGGCCGGAGTGCTCCGGCGAGCGCGATCGTCGCCTCCAGGAAGCCGGCCGGCCCGCCGTCCTCGATGGTCCAGATGGCCGACAGCACCGCCTGGGCGAACGCCCACCCCACCACGCGGTCGCGATCCACCTCCAGCTCGGAGACGAACCGCTCGAGCCGCCGCTCGATGGTTCCGGGATCGGTGAACAGCGAGGGTTCCTCCCGCGGATTCCGGAGCGCCGCCCCGATCTCGTACTCGACCTCCCCCACCACCCCCTTCGGGTCGATCGCGATCCACCCCCGCGCCCGATCGAACAGCACGTTCGAGTGGTGCAGGTCGCCGTGGAGCAGGCGGGGGTTCCTCTGCGTCTCCGAGAGCGCGGCGTAGATCTCGCGCGCCAGCATCACGAGCGGCGGCGCGATCCGCCGGTCGCCCGTCGCCGCGTACCGGTCGAACCCCTCCCCCCATCGCTGGACGCTCGGCGCTCGGTGGGCCGCGACGTCGGGCGACATCGCGCCGATGACGCGGGCCAGGATCGTCGTCGCCTCCTCGTCCCCTCCGCCCAGCGCCAGCTCCACGAGCGAATGCCCGGGGACCAAGCGCTCGAGCAGGAGCGCGCCCGCGCGGTGCTCGTGGACGCGAGCGACGCCGCGCCCACCGAACGCGCGCAGCGTCTCCCCGGAGTGCCACTCGTCCCCCTCCTCCTTCACGACCTTCAGCACCACGTCGGTCGCGCCGCGCCGAGCGAACGCGACGAGCGAGGTCGCCGTCTCGAGCACCTCGCGGACCGCGACGCCCCATTCCGCGGCATGCTCGCCGAGCCGGGCGCGCGGTCCCCGGTCAGGAGTCACGCGCCGGCACCGTGGCCGTGGTCGCGAACAGCCGGAGATCGGTGGTGAGCAGCGGCTGCTCGCGTTCCAACCGCTTCACGCCATCCGCGAACTCGGCATCCGAGACCAGCAGGAGCTGCGACGTCGAGCGGCGGTCGACGAGTCCACGCGCGCGCGCCACGCCGAACGGCACGGCGGCGGCGATGTGCTGCGCCACGGTCGTCGCCGGGCCGGCGAATCCCTCGCGCGAGAGCAGCTCGCGGATCCGGCCGGTGGAGAGATATCGCTCGCGATCGGTCGCGAGCGCGCCGGGAAAGTAGTCGTACACCCACCACGCGTCCGTCCCGGTGTGCGGATCGAGCGCGATGGTGAGGAACGAGCCTCCCGGACGGAGCACCCGCCTGCACTCCCGGAAGAACCGCTCCGGGCTCGGGAAGTGATGGAGCGCGTTGACGCAGAAGACGCGGCTCATGCTCGCGTCGCGCCACGGCAGCTGCTGCGCCGTGGCGCGCGCCAGGTGCGCGCGTGGGACGGCCCGCTTGGCCTCCGCGAGCATCCCCCACGACAGGTCGATCCCGAACACCTCCCCCGCCATCCCCTCGAAGAGGGCCAGCCAGTGTCCCGTGCCGCACCCCACCTCCCCCACCGCGGCATCTTCACATCCGGCAAGGAACCGCCGAAGGACCGCCTCCAGGCTCGCCCACCGCTGCTGCTCGTACCGCCGGTCGAACGCCGGCGCGATGCTGTCGTAGTCGACCTGCTTCATTCGTGCTCGTTCATGGTGTTCGCTCGTCAGGCGCTCGCGCTTCGGGCGCGAAGCCCCTCGTAGATCGCTCGGTGCGCTGGTGCCGCCACGCCATGGCGCTCGGCGAGCCGCAGCACCGCGCCGGAGAACGCCTCGAGCTCCGTCGGCCGCCCGTCCGCGAAGTCGTTCTGCATGGAGGTGCGCGCGGACGGCGGGAAGCTCTCCGCCGTGCGCAGCGCGTCGGCGACCGCGTCCGCGCCGAGCGGAGTTCCACACGCGGCCGCGAGCTCCGCGATCTCGCGCATGCTCGCGACCAGCAACGCGCGGCTCTCGGGATCCGTCAGCACCTCGCCGAACGTCCGCCCGTAGAGCGATGTGACGCCGGCCATCGGACACACGAAGAGAAACTTCGTCCACATCGCCTCGCCGATGGATCTGGTCGCCGTGCAGGCGATGCCGCCACGGGTGAGGAGGTCGCACACGGCCGCCTCCGCGGCGGCGGCCGGCTCGAACGCACCCTGGAGCACGATCCGGCAGAACGGGCTCTGCTGCTCGATGACGCCGGGCGCGACGCGCCGACTGGCGACGTAGATGCACGCCTCGAAGAGACGAGCCATCGGGAGCTTGAGTCTCAGCTCGGCGGCGCGGGGAAGGCCGTTGAGCAGGGGGAGCACCCACCCCCCGGGGGCGAGCGCGCTCTCCAGCTCGGACAGCACATCCTCGAGCGCGGGCTCCTTCACCGCCAGGATGGTCAGGTCGGCTCCGCGCGCCTCGGACAGCCGCTCCACGACGGTCGGGCGTCCCACGGTGGTCCCGTCCAGGTGCCGCAGCTCGATGCCGTGCTCCCGGATTCGCGCGGCGTGTTCACCGCGCGCGAGGAGCCAGATGTCCTGCTCGCCGCCCGGAGCGGCCGCCAACCGGGCCGCGAGATTCCCCCCGACTCCACCGGCTCCGACGATCAACGTTCGCAACTACACCTCCCTGCCGACGATTGGAATCGCCACTGGCGAGGCGAGGTTCCATTGCCGCGACCGCGCCGGGAGGGCGCGCGCGCCTGTATCATGTTAGACGCCCGACCGACCGCCACCAAGCATCGGGAGCCGCTGCTCACGATCATCTGACTACCCGCGGGACGCCATGGGTCACACCGGGCGTCGTCGTGGACGCCGGGCGCTCCTGGCGGTAAGGTTCCCCCCATGCGACCCTCGACCCTTTCGCGGCTCGTCCGCCCGGCACGAGCCGGAGCACTCGCCACCGCCGCGTGCATCGCCGGCGCCGTCTGCGCCGCCTCCGCCGCGGCGCAGCGCCCCACGCTCTCCCGGAACGTGCTCCAGTACGTCACGGTCGACACGCCGCTCGTCGCGCTCGTGCACGTTCGCGTGATCGATGGCACCGGAGCCCCGGCGCGCGAGAATCAGACGCTCGTCGTTCGCGACGGGCGCATCGCCGCGCTCGGCGACGCCCGGTCCATCCAGGTGCCAGTCGGGGCCCGGGTGCTCGACCTCGCGGGCAAGTCGGTCATCCCCGGTCTCGTGATGATGCACGAGCACCTCTACTACCCCACCACCCGGGGCCACTACGCCAACCTCGCGGAGAGCTTCACCCGGCTCTATCTCGCCGGCGGCGTCACGTCCATGCGCACCGGCGGGAACGTGAGCGGCTACGGGGAGATCGGGATCGCCCGCGCGATCGATCGCGGGGAGAAGCCGGGCCCATGGATCGACGCCACCGCGCCGTACCTTCAGGGACCCGGGCTCGGGATCGGACAGATGTACGAGCTGAAGGACGCCGACGACGCGCGCCGGATGGTGAACTTCTGGGCGGACGCCGGCGCCACGTCGTTCAAGGCGTACATGAACATCACGCGCGCCGAGCTGCGCGCGGCGATCGAGGCGGCGCACGCGCGGGGGCTCGAGGTCACGGGGCATCTCTGCTCCGTCACGTACCGGGAGGCGGCGGCGCTGGGGATCGACGACCTGGAGCATGGCTTCTTCGTCGCCACCGACTTCGTCCCCGACAAGCAGGCCGACGTCTGCCCAGGCCAGGCCAAGGGGATCGCCGCCGTCGCCGCGCTCGACACCAGCAGCGCGTCGTTCGATTCTCTCGTCGCCGATCTCGTCGCGCACCACGTCGCGGTCACGTCCACGCTCACCGTGTTCGAGACGTTCACGCCGGGACAGCCGATGCCGCCCGGGCTGGATGTGCTCGACCCGACTCTCCAGCGGCAGTTCGAGCAGTTCCGCGCCACGGCGCAGCGCGACACGAGCTCGATCTACGCGAAGCTGTTCGCGACGGCGCGCGCGATGGAGGTGAAGTTCGCCCGCGCGGGCGGCCTCCTGATCGCCGGCACCGATCCGACCGGCGCGGGGGGCGTGATCCCCGGCTACTCCGACCAGCGCGAGGTGGAGCTGCTGGTGGGGAGCGGGTTCACCCCGCTCGAGGCGATCGAGATCTGCACGCTGAACGGCGCCAGGTACCTCGGCAGGTCCGACCGGATCGGCTCGATCGCCGTCGGCAAGCAGGCCGACCTCGTGGTGATCGACGGAAATCCGGCGGCCGACATCTCGGACATCCGCCGGGTCGAGCTGGTGTTCAAGGAGGGCGTCGGCTACGATCCGGCCAAGCTCATCGCATCGGTGAAAGGAAAGGTGGGGCTCTTCTGACACGAGGGGCGCGCCCCATGGGCGCGCCCCTCGTGCGGTGCCAACCTCGCGACCGGATCGCGCGAGGCGTCAGGACCGGGCGTGCGCCAGCCCCCGCACCACCTTCGCCAACGCGCGCACCCGCACCGCGTCGCCGGCGCTCCGGGCATCGCGGTCCAGCTCTCCGGCCAGCTTCTCGAGCGCCTTCGTGCGCTTCGCGCCGCTCATCCCCTCGGCGCTCTTCAGCTCGCGCGTGATCGCCGACGTGCGCGCCTCGCCGAGCCCGTGGTCGCGCACCAGTTGGTCGACGTACGCGCGCGCCACCGGGAACGCCGCCGGCCAGACGAGCTTCGGCTGGCTCTGCGGGTTCAGCCGCTCGAAGTGCACGAGCTTCGCGGCGTCGATCTCGTTCCGCGTCAGGTCCGCGGTCGGCGTCAACTGGAACACGTCGAGCCCGCGCGCGATCTCCGAGCCGTAGATGTAGCCGTTGTAGTAGTACCCGGCCCAGTAGCCGCCGATGACCATCTTGGACGAGTCGATCGGGCCGCGGTCGAAGTACGCGATCTCCTTGGGGTGCGCGGGATCGGTGAAGTCGAACACCGAGATTCCTCCCTGATACCACCCCTGCACCATGATGTCGCGGCCGGGAACCGGGATCAGCCCGCCGTTGTGCGCCACGCAATTCTCCTCGGACGTCTGCGCCGCCGGCATCTTGAAGTACCCCTGCTGCGTGAGCGTGTCGTGCCGCAGGGTGAAGATCGCATCGGCCCCCCACTCGATCGGATCGCTCGCGCGGCACTTGGGCTGCGTGCCGCCCCCCCACTCGTCGGTGAAGAGCAGCTTCGATCCGTCGTTGCTGAACGTCGCCGAATGCCAGAAGGTGAAGTTGGTGTCGGAGACGGCCTGCAGGCGCACGGGGTGGAGCGGATCCTCGATGTTCAGGAGGAGCCCGTACCCGGAGCACGCGCCGGCCGCGAGGCCGATCGCGGGATACACGGTGATGTCGTGGCACTGCGAGGGCCCAGCGCTGAAGCCGCCCGGCGGCATCCGCATGGCGACGCCGAGCTGCTCGAGCGAGTCGGCGAGCGCCTTCGCGCGCACCGTGTCGCCGCGGTCCATCCGGAGCTCCGAGGCGAGCCGGGCGATCCGATCCGAGTCGGCCGACGTCGTGTTCGCGGGGAGCTCGAGCCGGCGCAGCATGGCGCGCGCCTGACGCTCGGCCGCGCCGTTCGCCGTATCGGCGTACGCCGCGCCGTGCGCGCGCGGCGCGACGAGGTCGTTGAAGATGCGCGGCGAGCTCACGATCTTCGCCTGCTCGGGGTGGGCGAGCGGCACGCGGATGACCTCGATGCGGAAGAGCGCCGAGTTGGGATCCGTCACATCACCCGCCTCGCACCCGGCCATCTCGGCGCCCGGCCGCACGCGCGCGAGCCCCGAGACGTACACGTACACCACGCCCTTGTCCGACGGATCGGGGACCAGCGTGTGCGTGTGCGACCCGCGGCACGTCTGCACGTCGGCCACCTGCTTCGGGTGGCGCGGATCGGAGATGTCGAAGATGCGGATGCCGAGCATCCGGTCTTTGCTCACGCTGTCCTGCACCCCCTGCGTGCCGCAGTCCAGCCGGCTCCCGGTGTTCTCCGCCGAGACGAACAGCAGGTGGCCGTAGACGGAGACGTCACCCTGCTCCGTGAAGCAGACGTCGGCCGTGGTGAGCTTGGGGGCGAGCGGGTTGGCGATGTCCCAGATCTGCAGCCCGCTGAAGTTGCCCTGGTACACGTAATGGCCGCCGAACGCGAGGTCGGAGCTCGCGTACGTGAGCCCGCCCGGATCGTTGGGGTGGAACACGTCGGGCTTGTTGCGGTGGGCGACGAGCTTCAGCCCCTTCGCGGCGACGCCGGCGTCGTACAGTCCCGGGGCGAGGCCGGCACGCGGGTCGGTGGTGCTGGACTGGGCGCGTGCCGGCGAGACCACGGCGAGCGACGAGACGGCGCACAGCGTGGTACAGAGAGCGGCGAGCGTGCTGCGGCGAGCGTGCTGAGGTTTCATTTGGTCTGACTCGCGGTGAGCGTGTTCAACATGGCCTGCATGCGCGCGATCTCCGCACGCTGGCCGGCATCCACATCCGTGGCGAGGGCGAACAGGTCCGACTGCTGCCCGGCGCCCGGGGTGGCGAAGAGCGTGGCGACCATGTCGAGGGCACCCTGGTGGTGCCTGATCATGCCGGTGAGATAGAGCCGGTCGAACGCGTCGCCGTGCGCCGCGTCGAGCCGGTGCATCTCCTCCGGCGTGAGCATCCCCGGCATCGTCATCGGGTGGTCGCTCATGTCCATCCCCGGCATCGCCATCCCCGCGCTGTCGTGCGTCTGGCCGGGGGTGCTGTCGGCGTGGTCGTGCCGCAGCATGTGCAGGGGGTCCGGAATCGGGAGCCGGCGGTCGCGCAGCCAGTTCTGCATCGTCGTGATCTCGTCGCGCTGCGAGAGAGCGATGCGCTTGCAGAGGGTCTGCAGCTGGGGACGCGCGCCGTGCGTCGGCGCCCACTCGGACATCACCACGGCCTGGGCGTGGTGGTAGATCATCCCCTGCACGAAGTGGACATCGGCCTGGGTGTAGTCGTGCGGCGCGGTGGACGCGCCCTGCGCCGGCAGGCGCGCGGCCGCCACGCCGAGCGCGGCCAGAACGGCGGCGAGCGTCGACGCGCCCCTCCGCCAGCGTGGTGAGGACGTCATGGGATGGCGATATCTGCTCGAACGAAGATGTGGGCCGCTCGACGGAGATCGCCGAGCGGCACAGATGCTACGGCTCCGACACTGCAGACGTTGTACCGGAGCGACCCGGCCGGCGGGGACCAGCCGGGCCGCCATGACGTCATGACGTCATGACGTTACCGGGCGGCGCTCGCCGACGCCACCCGCCGGCTCGCGTCAGCCGCGGCGGATCGCGTCCTGGTACACCGCCAGGCGCGCGGGGTCGTCCATGCTCCCGTGATGGTGGAACTGCCGCCACCGCCCATCCTCGTATCGAAAGCAGCGGGTGGTGCGGATGGACAGCGGCACCGCAGGCGCGTCGCCGATCCGGTACTCCCCGGTCTCTCTCCCGGTGAAGACGGCGTGGCGCTCATCGGCGTAGGCGACGATGTCACCGAAGCTCACGCTCACCCGCGCCGGGCCGTGGAAGATCCGCGCTTGCTCCATACCGATGGTCGTGCCTCATCAGTAGTGCGGAGGCAACTGCGTGGTGGTCGCCGCGCCGTGCAGCACGGCGGCCACGTGCATCGTCACGTGAGCGATGATCGGAGCGAGCGGGTTCCCGGCGAGGAGATAGGCGAGCGTGACCACCCCGTTTCCCACGAGCGGCTGCACGAGCGCGGCGCCGCGGTACTCGCGGAAGCCGAGATGGTACGCCGCGGCGACGAGGAGGCTTCCGAGCATCGCCGTCGCCGCCCATTGCAGGCGGCGCCCCGGCCGCGCGAGATCGTCGGCCGCTCGCGTGCCGTAGAGGCTCAGCACGGGGAGCACGCTGAGCATGAGCGCATCGACCGCGCCGTACACGAACCCCGACCAGAGCTCGGCGCGAAGGAGCGCCGCGCCGCCCGGAGTCGGCGATGCCGGTTGCCGCGAGACGGTGAACGCCAGGAGCACGCCGGTGAGCACGCCGACGATGACGCCGGCCGCCCACCGGCGCCGGAGCTGCACGGCGGGATCGATGCCGCTCGCCAGCACGTACCAGCCCAGCACCAGCGCCGCGACGATGAGCCAGGCGCCCACGAACGCGGCGCGCGCCCAGTGGAGCACACCCGAGAACACCCCGGAGGTCGCGAGCCCCGCCGCGGCGGCGAGCAGCGTCCAGCGCCACCCCGCCCCGCGCGCGCGTGCGGTCGGGTCAGCCACGGCGCGACGCCGCCTGCGCGGCCATGCCCGACGGACACGTTCGGCCGTTCATGCGCGACCGCGATCAGGAGCGCCGCGCCCGCCGCCATGCGGCTGGCGACAGTCCGGTCTCCCGCTTGAAGGCGCGGCTGAACGCCGCCTCCGACTCGTAGCCCACCTGTGCGGCGATGGCCGCGACCTTGGCCGATCCCCGCGCGAGCTGCTCCGCCGCGAGCTGGAGCCGCCATCGCGTGAGATAGAGCATCGGCGCCGCGCCGACGAGCCGCGAGAAGCGCTCGACGAGGACGGTGCGCGAGGCACCGATCGCCCGGGCCAGCTCCGCCAGCGACCACGCGTGGGCGGGCCGCTCGTGCAATCGCGAGAGCGCGGGGCCCACCACGGAATCCGTGAGCCCCGCGAGCCACCCGGCGTGTCGCGGTGGAAGCTGCTCCACGTAGCGACGAACGACCTCGATGAACATGAGCTCGGCCATGCGGGTGAGCATCGTCTCGCTCCCCACCCGTCCCATCCGCGACTCGGCGACGGCCTGTCGCGGGAAGTGCGCGAGCCACCCGTCCGTGATGCCGGAGAGGTGCATGCGCCGCGGCAGCGATGCGACGAGCGGGTTGTAGGGGCGCAGGTCGCAGCCGAGAAAGCCGCACACGAACGACGTCTCGTGCGCGGCGCCTGGGCCGAGATGCACGGTATCGGGGAACCGCTTGGGCGAGGAGCAGTCCCGCCCCGGATCCAGCCGCACACCCTCGGCGCTCGACATGAGGTGCGCGTCACCCTGGGGAAAGACTATCACGTCGCCGGGGCGCATGCGCACCTGCGGCTCGCCATCCACGCCCCCCCAGCAGCTCCCGGACACGAGGATGTGGTACGAGATCAGGTGCTCGGCATCGGGGAGGATGCGGGGGACGAGATCGCGCGCCGCCGCGGTGGAGACCGACCAGGGTGCAGCGGCCTCCACGAGAAAGAAGAACGCGCCGCTGAGCCTCACCGCGCGCAGCACATCGGACAGCGGGTCCATGGGCCGTAATCCTTGGGCTACGATCGCCGGCACGGCAAGAGGAACAAGCCCGACGGACGAGCATGTCGGAGCGCGTCGACCGGCCGCGCGCGCGAGCGCGAGGCGGCGCAGTCAGGTGCGCCGCGTCGTGCCCCTCCGCTCCATGAGATCGTCGCGCACCGCGAACCCGTGCCGCTCGTACAGGCTCCGGCTGCGCGGCGTCGGCCAGAGGATCACCGCGTCCAGTTGCAGGCGCTCCCCCTCGCCGAGCGCCGCCCCGAGAAGCGCCGCACCCACTCCCGCCCCGCGCGCGTGCTCGAGCACGAAGAAGTTGGTGATGTACCCGTGCGACTCCGGCTCCGCGACGGGATTGGGCAGCTTCTCGATCAGGTGCAGCCACACGTTCCCGACGATGCCGCCGTCGCGTTCCGCCACCCAGGCGCGCCATCCGTCGCCACCGGCGAGCCGCTCCGCCATCCAGCGCTCGCACCGCGCGACGAACGTCGCCTCGTCCTCCTCAGGCGGCGCGATGGCGGAGCGAAACGCGAAGCGGAGCCGCGCGAGCGCTCGCGCGTCGGCGGCGGTGGCGAAGCGAATGTCGTGTGTCCTCATTGCACGATGGCGAGCAGGCGCGCCACGGCTTCGTCCTGCTCCGCGTACGCGCCCTCGCCGAAGTGGCTGAACCGCAGCGTACCAGTGGCGTCCGCGTAGTACGCCGCGGGCCAGTACTGGTTGTGGTACGCGTTCCAGATGGCGTAGTCGTTGTCCACGACCACCGGATACTCGATCCCGAGCCGCTTCACCTCGCGCCGGACGCTCTCCACCACGCGCTCCTGCGGCAGCTCGGGGGTGTGGACGCCGATCACCACGAGCCCCCGCCCGCGGTACTTCTCGTACAGCGCCTTCACGTGCGGCAGCGCGTTGAGGCAGTTGTAGCAGGCGAACGTCCAGAAGTCGACCAGCACGACCTTGCCGCGCAGCGAGTCGAGGGTGAGGGGAGCCGAATTGATCCACGTCGTCGCGCCGTCGAACCCGGGCATCGGCCTGGTCTCGTCGCGCAGACCACGTATGGCAGGACTGACCAGGGTCTTCGGCCGCGCGAACACGACCGCGCCGTCCGGCTCGGGGGTCCGCGGCGGACTCGATGGCGCGAATCGCCGGAGCACGAGCGTCTCGGCGCCGGCGGTCGTGACGAAGTCGGCGAGGCGGAACACGCTCCGGTCCCAGCCGGTCGCGATGAGCACCGCCGACACGAGCGCCGCGGCGCCGGTGGCCCGGCGAATGGCCCGCTCGTACCGGCGTACCCACCCGAGCCGCGCGCTCGCCCGCTCGCCGAGCCAGAGCACCACGCCGAGCGAGAGCGCTCCTCCGAGCGCGAACGCGAGGAGGGCGCGCACCGATTCGTGCCACGACACGCGCGCCGTGGCGGCGACGAGCAGGGCGAGGATGGGACCGGCGCACGGCGCCCACAGCATGCCGACTGCCGCGCCGAGCAGCGCGCGCGCGGCGATCGACCCGCGCGATGCGCCCTCGCCACGCGTGCGGTCCGGCGCCGCCCGCGCCGACAACGATGCGCCGAGTCCGACCACCGGTCGCGCGAGACGCGCGGCGAGCTCCGGGAGGAGGAGCGCCGCGCCCACGAGCGCCACCACCACGAACGCGACCACGCGCCCCACCGCCGCGGCGGACGCCAGCCAGTGCGCGGCGGTCGCGCCCACGGCGGCGGTGGACGCGAAGCTCACCGCGAGACCCGCGAGCATGGGGATGGTGTCGCGCACGAACGCCCGCCCGCTGGCGGCGAAGGCGAGCGGAATCACCGGGAGAATGCACGGGCTCAGAATCGTCAGCACACCGCCGACGAACGCCAGCAACAGCATGGGGACCTCGACGTTCACACCGGATGTGATCGAGCACCAGCGGCCTCTGCATCGTGACGGGCCGCGCCATCGAATGTGGCGATGTGAATTCCAGAGTACCGCGGCGGGTTCCAACCGGGAGCGGCGTGCGCCGGCGCCGGGGCGCGCGGCCGCTCGCGCTCAACGATGCGCGGTCGCCGCGCCGGATCGGGCCAGCGACACGGGCACGTGCCAGTAGCCGCGCTGAAGCGTGGGACGTCCGAACCGCAACGACAGCGCGTCGCGAAAGCGCGGCGCGTGCGCGACCACGGTGTGGAACTCCCCGAGCTCCCCACATCGGTCGACTCCCCGCGCCGCCAGCTCGTCGGCCAGTCGCGCGTCGAGGCGCCGCCCCAGGTACGTCTCGTCCAGCCGCCCCGCGTCCACGGCGGTGATGAACGCGGCGTACCCCTGCGCCTCCAGCTCGGCGATCAGCGCCGCCCGCTCCTCGTGCCAGAGCGGGAGAGACGACTCGAGCCCCGCGGCCAGCGCCGCGCGCTCGTTCCATTCGCGATGCGGCCCTCCCTCGAGATCACCGAAGATGACGGTCCGTGCGCCGCGCTCGCGCGCCCGCGCGAGCCCCTCCCGGAATCGCTCCTCGTACCGCTCCCAGGTGGTGGGCACCGCGATCAGCTCGGCGCCGAGCGCGGCGGCCTGCGCGCGGAGGACGGCGAGCGCCACGCCGTTCGAGCGCGAGCGCTTTCCGTCCTCCGTCAGCATCGTGAGCAGGAGCACCGGCGCCAGCGGGTCCACCGCCAGCGCGCGATGCAGGGCGATGCAGCAGTCCTTCCCCCCGCTCCAGGAGCACACCACTCCCGGGCGCTCCCCCTCGCGACTCACGCGGGGACGGCGGCGAGGAATCCGCGGAGCGCGGCGTCGAACTCGGCGCTCCGCTCGAGGTTCGGCATGTGCCCCACGCCCGGCAGCCAGAGGAGCTGCGAGCGCTTCACCAGCCGGCGCATCAGCTCGGCGTCGGCGCGCGTGGTGAAGGCGTCCGCATCGCCCACGCAGATGAGCGCCGGCGCCTGGAGCGCGGCCAGCGTCGGCTCGTACGACGGGCGGTCAGCGCGGCCGCGCAACGCCGCCGCGGCGCCGCGCGGATCGGTCCCGCGCATCATCCCGCGCACGTGGGCGGCGGCCGCCGGGAACGCCGCGATGTTCGCCGGGGCGAGCATCTTCGCGAGCACCTCGTCGGCGTAGCCGCCCATTCCTTCGCGCAGGAGGCGGTCCGCCATCGCGTGCCGCGCGCACTTCCCTTCCTCGGACTCGGCCACGGGACTCGTCGCGGCGAGCACCACGCCGCGCACGCGCGCGGGATGCTGGCGGCAGAACTCCATCACGATCTGCCCGCCCATGGAGAGACCACCGAGCACCACGCGCTCGACGCCCAGCCGGTCGAGGAGCGTCGCCAGGTCGGCGGCGAAGACATCCAGGGTGGCGCGACCCGGCACCACCGTGCTCTCGCCGTAGCCGCGCAGATCCGGGGCGATGATGCGCCACGAGGAGTCCGCGAGTGCCGCGAGCTGCGGCTTCCACATGGACCGGTTGAAGGGGTGGCCGTGCACGAGCAGCAGCACGTCGGGACCGGCGCCCACGTCATCGTAGGCGATCGTGATGTCGTCGAGTGAGAGGCGTGGCATTCGAGGGGCGATCGTGTTTCGGCGTCCCGGATCCACCGGGCGAGTAGTCCACCGGTGTTGCGGCTCGACGGAAAGCTAATCACCATCCGCGGCGCTTGAGTTGGGATCGACGACGCGCGAACATACGGGAGGCCATGGCTACCGAAAAGATTCCGTTCCCGTGCAACTTCTGATACCACTCTCTCCGGGCGGCGAGCCGTTGTTCCGCCAGGTGTACGCGGGGCTCCGGCGCGCCATCCTGGTCGGCACGTTCCGGGCGGGCGACCGCCTCCCCTCCACGCGCGACCTCGCCGAGCAGCTCGGCGTCTCGCGCACCGTCGTGGTGCTCGCCTACGAGATGCTCCTCGCCGAGGGGTTCGTCGTGGGGCGGGTCGGCTCCGGCACCTTCGCGGCGGCGGGGCTGTCCGCCGCGCGGTCGTCGGGCTCGCGGGAGCCGGCACGCGTGCGGTTGTCGCGCTTCGGTGAGTTCGCGGCCGCCACGGGCTCGACGGTCAGCTTCCCCGAGCCCCGCGCGACGCCCGTGCGTCACGACTTCGCGTACGGGCGCAGCGACGTCGAGTGCTTTCCGTTCGAGCTGTGGCGGCGCATCCTGCTCCGGCGCGCGCGCACGATCGCCACGCGCGCGCTCGACTATGGACCGGCGGTGGGGAGCGAGGCGCTGCGCGAGGCCATCTCGGCGCACCTGCGGCGCTCTCGCGCCGTGGCGTGCGACCCGGAGCAGGTGATCGTCGTCA
Source organism: Gemmatimonadaceae bacterium (assembly GCA_036378095.1). Taxonomy (GTDB): domain Bacteria; phylum Gemmatimonadota; class Gemmatimonadetes; order Gemmatimonadales; family Gemmatimonadaceae; genus JADGGM01. Next base: position 14,881 of record DASUXC010000061.1, on the reverse strand, counting down.
ACGGCTCGCAGCAGGGGCTGGATCTGATCGCGCGCGTGCTGATCGATCCGGGCGACGCGGTGGTGATCGAGAACCCGAGCTACCAGGGCACGCGCGAGGTGCTGCGTGCCGCCCGGGCGCGGCTGCACGCGGCCGCCGTCGATCGCGATGGACTCGATCCGGCATCGCTCCCGGACAGCGCCAGGATCGCCTTCGTCACTCCGTCGCATCAGTTCCCCACCGGGGCGATCCTCCCGCTCGCGCGTCGTCAGGCGCTCCTCGGGTGGGCCCGGCGCAGGAACGCCGTCATCGTGGAGGACGACTACGATGGCGAGTTTCGCTACGACGGGAAGCCGCTCGAGTCGCTGCAGGGACTGGACGGCGATGGGCGGGTCATCTACGTGGGGACGTTCTCGCGAACGATCTTCTCCGCGCTCCGCATCGGCTACCTGGTCGTCCCGAGGCCGCTCGTCGGGGCGTTCACCGCGGCCAAGTGGCTGTGCGACCGGCACACCGCCACACTGGAGCAGGAGACGCTCGCCGAATTCATCGCCACGGGGATGTACGAGCGGCACCTCCGCCGTCTCCGTCGCCGGAACGCCGCCCGCCGCCGCGCGCTGCTCGAGGCGCTGCACGAGCACCTGGGCGACCGCGTCGAGATCAGCGGTGACGGCGCCGGCGCCCACGTCGTGCTCTGGCCCGACGAGCACATCTCGGAGGACGCCGCGGTCGCCGCCGCCGCCGAGCGCGGCGTCGGCATCTACGGGATCGGTCGCTACTTCCTGAAGCGACCGCCGCGCCCGGGGCTCATGCTCGGCTACCAGCGGATGCGGGAGGGGGACATCCGCGAGGGGGTACGGCGGTTGGCCGAGGTCGTGTGAGCGTCGAGCCCGGGTGTGGTGCGCGCCCCGCGGACGTTGCCCCGCGACCACCATGCCCACTAGCGACCATCGCGCCTCGACCGAGCGGCCAGCCGCCGTTTCTCCGCAGTCAGGTATCCGGTGAAGGTGAATCGACGCCCGCGGCGATCGACGCCGAACTGCGGAAGATACCTGTCGCGGACGGTCGCGAGTGGCTGGACCATCCGCGCCCTGTCGCGATCGGCCGGCTCGAAGACGTATTCGCTCCCGTCGCGGCGGAAGACGACCCACGCGTGACGCCCAGCGAGCTCACCGTCGGTCAGACAGTATCCCGTCACGAGGTCGGCGTCGAAGTCCAGCTCGATCATCTTGCGCCACGCCCAGAGCGCGAAGTCCTCGCAGTCTCCCGCGCGCAGGTGCTCGAACGTGACCGGATGCTGCCAGAAGTCCTCTTCCGCGAAGAGCACCTGATCGCTCTCGTATCGGCACTGCAGCAGCCAGCCCTGGATGTCGTCGAGCGAGGTCACGGTCACGCGGCTCTCGCCATGGAGAACGCGGCCGAAGTCGAGGCGGGCGCCGCTTCCGTACAGGTACAGGCGCGGCGCGGAGTCCACGCGCTCCCACGGGTCGCCCTCGGGTACGGCGCGTATCAGCAGCAGCCAGATGGGCCTCAGGACGAGGCCGAGCAGCCGACGCAACACGGCGGGTCACCTCGGGGTGACATGTGCAACCGCACGATCGACCGACGTGGCATTGGCGCCCACACAGCCGCCGGCGCATCACGTCCAGCCATTCCCGTGACACACCTACCGCCGAAGCGGCGCCCGCCGCGCCACGACCGTCCGGCGAGCGATGCGCCAGCCGTCCGGCGTACGGCGGACGATGTCATCGTACACGACGGTTCCGCAGGAGCCGTCGCGGCGGATCCCGATCCCCTTGGAGAGCACCCGCACCCCGTCGTCACGCACATCGGCGACCACCACGTTCGTGACGTGGTGCCCGAGCGGGTTGGCGTCTCCCAATTCCAGAGACGCTCGCGTGATGGCGTCGATCCCGTGAAGCTCGCCGAGGGCGAAGTCCCGAAGGTCGTAGACCACGTCCGCCGTGAACACCTCGTCCAGGCGATCGAGCTCGCCGTGGTCGATCAGGTGGCCGTGGAGGGCCATCAGCTCGTGGATCAGGAGCCGGTCGCCGCTCGTCAGCCTCATTCGTCTCGATCGCGAGGGTCGTGGTCGACTCCGTACTCCGACTTCGCGCGTTCGGGCGGCGCCACCGTGAGCCGCGGCGGCCCGCCGCGCGGCATGGACGCGTGCGGGTACGTCAGCTCCCAGAGCCGGCCGTCGAGCGGGTCGCGGTAGAGCGCTCTCCGCCCGTCGGCGCTCGCCGCGACGCGCACCAGGTGCCCGGTGGTGAGGCGCTCGATCCGCGCGCAGACTCCGTCTCCCTCGATCCGGGAGCCGGTATCGAGCCATTGCCCGACGAGATCGGTCTCGCCGGGCCGGAGGACATCGCGGTCCTGCGGGTCCGTACGACCTTCAAGAGTCATCGGCGGTTCGCTCAGCGGAGGAACAGCTGCGCCACTCTCCCTTCCCAACTCCAGTAAATTAGCGCCACCGCCGCGAGATCGAACGCCGCGTGCGCGATCATCACGAACCAGATCCGCCGCCGCCAGGCGAAGATCCCACCGAACACCAGTCCCGTCACGGCGGCCTGCTCGACGCCCGGCACGCCCTGATCGCGGTAGTGCGCGACGGCGAAGAGCACCGCGGTCGTCAGAACGGTGACCGTCAGCGCCGCCCGTCCGCGGCCCAGGAGCGCGCCGAGTCGCTCGAACAGGTAGCAACGAAAGAATACCTCCTCGCCGAACGCGGCGCCGAGGAGCACCGCCACGATGGCGCCCGGCAACGCCGCCGAATCGCCAGCCAGGTAGTGGTAGCGCGCATTCACCGGCGGCGCACCGAGAAGCGGCATCACGAGCGCCTTCATCACCAGCTTGAACACGATCCCGAACGCGACTCCCCCCACGAGTGTCGCGGTCGGATTGCGCGGCGCCGCAAAGCCGAGGGCATTCCTCGGGGTCTCGGAGAGCTTCGCCCAGAGCAGGACGAGGAGCGCGCCCACCGGCGGCCCCGCCATGCTCCCCGCGAAGATTCCCACGATCGCGAGCAGACCAAGCGGACCGAAGCCTCGCAACTTTGCCGCCGCGTCGTGCGCCCGGACGGCGCCCGCGTCGCGCAGGATCATGTCGGATGCTCATCGAGCGACGCGGGCGGATGGCGCCTCGCCCCATCCGTCGGCGAGACGGCGCTGACGCTAGGCCGTCCCCGTCGCGCGCGGCCTCGCGGACAAGAGCCCCAGGCGGAGCGCCCCGTAGAGCGTAGACGCCAGCTCGAGCACCGCGAGCGTCGCCGCGCTGGCGATGAACGCCGAGTGCGCTTCGGTGGCGCCCGGCGGCAGGTGAGCGACGTTGTCGGGCGACACGAGAACGTAGTGGTGATGGACGCCGAAGATCAGCGCGCCGAGCATGGAGAGGAAGAACACCCACACCCCGGCCACGGCCCAGCGCGTCCACACGAGGACGGCGGCGGCGACCGGCGCGACGATGATCACCAGGAGGACGAACGCGGTCCTGGCGGGGGACAGCGCGACGGCCAGCTCCCTGTGCGCGCCGCCGTGCCACAGCGTGACGGCGAGATGGGTCGCGACGAGGAGAGTGATCGCTACCCTTGGCCAGAGGGTGTCGCTCCGCGCTGCCGGCATGCGTCCGCGCTCCACCTAGCGTCAGCTCTCACGATGTGCGATCGGCCGCCAGAGTGCCAGCGGTCTGGTCTCCAGCCGCGCCACGGGACCGCAGCGCGCGGGACCGATGGAGACCCACCGCGACGAGGAGCTGAGCGAGCCACGCGATCGGCGCAATGCCGAAGACCAGCACCGTCGTGCTCCCCACGCCCCGCGGCAGCCCCAGCCACAGCAGCAGAGCGATGAGCGCGTAGATGCTCTCGCCGATCCGGATGGCCCGCACACCTGGCTGCCGCATGGTCACGCTCCGAGTGACAGGGTTCTGATCAGCGGCGCTGGAGTCCAACCCTAACAGGATGACATAACTGGCGATGCCATGGAGGTTGGCTTCCATCGCCCCGGTTCTTTGAACGCTACAGATCCCCTCGTTGCACGGCCCCGTGGAACCAGAAGATCAACGTGAAGGCGCTACCCCCATAACCCACCACGAGTCCCACCAAGAGGGCCAGGTTGCCCGCTCGGACATTCGACGTGTGGGCACCCCCGACGATGCAGCCAACTCCGAGGGCGACCCAGCCGAGGCACAGCGCCGCAGGACGGCGGATCTGGCGGCGCCATGCGCGGGCGTCAGCCTCGATCGTATCCGCGTGGAGGCATGCACGGGCGCGCTGCTCAGGGGATGCCGCGAAAAGCGGAGCCTCCACTACCCGGCGATCCGAGCTGTCGCGCACGCTCACTTGGTCGAGAATCATGGCGGGTCGCGCCGGTCGCCCTAGTCCGGCTGCAAGCCGGGCAGACGCGCGTTGCGGTACAGCCGCGGCGATGCCTCGAATAGCCTGGCAGATTCCCCGTGGTGACGGGCCGTTTCGTCCTCGATGCGCTCAGGATCGACGAGGGGATGACTCATCGCCTTCCCTCACGGGTCGAATGCATGCGCGCCGATTCGCGTTCGGCGCGCGCCGCGCGCCATCGAGCACAGAGCTCCCGCGTCGCGAGCGGCCACTCCGGGAACTCGAACGTGAAGCCCGCCGCGAGCAGCCGCCCCGGCACGACGCGGCGGCTCTCGAGCACCAGCTCCGTCTCGGTGCGCAGAGCGAGCGCGCCGATCTCCAGCATCCACTTCGTGGCTGGGGGGCCGATGGGCATCCCCCACGCCCGGCGCAGCGCGCCCATGAAGGCCGCGTTCGGAAGTGGCTGCGGCTCAGCACGACCACCTCGTGTCCGCCCGCGCGGAAAGCGCGGGCGAGAATGGTGCCGACCTGTCCGCTGCCGCCGGGGATGACGAGCTTCATGACTCCCGTGAAATCGTATGACCGGTTCAACGTGGACGGCGGGGGCTGACCTGTCGAGGAGGGCGCCGCCGCGTGCACCGCATCGTCGGCCCGGCGCCGTGCGCGTGCCTCCCTCTAGTCAGGAGCGTTGTCGGCGCGGTGGTAGTGGTACACCGGAGCGGTTCGCGGGAGGATGTCGAGCGTGAGCGTCAGCGCCGAGGCCGTGTACCCCCCCACCTCGTTGGGCACGCACGCGCCACGGCACGTGCCGAAGAAGCCGACGGCGATGCTGTCGTGGGCGATCAGGTAAGCCGCTCGTCCGGTCGTCGTCGTCTCGACCGGCGGATCCGATTGATGGACGAACCGATGCTCCACCACCTTCAGCGCGCGCCCGTTCGCCTCCAGAGTGAGGACGGCCCAGACGACGAACGTCGAGTCGCCGGCATACGACGACTCGAGCACGGGGAGCGCCCGATCGTCCACGTGGTCGAGCACGAAGACCCTCGGCGCCGGCTCGGGGGCGGTGCTCTCCCCGCACGCGGCAGCGACGCCACAGACGAAGAGCGCGATGAGGACGCGAGCTCGCACTGGAGCCTCCCGGAAGGTGATCCCTCGTCACGAGGGCGATGGTCCCGCATCGGATGTACAACCTCGCGCGGTACGCCGACGTCACTCGGCGGAGCGTTCCGGCGTGATGATGCTCGAGCCGATGAGCCGGACGAGTGCGACCCCGTGAATGGCGCCCACCACCAGCCGGCGCCGCGCGACGGCGACGCCGAGAGGGCGGCGCAGCACGGCGCCCTGCAACCAGCCGACCAGCACTCCCTCGCAGACCGTGCCGAGGAAGACGAGCAGGAGCGCGGCCCCGACGATCCGGGCCGGCGTCTCCGCTCCCGGCGGCGAGGTCGCCCGGAGCACCGAGACGACGAGCGCCGTGCCACCGAGGCCGAGCAGCTCCGCGAGCCCGTTGGCGAGGGCCCACGCCCGGTACAGGGGATTCACTGACGGCATTCGCGCTCCGCACTCGGTACGGTCATCGTGGTGTCGTCGAGTCCCGACCCGGCATCACGCTGGCTGCCACCCGCCACTCGACTCTACATTACCGAGCGGATACCGGAACATCGAGTCGTACGGGCGGGCGTCGCGGCGGTGACCATCACCGCCGGCGTCGCCCCAATCATTTCTCGATATCATGCGGCCGTCGTTCGGCCGAGGTGACGGATGAAACGATCCACGCGCATCGTGGCCGCGGTCGCGACGGCGATCGCGGTCGTGCTCGCGCTGCTCATCGTGCTCCCGGTGCTCCTTCGCGACCGGATCGCGCAGCGCGCCAAGGTGGAGGTGAACCGGAACGTGAACGCGCGCGTGGATTGGCGCGACGTCGGTCTCTCCTTCTTCCGGAACTTTCCCAATCTGAGCCTCTCGCTCGACGACCTCACCGCCGTCGGCATCGGCCGCTTCCAGGGGGACACGCTCGCCGCGGTGCGCCACCTCCGGGTGGTCCTCGACCTGGGGAGCGTGATCGGGAATCTCACGAGCGGGAAGCCGCTCGTCGTCCGTGCCGTCGAGCTCGACCGGCCGCGGCTCTCGCTCATCTCACTCGAGGACGGCGCCGCCAACTGGGACATCGTCAAGAAGACGCCCGCGGCGCAGCCGCAGCCCCGGGCCGCCAAGCCGGTCGCGATCAGCCTCCGCCGCTTCGAGATCGACGACGCCTCGGTGGCGTTCGACAATCGCAAGGCGAAGCTCAAGGCGACCCTCACCGGCTACGACCAGTCGCTCTCCGGCGATTTCAGCCAGCGGCGCGTCACCATCCGAACCCGCGCCGACGCCGACACGGCGACCGTGGTGTTCGCCGGCATCCCGTACCTCGACCGCGTCAAGCTCGGGCTCACGGCGAACGTTCAGGCCGATCTCGCCGGGAAATCGTACACCCTCGAGAGCACCGAGCTTCGCCTCAACGACCTGAAGCTCGCCGTCTCCGGCTCGGCCAGATCCCTCGGCAAGCAGCTCGGCCTCGATCTGGCGTTCAAGGCGCCGAGCACGAACTTCCGGAGCATCCTGTCGCTCGTACCGGCGGTGTACGCCCACGACTTCGACAAGGTACAGACGGCGGGGAGCTTCACCCTCGATGGCAAGGTGAAGGGCACGTACGGCGAGAGCGCGTTCCCGTCGTTCGCCATCGCCGCCAGGGTGAACGACGCCGCCTTCAAGTACCGCGATCTCCCCCTCCCGGCACGGTCCATCTTCATGGACCTCTCGCTCACCAATCCGGGCGGCAGCACCGACAGCACCGTCGTCAGGCTCGACCGCTTCCACCTGGTGCTCGGCCGGAACCCGGTGGACGCGCGAATGCTGCTCCGAACGCCCGTGTCCGATCCCGACGTGGATGCGCGCATCGCCGGCAAGGTCGATCTCGCCGACGTCCGCCGCACCATCAAGCTCGAGGGGATCGAGCAGCTCGGCGGCACCGTCGCGGCCAACGCGGCGGTGCGGACGCGGATGTCGTACGTGCAGAGGAAGCAGTACGACAGGATCGCCGCCAGCGGCACCCTGGACGTGGCTGGCCTCACCGTGAAGGGGAAGGCGCTGCCGCGCCCCCTCGCGATCCAGCAGGCGTCGCTCGCGCTCGCGCCGCAGCGCGCGCAACTGAAGACCTTCACCGGCACCATCGGGAGCAGCGACATCCAGGCCACGGGCGCGCTCGAGAACCTGCTCGCCTTCGCGCTCCGCGGTGACACCCTGCGCGGCACCGCGACGGTGCGGAGCAACCGGTTCGACCTCGACGAATGGCGATCGGGCGGCGACCTGCAGATCATCGAGGTGCCGCCGAAGATCGACTTCGCGCTCGACGCGACCGTGGGGGAGCTGCTCTTCGACAAGCTGAAGATGACCGATGCGCGCGGGCGCCTGCGCGTGAAGGACCAGCGCGTCACGCTGGAGCGATTCCAGATGAACACGCTGGGCGGGCAGATCGGCGTCACCGGCTTCTACGAGACCACCGCCCCCGCGAAGCCCACGTTCGACGTCGGTCTGACCATGTACAAGGTGGACATCCCGTCCGCGTTCCGGGCGTTCACGACGGTGCAGGCGCTGGCGCCCGTCGCCAGGTACGCGAGCGGGAGCGTCACGACCGACGTGCACGTGAGCGGCGCGTTGGGCAAGAACATGATGCCGCTCTTCACCGGTCTCACCGGAGCGGGCACGCTGCTGACCTCGGAGCTCGCGCTGCGCGACTTCCCGGCGCTGGAGAAGGCCGTGGATGTGACCAAGCTGCAGTTCCTGAACGATCCGACGCTGCAGCCTCTCAGGGCGGCGTTCACGATCCGGGACGGCCGCCTGTTCGTGAAGCCGTTCGACGTGAAGGTGGCCGGGATCACCATGACGGTCGCCGGCTCGAACGGCCTCGACAAGTCGCTCCAGTACACGCTCGACCTCCGCGTGCCGCGGTCGATGCTGGGGAGCGGCGCGAATCAGGCGCTGACCGGTCTCGCGACGCGGGCGGGACGGGCCGGAATCGACCTCCAGTCGGCGCCCGAGATCCCGCTCGCCATCCAGCTCGGCGGCACCGTGACCGACCCCACCGTGAAGGCCGACGTGGGAAGCGTCGCCACCTCGGTGGCGAAGAGCGCCGAGCAGGCCGCCACGAAGAAAGTGTCGGCCGAGGCGACGCGGATCGTGCAGGAGGCCGAGCAGCGGGCGGCCGGCATCAAGCAGGACGCGCGCACGTTGGCGGAGAAGGTGAAGCAGGAGGGCTACCAGCGTGCCGACTCGTTGACGGCGAAGGCGGGCAACAATCCCCTGCTCCAGGCCGCCGCGAAGCCCGCGGCGGACAAGATTCGCCAGCAGGCGGACGACAAGGCCGCGGCGATCGTGCGCGCGGCCGACCAGCGAGCGGACAGCGTGGTCGCCGCGGCGCGGCAGCAGGCGAGCAAGGTCGGGGCGGAGCAGCCGTGAGGGGGGCCAGGGATCGCTGACTCATGCGCGCGGGTCCGCTGGCGGCCCGAATCGAAGGAGGGCCTGCGCGCCCGCCGCATGCGCCCTCTCGTCCGCGGCATCCCCGATCCGGCTCCCGAATGGGAGCTCGTACTGCTCGCGCCAGTGCCGGAGCTGCGGCAATGTGAGCAGCAGAGAGTCGCGATACCCGCGCAGCTCGACGCGTGCATCCGGCCCGTATTGCCGCTCGTACCCGGCCGTCTCTTCGTCCAGTTCACGATCGATTGGAAGAACCGTCGCGAGTGGATAGTGCGCCAGCGCCATCGCGCCACCGGCCGCGAAGGCGAAGCACGCGACGGGCTTGGGGAGTGCTACGAGCGCGTCGAGGGCGAGTTCCTCGGTGCGGGGCGCCAGCGAAGGGAGGATGAAGAACAGGCGCAGGCGAACCTCGCCCGGATGCAACAGCATGGCGCGCAGGGCGAGCAGCGTCGCGCGGGCGGCCAGGCGATCATCCGGGTTGCCTAAGGACGAGGTGTCGGCCGACATACGTGTCTCGGCAATCGTGCAGCCTCGGTTGGACGGCCGGCGCGGAGAAGAACCAGCATTCACCCGAGGGCCTGATCATCGCGACCGACGTAGCGGGTGCGCCGTGGTTGCAGTGAGCGGCGCAGCACGCCCATCGGGATCACATCGGACGACGCCGGCGGTGTACTCCCACGGCTTCCAATCCGTCCGCTGCCAGTGGTACTCGTTGGGCCCGAACATGACCAGGTCCCAGACCACCGGCTCGCCACTGGCGGTGAGGCGCTTCTCGCCCCGGATCGCGCCACGCAGGCGTGACGGCGTCAAGCTCAGGATGTCGTACGTCGCCGACCACCCCGTGTCCGACGCGCTCGGCGGCATCGCGATCGTCATCGTCTTCCGGTCCCGTGAGAACGTGATCACGTGCGCGCTGTCGTCGCATTGATGCGCGCGCGTCGACCAGTCCCAGCGACCGGCCAGGTGAGTGGGGAGATCGCGATCGGGAAAGGCATACCCGTTGTGGCTCAGTGACCACATCCCGAGCGCCACCACGAACACGAAGACGCCGGCCAACGAGGCGGCGATCCAGAACGCTACTCGGAGGAAGCCTTTCACGGGGCGTGGGGATGGGAGCCGATGGTCACCTGTCGCCACGTTCGGCGGCAGGAGGTCTGGTCGTCAGGCACTACGAGGCACTACGATGCGCGGGCAGACCGATCCTGTCCAGCTCGTAGCGGTCGGGGAAGAGAGGCCGCCTGGCTCGAGTGCCAGTCGGACGGCCGCGGGTCCGGCGCTGTCACCAGCAGGTTACCCCCGGCGCGGGTCTTGCGGCGCCATTCCGTGGAAGGAACCGCGAGTGGAATCCCCTACCCCAATCGACCTCGAGAGCGGCTCTCCGCCGATCAGGAGGCAGCATGCCACTCGTTCGCATCGATCTCGCCGAAGGGCGCGGGCCCGGCGCCCCCCGCGCCATCGCCGATGCCGTTCATGAGGCCATCGTCGCCGTGTTCGAGATCCCCGTGGCCGACCGCTTCCAGGTCGTCACCGAGCGTCCCGGATCGAGCATCATCGCCCGCGATGCCGGCCTCGGTTTCGAGCGGACTCTGCCCGTCATCATCCAGATCTTCACGCAGCGCGGGCGCAGCGACGCGACCAAGCAGCGCCTCTACGCCGAGATCGCGCGGCGGCTCGACGAGGTGGGCGTTGCCGGCGAGGACATCTTCATCGGCTACGTCGAGAACGGTCCGCAGGATTGGTCGTTCGGCTTCGGGCGCGCGCAGTACGTGACCGGCGAGCTCGCCGTGCCGCGTGCGGCCGCCCACGCCCGCTGACCTGGACGACCGACCCGCTCGAGCAGGCGAACGAGAGGCCCCAGCCCGCCGGCGCGGGCGATGTGAGCGCCGGGGAGGTCGACATGGGCTCCGTACGAGTGATTCGCGGGAGCGAGATCTCCGACGTCCGGTCGGCGGTGTCCACGGGGCGGTGGACCCGCAAGGTGATCGACGTCGACGACCGTCTGGCGATCAACATCGCGCGCAACGAGCCGAAGGCGATCTCGGGGTGGCATCACCACGGCGACAGCGTGGGGTGCGTGTACGTGCTCCGGGGACAGGTGCGAATCGAGTGGGGGCCGGGCGGCCGCGACATCGCGAAGCTGAGCACCGGCGACTTCTACGTGCTCGATCCGAGGACGATCCATCGCGAGTCGAATCCCGGACCCGACGACCACGTGCTGATCGCGTTCGCCATGGGCACGGGTCGAAAGTTCATCGAGGCCGATGGACCCGCACCCGACGGAGGATCGACTCGTGAGGCCGGCGCGTTGCGGGTGGCTCGAGGTGGTGACCTGGCCGCCGGGCCCGAGACCCACGGGATGGCGCGCGACGTGACCGAGGTGAGCGAGAGCGTCTCGATCGGGCGGACGCGCAACGCGCCCCGGACGATCTCCGGCTGGCATCATCACGGCGATCACACCACGTGCGTGTACGACATCCGGGGGCGTACACGAATCGAATGGGGCCCCGGGGGTCGCGAGCGCGCCGAGGTGGAGGCGGGCGACTTCTACATCATCTACCCGAACACCATCCACCGCGAGGGGAATCCCGGCACCGACGACCAGATGATCGCGGGGTTCTTCATTGGTCGGGGCACGAGCGTCGTGAACGTCGACGGGCCGGAGGGTGGGTAGGGTTCACGAGCCGCCGCTCGCCGCGGCGCCTCCCCCGGGCCGGCGGACGACCCTCACCTTCCCGCTCTTTCCTCCGCCGCAGAAGAGCCGATCGCCGCCGTCCGACTCGAGCCCCGACACGCCCACTCCGGGGGGCATCTCGAGTCGCTCCAGCACCTCTCCCGTTCGAGGATCGACGCGCCTCACATCGCTCTCGTCACCGTCCCAGGTGCCGTGCCAGAGCTCTCCGTCGACCCAGGTGACCCCGGTGACGAAGCGGTCGGACTCGATCGCGCGAAGGATCGCCCCCGTCTCGGGATCGACCTGATAGATCTTCCGCTCCCGATACTGCCCGACCCAGAGCGTCCCTTCGGCCCAGGCGAGCCCCGAGTCGCCCCCGCCGCCGGGCGCCGGGATCGTGGCGAGCACACGCCCGGTCTTCGGATCGATCTTCTGAATGCGATCCTCGGCGAGCTGAAACAGGTGCTGGCCGTCGAAGGCCGTTCCCGCGTGTGCGGCGACGGCGATCGAGCGGAGCGTCTTTCCGCTCGCGGGGTCCAGGGCGATCAGCGCGTCTCCGGTGGCGAACCAGACGTTCTGTCCGTCGTACGTGACGCCATGCACATGGTCGCCACCCGGAAAGGGCCCATACTCACGAACGATCTCGGCGATTGGTCGGCTCATGCTTCCATGTTAGTCGATCGGGAGAGGAGCGGGGAGCAACAAGGCTGTCGTGAATCCCGGCACGGGCGGAGTGATCCAGCGACGGGCTCGCCCGCGGCCGAACGGCTGCACCTTCCCCGCCGCCGCGAGCGAGTCGAGCGCCCGCTGCACGCTGCGCTGGCTCGTTCCGAGCGCGAGCGCGAGGGCCGAGCTCGACCACGATTCGCCATCGGCGAGGAAGGCGAGCACCGCCCCATGCTCCCCTTCGACGGGAGCGGCCAGCACGACTACCTCCTGCGCGCGGCGCGGCGTCAGCGCGAAGCCTCGCTTCGTCGCGCTCACGCGGGCCAGCGCCCGAAGCATCGCGCGCAGCCGCCCGACCTCGACTCGCAGGCGCGCGCGATGTGACTCATCGTCGAACTTCGATCCGAATGCGCGCGCGATGAGCCTGTCCCTCGGGACGTCTCCAGGCCACGCCTCGCCCAGCGCGCGCGCGAGCGCGAACAACACCGGACGCGTCGCGAGCGAGACCACCGTGCCTTCGTGACGCACCACGTTGCGAACGGCGTCCACCACGAACGTCTTCGACGCCAGCAACGCTTCCACATCCTCGAGCAGGAGAAGTCGCTCCTCGCCACTGGCGATCAGGCGCGCGGCGGGCGCGTTCAGGATGCGCCGTGCGCTCTCGACCTCCGCCGTCAGCGCGGGGATGCTCGCATGGCGCGCCGCGCGCTCGGCCCGATCGAGCGCCGCGCGCGCCGCCCTCGTGCGGAGACGCCGCATCGCGATCCCCGCGGCCACCAGCTCGTGAGCTGCCCTCGACGCGGGAGGAAGAGGGGCGGGATCCAGCTCGGCGAGCGTACGCTCGGCTTCCTCGATGCGTCCGATCAGGAGGAGGCGGCGGGCCTCCACGTACCGCGCGTGCGCGGCGTTCGCCCGGTCGCCGTGCTCCTCGAGCGTCGCCCGTGCCGCGTCGAGCGCCTTCGCGGGCCAGCCCAGGTCGCGCGAGGCGAGCGCGACCTCGGCCTCGGCGGCGACGCACCTCGCGCGGGCCACGGCCTCTCTCGGACCGAAGGCCCGCGCGGCGCGTCGCAGGAGCGCCCTCGCCCGACCGAAATCGCCGAGCTGCGCCATCGCGATGCCGCGGAGCGCGAGCGCCGGCGCGTCATCGCGCAGCGCGACCCGCTTCAGTGCGGCGATCGGATCACCCGCCGCGAGTGCCCGCGCCGCGGCGGTGATCAGCGAGTCCATCGGAATCCCGTCACACTTGTCACTCACACCCCCGCGAAGCCCGGCGCTAGATCTAGCCCACGACCAACGCTCATCCGTCGTCCCGAAAAGGGGCACGACGACGAACGACACGCAAGGAGAGACGATCGATGACGAAGCACATGACCGGGACACGTGAGGAGTGGCTCGCGGCGCGGCTCGAGCTGCTCGAGGCGGAGAAGGAGCTGACGCGGCGCAGCGACGAGCTGGCGCGGCGCCGGCAGGAGCTGCCGTGGGTTCGGATCGACAAGGAGTATCGCTTCGAGACCGACGAGGGAAGCGCCTCGCTGGCGGAGCTGTTCCGAGGGCGATCGCAGCTCCTCATCTACCACTTCATGTTCGGGCCGGACTACGCGGCGGGGTGTCCGTCGTGCTCGGCGATCGCGGATGGGTTCGACGGCTTCGTCGTCCACCTGGCCAACCACGACGTCACGCTGTCGGCGGTGTCGCGGGCTCCTCTCGCGAAGCTGCAGGCGTACAAGCGGCGAATGGGGTGGACGTTTCCGTGGGCATCGTCGTTCGGCGGCGACTTCAACCTCGACTTCAACGTCCAGGTCACCGAGGAACAACAGCGCGAGGGGGGCGCCGAATACAACTACCAGCGCGAACCGGCGTGGAAGCCGCGCGGCGGCGGAGGGCCCGTCGCGGAGATCGCGGCCACGACCGGAACCGACGCGGCCACGTTCATCCGTGAGAGGCCGGGCATGAGCGCGTTCGTGCTCGAGGGCGGCGTCGTCTATCACACCTATTCCACCTTCGCGCGCGGGCTGGACGGCCTCTGGGGCATGTACCAATGGCTCGACCGGGCCCCGAAGGGGCGCAACGAGAAGGGCTTCTGGTGGCGCCGCCACGACGAGTACGGCGGACGCTGAGCGACGATGCCGACGGTCTGGATGCGGATGCCCGGACAGACCTGGCCCGGCGCGGCGGCGTCGTTCGTCGGCATGTGGGTCCTGATGATGGCGGCGATGATGCTGCCGTCCCTCGTCCCGATGCTGTGGCGCTACCGCCGGGCAGTCCGCAGCGCGGGCGATCAGCCCCTGGGTCGGCTGACCGCGCTCGTGGGCGCGGGGTACTTCTTCGTGTGGACCGTGTTCGGATTGGCCGTCTTTCCGCTGGGCGCCGCGCTGGCTGCGGTGGAGATGCGGCAGCCGGCGCTGGCGCGCGCCGTTCCGGTCGCGGTCGGCGTGGTCGTCCTGGTCGCCGGCACCCTCCAGCTCACCGCGTGGAAGGCGCGTCACCTCGCCTGCTGTCGCGAGGCGCCCGGGCGCGGCCGCACGCTACCGGCCGACGCCGGCACCGCCTGGCGACACGGCGTGCGCCTCGGTCTCCATTGCGGCCGCAGCTGCGCAGCGCTGATGGCGATCCCCCTGATCATCGGAATCATGAACCTTCGCGCGATGGCCGTCGTGGCGGCGGCCATCACCGCCGAGCGTCTCGCACCGGCGGGTGAGCGCGTCGCGCGAGCAATCGGG
>DASUXC010000060.1:0-60641 GCA_036378095.1 Gemmatimonadaceae bacterium | reverse complement strand
AATCCGTGCGCGATGCGCATGGCCTCCTCGGCTCGCTGCATGCCGTCGGCGACATCGGCCGCTTCGCTCATCTTCACGGAGATCGTGGTCGTCTGGCGTCGCCCGTAAAGACTCTCGAAGGCGGTGAGCGGGAGCAGCACGAAGCCATCGAAGGATTGGCCGAGGACGCGCCCTTTTTGCTCGACGACGCCGACGACCTCGAAGCGTTGCCCGAGGATGCGAACCGGGCGGCCAATCGGATCGGCCCCTTCGAAAAGACGATCGGCGACGTCCCAGCCGAGTACGGCCACCAGGCGCCGCTCGCGGACGTCGATTTCGGTGAGCGGACGCCCCATCGCGAATCGATAGTCCTGCACGACCTTGTAGGGCGGTGTGACGCCGAAGATGAGCGCGTCACCAACCGTGCGGTTGCGCCACCCGACATCGGCCATGGGCGTCGGCCATCCCGAGGTGATGCCGACGGCGACAGCACCAGGAATCGCCGCCGCGACGTCCTCCGCATCGTCGCTCGTTATGCGCGGACGGCGCTGAATGCGTTTCCACTCCTCATCATCGAAAAAGCCGACGCGGATGGGAGTGCGTCGCACCTGGAACGCGTTCGCGCCGATGATCGCGCTCGCGATGTTCTCGCGGACGTAGGCGTTCATCCCCTGGATGATCGCCACCACGGCGACGAGGAACGCGACGGAGACGATGATGCCGAGGAGCGTGAAGAACGATCGCAGCTTGTTCGCGCGGATCTGCGCGAGCGCCACCTGCAGGACGTCGAGTGGGTGCATGCGATGCCGGATGCGCGGGGCGCCGCGCGGCGGGATGCCGCGCGGCGCCTGAAAGCTCTCCGGGGAGCGGCCATCGCACAACCGACCCGCGCCCGCGGTCAGAGGGTCGGGGGGTCGGGGGGTCAGGGGGTCGGCGACTCGATCTGCTGGAGGAGGAACCCGACGCTGGCGTGCAGGGCGCTCGCCGAGGGCGCGGCGGCGGCGAGCGCGTCGACGGCGTGGATGAGGTCCACGAGCGAGGGTGCGGCGGCGCCGCCATCGGGGGCGAGCAGCGAGTCGCTCCCCGGCGGGATCCGGGCCACCAGACGGTCGTCGATGGAGATCTCCACGTCGGTGCTGTCCGCGGTGGCCACCGTCGTCTCCGAGCGGACGGTGTGCCCGTGGGAGGTCACGATCTCGGTGATCCGCAGCGGCGCTCCGAACACGGTGGAGCCGGCCTCGGCGACGCGTTGCACGCCGGCGTCCACGAACGGCGCCGCCACGCGCTGGACCGTGCGGATCCCGTCGAGCGCCGTGCCGCTGCTCCCAGGAAAGTCCGTCGTGTCGGCGAGCGCGAGCGCGCGATCGGCGGGGCCGAGCGATCCGGTCACCGATGTCGGGAGGGCCGGATCGAGCGGGTCGTTGACGAAGCGCCAGCCGCCGACGGGCGCACCGCCGGCATCGAACAGGCGGACGATGCCGATGATCGTGGAGCCGTCGGCGGCGGAGCTGTCCACGGCCTCGAGCAGCCCCACCTCGGTGGTGCCGAGCGTCCCGTCGCTCTCCCGGTCGTACAGCACCACGCGCACGCCGTTCGCGGGCGCGCCGGTGCGGGTGGAGTCGGCCACCCACGCACCGTTCACGCGCACGAAGGTCTTGCCGAGCAGGTTGGAGGCGAGCCACGCGCCGGCACCGGTTGCGCGCGCGACGGCCGCGCGCCCGAGAAGGGCCGTCGCGGTGCGCCGTCCGAAGATCGGCGGGGTGTCGCCCAGCGCCGTTCCGATCAGCCCTCGCACGGCGGGGAGCTGCCCGATCTCGGCCACGCGCTCGGCCTGTGCGCGCACGCTCTCGGCGTCCAGCGCGCCGGCCGGGCCCGTGGCGTCCGACCCGCACGCGGCGAGGAGGAAGGCGGTGGTGGCGGCGAGCAGGAGCCACCCGGTGCTGCCGATGCGCATGACGTGCCTCCCGAGGAGGAGGGGAGCGGGGGCACATCATGGGCGGCGGGGGCCTGACTACGCAAGAGGGGAATCGGGGGCGGAAAATACTGCCGGGGCGCGGGGCGCGGGGCGCGGGACGCGGGACGTGGGGCGCGGGGAGTATGGAATGCGACACGGGGACCGGCCTTTGCCGGTCCCCGTGTCGCTCAGTCCCCACTCACACGCGCCCCACATCCCGCGCCCCGCGCCCCCGGCCGTTCGCGTCCCGCGCCCCGCGCTACTCGTACCGCAGCGCCTCCACCGGATCGAGGCGCGCCGCGCGGAAGGCGGGGAGGAGACCGAAGAGGATTCCCGTGAGCGCGCTCGCCAGCAGGGCGGCGACGACCGCGAGCGGCGGGATCGACGCGTCGATCGACGACATCTTCCGGATCGCCATCGTGATCCCGCCGCCCACGAGGAGACCGGTGACCGCGCCGATCAGCGTGAGGGTCGCCGCCTCCACGAGGAACTGCCACAGGATCGTGCCGCGCGTGGCGCCGAGCGCCTTGCGCACCCCGATCTCCCGCGTGCGCTCCGTCACGCTGATCATCATGATGGCGACCACGCCGATCCCGCCGACCATGAGGCCGATCGCCGACAGCGCGATCATCACGATGAAGAACATGCCGACCACCTTGTTGTACAGCTCCATCACCTTCTCCTGCGTGCTCACGAAGAAGGTGTTCTCCTGCGCCGGCCCGAGCTGGCGATGGATGCGGAGCGCGGCGATGGTCTGGTCGATCGCGACGTCCTGCGGGACGTCGTCGCGCGGCTTCACCGTGAGGTCCATCCACCGCACGCCGAAGTTCAGCTTCCGGCGCCCCGTCTCGAACGGCACGATCGCCTTGGGCTTGTTCGCCGAGTCGAACAGGTTGCCGAGCGGATGCAGGACGCCGATCACGCGGAAGGGCCTCCCGTTGATGGCGACCTCCTTCCCGATCGCCGTGCCGTCGCCGAACAGCTTGTCCTTCATCGCGTCGGAGATGACCACCACCTGCGACGCGTTCGTGTTCTCCCCCTCGGTGAAGCTGCGCCCCGGGTCGATGGTGCCGCCATCGACGTCGGTCCAGCCTGGCGTGTACGCGTCCACGTGCGCGCCCGGAAGCTCGCGGTCCTTGTACTTGAACGACGCCGACGAGCCCGTGTGGGCGACGACCATGCGGATGGCCGGCTGTCGGGCGATCCGCCGCCCCTCGTCGATGGTGAGCGGCGCGTTGTGCCGCCAGGGGCAGCTGTCCGCCGAGCCGTTGCACGAGTTGATCGCCATCGGCCACTTCGTGACGAAGAACGTCGTGGGGCCGGCCGCGGCGATGCTCTTCTCCACGCCGGCGTTGATGCCGTGCACGGCCGCGGACATCGCCGTCACCACGAAGACGCCGACGGCGATGCCGAGAATGGTGAGGCCGGCGCGCGCCTTGTTCGCCCGGATGGCGTCGAAGGCGATCAGGACTCCCTCGCCGAGGTTGTGCAGTCGGTTGGCCATGTCAGTCGGCGCGGAGCGCGATGATGGGGTCGAGGCGCGAGGCGCGGCTCGCCGGGTAGATCCCGGCGACGATTCCCACGCCCGCGCCGAGCAGCACGGAAACGCCGATCGACCACGCCGCCACGCTCGTGGGCAGCGGCGAGACGCTGGCGATGAGCTTCGACAGCCCGATCCCGAGCAGGATCCCGAGGCCGGCGCCGAACGTGGAGAGCGTCGCCGCCTCCACCAGGAACTGCGCCATGATGTCGCGGCGCCGCGCGCCGAGCGACTTCCGGATCCCGATCTCGCGCGTCCGCTCGGCCACGGCGACGAGCATGATGTTCATGATCACGATCGCGCCCACCACCAGCCCGATCGCCGGGAGCACGATCCCCGCCTTCACGAGGATCGCCTTGATCTTCTCCCACTGCGACAGCGCCGACTCGGACGTCTCGAGCACGAAGTCGTCGGGCTCGGCGGGGCGGAGCTTGTGCCGCCGCCGCATCACCTCGCGCACCGCGTCCTGCACCTCGCGCATGGCCGCCGGCGTCGGCGCCTGCACGACCACCCCGTACAGGTTGCGCCGCCCGGTGAAGTTGCGCATCGCCGAGTGGTACGGGGCGATCACCTGGCGGTCGAGGGAGAGCCCGAACGCCGAGCCCTGCTTCTCGAGCACGCCGATCACGCGGAAGGGAAGGCCGCCGATGCGCAGCTCCTTGCCGATCGGGTCCACGCCGGGGAAGAAGTCGCTGACGACGTCGGTGCCGATCACCACCACCGGCGCGCCGAGCCGGTCCTCCTGCTCGGTGAACGTGCGCCCCGACGTCACGACCAGATTCTTGATCGCGAAGTAGCCGGGGGTCGCGGCGTGGACCAGCGACTGGGGACCGCCGTTCGCGTACGCCGACGTCGGCGTGATCCAGTCCACGTCGTCGATGGCCCAGCCGGCGGAGGGGGGGAGCGCGTCGCGCACGGCGTACGCGTCGGCCTCGAGGATGGGCGGCCGCCGCTGCCACGAGCGCCACTCCGCCTCGGTCACGTCGCCCACGTTGAAGTCCGGGAACTTGCGGAGGTTGAACGTGTTCACGCCGAGGAACTTCCCGGCGAACGCGTCCTCCACGTAGTTCCCCATCCCCTGCACGATCGACACGACGGCGATGAGGAACATCACGCCGATGGTCACGCCGAGCAGGGTGAAGAAGCTCTTCAGCTTCTGCACCCGGATCTGGGCGAGGGCGAGTCGGATCGCATCTAGTATCGGCATGGCTGGTTGCTAGAGGTTGGGGGCCGGGAGCCGGGGGGATGAGGCGGGGCTGGGGAGGAGGGATCGGGAACGTCAATGACGGGGAACGGCGGGAACGGGATATCGGGGTGTGCCGTCCCGCCGCTCTCCATCCCCGCCGTTCCCCCCTGGCCCCCGGCCCCTCGCCCCTAGGCGAGCCCCACCCGGCTCACGAACGCCTCGCGCCGCTCGTCGGACGAGATGCGGCCGTCGCGGAGGACGACCACCCGACGCGCGTGCGCGGCGATGTCCGACTCGTGCGTCACCATGATCACCGTCTGCCCCGAGTCGGCGAGCGTCTCGAACACGCGCATGATCTCCTCCGACGTCTGCGAGTCGAGGTTCCCCGTGGGCTCGTCGGCGAGGAGGATCGCCGGCTGGTTCACCAGCGCGCGCGCGATCGCCACGCGCTGGCGCTGTCCGCCGGAGAGCTCGTTCGGCCGGTGGTCCATGCGGTTGGCGAGCTGCACCCGCTCCAGCGCCTCCGTCGCGCGGCGGCGCCGCTCGGCCGCCGGCACCCCGGCGTACACGAGCGGCAGCTCCACGTTGTGCAGTGCCGTCGCGCGCGGCAGCAGGTTGAAGGTCTGGAACACGAACCCGATCTCCCGGTTGCGCACCCGCGCCAGCTCGTCGTCGCGCATCTGCGAGACGAGCTGCCCGTTGAGCCAGTACTCGCCGGCGTTCGGCGTGTCGAGGCAGCCGACGATGTTCATGAGCGTCGACTTGCCGGAGCCGGACGGCCCCATGATCGCCACGTACTCGTTCCGGCGGACGGCCAGATCGACGCCGCGCAGCGCGTGGACGACCTCCCCGCCCATGTCGTAGTCGCGCCGGATGCCGCGCGTCACGATCACCCAGTCGCTGCCGGGTGTGGCGCCGAGCGAGCCGGTGATGGCCTGCCGCTCGGCGGTGGTGCTCATGCCCGGGTCCCCGATCTCCGCGTTCACGCCTTCGGCTCCTTCTTCTGGTCCTTGGGTTCCTCGCGCACCAGCGAGCCGTCCTTCAGCTCGTGGATCGCCTGATAGCTCCCCGCGACGATCGTCTCCCCCTCCCGCACCCCGTCGAGCACCTCGAAGTACTCCTCGCCGGCGATGCCGATCCGGACCGGGCGGAACGTGACCTTGCCGTCCGCGCCGACCACGAACACCCCTTCCGCTTCGCGCTTCCCCACCTGCTTCACGGGGCGCTTGCCGAGCGCCACCTGCGCCGAGTCCTGGTTCCCGCTCGTCTCGTGCTCGCGCACGGTGAGGGCGATGATCGGGATGCTCAGCGCGTTCTTGCGCTTGTCCGTGATGATCTTGGCCGTCGCCGAGAAGTCCGGCTTGGTGTCCGCCGGCGGGTCGAGCAGCTGCACCTTCACCTCGTAATCCACCGCCTGGTCGCTGGTTCCCGTCGCCTGCTCCGCCGGCGACTGCAGCGAGCTGTTGGAGATCTCCACCACGCGGCCGAGGAAGGTGGTGTCGGGGAAGGCGTCGATCTCGACGACCGCCGAGTCGCCGACGGCGATCCGGGCGACGTCCGTCTCGTCCACCTTCACCTGCGTCTCCAGCGTGCTCATGTCGCTGATCGTGAGCAGGAGCGCCGCGTCCTTGTTGAACGTGCCCTGGACCGCGGTCTCCCCCTGCTCGACGTTCAGCCGGGTGACCTTGCCCGTCATCGGCGCGTTGATCGTCGTCTTGGCCAGGCTCGACTGCGCGTTGCGGAGCGCCGCCTGCGCCTGGTCCACCTGGTGCTCCGCCGAGTTGTACAGCGCCTGGTTCACCTCCACCGTGGTCCGAAGCTGCTCCATCTGCTCATCGGAGACCAGGGTGGGATTCGTCTTGCGGATCGCCTCCGAGCGCTTGAGGGCGCTCTGCGACTGCTCGAGGTTCGCCTTCTGGCGCATCATGTCGGCGCGCGAGCTGGCGACGAGCGCGGCCTGCCGCTGCACCTCGGCCTGATAGACCGACGGATCGATCTGCAGGAGGAACTGCCCCTTCTTCACCATGTCCCCCTCCTTCACCGCCAGCCGCACGATGCGCCCGCTGACGTCGGAGGAGATGTCCACCTTGGTGCGCGGCTGCACCTGTCCGCTCGCCGTCACCGAGGCGACGAGGTCGCGGCGCTGCACCTTCTCCTCGCGCACCTCCACCGCCTTGTTCCCCTTCTTCGCCGCGGCGAGCACCAGCACGCCGATGACGACCAGCGCCAGGATGCCCGCGATGCTCCACTTGGTCCGTCGACTCATGGTGATCCTCGGTTAGCGCAGGGGACGTCCCACCGCGCTCTCGAGCGCGGCGAAGGCCTTGTGGTATTCGTAGATCGCGTTGATGCGGTCGTTCTCGGCCCGCTCGAAGCTGGCTCGCGCGTCGCTGAGGTCGAGGAAGGTGGCCGCGCCAACGCGGTAGCGCGCCTCGGCGAGCGTCAGCTCCTCGCGCGCCTTGGCCGAGTTCTGCTCCTGCAGCGACACCGTCTTGGCCTGCGTGACGAGCGTGAGATAGGCGCCCGTGACGTCGGCGGTGAGCTGGAGCTGCTGCTTCTTGATGTTGTAGCGCGCATCGTTCCGCGCCGCCTCCGCTTCCTGGACCTTCTCCTCGCGCTGGAAGTTGTCGAAGACCGGGAGCGAGAGCGTGGCGGTGATCCCGAACGGCTGCTTGTTGAAGCCGAAGGGGAACTGGTTGTTGGCGTCGCGGATCGCCTGCGCCTGCGCGGGCCCGAACACGTACTGCGACGTGCACGCGCCGCCGAGCGGCGCGAGCCCGGCCCCGACGCGGATGGAGTCGTTCACGGCGCACTGCGCCATCCCCTGCTGCGACCTGAACTGCTGGTTCTGGACGAGCACGTCGGGATTGGAGTACTCGTACGTGTACCCGCCCCATCCGGTGGAGAGCTGCAGGGTGGGCAGGTAGCCGGAGCGCGCCGACTTCACGGTCAGCGACGCCACCCGGTCGCGCGAGCGGAGGGCGTTGAGGCTCGGGTTCTGCTGCCGGGCGACGTCGAGCACCGAGTCGAGCGTGAAGCTCGGCGTGCGCACCTCGAAGGTGCTGGTGAGCTGCACGTTCGCCGGCTGCGGCACCCCCATCTCCTGGAAGAGGCGGAGCTTGTCCACCTCCACCAGGTTGCGCGCCTGGATCGCCGCCACCTGCGCCTGGCCGAGCGTCACCTCGGCGCGGCTGATGTCGAGCTGCGTCCCGGAGCCCACCGCCGCCTTGGCCTTGGCCAGCTCGAGCTGCACCTGGGCCTGGCTCACGAGGGTGTCCTGCAGGTCCGCCTTGGCGATGTCCTGCAGCACGGTGAGATAGCGCTGCGTGACCGTGGCGCGCACCAACTCGGCGGAGCCGGTGATGTCCGCCTCCGCCGCCTTCACCCCCGCCGACTGGATCTTCGGGTTGAGGAAGGTGGTGGCGTTGAGCGTGTAGGTGAGGCCGAGCCAGTAGCTGGACTGGTAGATGTCGGAGCTCACGTCGAAGGTGACGCCGTTGATCGGCGTGGAGCCCTGCTGGCGGTACTCACCCTGAAGCTGCGCGTCGAAGCGAGGGAGGAGCGCGCCGTACGCGGCGCGGCGCTTGGCGCTCGCCGTCTCGCGGCTGTTCACCACCGAGAGGTGGTCGGGATTGTTGCGCACGGCCAGCTTGATCGCCTCGTCCAGCGTCAGGGACGGCCCGCTCGTCGTGTCGGCCGATTGGGCGCGCGCGGCGCGTCCGGGGAGCGCGGCCAGCGCCGCGCAGAGTGCTGACACGGCGAACTTGGTGAATCGCATCGTGAGGAGTCCTCGCATGGTGTCTGGCGGTCCTACGGCCCCGGGCGTCATCCGGTTTCACCGGAACCTGACATGAAAAGGCGCCCCGCCTCGGGAGGCGGGGCGCCGGCCGGCGCGCTCCCGGCGTGGGAGACTCAGCGCGGCGGCTCGTCTCGCGTGGCCACGACGCCGCGCGCGTCGAGCGACACCTTGAGCACGCGCCCCTGGGCGTCGACCCAGATCTGTCGCGCCCCGCCGCCGGGGGCCGTGAGCTCGAGGTGCGTCGCCGACACCGGCGACCCGCCGATCGCGACGCGATCGCTCCCCACCGTCCTTACGCGCATGACCTCCTGCGTGTTGCGGCGCGGGATGACCACCGGCACCGTTCCACCCGCCGCGCCGAGCTTGAGCGCGCGCTGGGCGAGGAAGTAGTACTGGTGGAACACCTCGTCGTCGAGCACGAGCGCGCCATCGGAGACGATGTACTCCTTGGTGGACTCGCCGCGCGGCGTCTTGACCTGCGCGCTGAAGCGGCCGCGCCCGACGAGTCCCTTGAGCCGCTCCTGCACTTCGTCGCCGGAGCGGACCTCGAGCTGGTAGGCGAGGGGAGAGAAGCTCTGGTCGGCGCGCAGCGCCGGCGAGAGTCGCTCGCGCTCGTAGTCGACGGTGGCGTTGGCGACGTAGACGTCGCCGCCCGGGCCGGCGGTCTTGCGGATCGTGAACGACTCGCGGCCGATGTGCTGAGCGCCGTGGGCGATCGTGAACGTACCTTCGTCCACCACCGTCACCTGGGTGCGGGCGGTGGCGGGCACCGTCAGCAGGGTCGCGGAGAGAAGCGTCAGGTATCGCATGTCAGGAGTATGGTACCCGGGAGGCGGCGGGAGGGTTCACGCCGCGGGAGCCGGGGTGAGAAAGATGCGCTCCCCGATGCGCTGGCGGATCCGCTCGTAGATCGCGCGCCCCTTCTCCGGAGTGGCCAGCGTCGGTCGCCCGATGGAGCCGGCGCTCTCCTTCGGGACGCGCAGGCTCCCGCGTCGGTAACGGCGGAGCGACTCCCGCGTGACCATGAAGTCCTGCGCCCATTCCATGCGCACGAGCTCCGGGGCGAGGTGCAGGAGGAGCGAGGTGTCGGCCTCCCCGCCGTGCATGTGCTCCGGCTGCCCCTCGAGGAGGTCGTCGATCTGCACGGCGTAGATGTCCACCACCCGCACGCGCGCGATCCGGGTGATCACCGTATCCAGCGCTTCCTGGTGGGCGTCGTGGTCGTGGGCGGTGAGGAGGATAAATTCCCGGAACCCCGATGCCTCCCACGAGGCCAGGAGGTCGTTCAGCATCCGGTGCAGCGTCTTGCGGCGCATCGAGGCGTTTCCGGGGTAGTCACGTTCGGCCACGACGTTCACGCCGTACTCGATGGTGGGGGCGCGGATCACGCCGGTGGTGGCGGAGAAGTCATCGGCGAGGCGCTCGGCGATGATCGTGGCGGAGCCCATGGGGAGGTGCGGGCCGTGCTGCTCGCAGGTGCCCACGGGTATGATGAGGCGCGGGTCGGCGGCGATGATCGCCGCGACCTCGGCGGGACCGAGCTCCTTGAGACATCGTGGTACTGCGCCGTCGGCGCGGGGGGGAAAGCTCATTTCGGATCGGAATGCGGTGCAACCGGTGCGCCAGCGGGAATGGTGGCGGCGCTCGCGCGCGTGGACGCCCGCCGCTGGGGTCGCGCTCGTGGCCGGTGCCTGGTGGCTCCGGACCCCGGACGTACGCTACCTCGCGGTGGCGGTCGCCGCCACCATCGTCGCGGCGGTGCTCACGGCGGCCCTCGACGCGCGCGCCGCGCGGTGGGGGGCGGCGAGCGTCGGCGCGCTCGTCATGTTCGTCGCCCTCTCCGGGGTGGCGCAGCGCGACCTCACGCGGATCGCGGACGACTGGCCGGCGTATCGCGCGGCGTTGCTGGCGCGGGCCGATGCCCGGTTCGCCGATGCCCTGGCGAGCACCACGCGCGCGCTCCGCGACGATGCCGCCGCGGCGCTCGATGCCCCGCCGGCCAGCGCGGACGCGTTCCGGGCGCTCAGGCGGGCGATGCGCGGCCAGCGCGGACGCGGGGTGGTGCTGTACGTGGGCGGGCACCCCATCGCCTGGGCGGGGCGCGTGTTCGTTCCCACCGACTCGCTCACGGCGACGATCGGGGTGGTGTACGCGCCCTTCTCGGCGACGCTCTACGTCACGGCCACGCGCGGCGAGACGCGCGCGGTGGCGACGTCGGTGATCCACGCCGATCCACCGGGGGACCGGCTGGTGCGCGCCGTGGGGAACGACGTCGCGCGCGCGGTGGGGCTCAGGGAGTTCGAGGTGTCCGGGGCCGGGGGGGCGGCGCGGGGCGCGGCGGAGGGGAAGGTGGTGTACGCGCCGGAGGGGGACACGGTGTTCGTGGCGCGGGCGGTCGCGCCGGGGCGGGAGGAGGCGCGGCTGTTCGCGCTCGAGCGCGTGCGGGTGGTGGGCGGGGCGATGCTCGCCCTGGCCGGGGCGCTCTTCCTCATCGCCGTCTGGCGCGAGGAGCGCTCGCTCGGCTGGCGCCTGGCGCCGCTGGGGATCGTCCTCGCCGGCATCGCCCTCGTCCCCCTGAGCACCTTCTCCAGCGACTCGGTGCTCTTCGACCCGACGGTGTACTACGCGCAGTTGGGCGGGCCGTTCACGGCGAGCGTCGGCGCGCTCGGCCTCGCCGCATCGGTGATGCTCCTCGCGCTCCTGCTCGCGCTCCGGCGTCGCGGACGCGCCCCCTCGCGCCGGGTGGCGCTCGCGGTGGTGGTGGGGATCATGGGGGGCGGCCCGTTTCTCCTGCGCGCGCTCTCGCGCGGCGTCGCCCCTCCCCCCGGCGGCGTGGCGACCATGCTCTGGATGGCGTGGGAGGTGGCGCTCTTTCTCACCGCCGCCGTGCTGCTCGTGGGCGCGGCGTACGCCGGCTCGTCGCTGCTCGCTCGCGCGCGCGGGCTCGCGCCGGCCACCGCCCCGCTGCTCGCCGCCGTCGCGGCCTTCCTCGGTCCGGTGGTGCTCCAGCCCCCGGGGAGCTGGCCGCAGTGGTACACGCTGCTCTGGATCGCCGCCATCGGCGCGGTGGCCCTCACCCGGCCGCACCGGCACCTCGTGATCGGCGCCGCCACGGTGGCCGCGCTCGGCGCGACGACGCTCACGTGGAACGCCGGCGTCCGCGGCCGTGCCGCCCTCGCCAATCGCGACGTGGAGGGGCTCGGCGGAGTGGAGCCGGACGTCATCGCCGTGCTCGGCCGGCTGGGAGACGACATCGCCGACCAGGAGCCGGCGCGCACCGAGGCGGGACTGGTGCGGCGGTACATGCAGTCGGACCTCGTGGGCTCCGGCTACCCCGTGGCGCTCCAGAGCTGGACGCCGAGCGGGGGGCTGGGCGCCGAGGTGGCGCTCGATCCCATCGCGCTCCCCCGCGACGAGCTGGCACGCGCGGCGGCGGATGCGCGGCGCACGTGCGACCGCGTGCTGCGGCAGGTGCTGGGGATCCCTGGAGTGTTCGCCGTGCTCGCCGTGCCGTTCGGCGACAGCTCGGTGACCACCGTCCTGGTGGCACCGCGCACGCGGCTCATCGCCGACGATCCGTACAACGCGCTGCTCGGGCTCGAGCAGCGCGAGCACGGGCCGCCGCCGTACGCGATCACCCTCGCCGATCTCGAGCCCGGGCGCACGCCGGAGGGGGAGACGCGCTGGTATCGCGCGGGCACCGAGCTGCACGGCGATCACGTGGTGCAGACCGCGCGCGGCGCGCGGCGAGCGCACATCGAGATCGAGCTGCGCTCGCAATCGATCCTCGTGCAGCGGGGCACGCTCGTCGTGCTCCTCGACCTCCTCGTGGTCGGCGTGTTGTGGACGCTGAGCGTCCTTCCGGAGGGAGCGCTCGGCCGGTGGCTGCGCATGCGCGTGCGCCGGTGGGCGCACAGCTACCGTGCCCGCCTCACGGTGGGGCTGTTCGGCTTCTTCGTGGTGCCGGCGGTGCTGTTCGCGGCGTGGAGCTACCAGCGGCTGCGGTCGGAGGACCGCCAGTCGCGCGATCTGCTCGTGCGCGAGACGCTGCGCGCGGCGATCGGCGGGGAACGGCAGGAGCCGATCGCCGTGGCCGGCGCACGACTGGGCTCGCCACTCCTGCTCTACCGGGACGGCGAGCTGCGCGCGACCAGCGACCCGCTCTTCTCGGCGCTCGTGCCGACCGGGCGGTTCGTCCCGCCGTCGGTGTTCCAGGGCTTGAATGAGGGGCGGGAGGTGTACGCGAGCCGCCTGGAGCGGGTGGGGGACACGCTGGCGCTGTTCGGCTACCGGGTGGGGACGCGGCCGACCGGAGAGTCGGTGGTGCTCGCGGCGCCGGCGCGCGGGAACGAGGACGTGCTGGACCAGCGGCGCCGGGACCTCGGGGTGCTCGTGCTCTTCACCACGGTGCTCGGCGCGGTCGCCGCCCTCTGGCTGAGCCGCGCCGCGTCCCGGTCGCTCGCGCAGCCGATCGGGAGCCTGCGCGGAGCGGCGCTGGCGATCGCCGGTGGAGAGCGCGAGCCGCCGCTGGCGCGGCGCCCGCCGGAGGAGTTCGAGCCCGTGTTCTCGGCGTTCCGACGAATGGCGGCCGACCTCGGGGAGAGCCGCGCGGCGCTGGAGTCGGCGCAGCGGCGCACCACGGCGGTGCTGCGCAACGTGGCGAGCGGCGTGGTGGCGCTGGGGCGCGATGGCGCGGTGACGCTCGCCAACCCGCGCGCGGAATCGCTGCTCGGGGCGCCGCTCCCGCCGGGCGCCACGATCGACGCCGTGAGCCCGGCGATCGGCGCGCGCGCGCACGCGTTCCTCGCGCGCGGGGGGGACGAGGAGGAGATGGAGCTGGAGCTGGGCGGGCGCCAGGTGCAGGCGCGCCTCACCCGCCTGACGAGCGGCGGCGCCGTGCTCACGCTCGACGACGTGACCGATCTCGCGCGCGCCCAGCGGGTGCTCGCGTGGGGGGAGATGGCGCGGCAGGTGGCGCACGAGATCAAGAATCCGCTCACCCCGATCCGGCTCGGGGTGCAGCACCTGCTGCGCGCGCGGGCCGATGCGCGAGGGGACTTCGACGAGATCCTCGAGCGCAACGCGGCGCGCATCCTGGCCGAGATCGACCGGCTGGACGCGATCGCGCGGAGCTTCAGCCGGTACGGGACGGCGCCCGCCGGCGCGGTGGCCGCATCGACGGCGGACGTGGGGGCGGTGGCGCGGGACGTGGTGGACCTGGAGCGGATGGGACGCGGGGAGGTGGAGTGGCGCCTCACGGTGGCCGACGCCCCCCTCGAGGCGGTGGCGCGCGCCGACGAGCTGCACGAGGTGCTCCTCAACCTGCTCGAGAACGCGCGCCTCGCGGACGCGCGCCGCGTGGAGCTCCGCGTGACGGCGGCGGATGGCCGCGTGCGCGTGGAGGTGGCGGACGACGGCCGCGGGATCCCCGCCGAGGTGCTGCCGCGGCTCTTCGAGCCGCACTTCTCCACGCGCACCTCCGGCAGCGGCCTCGGTCTCGCCATCTCCCGCCGCCTGGTGGAGAGCTGGGGCGGCGAGATCGCGATCGCGAGCGTGGAGGGGGAGGGGACGGTGGTGCGGGTCGAGCTGGTGGCGGCGCGCAGCGGCGGAGGTTAGGGGCCGGGGGCCGGGGGGGATGAAGCGGGGATGGGGTAAAGGGATCGGGGAACGTCAACGACAGGGAACGGCGGGGAGGGGGCCGTCGGGGTGTGCCGTCCCGCTTCGCTCCATCCCCGCCGTTCCCCCCTGGCCCCCAGCCCCCGACCCCCGGCCCCTACTCACTGGGCAATCGCGTACCCCGACAGGTGCCCCGTCACGAACACCACCCGGCGCGAGTCCCGGACGTCCACGCCGGCCATGAACTGGAGCGGGGCGTAGGTGCTCGCGTCCACGTACCAGGCGGAGAGCGGGGAGTCGGGGATCGCCGAGTCCGGGCAGCGCGAGTAGTCGATCGTCACCGTCGCCGCGTCAAGGAACTTGAAGCCGTTCTGTCCATTCGCGGTGATGTCCACCATCATGTACGGTGACACGGGGATCGTGAGCGTGAACGTCGTCGGCGTGAGCACCGCGCCCGCCGGGATCGAGATGCTCGTGTTCCCGACGGAGAGCTTCCCGCCCAGCGCGCCGATCTGCGCGGTCACGCTCTGCGCGGAGTCGACGGGGCACTGCAGGTACTGCGGCTGCGATTGGGCGACCACGTCCGCCCTGGGAGTCGCATGGGGCTCGGTGGGTTCGGCGCACGAGCCGAGCACGAGGCCCATCGCGCACATGGTGACGAGGGCAGGCCGGACACGCAGCATGGCTCTCCTCCAACGAGGGGTGGCGGATTCCGTTGCACCGATGTAACGCTTCATGGCGTCGCCACGTGCTCATGGTAGCGCGCGGCGCGTCGGGATACCAGGTTGTCAGCGTCTAACTACCCGCAGGCGCAACTCCCATGCCGGATTCGGTGGACCAGCTCTCGCGCGGCATCCGGTTCGAGAAGAGCGGTGTTCTCGACAGGGCGCTCGGCGAATACGACGCGGTGCTCGCGTCGTCCGACGACCCACGTCTCGTCGCCGAAGCCTGGCGACGACGCTCGAGCGTGCTCCGTACGCGATGCGAGTGGGAGGGAGCGCTCGAGGCGGCGCGGCGGAGCGCCGAAGTCGCGACCGGGGCCGCGCTGTGGTCGCTCGTGGGAGAGGCGCTGAACGCGGAGGCGGCGGTGCACGAGAGCCGGGGTGATTTCGACCGCGCCGTCGAGCTGCTGGAAAGAGTGGCGACGATCACCGATGACGAGCGCGTGGTCGGGATCGCGCTCCACAACCTCGGTGGGATCGCGGCGCAGAGCGGCGACCTGGAGGTGGCCGAGGCGCGCTTCACCGAGTCGCACGCGCGGTTCCGGCGCGCCGGGTACGCGTGGGGGGAGGCATTCGCGCTCAACAACCTGGGGCGCACCGCTCTCGATCGCGGCGAGGTCGCGCGGGCGGAGTCGCTCCTCGTGCGGGCGATCGCGGCGGCGCAGTCGGCGGAGGACCTGGACCTCAAGGCGCTCGCCACGCTCAATCGCGCGGAGGCGCTGGCGCGCATGGGGCGGCTCACCGAAGCGGAGGATCACGCCAGCGGCGCGCTCGGCTTCTTCACGTTCGCCGGCAACGACTGGCGGCGCATCGAGTGCCTGCGTCTCCTCGGCGACCTCTGCTCCCAGCAGGGGAACGGCGATGCGGCCATGCGCTGCTTCACCCAGGCGCTCGACCTCGCCCGCGCCATCGGCGCGGAGCGGGAGCGCGAGCTGCTGGAGCGGAAGGTGGCGGGGGAGGGGGAGGCGGACGGCGTGGTGGGAGCCTGAGCGAGGGCGCGGAAGCTCGGGAACGGGGGCCGGGCGCCGGGAACCGAAGGGTCGGGTGATGAATTCCCGGTGACTGGCCCCTGACGTTCGCCCCCTGGCCCCCGACCCCTGATCCCCGACCCCAGGCCTCTGGCATCCCCGCCATGGCGACCCCCATAGTACCCCCATGAGCGACCATCCGGGCGACGGCGCGGGCAGCGCGGCGGAGCTCCTCGAGCGGTACCGCTCGGAGGCCGAGCGTCTCCTCAACGGGGTGCGCGCGCTCGTGCTCCTCCTGCTCGCGACCGCCGCGGTCGCGTACGGACGCACGCTCCCGGTCGCGCTCACGCTCGTCAACGTGTGCGTCCTCGTCCCGACGCTCGCGTGGACGGTCGCGCAGTGGCTCTGGTTCCGGCGCCGCGAGACGCTCCCCGGCTGGCTCGCCGTCATGAACCCGGTGGTCGACATCACCGCGATCACCGCGATCATGGGCGGTTACGGGCTCGCGTACTCGCCGGAGCTGGCCTTCCGCTCCCCGATCTTCCTCGCCTACTTCGCCGTGCTCGCATCGCGGCCGATCACCTCGTCGGCGCGCATGGCGGGCGCCGCGGTGCTCCTCGCCGTCGCCGAGTACGGCGCGCTCCTCGCCGTGTTCGCCGTGGGCGGCCGTGCGGGTCTGGTGTACAACCCGCTCGCCGTGGTCACGGGCCCCGGCGTGTCGGTCCTCGACGAGTGCGCGAAGCTGCTCCTCCTCGCCGTCGCCGGCGGGATCGCCGCCTACGCCACGCGCTGGCACGAGCGGCTCGTGACCTCCCACTTCCGCCAGACGCGCCACCGTGAGCGGCTCGAGGCGCGCCTCGCCCGCGCGCAGCTCCAGAGCCTCAAGCTGCAGCTCCACCCGCACTTCCTGTTCAACACGCTGAACACGATCACCGCGCTCCTGGCCACCGACCCGCACGCCGCCGAGCGCGTGGTCACGGGGCTCAGCGAGCTGCTGCGCGTGTCGCTGCGCACGGCGGGGGAGCAGGAGGTGCCGCTCGATCGCGAGCTGGTCGTGCTGCGTCACTACACCGACATCCAGCAGGTGCGCTTCCCCGACCGGCTGCGGATCGAGCTCTCCATCGCCCCCGAGACGCGCCGTGCCATGGTGCCGAGCCTCCTCCTGCAGCCGCTGGTCGAGAACGCCATCCGGCACGGGATCGCGCCGCGCGCGGCGAGCGGATGCGTGGAGATCTCGGCACGGCGGGAGGGCGATCGGCTCCTCCTGCGCGTGCGGGACGACGGAGTGGGGGCGCCCGGGGCCGGGGTGCGCGAGGGTGTGGGGCTCCGGAACACGCGCGAGCGGCTGCGCCACCTGTACGGCGACGCGCACGAGCTCCGCGCCGGAAACGGTGAGCTCGGGGGCTTCGACGTGCGCATCGTCATCCCGTTCCGCGACGCGCTCGCGCCGGGCGCCACGACGCCGGCGGCGTCGCTCGCGGGGGTCTCGTGAGGCGGTCGGCGCCGGAGCGGGAGCCGCTCGCCGGAGAGGCGCCGGTGCTGCGCGCGCTCGTCGTGGACGACGAGCCGCTCGCGCGCGCTCACCTGCGCAAGCTTCTCGCGGCCGACCCGGAGGTGGAGGTGACGGGGGAGTGCGGCAACGGGCGCGACGCAGTGGCCGCCATCCTCGAGCAGGCTCCCGACCTCGTCTTTCTCGACATCCAGATGCCCGAGCTCGACGGCTTCGAGGTGGTGCGCCAGGTGGGCACCTCGCGCATGCCAGCCGTGGTGTTCGTGACCGCGTACGACGCGTACGCGCTCCGTGCTTTCGACGTGAACGCGCTCGCCTACCTGCTCAAGCCGGTGGACCGCGAGCGCTTCGCCGCTGTGCTCGAGCGCGCCAAGGCCCTGGCGCGCCGCCCCGCCGCGTCATCGGAGCTGGAGTCGCGCCTCGCGGCGCTCCTCGAGCAGACCGGCGATCGTGGCCACGCCGAGGACCGCCTCGCGATCAAGGTGGAGGGGCGCATCATCTTCGTCCGCATCGGCGACATCGACTGGGTGGAGGCGCACGACAACCACGTGCGCCTGCACGTGGGGCCGCGCACCCACGTGGTGCGTGGCACCCTCACCGCCCTGGAGCGCCGGCTCCCCGCCCCCCGCTTCCTCCGCGCGCACCGCTCGGCAATGGTGAACATCGACCGCATCGCCGAGGTGCAGCCCTGGTTCGGCGGGGACTACGTCCTCATCCTCACCAATGGCACCCGCGTCACGTCGGGTCGGACGTATCGCGATCGCGTTCAGGAGTTCCTCCGCAAGTCGCTGTGATCGTCCGACTCCCGCGGGCTCGGGCCCCGGGGATCCCGCTCGCATCGAGAACTCCGCCATTCGCCCCACGGAGACACCCCCTCACCCCAAACCCGTTCCCGCGGCCGGTGCGCACCGAAAGATTCGGTGACGGGACGACGACGGCGGCGTCCGCTGGATGGCGGGCACCGCGTGGTCGTCGTGTCCCATCGTCCGGGTGGACGAAGGAGGGGTCATGCGTCGCGCGCTCGTCCTGGTGGCGCTCACCGCTCTCTCGACGGCTCTCTCGTGCGGCGGTGGCGAGGGACCGGTGGGCAGCGGTTTCGGCGGTGGGCCCGGGCTGCCGGGGATCGGTGGGGGTGGCGGTACCGACACGGTGAACGTGGCCAACAACTTCTTCGAGCCGGACAGCCTGAGCGTGGGCGCGGGCGCCACGGTGACGTGGGTGTGGGCGCCCGGGGACACGCTGCACACGGTGACGTTCGATGACGGCGCGCCGGGATCGCCCGTGCAGAGCACCGGGACGTTCTCCCGGGCGTTCGCCACCGCCGGGTCGTACACGTACTTCTGCAGCATCCATGGCCGGAACGTGATGTCCGGCGTGATCGTGGTGCAGTGATCGCACTCTCACCGGAGACACCATGCAGCCCCAGGCAGGCCAGCCCGGACCGGGCACCGCTTCCGAGCACTCCGTCCGCCGATACGCACCAGCGCCGAGGTCGGCGAGCGGCCGGAGCGTGCGCCTCGCCCTCGCGGCGGTGCTCGGCGCCGTGCTTCCGGGGGCCGCGCGCGCGCAGTGCACCCCACCGGCCGGGAGCAACGAGGCCAAGCTGCTCGCGTTCTACGAGGCGCCCATAGCGTTCTCCGCGTCGGCCGCGCCGGAGGTCCTCCCGGCCGGCGCGATCCGCGTGGATGCGGAGGTCGTCCCCGTTCCCTCGCCGAGCAAGTCGATCGAGAAGAGCCAGTTCTGCTTCACGAGCAAGACGGAGAACACCCGCCTCGCACCCGTGTTCGGGCGCCCGCGGCTCACGGTCGGGCTCCCCGCCGGCTTCCAGGTGGAGGCCAGCTACGTTCCGCCGGTCAGGGTGGCCGACGCCGAGCCCAACCTCGCGAGCTTCGCGCTCTCCAACGTGCGGCTCATACGGAACGCGCCCGCCGCGCCCAGCCTCGCGCTCATGCTGCGCGCGCAGGGCACGATCGGGCGCGTGCGCGGCCCGATCACGTGCCCGAGAAGGGACCTTCAGCAGGCGGACGACACCATCCCCTGCTTCGGCTCGACTCCATCCAAGGACACCTTCCACCCGTACCAGTTCGGCGGGGAGGGCGCGCTCGCGCTCACCACGCCCGGCGGCCGCTGGTCGTTCTGGGTCGGAGGCGGGGTGAGCTGGCTGCGCCCTCGCTTCCAGGTCGGATTCACCGACGCCACCGGGTACACCGACAGCACGCGGGTGTCGGTGAACCTCGTGCGAGGCTCGGTGTTCGGCGGCGTGACGACGCACGTGACGCAGGCGATCGACCTCTCCGCGCAGGTCTATTCCGTTCCCGCGGACGCCACGACGCTGCGATTCGGCGCGGGCTGGCGCCTGCGCTGACCCCGGGGCGGGGGTGGGCGCGGCGCCGCGCCACCCCCGTCCGCTTGCCCCGGCGCCCGCGATCCGTCTCATTTCGGTATGTCCGGAACGTTGATGCCGCTGGCGCGGCCGGACGACGCCGAGCGCCAGGAGAAGCTGGATCGCATGAAGGCACGAGCCACGGGGCTGCTCGTGCTCGCGACCGTCATCTACATCGCCGCCCGGCTGCTCGAGGCGCGACACCCCTGGCTCGGCTACGTCCGCGCCACCGCCGAGGCGGCGATGGTGGGCGGACTCGCCGACTGGTTCGCCGTCACCGCCCTCTTCCGCCACCCGCTCGGCCTCCCCATCCCGCACACCGCCATCGTCGCCAGCCGCAAGGATCGCATCGGGCGCACGCTCGGCAACTTCGTGCAGAACAACTTCCTGCAGCGCGAGGTGGTGGGGCGGAAGCTCGAGGGGATGCACGTCGCCGCGCGCGCCGCGCGCTGGCTGGGAGAGCCGGAGCACGCGCGGATGATCGCCAGGCAGGTGGCCGCGGGGCTCGCGCGCTCCGCCGAAGCGCTCCCCGACGAGCACGCGACGCGTCTCATCGGCGACAGCCTCGCGGCGCGCGCGAAGGCCACCCGCGTGGCGCCGGTGCTCGGCACCGTGCTCTCGTTCGTCGCCACCGACGCGCGCCACCAGGACCTGCTCGATGACGCGCTCCGCCTCGTGGAGCAGGCGGTGGACGACAACCGCGAGCTGATCCGCATCAAGGTGGCCGAGGAGAGCCCGTGGTGGATGCCCGACGTCGTCGACGAGCGCATCTACGAGAAGATCGTCACGGCGATCGAGAACCTGCTGCGCGAGGTGCGGGACGATCCGCGCCACCCGTTGCGGGCGAAGTTCGACGAGGCGCTGCTCCGGTTCATCGACCGGCTCAAGCACTCGCCGGAGATGATCGACCGGATGGAGGCGCTCAAGGCCGAGCTGCTCGACCAGTCCGCGATCGACGAGCTGGCCGCCAGCATCTGGCGCGGCGCGAAGAGCGGGATCGAGCGCTACGCGGCGCGCGCCGACGGCGCCGCGCCGGACGCGCTGGAGCGCGGGATCGTGTCGTTCGCCGACGCCATGCTGGCGAACCAGGGGCTCCTCGCGCGGGCGGATGGCGTGGTGCGCGAGCTGCTCCTATCGGTCATCGAGCAGTACCGTCACGAGGTGGGGGAGCTGATCGCTCACACGGTGAGCGCGTGGGATCCCGACGCCACCTCGCGCCGCATCGAGCTGGCGATCGGCCGCGACCTCCAGTTCATCCGCATCAACGGGACGCTCGTGGGGGGGCTGGCGGGGCTCGTCATCTACATCGTGTCGCGGCTGCTCTGACGGCGCGCCCGGTGCTCGGGCCCGGTATCGCGACCCCTCCACCCCCCGTTATTGTTCGAGCAGCCGCCGGTCGCCGAGCAGGGCCCGGCCCGTTCCGGCGCCGCGCGTGCCCCGCCGTCGCCCATCCATTCGCATCGCATGTCCGCAACCACGATACCCGTCGAGATCACCGATCCGGTGAACGCGCGCATCCTCGCCGTGTCCGAGGATCGCATCACCGGCTTCCTCGCCGATCCGTTCGCCGAGATCGCGCGCCAGAGCGAGCTGCCGCTGGCCACGGTGCTGGAGCGCATCCGCGCCATGCTCGCCGCCGGCACGATCCGGCGCGTGCGCCAGACGCTGCTCGCCACGAACCTCGCCCCCGGCGCGCTGGTGGCGTGGCGCGTCCCCGCCGACCGGCTCGACGCGGCCTTCGAGTACATGGCCAAGGACGATCCGTTCTCCGGCCACGTGGTGATCCGCTCCACCGACGCCGAGACGACCGGCTCGGCGTACCGCCTGTGGACCACCCTCAAGGTGCCGAGCGCGTACTCCATGCGCCGCCACTGCGAGTACCTCGCGCGGCGGGTCGGCGCCGAAGCGTTTCTCATCATGCCGGCGAAGGCGCTGTTCACGCTCGGCGTGGGACACGTCCGCCGTCGTGGGATGGAGCCCGGCAGCCGCTCCGATGAGCCCGGGCGGGTGCTCGACACGCGCATCGTGGAGCTGACTGACGAGGAGTGGCGCGTGCTGGAGCCGCTGAAGCGCGAGTTCGCGGTGGAGGAGATCCGCGAGCATCCGTGGGCGCCGCGGGCGGCGGAGGCCGGGGTGCCGCTGGACGAGTTCCTGCGCGTGGCGCGCGGGCTCGAGGCGCGCGGCGTCATCGGCCGCTTCTCGACGTTCCTCGAGCACGTGAAGCCGTCGGTGGGGGGCACGCGCGTGACGCGGTACAACGCGCTGTTCCACTGGCGCGTGCCGGCGGGACGCGAGCTCGACGCGGGGCGCGAGGTGGGGCGGCATCACATCCTCACGCACGCGTACTGGCGCGAGGGCGGGGAGGAGTTCGCCGGGGTGAACATCATGGCCGTGGCGCACGGCACGGACAAGGCGCTCGTGCTGGAGCACAAGGCGGCGATCGATGCGCACCTCGCCGAGGCGGGGATCCCGGTGAGCTACACGAACGTGTTCTGGGGCGGGCGCAGCGAGATCAAGCCGTCGGAGATCTCCCCCGCGGCGTACGCCGCGTGGTGCCGTCGCGTGGGACTCGATCCGGAGGCGATGCGCGATGCGGCCAGGTGAGCAGGGCCGGCGCCGCACGCGCCGACTGAGCCCCACGCTGCGCCTCGGGGCGCTCGCGGGAAGCGTCGCCGTCGCCGCGCTGGTGGCGCTCGCGTGCGGCGACTCGCGCGCCGCGGCGCCGGCCGCCGCCGGCGCGCGCACGCGCGCGGACAGCACCCCTCCGGGCCCGGTGGACAGCGCGCTGCTCGCCGCGCGGGCGATGACCGATCGCGTCGAGGCGCTGTGCGCCTCCGATTCGGTCGCGGCGCGCAACCGCGCCGCGGTGGTGCAGGACAGCATCCGCGCCGACAGCGCCTTCCGCGCCGACAGCGCGGCCGCCGCCGACAGCGCCGCCGCGGACACGTCATCGCGCCGGAAGCGCCGGCACAAGCTCCCCGAGCGCCCCGATCCGAGCGAGTGGTACGGCGTCGTCGCCAGGCGGGCGATGCACACCCCCGTGCGCCCCGGCGCGCTCCTGCCGGGGTGCCGCGTGGTGGCGTACTACGGCAATCCGCTGTCCAGGCGGATGGGGATCCTCGGCGAGATCCAGCCCGACTCCATGATGGCGCGGCTGGATCGTCAGGCGGCCGCCTACGCGCGCGCCGACACCGCCACGCCGGTGATCCCCGCGCTCGAGCTCATCGCCATCGTGGCGCAGGGCGGAGCGGGGCGCGACGGCATGTACCGGCTCCGCATGTCGGACTCGCTCATCGAGAAGGTGGCGCGGTGGGCGGAGCGCCGGAACTACCTTCTCATCCTGGACATCCAGACGGGACACAGCAGCGTGGAGAAGGAGATCGTCCCGCTCATCCCGTATCTGAGCCGTCCCAACGTGCACCTCGCGCTCGACCCCGAGTTCGCGATGCCCAAGGGGCGGGTGCCCGGCACCGTCATCGGCACGCTCGACGCCCGCGAGGTGAACGTCGCGGTGGACACGCTGGCCAGCCTGGTGGACCGGCTCCACCTGCCGCCGAAGATGCTCATCGTGCACCGCTTCACGCGGCCGATGCTCACCAACCACGAGCGCATCAAGCTCGATCCGCGCGTGCAGGTGGTGATCGACATGGACGGCTTCGGCGCGCCGTGGCTCAAGCGCAACTCGTACAGGTCGTACGTGCAGCGCTTCCCGGTGCAGTTCACCGGCTTCAAGCTGTTCTACAAGAACGACAGGCCGATCCTCACCGCCGAGCAGGTGCTGAAGCTCCAGCCGATCCCGCTGTTCATCATGTACCAGTGATCTCGCCGCGGGGCGCGCCCGCGCCTTCCGCGGCGCGCGTCCCCGGGGGAGCGCCATCCGACTGCGGCTCCGGCTCCGGGGGAGCCGCGGGCGTGAGCGCATCGCCTCGCGGCGTGTAGTACCGCGTGAGCCAGCGGCTCAGTCCATCGAGCCCGGGGAAGAGCACGCGCTCGGTGATGTTCCCCTGGTCGAGCTTGTCGCGCACCTCCCACTTGAGCGCGGCGGGGACCACGATGCGCCGCGCCGCGCCGGGGTGCGCCTCGAGCCAGTCGTCGAGCGACAGCGCCGGGTCGGAGAGCAGAGAGAAGAGCGCGAACTGGTTCACGATCCGCTCGTCGAGCGACGGCGGTTCGAGGAAGACGAGAAAGGGCGTCGGCGCCAACCGGTCGAACTGGCGCAGCGTGGACGCGGCACGCTCGAGCATGTCCGCCGTGAACGTGTCCGACCCCTCCTCGCGGAGCATCGCGTGCAACTCGGCGGGAAGCGCCGCGTTGGTGCGCGTGTAGTCCACGAGGTACACGACGCCATCGCGGTCGAAGTGGTCGAGCGACTCGGTGGCGAAGTGCAGCGCGACGAGCGGGGAGTAGGTCCAGTCGAGCAGTCGGGTGGGGAGCCCGTGGTGCTGCGCCACGGCGAGCCAGTTCCAGATCGAGTCGCCGGGCACCTCGGAACGCCGCGCGTACTTGCGGAAGTTGCGGAGGATGTGCCCCTCGAGGGCGACGCCGCGCGCGCCGAGCCGGCCCAGCGTGGTGCCCAGGTCGAGCGTCGCATCGCCCACCCCGCGGAACGCGTTCGGCGACCGGTGGCGCCCGATCCCCGGCCGCCACGATCCCTCGTACAGCGCGTCCTGCAGCGCCATCCAGCTCGAGACGCGGATCTCGCGCACGCCGCTCTCCGCCCCCTGCATGTGCACCCGCCGCCGTTGCGCGATCCATGCCACGCGCCGCCCCGCGCCCCGCACCCCCGCCGCCCCGCAGCCCCGAGGGCGTCGTCAACTGGCGCTCCCACGACTCGCCCTCCAGCTTTCCGTCCCCGACTCCCCCTCTCCACCACGCCCCCGGCCCCCGGCCTCCGCCCCCATGCCCCGACTCACCTACGTTCTCGCCCTCCTCTTCACCCCCGACCGCCGCCGCGTGGTGCTCATGCGCAAGACGCGCCCCGCGTGGCAGGCCGGTCGCGTGAACGCGCTCGGCGGGAAGCTCCTTCCGGGCGAGCGCCCCGCCGATGGCGCGCGCCGCGAGGTGCGCGAGGAGGCCGGCGTGGACGTGCGGGAGTGGGAGGACGTGCTCGTGTGGGACGACCCCGTGTACCGCATGTACGTGGTGCGCGCGTTCGACCCCGCCGCGCTCGAGGCGCGGACCGCCGAGGACCAGGAGGTGTTTCTCGCCCCCGCGCGCGCGCTCCCCGCGGAGGTGATCGACAACCTCCGCTGGATCGTCCCGCTCGCGCTCGACGGCGACGTCGCGCTCCCCGTGGCCGTGCGGAGCGCCGCGCCGGAGGGGTCGGGGCTCACCGAGCCGCCCCCCGGTTGAAGCCGGGCCGGCCGCGGGCCGGCCACGCTGGCGCGTCCGGCCGCGTCCGGCCGCGTCCGGCCCCCGCGTCCGGCACTCGCGTCCGGCGACGAACGGCCGACCGGGCACGGCTCTCGCGTCGCGTCACCGCGTGATGTCGGAGACGCGCGCCCTGCATCCGGCGCGGGAGCACGTCCCCGCGCTCGACGGCATTCGCGGCCTGGCGATCCTGGTCGTCATGGGCTTTCACTTCGGGCTCCACATGCCCGAAGCCACACCGTTCGACCACCTGGTCGGGCGGGTGCTCGGCGCGGGGTGGATCGGCGTCGACCTCTTCTTCGTCCTCTCCGGGCTCCTCATCACGAGCCTCCTGCTCGACGCGAAGGGCTCCCCCGGCTACTACCGCGCGTTCTACGGGCGCCGCGCGCTGCGCATCTTCCCGCTGTACTACGGATTTCTCGCCGCGTACCTGCTGCTCGTGGTGCATCGGGGCACGTCGGGGGACGATCACTACCTCTGGAAGGAGCAGTGGTGGTGGTGGAGCTACCTCGACAACTGGTGGATCGCGCTCGTGCGCCGCACGGAGCCGCCGAACTACCTGTGGGTGGGACCGTTCTGGTCGCTGGCCGTGGAGGAGCAGTTCTATCTCCTCTGGCCCACGCTCGTCCTCCTGCTCTCGCGCCGGCGGCTGGCGGTGCTGTGCGCGGTGATCATCGTAGGCGCGCCGCTCTTCCGGCTCTGGCTGCGTGCGCACCACGCGGCCGACGTCGCCGCGTACGCGCTCACCCCCGCGCGGCTCGATGCGCTCGCCGTGGGCGCGCTGCTCGCCGTGGTGCTCCGCGATCCGGCGCTGGCGCGCCGGGGGGTGCGCATCGCGCGCCTCGTCGGGGTGGCCGCGGCCGTCGTCGTCGTGCGCACGTTCCTCCGGCAGGGCGGGATGTGGACGTACGGGGGGTGGGAGGAGGGGATCGGCTACACGGTCGTGGCGCTCGCGTGGGGTGGACTGGTGATCGCCGGCGCCGCCGCGCGAGCCGGGACGATCGCCGAGCGCGCGCTCGGCGTGGGGTGGCTGCGCGCGCTCGGGAAGTACAGCTACGCGATGTACGTCTTCCACGTGCCCATCTGGTCGCACGTGCGCCCGCTCGTCTTTCACGGGGGCGATCCGCCGGTGGTGTGGGGCTCGCGCGTGCCGGCCACGCTGGCGCTCGCGCTCCTCCGCGGCTCGCTCACCTTCGCCGCCGCGCTGGCGAGCTGGCACCTGTACGAGAAGCACTTCCTGCGATTGAAGCGACACTTCCGCTACGGGCGCGCCGCGGAGCCCGCGAGCGCCGAGCGGCCGGGCGCGCCGGCGCTCGCCGAGGGCGCGGCGCCGTGAGCGCGGCGTGAGCGCGGCGCGAGCCCGCGCCGCGATCAGCAGCGGGCGAAGGCGATCTGCTCTCCGCGCCAGGGATAGTCGATCGGCCGCCGCCCGCGCGCCGCGAAGCCGTGCGCGACCACTCGCTCCACCATGGTGTTCACGTCGGGCCAGGCGAGCGCCTCGTAGTAGTTGGGCTTCCCCCCTTCGCGCTCCCCCAGCCCCAGCTCCGCCACGAGCACCCCGCCAGGCTTGAGCACGCGGTGCACCTCCTTCAACACGCGCTCCAGGTCGTATGCGTGATCGAGCGAGTTGGTGAACACCACGTCCACGCTCTCCGCCGCGAACTGCAGCTGATGAAAGTCGCCGACGAGCACGTACGGGTTGCGCTCCCCGGGATTCAGGTCGATCCCCACGGC
The DNA here is from genome assembly GCA_036378095.1 of Gemmatimonadaceae bacterium. Taxonomy (GTDB): domain Bacteria; phylum Gemmatimonadota; class Gemmatimonadetes; order Gemmatimonadales; family Gemmatimonadaceae; genus JADGGM01. The sequence continues at coordinate 33,880 of DASUXC010000060.1, read as the reverse complement.
GAAGCACCCCAGGTCGAGGAACGCCTTCACCTCCGTGCCGATCCGCGCCGCCAGGCAGAGCACGCTCGACCCCGCGCGCACGATCCCGCCCCGCGCCAGCCGGTCGCGCAGCGCCTCGCGGTAGCGCACGTCGTACTCGGCCAACATCTGCCGCGGAAGACGCCCGAGCTTTCGCCGCTGGTGCGCCACGTACGCCTGGTAGCTCCGGTACTCGCGCCGGCGAAACGCGCTCGTGTCGTCGCGCGCGGCCCACGGGTGCGCCTGCAGCACGCGCGGGAGGAGGGGGCGCAGGAAGCGCGCCCCGCGCTTCACCCGCTTGTAGATCCGTCGCCAGACTGGTGCCATCGATTCTCCGGGGATCGTGATCGCGCGCACCGTCGCGTCGCAACGGGTGGACCAGCGCCTCGCGAACATACGCCAGGGGCGCTCATCGGCAAGACGCGCGGCACGGGACCTGCCGATTGCGTTCGCGCTGGCACCGGTGCCGAGGGAGGACGCATGCGCTGGACCCCGGGCGGCGAGAGCCGCGACATCGAGGATCGCCGCGGGCAGTCGCGCGGGCGTGGAATCCACATCGGCCTGGGCGGAGCGCTCGTGCTGCTCGTGCTCAGCCTCATCTTCCATCGCGATTTCTTCTCGCTGCTCGGCGGCGGCACCGACACGGGCACCGTCGCCACCGCGGACAGCGGCGCGGTGGGAGCGCCGGCCTCCACGCCCGAGGAGGATCGCCTCGTCCAGTTCGTGTCGTTCATCCTCGACGACGACCAGAAGACGTGGGAGCGGCTGGAGCCTGCCGCGTTCGGCACGCCGTACCGGCACGCGAAGCTCGTGCTCTTCCGCGACGTCACCGAGACGGCGTGCGGGGAGGGGGAGACGGCCACGGGCCCGTTCTACTGTCCGCAGGACGAGAAGGTGTACATCGACCTCGGCTTCTACGACGAGCTGCGGCGGCGCTTCGGCGCGCCGGGGGACTTCGCGCAGGCCTACGTGATCGCGCACGAGCTGGGGCACCACGTGCAGAAGCTCGCCGGGATCGAGGAGCGGGCGCGGCGCGCGATGCAGTCCGACCCGAGTGGGGCGAACGCCATCTCGGTGCGGCTCGAGCTACAGGCCGACTGCTTCGCCGGGGTGTGGGGGCACAGCGCGGCGCAGCGCAACCTGCTCGAGGCGGGTGACGCGCGGGAGGGGATCGACGCGGCGGCGGCGGTGGGGGACGACCGCCTGCAGCGGATGTCCACCGGCCAGGTACGCGCCGACGCGTTCACGCACGGCTCGTCGGCGCAGCGCGCGCACTGGTTCGAGCGCGGGTTCGAGCGCGGCGACCCGCGCGCGTGCGACACGTTCTCCGCCTCGGAGTAGGGCGAGCGGGACGGAGCGGCGCCGGACGCGTCCGGCGCCGCTCCGCGTGCGCTCACCGCACGTACACGCGCTGCACCGCCTGCAGGTGGCCGGTGTTGCGCACCTCCAGGCGCAGCTCTCCGGCGCGCCGCGGCACCAGCTCGAAGTCGTACGTCTCCCCGACGCTCGTGCGCACGCGCGCGGGGCGCGAGGCGGTGTAGGCGGCGGGAAGCCGCGCGGCATCCTTGGCGAGCGGGCGCCACTCCACCGGGACCGAGTCGGCGAGCAGCGCGATGTCCCCCGTGTTGTCCTCCGAGATGTTCGCGATGCGCACCCGGTAACGGTGGCCGAGGGCGAGCAGGAGCGGCGGGGGCGCGTGGCGGCCGTCGAGGGTGAGCGCGTATCCCGCGCGCAGGTCGCGCCCGCCGACCATCCAGATGACCTCGCTCGAGGGGTCCCATCGCTCACCCTCGCCGAGCACGACGATCGGTCCGTAGAGGCCATCACCGACCTGCGTGGTGCTCTGCATGTGCGCGTGGTACATGAACGTGCCCGCACGCGGCGGCGTCATTCGGGCGACGAACGAATCGTGCGGCGCGATGACCGGTGTCGTCCGCGTCGAGTCGCCGCTCCACCCGGCGACGCCGTCGTAGTAGCTCTCCAGCTCGATCCCGTGCCAGTGGACGACCGTCGGCTGCGGCAGCTCGTTCACCACCGTGATCGCCGCCGGCTTGCCGCGCTCGAGGAGAACGAGGGGACCGGGATACGATCCGGTGTCGCGTCCCGCGACCCAGCCCGGGTCTTCGAGCGTGGATGCGATCCGCACCACCGTGTCGCTTCCGGCGCTCGGCCCGATGACGATGCGGATCCGGTGCACGGGCTCCGCCGGGATCGCGGCGAGCAGCGGCTTCATCGCGGACGTCGCCTTCACCATGGGCTTCGCGTTCGATGCCACCATGGGCGGGCGCGGTCGCACGCGGATGCCGAGAACGAGCCCCGCCATGTCGTTCATGCGGCCGGCCGGCATCTCCGCGCCGGGGTGCGCGTGCGCGCGGGCGGAGTCCGTGAGCCCCCAGAACCAGTCGACCGCGGCGTGAGCGCGGATGTGACAGTGCAGCACCCAGTTGCCGGGGCGCGCCGGTCCCCACGTCATTGTCATCGTGCTCCCTTCGTCCATCCGCTCCGTCACCACGGAGCGGCGCCGCTCCGGCGTGTACGCCGTGTCGCGCCCCTCCGTGCCGCGCGCGTCGATGCGGAAGAAGAACCCGTGGAGGTGGAGCGGGTGGTTCGCCGCCGTGGCGTTGATCCAGCGCCAGTGCACCGTGTCGCCCACGGCGAGGTCGAAGCGCTCCGTGTACGGCCAGGAGAGGCCGTTGATCACCGCGCCGAAGCGCGTGGGGCGCCGCGGCGTGGACGTCGAGTCGCCTGGGAAGGCGAACATCCCGATCACGAAGACGCGATCGGGCGCGATCGGTCCCGTGGCGGGATCGACGATGAGCGCGCCCGTGAGCTGCGAGTCGATCCCCTCGCGCGCGTCGACCGTCACGCTGTCGGCGAGCGCGCCCCAGTAGTAGTACGTGCCCGGCGCGCCGGCATCGAACGTCACCGAGCGCACCGCACCGGCGGCCACGCGGATGGTGTCGCCGGCGGCCGCGGGGTGGGTGCGCAGCCCGTGCACGATGATCGACCGCGTCGCGAGGCGGTTGCGGAGCCGCACGGTGATGCGCGTGCCGGCGCGCACCCGGATGAGCGGTCCCGGAATGCGCGGCGCGCCGCCGGCGGCCGCGAACGCGGCGATGTCGATCGGCGCCGGGCGGCGGTCGCCATCCGGGCACCAGCGCGCCATGCGCACCTCCAGCTCCAGGCGCAGCGCGCCGGACGAGCGCACGCCGGCGGCGAGGCGGTTGTCGTTAGGCACCGCCGCCGGGATCGGCAGGGAATCGGTGGGGGCCGGCGCGGCGCAGGAGGACGAGTCCGCGCGCGCGGTCGTGGCGGCGCGGTGCGGGGCGGGGTGGTGCGATGAAAGTGCGGAGAGCGCGAGCGGGCCGGCCGCGCAGAGCGCGACGGCGACGAGGCGGTGCTGCATACGTGGCCCTCCGGGGGACCGCGGAAGGGCACGATATGTGGCACCCGCGATCGCGCGCGCAATAGTGGCGCGCGCGCCTCGCCCGCGCGACATCCGACGTCATGCGGCGTGGCGTCGGATGTCGCGTGATGCGACGTGCGTTGCGGCTCCCCGCCGCCGAACTCGGCGGGGTGCACGCTCGACGGGGCACGACGGCACACGGGGCGCGTGCCGTCGCGGCCGGCGGCGGCCTCCGTGGTGATCGACCCAGGCGAGACGTTCCCCTACATCGACCGCTCGAACCAGCGCGGGTGGCGGTGAGCCCGCGCTGACGGATCAGGATCGGGCGCCGCTCGCGGCCGCGAAGCGGGTGCGGACCGCGGCCGCTTCGCGCGCCTCACGCCCCGCGATGATCTGCCTCCACGGGAAGAGCCCACGCCATGCCACGAGCACGGCGCCGCGTCGCGTGTACCGGATGGTGTCCGGACCCGCGGGGCGGTAGTAGCCGACCTTCACCAGGAAATCGTACGTCTCGCGCCCCTCGGCGGCCTGGAACGCGATCGGATCGTCGCCGCGCGTGAGCCGCCTCACGGGCACGGTGCGCGCGCGCTCCTCCACGCGGAACGCATGCAGGGCGTACAGCGCGCCGACATCGTGCTCGTCCGCCAGTCGCACCGTGATCGTGTTCGGGCGGCGGGGCATCCGGCGGGGCATCTGCGAGTTGGACGTCCAGAGCTGCACGCCGTCGGCGAAGTCGGTGCGGAAGGCTGCGGTGGCGGTGAGGCCGATGTGGCGATATTCGCTCACGAGCACGAAACCCAGCGCCTCCCCCCGCGCGTGCTCGAGCAGCGAGACGCACGAGCGTCCGTTCGCCAGCCGGCGGTTGGTCGCCCGGAACGGAGGCGCGAAGCCGGCGCCCCGCAGCGCGTCCTCGGCATCGGTCATGTAGTCGAGTAAGGGCCCCGCCATGCGCGCCTCGTCGTCCGGCGTCAGCGGCTCGAGCGTGCTGGTGGTCGAGGTGGGCGCGCTTCGCATCAGCACGCGAGGATCGCGCACGTGGCGCGTGGCCATCAGGTACCAGCGAATCGGAAGGGGGATCGCGGGGTCGTCCAGCGCCCGCCGTCGCGGCTGGCGAGGAATCGGGGCGCTCTTCATGGGCACGTGTCCGATCGTTTGGGCAAGGACGCGCCCGTCGGAGCTCGGGCAACCCTTCCCACCCTCGATCCCACAGTCGTTCGTCACCGGCGAGACGGGGGGCGCCGCACATCGGTACGCGGTGCGCGACGGCGGTGCGGGGCGCTCGACTCGGGCCGCTATCGTCCCGTCCATGCTCGCCGCCGTCCGCTCCGCCGCCGTGATCGGAATCGATGCGTACGACGTCACCGTGGAGGTGGACGCGGCCAACGGGCTCCCGCAGTGGATGGTCGTGGGGCTCGCCGCCGGCGCGGTGCGGGAGAGCCGCGAGCGGGTGATGGCGGCGCTCGTCAACTCCGGCTTCACCGTGCCGCCCAGGCGGATCACGGTGAACCTCGCCCCGGCGGACACGCGAAAGGAGGGCACCGCGCTCGACCTCCCCATCGCGCTCGGGCTCCTCGTCGCCACGGGACAGCTCGACGCCGAGTGCGTGCGCGGGATCGTCGCCATCGGCGAGCTCGCCCTCGACGGCGCGATCCGGCCGGTACGCGGCGTGCTCCCCGTGGCGCGCGCCATGGCGCTCGCGCCGCATCGCGCGCTGCTCGTCCCGCCGGGGAACGTGCCCGAGGCGAGCCTGGTGGGCGGCGTCCGTCTCGGTGCGCCGTCCTCGTTGCGCGACGCCGTGGCGCAGCTCCGCGCGCGTCGCATCGAGCCGCCGGAAGCGCCACCCCGCGCCACGGCCCCCGCCGCCGCCGCTCCCGACCTGCGCGACGTGGTGGGGCAGGCGCTGCCCAAGCGCGCGCTCGAGATCGCCGCCGCCGGGGACCACGGGCTCGCGCTCGTCGGGCCGCCCGGCGCGGGGAAGACGATGCTCGCCCGGTGCATCCCCGCGCTCCTCCCGGCGCTCACCGAGCCGGAGGCGCTCGAGGTGCTCGCCGTGCACTCCGTGGCCGGGCTGCTCGCTCCCGACCGCGCGCCGGCGCCGGTGCGCCCGTTCCGCGCGCCGCACCACACCATTTCCACGGCGGGGCTCATCGGGGGCGGCTCCGCGCCTCGTCCGGGCGAGGTGAGCCTCGCGCACCTCGGGGTGCTCTTCCTCGACGAGATGCTCGAGTTCCCGCGCCACGCGCTCGACGCGCTGCGGCAGCCGCTGGAGGATGGCCACGTGGTGATCGCGCGTGCCGCCGGGACGGTGCGGTGGCCCGCGTGCTTCACGCTCGTCGGCGCGATGAACCCCTGTCCGTGCGGGCACGCCGGCGATGGCACCGCGCGTTGCGCGTGCGCGGCGGCGGACATCGCGCGCTACCGCGCCCGGCTCTCCGGTCCCATGGCCGACCGGATCGACCTGCACGTGACGGTGAGCGCGCTCCCGGTGCGCGAGCTGTCCGCGCGCGAAGCCGGGGAGTCGTCAGGCGATGTGCGCGCGCGGGTGGAGCGGGCGCGCGCGCGGCAGCACGCGCGCCACGCGCGCATCGCTCGGGCGGTCACCAACGGTCGGGTGCCGGGGCGGTGGCTCGCCACCGAGACGCCCGTGGCGCCGGGAGCGCGCGAGCTGCTCGCTTCGGCCGCCGAGCGGCTCGGCCTCTCGGCGCGCGGGTACCACAAGGTGCTGCGCGTGGCGCGGACGATCGCCGACCTGGATGGGAGCGACGCCATCGCGGCGCCGCACGTGGCGGAGGCGATCCGATATCGCCCGGCGGTGGGGGATGCGGTGCGGCGCTGAAGACGCGGCTGTCGGCTCTCGGCTCTCGGCTCTCGGCTCTCGGCTTACGGCGCAGCGTAGAGAGCCCTCGGGGTGTGCCCCAGCCGAGAGCCGATGGCCGAGAGCCGACAGCAGTGTCTCAAACTCCGCTCCTACTGCGCCCTCCCGCTCCCCGTGTCCACCCCCGCCGAGGCCATCTGGCTCGCGAAGAAGAACTTCGGCTCGGCGTTGGTGCGGAGCGAGCGGATGTAGGTGACCAGCGTCTTGATCTGGTCGGCGGAGAGCGTCTTCCCCCAGGTGGGCATCCCCATCGGGCGCCCGTCGTGGATGGATGCGGCGATCTGCTGGTCGCTCCCACCGTACTTCCACACCGTGTCGCGCAGGCTCGGGCCCATCGCCCCGCCGGCGAGCCCGCCGTGGCAGCCGTAGCAGTTGTACTCGAGGAAGAGCTTGCGCCCTTCCTGCGCCACCTTCGGATCGCCGTTGAACTTGCGCATCGCCACTTCCTGCACGCCGCCGACGGCCCTGGCGTTCGTGCCGGCGGCGGTGTCGCTCCTCCCCCCCTTCGACTTGCACGCGACGACCGCCAGCGCGACGGTCGCCGCGGAGATGATTCGGAAGATCGTGATCCTTGCCGTTCCCATGGCTCCTCCCCCTGTGGAAGATCCGCGCGGTCGCGTGGCCGCGCGCTCAGGGCGTCCTCGACGCGCGCTCACTGGAGTCGGGCTCCGCGCGCGGCACGCCGTAGGCGTCCAGAATGCGCTGGATGGCCGGCCGCTCGCGCGTGATGAGCGAGTCGAGCGTCGCCTTCAGCGCCGTGTCCCCCTTGCGCACCCCCATCGCGATCGCGTACGCGAATCGCAGCCCCGTCGCGTCCACGGCCGGGTGCACGGGCGTCAGCACGAGCTTCGTGGGCTCCCGCGTGGCGAAGTACCCGGCGAGCGGGCCCCACACCACCGCCACGTCCACGTCCCCCCTGGCCACGGCGTCGATGAGCCGCGCCGGCGGGTTCGGCTGGCTGTAGTCGCCGATCAGCTCGTAGCCCTTCACGTTGTCCACGATCCCGCGCGCGCCCAGCGCCATCGCCGGCGGCGGGTTCACCCCGTCGTCGCCGACGAGGTGCACGCCGATCGTCAGGTGCCTGAGCACCGTGTCGTCGAACGACGTGATGTGCAGCCCGCGGTCCGCGCGCGTGACGAAGACGTACGTGGACCGATAGTACGGCTCGGTCGTGAGCACCGGATCGTAGTGCGCCGGCACGCCCATGATCACGTCGCAGGCGCCGGTCTTGAGCGTCTTGCGCGCGAAGCCCCGGTTCTGCGCCAGCCAGTCGTAAGTGACGGTCGCGTGGAGGTCGCGTGCGATCAGCTCGGCGATCTTGTTCTCGAACCCCTCCCCCTTGCGGTTGGAGAAGGGGAGGTTGTTGGGATCCGAGCACACCCGGAACTGCTTCGGCGTCGGCGCGCGGTCGCCGGCGCGCGTGCGCGGCGCCGCCCCGAGGGCGACGGCGCCGAGCGCGGCCAGCGCCGCGAAGCCGGACATCCGAAGCACGCGCGTGCGCGGGCGCATGTGCGTCACTGCGACAGCGCGAAGACGTGAATGGCGCCGCCTGCCTTCGTGGCATCGGGGAGGTCGCCCATCGCCCCCACCGCGCCGAGCGCCGCCCACGGGTCATCCTTGGACAGGTTGCCGGGGACGATCGCCCCGAGCCACCCGCCGACGCCCGAGTACACCGCCACGTACTGCTTCCCGTCGGGGCCGGTGAACGTCATCGGGTTCCCGATGATCCCCGACTCGAAGTGCGTCTTCCACAGCTCGTGGCCGTCCTTCGCGTCCACGGCCTTGAAGTCGCCATCCATGGTGCCGTAGAACACCACGCCCCCCGCCGTCACGAGCGCGCCGCTCCACAGCGGGAACTTCTCCTTGTCCGCCCACACGCGCTTCCCGGTGGCCGCGTTCCACGCTACGAACTCGCCGCGCGCGTCGTTCCCGCCCGGCCCCGCGTACATCCTCACCGCCGCGCCCACGTACGGCGTGCCGGCGATGTACTTGGTCTCCACCCCGCCGTAGTCCATGCACACGTTGTGCGACGGCGTGTAGAAGATGTGCGTCGTGGGATCGTACGCCGCCGGCTGCTGGTCGCGCGTGCCGCTGGACGAGGGGCAGATGTTCTTCGTCAGGCGCCCCTGGTGCGTCTCCTTGTCCGGGTTCACGATCGGACGCCCCGTCTTGAGGTCGATCCCCTTCGCCCAGTTCTGGAACTGGAACTGCTGCGCGACGAGCACCTGCCCGTTGGTGCGGTCGATGGTGTACGCGAAGCCGTTGCGGTCGAAGTGGACGATCACCTTCCGCGTCTGCCCGTTGATCGGGATGTCGGCGACGATGTTCTCGTTCACGCCGTCGAAGTCCCACTGGTCGTGCGGCGTCATGGCGTACGCCCACTTCGCCTGCCCGGTGTCGGGGTCGCGGGCGAAGATGGTCGTGGACCACAGGTTGTCGCCGGGGCGCAGGTCGGGGTTCCAGGCGCCGGGGTTCGACGTCCCGTAGAAGATGAGATCGGTCTCGGGGTCGTACGTGATCCACCCCCACACGGCGGCGCCGCCGATCTTCCACTGCTCCCCGCGCCAGCTCTTCACCCCCATGTCCTTCCCCTGCATCCAGGAGTAGTACGGCTTGAAGTTGGGGCCGATGAGCACGTCCTTGTCGGGACCGGTGCTGCGCGCGCGCCAGAGCTCCTTGCCGGTCTTCACGTCGAGCGCGGCGAGCCACCCCCACACTCCCATCTCGCCACCGCTCACGCCGACGAACACCTTCCCCTTGGCGATGAGGGGCGCCATGGTCATCGTCTCGCCCTTGTTCGGGTCGCCGAGCTTGGTGCGCCACACCTCCTTGCCGGTGTTCGCGTCCACCGCCACGGTGTGATCGTCGAGAACGTTGTAGATGATCTTGCCGTCGGCGTACGCGGCGCCGCGATTCACGTCATCGCAGCAGGCCTTCCCGAACGAGGTGGGGTCGATGGGCGGGGCGTACTCCCACTTCTTGGCGGGCCCCGGCTTGGTGAGATCGAAGGCGATGAGCTTGTCGGGGTACGGGGTCACCATGTAGAGGGTGTTGTTCACCACCAGCGGCTGCCCCTCGTGCCCGTCCTTGATCCCGTCCACGTAGTTCCAGACTTCCTTCAGGTTCTTGACGTTGTCGGTGGTGATCTGCTTGAGGGGGCTGTAGCGCGTCCCCTCGAGCGTGCGGGCGGGACTCACCCAGTTCCCCTCCGTTCCGCCCGGCGGGAGGGTGCCCATGGACGATGTCGGGCCGGGTGGGGTGGCCGCCGTCCGGCTCTTCGGTGCCTGCTGCGCGCCGGCGGGGGGCGCGAGCGCGAGGGCGGCGGCGAGGACCGCGACCAGTGAAGGGCCGATGCGCGCGACGCGTGCGTCGCGCGCGGCCGCCCCCCTCGCGCGGATCGGCGAGGCGTTCCATGAGAGTAGCGAGTTACGACACGGCATTGCTGACCTCCTGCGTACACGAGGGGTCGGCACGACTCGGCCGTGTTGCCTGCGCGGGGGCATGCGACGGGATGGATGTCTCCGTGCACGGGCAGCATCGCACCGGTGGTCGTGTCGGCACGGACCGGTCACCTGCACCGCCGTGGGGGTTGCAAGGTTCGCACCGGGGAGCGCGCGACCGTCACGGCGAATGCACGACCTCGTCAGGGTGGCGGCGACGAGGGGCCGCCCGGCGCCACTTCCGCCGCTCCGGGGTATGAGGGCACGAACGCCCGAGGCAAGTGGCGGAGGGCTCGGGCAGGCCAGCGGCAGATCGCGGGAGAGCTCATGAAACGGGTCGACGGGCACGTGCGCGCCTCCCCGAGGGCGGGGTCGAGGCGTCGGAGCGCATCCATCGGGTTCGGCCGCGCCGCATGCGGCGCCGGAACGGTGCTCCTCCTCTCCGCGCTCCTGACGGTGCCGCTCGCCGCGCGCACCCGGCAGCGCGCGCCGATCACCGCGATCGTGATCGCGCCCGATGTGCGCGATTCCATGAACGCGATCTGGTCGCGCTCCAACCAGCACTGGAACGAGCTGGCCGAGGTGAACACGCTCACGCAGATGCTCGGATCGGGGCGCCCCACGCAGCGGGAGTATCTCGGCTGCCTGATCGGACGCTTCGATGGCGACACGCTGCGCGTGACCGGGACGCGACCGGCGCGCGGGATGCGCCAGCTGCAGTTCGCCGTGTCCGGGAGCTGCGACGCCGTTCCCGGGTACGTGGGCACCTGGCACACGCACCCCTTCCGCGCCGACACGGCGGGGAACGCGGTGAAGGAGCGCGGCCTCTCCGCGCAGGATCTCGACACCTTCCTGCGCGGCCACGACGCCGCGGTGCTCGTGGTGTGGGACGTGGACTCGCTCGATGCCGCCGCCCGCGATGGAGTGGGGGCCGTGCAGCATCCGACGAGCGTGCAATTGGAGTGATGCCGGGATCGGGAATCGGGAATCGGGAGTCGGGAATCGAAGCGCACCGACGTGGATGGCACCGGGGGCCGGCATTCGCCGGCCCCGGTGCGTTCCACACGAGCGATTCCCGATTCCCGATTCCCGGACTACGTTTCTCCATCATGGACGACACGCTTGATCCCCGCGAGCTCGCCGTCGCGCGCGAGAAGGAGGCGCGACTCGTCGAGTGGCTCCGGGAGCAGCCGTCGGTGCTGCTCGGCTTCAGCGGCGGCGTCGATTCCGCCTATCTCGGGTGCGTGGGCGCGGAGGCGCTCGGGCCATCGCGCATGCTCGCCGTGATCGGGCGCAGTCCGTCGTATCCCGCCGAGCAGTGGGAGACGGCGCGCCGCGTCGCCGAGGGGGTGGGGCTTCGCGTGCTCGAGGTGGACACGCACGAGATGGACGACCCGAGCTACGTGGCCAATCCCAGCAACCGGTGCTACTTCTGCAAGTCGGAGCTGTGGACCGTGCTCGGGCGCGTCGCGCGCGAGCGGGGGATCGCCACCATCGTCGACGGCACCAACGCCGACGACCGTGGCGACTGGCGCCCCGGCGCCGCCGCCGGGCGCGAGCACGAGGTGCGCTCCCCGCTCGCCGAGCTGGGGCTCACGAAGCGAGAGATCCGCGCGCTCTCCCGCGCGCGCGGCATTCCCACGTGGGCGCAACCGTCCTCCCCGTGCCTCTCGTCGCGCCTCCCGTACGGCACGGCGGTCACCGCGGAGCGGCTCCGCGCCGTGGAGCTGGCGGAGCGCGCGGTGCGCGCGCTCGGCGTGCGCGGCGACCTTCGCGTCCGGCATCACGGCGACCTGGCGCGCGTGGAGCTGTCGCGCGAGGAGCTGGGCGCCTGGCTCGAGCCCGGGCCGCTGCGCGCGCTCGCCGCGGCCGTTCGCGCGGCCGGCTTCGACCGGGTGGCGGTGGATCTCCGCGGGTTTCGCTCGGGCTCGCTCAACGTGCTGCACGGGGTGACCGCGGCGTGAGCGCCGAGGCGCTCGAGGCGGCACTCGAGGCACTCGGCGTTCACGGGCGGGTCGAGGTGCGCGGAAAGCTCGCCATCGTCACCGTGCGCGACGCCGCCGCGCTGCGCGACCCGGCGGTGCGCGAGCGCGCGGTGGCCGCCGCCCAGTCGCACGGCTTCACCAACCTGGCGCTCGAGCTCGGCCACGACGGCGATGCGCCTCTTTCTGGCGATTAATCTCCCGCGCGCGGAGCGCGAGGCGATCGTGCGAGCCACCGCTCCGATGCGCGATGCCGCGCCGCGGGTGTCGTGGGTGACGGAGGAGCGGCTGCATCTCACGATCAAGTTCCTGGGGGAGCAGCCGGAGGCGGCGCTGGCTCCGCTCGAGCACGCGCTCCGCGCGGCGCTCGCCGCGCACGCGCCGGTGGAGCTGCGGCTGGGAGGGCTCGGCGCCTTCCCAAACCTTCGCGCGCCGAAGATCGTATGGATGGGTGTGGCGCACGAGCCCCGGCTGGAGCTGGTGCAGCACGACGTGGAGTACGCCTGCGCCGGGCTGGGGTACGAGATCGACGGGCGCGCCTTCCGCCCGCACGTGACGCTCGCGCGCGCGCGCGAGCGGGTGTCGCCGCGGGACGCCCGCGCCCTCGCCGATGCGGCGCGCGCGGTGCGCTACGCGGCGACGGTGGAGGCGCGCACGCTGGACGTGATGTCGAGCCGGCTCGAGCGGTCGGGGGCGCGCTACGAGCGCCTCGCGGCCATTCCACTGGGACCAGGGTGAGCGATGGGTTGTATGCGGAAGCTGGGATGCCTCGTGCTGCTCGTACTGCTCGTCGCCGTCGCCTGGATCTTCCAGGACCGATGGCGGCCGCTGCTGCATCGCGGCGGCGCGGCGCCGGTCGCCACCGCGCCCGACACCGCCGATCGCGACCTCTGGGAGCCGCTCACCGCGCAGGGCGCCGCGCGGGCGCGAGAGCAGGTGCGCGCGCTCGGCTCGCGCCGGGGGCCGGTGTTCGCCAACGTGCGCCCGGGCGACCTGAGCGCCTACGTGTTCGAGGAGCTCTCCAAGCAGCTACCGCCCTCGGCGCAGAATCCCGAGGCGGCGGTGATCGACGATGCGCTGCACGTGCGCGCGGACATGCGCCCCAGCGACTTCGGCGGCCGCAAGACGCTCGGTCCCTTCGCGGCCATGCTCGGCGACCGCGAGCCGGTGGAGTTCGGCGGAACGCTCGAGATCGTGCGCCCGGGGCTCGCCCAGTACCACGTGCGCGAGCTTCGCATCCACCAGCTCTCCATCCCGCGCCCGATGATCCCCAAGCTGATCGCGAACATCGAGCGCGGCGCGCGCCCCGACGGCATCGCCGCCGACGCGCTCCCGCTCGTCGTCCCGGCGTACATCGGCGACGTGCGCGTTCACGACGGCAAGATCACGCTCTACAAAGCGACGCCATGAGCCAGCGCATCCTGGTCGCCGACGACGAGAAGGGGATCCGCGCCGCCCTCGGCCAGCTCCTCGAGTACGAGGGGTACGAGGTCCGCACCGTGGGCACGGCGGTCGACGCGATCGCCGAGTACGAGAAGTGGCACCCGCACCTCGTCTTCCTCGACGTGAAGATGGGAGGGATCGACGGGCTCGAGGCGCTCAAGCGCATCCGCGAGGGCGACCCCTCGGCGATCGTCGTCATGATCAGCGGCCACGGCACGATCCAGACGGCGGTCGAGGCGACGCAGCTCGGCGCCTACGACTTCCTGGAGAAGCCGCTCGACACCGACCGGATCCTGGTGACGCTGCGCAACGCGCTCCGCCACCTCGGGCTCCAGGAGGAGAACAGCCGGCTCCGCGAGACCATCGAGTCGCGCTACGAGATCGTGGGACGGTCGTTCGCCATCCGGACGCTGATCGAGAAGATCGAGCGCGTGGCGCCCACGCCGGCGCGCGTGCTGATCACGGGGGAGAACGGGACGGGGAAGGAGCTCGTCGCGCGCGCGGTGCACCGGCTGTCGGCGCGCGCCTCGCGCCCGTTCGTGGAGGTCAACTGCGCGGCCATCCCGGGGGAGCTGATCGAGAGCGAGCTGTTCGGCCACATGAAGGGCTCGTTCACCGGGGCGGTGGCCGACCGCGCGGGGAAGTTCGAGCAGGCCAACGGCGGGACGCTCTTCCTCGACGAGGTCGGGGACATGAGCCTCCCGGCGCAGGCGAAGGTGCTGCGCGTGCTCGAGGACGGCGTGGTCACGCGGATCGGCGGATCGAAGCCGATCTCCGTGGACGTGCGCGTGATCGCCGCCACGAACAAGCAGCTCGAGACGGAGATCGGCGAGGGGCGCTTCCGCGAGGACCTCTACTACCGGCTCAACGTGGTGCCGGTGACCGTGCCGCCGCTGCGCGAGCGGCGGGAGGACATCCCGCAGCTCGTGGCGCACTTCGCGGCGCTCCTCTCGCGGCAGGAGGGGATGCCGCCCCGGACGTTCACGACCGACGCGGTGGAGCGCCTCGCCGCGTTCGACTGGCCGGGGAACGTGCGGGAGCTGCGGAACACGGTGGAGCGCATCCTCATCCTGGCTACCGGGCCGCGCATCACCGCGGCGGACGTGGAGCGGCTGCTCGGCGCGCGGGCGGCGGAGCCGGCGACGATCGGCTCGCTGCTCGAATGCCGCACGTTCGACGAGTTCAAGGACGCCGCCGAGCGGGCGTTCCTGTTGGCGAAGCTCCGGGAGCACGACTGGAACGTATCGGAGACGGCGCGGCTGCTGGACATGCCGCGCTCGAACCTGTACAAGAAGATCGAGCGGCACGGACTCGCGCGCGAGCACGCGTAGCGGAGGAGGACGCATGAGCTCCAGCGATTGGGACAAGGAGCTGGCCCGGATCGACAAGCAGCTCCAGTCGATCTCCGACGACGCGCTCATCGGACCCGGCGCCCCGCCGGGGCCGCCGGCGTCGCCGGGCGGCGCCGGACACACGAGGCCGGCCGCCGAGCCGGGGAAGGTCGGGGAGCGGACGCGCGAGACGTCGTCGTTCGGCGTGTTCGCGCGCCTCGTCCTCGCCGTGGCGCTCGGGGTGGCGATGCTGTTCTGGCCGTACTCCGCGCGCTGCGGCCTCGGCCTCTTCGGCTACCTGTTCGCGACGATCGTCGTGATCGTCTCCGGCGGGTGGTCGGCGATCTGGACCTGGCGCCACCGCTCCGCGCAGGGGCACATCCTCTCCCTGCTGCTCATCCTCTGGGGGCTGATCCTTGGCGCCCAGGAAGTGCTCCCGCGCGTGGGCTACGCGAAGCCGGACGCGATGCATCCGGCGATCTGGATGTGCGAATGACGAAGGCTCGGGAATCGGGAAGCGGGAATCGGGAATCGCCTGCTCGCTGCTCGCGCCTTCGATTCCCGCTTCCCGATTCCCGATGACCACCCACTGACACCGGACCCACTCCCAACGCATGCGGACCTACAAGAACTTCATCGCCGGTACCTGGACCCCGCCTTCCACGGGCGAGTACTTCGACAACGTCAACCCGGCCGACACGAGCGACGTGGTCGGGCGGTTCCCACGCTCGGGGAAGGAGGACGTGGACCGCGCGGTGGCGGCGGCGAAGGAGGGGTTCGAGCGCTGGCGGCGCACCCCGGCGCCGGCGCGCGGCGACGTGCTCCGGAAGGTCGGCGACATCATGTCGGCGCGGAAGGACGAGATCGCCGACCTCATGACGCGCGAGATGGGGAAGCCCCTCAACGAGACGCGCGGCGACGTGCAGGAGGGGATCGACACCGCGTACTACGCCGCCTCCGAGGGGCGCCGGCTGTTCGGGCACACGGTGCCGAGCGAGCTGCGCAACAAGTGGGCGATGAGCTATCGCCGTCCGATCGGCGTGGCCGGGCTCGTGACGCCGTTCAACTTCCCGATGGCGATCCCCACGTGGAAGATGTTCCCCGCGCTCCTGTGCGGGAACTCGGTGGTGTTCAAGCCCGCCGAGGACGTGCCGCTCACCGCGACGACGCTCGTGGAGATCCTGCTCGAGGCCGGGCTCCCGCCGCACGTCATCCAGCTCGTGCACGGGCTCGGGGAGGAGGTGGGGGCGGCGATCGTCGCGCACCCCGAGGTGCCGCTCATCTCGTTCACCGGCTCCACCGAGACCGGACGCATCGTCGGAGAGGTGTGCGGGCGCATGCACAAGCGCCTCTCCCTCGAGATGGGTGGGAAGAACGCGCAGATCGTGCTCGACGACGCCGACCTCGACCTCGCGCTGGACGGGGTGCTGTGGGGCGCGTTCGGCACCACGGGGCAGCGGTGCACCGCCACCAGCCGGCTGATCCTCCAGAGCGGCGTGCACGACGAGTTCCTGAGCCGGCTCGTGGACAAGGTGAAGGCGCTGCGGCTGGGCGACGGGCGGAAGGAGGGGACGGACGTCGGCCCCCTCGTCAACGCCGCCGCGGTGGAGAAGGTGGAGCGCTACATCGAGATCGGGCAGGGAGAGGGCGCCGACCTGCTGTGCGGGGGGCGCCGGGCCACGGGGAAGGGGCTCGAGCGTGGGCACTTCTTCGAGCCGACGATCTTCGCCCGCGTGGAGCCCGGCTCGCGCCTCGAGCAGGAGGAGATCTTCGGCCCCGTGCTCTCGGTGGTGCGCGTGCGCAACGCCGATGAGGCGTTCGCCGTGAACAACGACGTGCGATACGGGCTCTCCTCGTCCGTCTATACTCGTGATGTGGGGATCGCCTTCCGGGCCCTGAACGAGCTGGACAATGGTATCACCTACATCAACGCGCCGACCATCGGCGCCGAGGCGCACCTCCCCTTCGGTGGCGTGAAGCAGACGGGGAACGGCCACCGCGAGGGCGGCTGGGAGGTGTACGAGTTCTACTCGGAAACGAAGGTGGGATACGTGGACTTCTCGGGGACGCTGCAGCGCGCCCAGATCGACACCTATCTCGGGACGCCGGACTAATGTTCGTCGCGGGGTGATTCCCTTGCTTTCGTCGCTCAGCCCTTCTTAATTCAGCCATGGGCATGCTCTCGAGCGTGGATGGTCGCCGCTCGCACGAGGAGCGGGTCGTGAGCCGCCTGGCGGGGCAAGGGAATTCCACCGCCGAGGTGGAGGGCGCCGTCGCCGCGCGCGCGGCGGCGCCTCGGGGCGCCGCGCTGGCGCCGCGGCTGGTGGTGGTGGCTCGGTCCGTGCCCGATCTCGCATCGCGTACGCGGCGTGACGTGGAGCATGCCGGTGTAGTCATCCTCGCGGACGCCTGACCCCGCAGCACATGAGCGAGCACGCTCCCTCTCCCCAACCGACATCGACCGTTCGCCGCATGAGCGACGAGCATCGCGCCGAAGTCCTCCGCGCGATGAATCGTCCCCGCTGGCGCTGGAGCGTGTTCGCGGACTACGCGCGAATCGTCATCATCGCCATCGGGCTGTTCATCGTCGTCCGCACGTTCATCGTCGAGGCGTTCAAGATTCCCACGGGGAGCATGGAGAACACGCTGCTCGTCGGTGATTTCCTCCTCGTCAACAAGGCGCTCTACGGCGCCGAGATCCCCCTCACGGGCCTGCACCTCCCGGCCATTCGCCACCCGGAGCGGGAGGACGTGATCGTCTTCAAGTGGCCCAAGGATCCCTCCAAGAACTTCGTGAAGCGACTCATCGGTCTCCCCGGCGACACGGTGGAGATGCGGGATGGGCACGTCTTCGTGAACGGCCACGCGCTGCGCGAGCGGTACGTGGTGCACACGGAGCCCAACGCCGATCCGTCGGGCGAGGAGTTCGGGTGGCAGCGCGACTTCCTCGTGCGGCGTCTCGAGGCGAGCGTCGGCTATCATCCATCACGAAACAACTGGGGACCGTTGGTCGTCCCAGAGAAGAGTTATTTCGTGCTCGGCGACAACCGGGACAACTCGTACGACAGCCGCTACTGGGGCTTCGTACCGGACTCCCTGGTGACGGGCCGGCCACTGGTCGTCTACTACAGCTACGCGCGTGACGCGACGCACGAGTACCCATGGCTCACGAACATTCGTTGGGGCCGACTCGGCACGCGCATCCGGTGAACGGCTGAAGGTTGCACGGCTGAACGTCTGAACGGCTGAACGCCCAACCGAGGGCTGGCCACGGCGCGCGTGTGCGCGCTCGGGCCGACGCCCCGTCCCGCCGCAGGAGCCGCCGTCCGTATGGCAGTTACCCAGCACAAGAAATCCTCGTTCGACGAGGGGTCGCTCGACCAGTACCTCCGCGACATCAGCGCGTACCCGCTGATCGATCGCGACGAAGAGGTGCGGCTCGCCCAGCGCATCCGGATGGGGGATGGCGAGGCGCTGGACAAGCTGGTGCGGTCGAATCTGCGGTTCGTCGTGTCCGTCGCCAAGAAGTACCAGAACCAGGGGGTCGCCCTCTCGGACCTCATCAACGAGGGGAACCTCGGGCTCATCCGCGCGGCGCACAAGTTCGACGAGACGAAGGGGATCAAGTTCATCTCGTACGCCGTGTGGTGGATCCGCCAGGCGATCCTCCAGGCGCTCGCCGAGCAGTCGCGCATCGTGCGCGTGCCGCTCAACCGCGCCGGAACGCTGCACCGGATCGGGAAGCGCGCCAACGCGCTCCTCCAGGAGCTCGGCCGCGAGCCCACGCACGAGGAGATCGCCGAGGAGATGGACTTGAGCGAGGAGGAGGTCGCGAAGACGATCTCGATCTCGCAGACGCACCTCTCGCTCGATGCCCCGCTCACGCCGGGGGAGGACAACAAGCTCCTCGACTACCTCCCGGACAACCTGAATCCCACCCCGGACGAGCAGACCTTCGAGAAGGCGCTCACCGAGGCGATCGAGGAGTCGCTCTCGTCGCTCAAGGAGCGCGAGGCGAAGATCCTCCGTCTCTACTTCGGGCTGGATGGCGAGGAGCCGATGACGCTGGAGCAGATCGGCTCGCTCCTCGGGATCACGCGCGAGCGGGTGCGGCAGATCAAGGAGAAGGCGCTCTCGCGGCTCCGGCACGTGTCGCGGGCGAGGGCGCTGGAGTCGTTCCTGGGATAGATCGCGGGGCGGGGGACGTGGGGCGCGGGGAGCGCACGAGTGTAGATTGCGGCGAGGGGCCGGCACGTACCGGCCCCTCGCCGCGTTCGGTACTCACGATCCTCGCTTTTCGCGCCACCGGCGCAGTCCATGCCGTTACACCGGGCCGTGACACCGGACCGTTGCAGGCGGTGGACTCACTGACTCGCTGATACATCCCGATGACTGCTCCTCCCGACATCGACACCTCCTCGTCCTTCGCCGCGCTCGGCCTCGCTCCTCCGCTTCTCGACGCGCTCGCCGCGCTCGGCTACGAGGAGCCGACGCCGATCCAGCGCGAGGCGATCCCGCCGCTGCTCGAGGGACGCGACCTGCTCGGGCAGGCGGCGACCGGGACGGGGAAGACGGCCTCGTTCGCGCTCCCCCTGTTGCAGCGGACGCACGATGGCGCGTCGCGCCCCGGGGGGCCGTCGGCGCTCGTGCTCGTGCCCACGCGCGAGCTCGCCATCCAGGTGGCCGAGGCCGTGCACCGCTACGGGCGCGGCTACGGGGTGCGCGTGCTCCCCGTGTACGGCGGACAGGCGATCGGCCAGCAGCTCCGCGTGCTCTCCCGCGGCGTGGACGTGGTGGTGGCCACGCCCGGGCGCGCGCTCGACCACATCCGGCGCGGCTCGCTCGACCTCGCCACGGTGCGCGTCGTCGTGCTCGACGAGGCCGACGAGATGCTCGACATGGGGTTCGCCGAGGATCTCGAGGCGATCCTCGACGCCACCCCCGCCGAGCGGCAGACGGCGCTCTTCTCCGCCACCCTCCCCCCGCGCATCGCCCATCTCGCCCAGCGCTACCTGCGCGATCCGGTGCAGGTGCGCATCGCGCGCGAGCAGCCCGCCGAGGGAGAGACGCCGCGCGTGCGGCACATGGCGTTCATCGTGCAGCGCGCGCACAAGGTGGCGGCGCTCGGCCGCATCCTCGACGTCGAGCGGCCGACGTCCGCGCTCGTCTTCTGCCGTACGCGCACCGAGGTGGACGAGCTCACCGAGACGCTGAACGGCCGCGGGTACGACGCCGAGCCGTTGCACGGCGGGATGTCGCAGGAGCAGCGCGATCGCGTGATGCGGCGGCTGCGCTCCGGCGCCGCGGAGCTGCTCGTCGCCACCGACGTCGCCGCCCGCGGGATCGACGTCGAGCACCTGTCGCACGTGATCAACTACGACGTCCCCTCGTCCCCCGACGTGTACGTGCACCGCGTGGGGCGCACCGGGCGCGCCGGGCGGGAGGGGGTGGCGATCACCCTGGCCGAGCCGCGCGAGCACCGGCAGCTCCGCAACATCGAGCGGCTCGTGCGGCGGCGGATCGAGGTGGGGACCGTCCCGACCGTGGCCGACCTGCGCGCGCGCCGGCTCGAGCTCACGCGCGCCGCGCTGCGCGAGGTGCTGGAAGGGGATGACCTCGACCGCTACCGCGTGGTGGTGGAGGGGCTGGCGGGGGAGTTCGACGTGATGGACGTGGCCGCCGCCGCGGTGAAGCTGGCGGAGCAGGCGACGGAGGGGGAGGAGGACGAGCAGGAGATCCCCACCGCGCGGATCGGCGGCCGGGATCGCGAGGCGGGCGCGCGCGAGGGGTGGAGCGGGGAGTCGCGCGGCGCCGAGGAGGGCACGGACGTCGCGAGCCGTGGGGAGCACCGCGGCGCGAGCACGCGCGGAGCGCGCGCGCGTCGGCGGGGG
Source organism: Gemmatimonadaceae bacterium (assembly GCA_036378095.1). Classification (GTDB taxonomy): domain Bacteria; phylum Gemmatimonadota; class Gemmatimonadetes; order Gemmatimonadales; family Gemmatimonadaceae; genus JADGGM01. The sequence goes on along the minus strand of DASUXC010000060.1, from coordinate 13,494 downwards.
GAGCGGCGGGTGCCGTGGGAGGTGGCGCGGCTGTTCGTGGGGGCGGGGCGGAAGGCCGGGGTACGCGCGCGAGACCTCGTGGGGGCGATCGCCAACGAGGTGGGGATCGACGCCGGCGCCATCGGCGCGATCCAGATCGCCGACCGGTTCTCCCTCGTGGAGGTGCCCGAGGAGATCATCGAGGACATCATCGCCGCGCTCCGGGCCTCGACGATCAAGGGGAAGCGCGTCATCGTTCGTCGCGACCGCGACGAATGACCGCCGCGACCGACCCCACCACACTACGCGAGAGCATCGCTCATGGCGCAACAGGCCAGCTTCGACGTGACCACCGGCGTGGACCTGCAGGAGGTCGACAACGCCGTGAACCAAGCGCAGAAGGAGATCGCCCAGCGCTACGACTTCAAGGGATCGAAGTCGAGCATCGACTTCCGCCGCGGCGACGGCGTGATCATCCTCGTGGCCGACGACGAGTACAAGATGCGCGCGCTGTTCGACGTGCTGCAGTCCAAGCTCATCAAGCGCGGCGTGCCGGTGAAGAACCTGGAGCTCGGCGAGGTGAAGGCGGCGGGGGGGGACACGGTGCGCCGCGAGATCAAGCTCAAGATGGCGCTGGACGGTGACACCGCGAAGAAGGTGGCCGCGGCGATCAAGGATGCCAAGCTCAAGAAGGTGCAGGCGGCGATCCAGGGCGACCAGGTGCGGGTGACCTCCCCGTCCAAGGACGACCTTCAGGCGGCGATCACGGTGCTCAAGGAGCAGGACTTCGGGGTGGAGCTGAAGTTCGGCAATTACCGAGGATAGGGAATCGGGAATCGGGAAGCGGGGATCGGGGGCGAGGCGGTCCGCCCCTCGGCCCTCACCCAGCCGTTCCGGACGCCCCCCAGGTCGCCGATCCCCGGCCCCCGGCCCCGAGCCGTACGAACGCCTCTCCCACGGGACGGATGTCGCGCCCGAGCGTGCAGAGGCCGATTTCGCGAATCGGGTTGGCGGCGATCGATGCGCCGTTGGACCAGTCGATCGTGTCGGTGAGCGACGCCCAGTGGAACACGGGGACGGGAATGCCCGACGCCCCGAGCGCCAGCGCCTCGCGCCACCGCTCGTGCAGCCACGCCACGGCGCGCGCGGCGTCGGGCGTGCTCCCCGCGTGCACGAGCGGAACGCCGTAGCGGGCGTGATGCTCCGCGGCGATCCCCGGCCAGCCGGCGGGGCGCGCGGGGGTGGTCCAGTGATGGGCGCAGGCGGCGCCGCGCTCGCGCGACGGGACGTAGTCGAGCCCCACCCATCGCTGGTGCCGCGCGCGCCGCTCGCGGAAGAACGAGAGGTCGTTGGACGTCACGCCATGCTGCTGCAGGTAGCCGCCGAGCCCCGGCGCCAGCTCGTGGCCGAGCGTGAGGTCGAGCGACAGGAAGCGCAGCGCGTGCCACCGATCCGGCTCCCCCGCCGCCGTGCCGTTCGCCGGCGGCCGCTCGAGCCGCTCGCACTGCACGATCACCGCATCGGGGCGCTCGGCGCAGATCGCCTCCACCGCCAGCTCGTGCGCCATGCACAGGTTGCGCATCGCGGTCACGAACGCCGCGTCGCTGGACTCCCGCTCGTTCCACTCCCCGGTGAGCGCGGAGCGCGTGGCGCAGCGGTGGATCTGAAACACCGGGGTGAAGTGGCGCACCCACGAGTAGCGGCGCGCGAAGGCGCGGGCGTACTCGGCGAACAGCACCGGGAATGCCGCATCCTGGAACCCGCCGAGCCAGCTCGGCACCCCGAAGTGGCACAGGTCGGCGATGACCTCGATCCCGAGCTGCCTGAGCCGCACCATCTGCTCGTCGCAGCTCTCCCAGTCGAACTCGTCGGGGGCGAGGTGCGTGCGGTAGTACGCCGGGCCGTAGCGCAGTGCGTGCACGCCCAGCTCGCGCGCCAACTCGAAGTCCTCCTCCCAGTGCGCGTAGTGCCCGCACCGGTCCATCTGGTCGATGCGATGGCCATCGGCGAGGGTCGGGTACCCGGTTTCGATGCCGGTCGTGAGGGGGAGGGGCATGTCGTGCGGGGGGAGTTCGGGAGGGGATCGTTCAGGGAGTAGACGCGTGCGCGGGGGGGAAAGTTTCCGGGGCGTGGGGGGAGTGAGTGGTCAGTGGGCGGTGGAACACCGAACGACGCGTGTGGCGTGAAGAAGGCGTAGGGCGTGGGGCATGGACCGTGGTCGGCCACACGCCACGCTCCATGCCCCACGCCTTCTTCACGCCACATTCGCTCCTGGTGTTCCACGCCCCGCTGACCACTCTCCACGCGCGGCGACCTGTTGAGCCTCACTCCTCCCCGGACTAACTTTCCCGGATGCGATCTCAGCTCCGCTCCCACCCGTGAGAGTCGGCCTCATCACGCTCGGCTGCGACAAGAACACCGTCGACAGCGAGCGCTATCTCGCCGAGCTGCTCGATCGCGGCGCCGAGCACACGGAGGAGCTCGACCAGGCCGACGTCATCATCATCAACACCTGCGGCTTCATCGATGCCGCCAAGCAGGAGTCCATCGAAGCGATCCTCGAGGCGGGACGCTACAAGGCCGATGGCACCTGCCAGGCGGTGGTGGCCGTGGGGTGCATGGTGGAGCGGCACAAGAGCGAGCTGGCGACGGAGCTGCCGGAGGTCGATCTCTTTCTCGGGTCGAGCGAGATGGACCGGCTCCTCCCGGAGCTGGAGGCGCGCGGCGTGGTCGGCGCCGCCGATCCGCTCGCCGCTCATCCGGGTGTTCGCGTCTACACCGGCGACCTGCCGCACGTGCGCTACCTCAAGGTGAGCGAGGGGTGCGATCACGGATGCGCCTTCTGCGCCATCCCGCTCATGCGCGGGAAGCACCGGTCGTTCGGGCTCGACGAGGTGGTTCGGGAGGCGCAGCTCCTGGAGCTGCAGGGGGCGCGCGAGCTGAACCTCGTGGCGCAGGACCTCGCCCACTGGGGCCGCGACCGCCGCGACGGAGTGACGCTCCCCGACCTGCTCGAGCGTCTGGTCGCCGACACGTCGGTCCCCTGGATCCGGCTCCTGTACCTCTACTCGGCGGGGATCACCCCACGCCTCCTCGAGGTGATGGCGCGCGAGCCGCGCATCGTCCCCTACCTCGACATCCCCATCCAGCACGGCTCCGACGCGGTGCTGGCGCGCATGCGCCGCCCCGAGCGCGCGCGCACCATCCGCGACACCGTGCGCCGGCTGCGAGACGCGGTGAGCGACGTCGCGATCCGCACCACGTGCATCGTCGGCTTCCCCGGCGAGACCGAGGACGACTTCCAGCGACTGCTCGACCTGCTCGAGGAGGTCCGCTTCGAGCGCGTCGGCGCGTTCACGTACTCGCCGCAGGAGGGGACGCGCGCCGCAGCGATGGACGATGACGTCCCGATGGCGGTGAAGCACGAGCGTCTGGAGCGACTCGGCGAGCTCCAGCGCGCGATCACGGCGGAGCGGTACGAGCGGTTCGTGGGGCGGACGGTGCGCGCGATGGTCGACGGGGGGCGCGGGGTGGACGACGCGGGGCGCGGGGCGCGGGGCGCGGGGCGCGAGCTGCTCGGGAACCGGGAGGAGGGGACGGTGCAGGGGCGGCTCATCTGGCAGGCGGACGACGTCGACGGCGTCGCGTGGCTGGAAGGCGAAGCCGCGCCGGGCTCCATCGTCGAGTGCGTGGTCCACGACGTGGTGGACGACTACGACTTCGCGGCGCGCATCGTCGGGGTGGAGGACGCGCCCCGCGCTCCGCGCCCCGCGCCCCGCGCTCTTCCCATGCTCGGCATCACCCGCGGGAGCTTCGGCCGATGACCGAGCGCTCGGCCGAGATCATGTCCCGCGCGCGCGCGGTGATTCCGGGCGGGGTGGACTCGCCCGTGCGCGCGTTCGGTGGGGTGGGTGGGGAGCCGTTCGTCGCCGAGCGCGGGGAGGGGGCGCGGCTCTGGGACGTGGATGGGAACGAGTACATCGACTTCGTCCTCTCGTGGGGGCCGCTCGTCCTCGGCCACGCGCCACCGGTGGTGCTCGACGCGCTCGACCGCGAGATGCAGAAGGGGACGAGCTTCGGCATCCCCACCGAGCTGGAGGTGGAGCTGGCCGAGCTGATCGTCTCGCGCATGCCGCACGTGCCGATGCTGCGCTTCGTGTCGAGCGGCACCGAGGCGACGATGAGCGCCGCGCGGCTGGCGCGCGCGGTCACCGGGCGGGATCTCATCCTCAAGTTCGACGGGAACTACCACGGGCACGCGGACTCGTTCCTCGTGCGCGCGGGCTCCGGCGTGGCCACGCTGGGCCTCCCGAACTCGCCGGGCGTCCCGGCGGCGCTCGCCGAGCTCACGCTCGTCGCGCCGTACAACGACGCCGACGCCGTGCGCGACCTCGCGCGCGCGAACGCCGGGCGCCTGGCGGCGATCATCGCGGAGCCGGTCGTGGGGAACTCCGGCTTCATCCCCCCCGATCCGGCCTTCCTCCCCGCGCTGCGATCGATCGCCGACGAGGCGGGCGCGCTCCTCATCTTCGATGAGGTGATGACCGGCTTCCGCATCGCCCCCGGCGGCGCGCGCGAGCGCTTCGGCGTGGTGCCCGACCTGACCACGCTGGGCAAGGTGATCGGCGGCGGGCTTCCCGTGGCGGCGTACGGTGGGCGGCGGGAGCTCATGGAGCAGGTGGCCCCGGTGGGCCCCGTGTACCAGGCGGGCACGCTCTCCGGGAACCCGCTCGCCATGGCGGCGGGGCTCGCCACGCTGCGCACGCTCACCCCGGCGCTGCACGACCGCATCGCCGCGCGCACGGCGCGGCTGGTGGGCTCCCTCCGCGAGATCGCCGCGCGCCACGGCGTGCCGTTCACCGCCGACTACGCGGGGACGATGTGGGGGTTCTTCTTCCGCGCCGAGCCGGTGCGGAACTTCACCGACGCGAAAGGCTCCGACACGGCGCTCTTCCGTCGCTTCTTCCACGCCGCCCTCGCGCGCGGCGTGTACCTCGCTCCGTCCCCCTACGAGGCGGCGTTCATGTCCGCCGCGCACGGAGACGCAGAGATCGATGCCGCGCTCGAGCGCCTGGACGACGCACTTCGCGCCGCTCGCGCGTAGGGCGGCGCTCCCGGCCGCGCTCCTCGCGGCGGCCGCGTGCGTGTCCACCGTCAAGCGTCCGCCGGCCCCACCGCGCCCGGCGCCGTCCGACACCGCGCGCCCCGGCGCGCCGTCGGACACCGCCGCGCCGCCGATCGAGAACGTCCCGCCCCCGCCGGAGCGCGAGCTCGAGGGGGAGCGCGTCGTGCGCATCGCCCTCTCCACCACCGCGAGCCACGTGACGCTCACCTCCACCGGCGACTGGCGGCTGTACGACTCCGGTGGGGAGAGCACCCTGCTGCGCGCCGACGACCACGCGCTCTGGACGATCGAGGCGCGCGGCGGGAAGCTGCGCGCGATCGGGGAGGACGGCGACGCCACCCCCTTCCGTCCGGCGCCGTTCATCGCCCGCACCGTGGCGCGCGGCGCCTTCGTGGCGGTGAACGGGAAACGCTATCGCGGCGAGGTGTGGGTGATCCCCGATGGCGACCGGGTGATGGTCGTCAACCGGCTCTACCTGGAGGACTACCTGCGCGGCGTGGTGCCGCTCGAGATCGGGCATCGCGCCCCAGGGGAGGAGGCGGCCGTGCGCGCGCAGGCGGTGGCCGCGCGCAGCTACGCGTACACGCACCTCTCGCCGGAGCGGCGGTACGACATGGTGTCCACCGTCATGGACCAGGTGTACGGCGGCGTGAACGCCGAGACGCCGATCAGCGACGACGCCGTGCGGGCGACCGCCGGCCTCGTGCTCACCTACGACGGGCGCGTCGTGAACGCACCGTACTACTCCACCTGCGGCGGGAGCACCGCGGCGGCGAGCGAGGTGTGGCACGAGGGGGACGAGCCGTATCTCGTGCCGGTGAGCGACCGCATCCCCGGCACCGACCACTACTACTGCGACATCTCCCCGCGCTTCTCGTGGACGCGCACCTTCTCGGCGCACGCGCTCCGGGAGGTGCTCGACCGCTACCTCCGCCAGTACGCGCGCGTGCACGGGAAGATCGGCACGCCACGGGAGGTGAAGGTGGACGGGCGCACGGCATCGGGGCGCGTGCGGCGGCTGGTGATCACCACCGACCGCGGGCGGTACACGCTCACCGGCAACGACATCCGCTTCGTGCTCCGGCAGGCGAGCGGCGAGATCCTCCAGAGCACGTCCTTCAGTGTCGAGGCCGAGCACGGCCGCGGCGGCGCGCTCACGAGCCTCGTTCTGCGCGGCACCGGGTACGGGCACGGCATCGGGATGTGCCAGTGGGGCGCGATCGGCCGGGCGCGCGCGGGCTTCGACTACCGCACCATCTTGCGCACGTACTATCCGGGGACGGTGGTGGCGCATGTGGACTGAAGACGGGGCTGTCGGCTCTCGGCCATCGGCTCTCGGCTTGCGGCACACGCCGAAGGCTCGCTGCGCTGGGCCGTTACCGATGGCCGATGGCCGATGGCCGACAGCCGTGTCTCGCGTCACGCCGCGGGCACTCACGTACCTCACGGCCCTTGCCGCGCTCCTCGTCGTCCCCGCCGTTCTGTCCGCCCAGCAGTCGACCTTCGACAAGCTCGGGCTCGACAAGCTCACGCTCACCGGGGTGGGGATCGCGTACGGGCCGGTGGCGCCCAAGAACGTGGTGGCCACGCAGTCGTACGGGCTGCGCGCCGACTACGGCGAGATCGTCCCCCACTGGCACATCCTGTTCGGCGTGAGCTACTGGACGTCGCGCTTCGACGCGTCCGCCGTGCAGCAGTTCGTTGACCAGCTCCGCGAGTCGATCGTCGATCCAGCGGGGGATGACACCATCGTCCCCGACCGGGTGCGCGTGTCGGACATCGCCCTCGAGGCCGATGCGCGGTGGGAGCCGCTGGGGCGCTCGGTCGTGATTCAGCCGTTCGTCGGCTTCGGGATCGGCGCCCACATCGTGAACGCGGAATCCAAGCTCATAAACGGTACGTTCGTGGAGAGCGCGCTCGACAACATCGCCACCGGGCTCACCGGCACGGTGGGGGTGGAGGTCGCGGCGTGGCCCGCGCTCGGGATCGGCGTGGAGGCGCGCTACACGCTGCTGAGCAACGTCCGATTCGGCGCCATCCGCGGCACCGTCAGCTATCACTTCAGCTCCTCGCACTCCAACCAAGGTCCATGAAGCCTCCCATCCGCTTAGGCGTGGTCGGCGCTGGCGCGATCGCCCAGGTGGCGCACCTCCCCGCGCTCGACCGCATTCGCGGCGCGCAGCTCGTGGCCCTCTGCGACAACGACGGCCCCAAGGCGCGCGCGCTCGCCGAGCGCTTCGGCATCCGCGACGTGTTCACCGACATCGAGGACCTGCTCGAGTACGACGACCTCGACGCGGTGGTCGTGAGCACGCCCAACCACCTGCACGAGCCGCACGTGCTGAGCGCGCTCGCCGCCAAGGTGAACGTGCTGTGCGAGCGTCCGCTCGCCCTCACCACGCGCGGCGTGGAGCGCATCCTCGCGGCCGCGCAGCGCGCCGACCGCCGCGTCCTCGTGGCCAACAACCACCGCTTCCGCTCCGACGTGCAGGCGCTCAGCTCCTTCCTGCGTGGCGGGGAGCTGGGGAAGCTGGCCGGCGTGCGCGCCGGGCACTACCAGCAGCGGCGAGCCGCCGAGGGGTGGCGCTTCCGCCGCGCCGAGGCGGGGGGCGGCGCGTTCATCGAGTACGGCCTTCCGCTGCTCGACCTCGCGCTCTGGCTCTCCGACTTCCCCGATCCCGTGCGGGTGAGCGCGCACATGGAGCGCGGGCGCGGCGCCGGGGCGGTGGAGGAGTCACTCGTCGCGCTCATCGAGTGCGCGCAGGGGAAGACGTTCACGATCGACGTGTCGTGGGGGTACGTGGGGCAGGAGGAGCGCTGGTGGTTCGACGTGCTCGCCACGCGCGGGAGCGCCCAGCTCTCCCCGCTGCGCGTGGTGAAGGAGCTGAACGGAAAGCCGGCCGATGTCACCCCGCGCGGCGCCGCCACGCGCGACAGCGCCTTCGTGCAGTCGTACCGCGCCGAGCTCGCGCACTTCATCGCCGTGCTCCAGGACGAGGCCAACTACGAGGAGCCGACCGACCAGGTGATCGTGCACCGGATCGCCGAAGCGGTGTACAAGTCCGCCGAAGAGGGGAAAGAGATCCGCCTGTGAGAGCGAAGCTCCGCGCGCTCCGCCCCACGCGGAGCGAGGGCATCGCCGCGCTCGCCTCCGCGGCGCTGTTCGCCATCGCCTTCCCGCCGTTCGATCTCATCGTGCCGGTGTTCGTCTGCCTCGTGCCGGTGGCGCTGGCCGTGGCGAAGCGGGCGGACGCGGCGGAGTCGTGGCGCTCCTCGGCGCGCCTGGGCTTCTGGTTCGGGCTCGTGGGGTACGGCGTGACGCTGTACTGGCTCGCGGTCGCGCTCCGCATCTACACCAACCTCGCGATCCTGGGGTGGGTGGGGGCGCTGCTCGTCCTCACGCCGCTCGTCGTCCTCGCCACCGTGGCGCTCTTCGTGGCGCGGCGCGCCACGAAGCTGCCGCTGGCGATCCTCCTCCCCGTGGTGTGGGTGACGCTCGAGGTGGTGCTCGACTACCTTCCCGAGCTCGGCTTCCCCTGGCTTCCCCTCGGGCTCACGATGTCGCACCATCCGCTCATGGCGCAGGCGGCGGACCTGAGCGGGGTGCGTGGGCTCAGCTTCTGGATCGCGGCGATCAACGGCCTCGTGGCCGACGCGTGGCTGCTTCGCGCGCGGCGGTCGGCGGTGGCCGTGCGCGCGGGCACGATCGCGGTGCTCGTCGCACTCGTCGCCGCGTACGGCGCGTGGCGGCTCCGTACCACAGCGCTCCGCCCCGTGGCGCCGATCGCGATCGTGCAGCCCAACGTGCCGCAGGAAGAGAAGTGGCAGGAGCAGAACCAGGGGCGCATCGTGGGGATGCTCTCGGGGCTCACGCGCGAGCGGCTCGCCAGGCACGACGCGGCGCTCGTGCTCTGGCCCGAGGTGGCGCTCCCGGGCTTCCTCCTGGACCACCCCGACTGGGCCGACACCATGCGGGTGCTCGCCGGGGGGAGCCGCACGCCCATCCTGTTCGGCGTGCTCGACGTGAAGTGGCTGAGCCCCACCAGCTACGACTACTTCAACGCCGCCATGGTCATCGACTCGCTCGGCCACCTCGGCCGGCAGCCGGCGTACCACAAGACGTATCTCGTCCCCGTGGTGGAGCGCGTGCCCTTTCTCGACCCGCGCTGGTTCGCGAAGCTCCACTTCTTCGGCGGCTTCGGCCGTGGGGTGAGCAACCCGCCGCCGTTCCACTTCCCGTTCGGGAAGGTGGGCGTGCTCATCTGCTACGAGTCGATCTTCCCGCAGCGGTCCCGCCTCTACCGGCTCGAGGGGGCGTCGCTGATCGCGAACATCACCAACGACGCCTGGTTCGGGCGGAGCATCGCCGTGTACCAGCACTTCGCGCACCTCCCGCTGCGCGCGATCGAGAATCGCGTGGGGATCGTGCGCGCGGCGAACACGGGGATCTCGGCGTACATCGACCCGCTCGGCCGCGTGCACGGGGCGACCGACATCTTCGTTCCCGCCACGCGCACGTACCGGGCGGAGACCACCGACGTGCGCACGCTGTACGTGCGGATCGGCGACTGGGTGGGTACCCTCTCCGTGCTCGGCACCATCGTGGCCGTGCTGCTCGCGTTCAGGAGGCGCCGGGAGCCGTGAGCGCGCGCTCCGTCGGCGTGGACGTCGGCGGAACGTTCACCGACCTGGTGGCCATCGACGGCGATGGCCGGGTCGAGTCGCGCAAGGTGCTGAGCACCCCCGCGGACCAGAGCGGCGGGGTGATGGCCGCGCTCGAGGCGCTCGGCGCGCACCCTGAGGAGGTGGAGCGCGTGGTGCACGGCACCACCGTGGCCACCAACGCGCTCCTCGAGCGTACCGGCGCGCGCGTCGTGCTCTGCGCGACCGAGGGCGCCACCGACGTGCTCGACCTGAGGCGCCAGGAGCGGGCATCGCTCTACGACCTCACCATGCACCACCCCGAGCCGCTCGTGCCGCCCGAGCGGCGGGTGGCAGTGGCCGAGCGGATCGCGCCCGAGGGAGTGCTGCGCGCGCTCGATTCGGCAGGCGCGGAGGCGGCGGCACGCGCCGCTCTCGCGATGGAGCCCGAGGTGGTGGCGGTGTCGCTCCTGCACGCGTACCTGGATGCGCGCCACGAGCGCGCGCTGGCGGACGCGATCGCGCGGCTCGCGCCGGATGTGGACGTCGTGCGCTCCAGCGACGTGCTTCCCGAGATCCGCGAGTACGAGCGCACCGCCACCACGGTGGCCGAAGCCTACCTGAGGCCCGGTGTGTCGCGCTACCTCGAGCGGCTCGAGGAGCGGCTCGTCGAGCGCGGGTGGCCGCCGCTCGCGGTGATGACGTCGTCGGGGGGGATGCGCGCGGCGCGCGAGGCGGCGAAGAGCGCCGCGGCGCTCGCGCTCTCGGGGCCCGCGGGGGGCGTGGTGGGCGCGGCGCACGTGGCGCGGCTGGCCGGGATCGGCGACGCGCTCACCATGGACATAGGCGGCACGAGCGCCGATGCCGGCGTGATCGTGGATGGCGAGCCGCTCGTGGAGCCCGGCGGCGCCGTGGCCGGCGTCCCCATCGCGCTCCCGCGCGTGCTGGTGGAAACGGTATCGGCCGGAGGCGGAAGCCTCGGGTGGGTGGACGACGGCGGCGCGCTGCGCGTGGGGCCGCGAAGCGCCGGGGCGAGGCCGGGACCCGCGGCGTTCGGGCTGGGCGGAGTGGAGGCCACCGTCACCGACGCGCACGTCGTGCTCGGCAACGTGCGCGCATCGCGGCTGAGCGGGGGCGTGGAGCTGCGGGAGGAGCTCGCGCGCGCCGCGGTGGAGCGGCTGGCGTCGCGCGCCGGCGCGCCCCCCGAGCGCGTGGCGGCGGCGATGATCCGCGCGGCCGACGCGGCGATGGCTCGCGCGCTCCGGCGCGTGAGCGTGGAGCGCGGGATCGACCCGCGTCGGTGCGCGCTGATAGCCTTCGGCGGAGGAGGGCCGCTCCACGCGTGCGCGCTCGCCGAGCAGCTCGGGATGCGCACCGTGCTCGTGCCGCCGCTCGCCGGCGTGCTGAGCGCGCTCGGCCTCGCGCTCGCCGCCGAGCGCCGCGAGTCGCTGGCCAGCGTCATGCGACTCGCGCACGAGCTGGAGGCGGAGGACATCCGCGCGCTGTGCGACGCGCTCGCGCGGAGAGCGGGCGCGGGGGTGGAGCGGCGGTGGTGGGTGCGCGCGCGGTACGCGGGGCAGGGGCACGAGCTCGAGGTGAGCATGGAGCCGGGGGTGGGGGGAGCGACCGTGTCCGAGCGGTTCGCGGCGGCGCACCACGCGCGGTACGGGTTCACGCTGGAGCGGGCGGTCGAGGTGATCGCGGCGCGGCACGCGGCGTCGGGGGGGGCGCGGCCGGCGAGGCTGGTGCGTGGAGGGGGAGTGGTGGCCGGAGCGGCGCCGGGCGGATCCATCTCGGGGGGGCCGGGGCGATCGCCCCGCGGTGCCACCGATGATGCCAGCGCTTCCGTCGCGGGCGGCGATCACGGGGGGTGGGGAGACCGCGGCATGCTCGTGGACACCGGCGCGCCGCTCGACGTCACCGTGCGCGGGCGAAACGTGGTGGCGCTTCCCGACGCTACCATGCTCGTCGCCGAGGGGTGGAGCGCGCGCTCGCTCCCCATGGGCGGCTGGCTGCTGGAGCGTGCGGGATGACCAGGGACGTCGCGCCGGACCCGCTCGACGCGCACACGCCACTCGACCCGCTCGAACTGGAGGTGATGGCGCACGCCTTCTCGGCGATCGCCGAGGAGATGGGGGGCGTGCTCGTGCGCGGAGCGCTGTCGCCCAACATCCGAGAGCGCCGCGACTCCTCGGCGGCGCTCTTCGACGAGCAGGGCGCGATGGTGGCGCAGGCCGCGCACATCCCCGTGCACCTCGGCGCGATGCCCGAGGCCGTGCGCGCCGTGCGCGAGCGCCGCCCCGCGCCGGGAGACGTGTACATCCTCAACGACCCGTACAGGGGAGGCTCGCACCTCCCCGATCTCACGCTCGTCCAGGCCATCGCGCTGGGCGACCGCACCATCGGTTACGCGGCCGTTCGCGCGCATCACGCCGACGTTGGGGGGATGAGCCCCGGGAGCATGCCGCAGGGGGCGACCGAGCTGGTGCAGGAGGGGCTCGTGCTTCCGCCCGTGCGTCTCGCGCGCGGGGGCGTGGTGGACGAGGAGATCCTGTCCGTGATCCTCGCCAACGTGCGCACCCCCGAGGAGCGGCGCGGGGACCTCCGCGCGCAGCTCGCCGCGTGCGCCGCCGGCGCCGAGGGGGTGCGCGCGCTCATCGCGCGCGAGGGAGAGGAGCGGGTGCGCGCGGCGGGGCTTGCGCTGCTCGACTACGCCGAGCGCCGGGCGCGGAGCGCGGTGCGCGCGCTCGAGGGGAAGCGGGGGAGGGCGCGCGACATCCTCGAGGGGGATGGCGTCACCGACGACGACGTGAGCGTGGCCGTTGAGGTGAGCGTGCACCACGGGCGGCTCCGGTTCGACTTCGCGGGGACATCGCCGCAGGTGCGGGGGAACGTGAACTGTCCGCTCGCCGTGACGCGCGCCGCCGCCGTGTTCGTGCTCCGCACCCTGCTCGACGCCGACGTGCCCACCAACGACGGGATCGCGCGCGCCATCGAGCTCGTGGCCGAGGAAGGGAGCGCGGTGAACGCGCGCTGGCCCGCCGCGGTGGCGGCGGGGAACGTGGAGATGTCGCAGCGGATCGCCGACGTGATGTTCTCGGCGCTCGCCGATGCGGGGCTCGAGGTCCCCGCGCAGGGGCAGGGGACGATGAACAACATCACGTTCGGCGGCGTGGGGTGGACGTTCTACGAGACACTGGGCGGCGGGCAGGGAGCGAGCGCGAAGGGGGATGGTCCGAGCGCCGTGCACGTGGGGATGAGCAACACGCGGAACACGCCCATCGAGTCGCTCGAGTGGGCGTACCCGATCCGGATCGAGGAGTACGCGGTGCGGCGGGGGAGCGGTGGGGCGGGGCAGCACCGCGGCGGGGACGGAGTAGTGAGGCGATACCGGGTGCTGGAGCGGTGCGTCGTGACGCTGCTCACGGAGCGGCGGCGGAGAGGGCCGGCAGGAGCGAGGGGGGGAGGCAGCGGCGCGGTCGGTGAGAACGTGGTGAACGGGGAGCGAGTGGGGGGGAAGTGGCGGGGGGAGCTGGAGTCGGGGGGCGTGGTGGAGGTGCGGACGCCGGGGGGCGGGGGGTGGGGGGCGGGGGTGGAATGCGGATAGTTCCGTCGACCCGGGCGTGGTCCTCGGTTCCCGGGAGTACAAGAGGAGGTGACCGGTTGCGCGGATCTGGCCATTGCGATCGAATGGCGCGCGGAAGGAGCGTCGTAAACATTTGCGTGACAGATGCGGCCGCGGCGCGTAT
>DASUXC010000059.1:0-11569 GCA_036378095.1 Gemmatimonadaceae bacterium | reverse complement strand
TTCGTACCCTCCGTCGGGTTCTCGCTCCTTCATACACCACGCGTGCCAGCCGAGCACCACATCCGCCCTCTCTCCGGGTGACGAGCATCACACTGGAAGGCAAAGATTCCGGCACTCTCGGTGGGGGAGTGCTGACAGGGGGGCGAGGGAGAAGAGGCGGCTCTCGGCTCTCGGCTCTCGGCCATCGGCTTGCGGCACACGCCGAGAGCTCTCAATGGTGTGCCGGTAGCCGAGAGCCGAGAGCCGAGAGCCGCGTCCCGACAGCCTCGTCTCCCCCGATCTCCACCCATCTCCCCCCGCCCGTTGCCGACCACTCCCGACGCGTCGATCTTTCGAAGCGGGCGGCGGCGCGGCGTGCCGCCCGCCACCGATCCCTCGATCCTTCGTCACCCGCAGGAACCGCGCGCTCCGGGCGCGGTATCACGAATACACATGCTCTGCATTGGCATCCCGGCGTACAACGAGGCGCCCACCATCGGGCTCGTGCTCTGGCGCATCCGCAAGGTGTTCGAGGAGTATCCCCGCGAGTACGAGATTCTCGTGCTCGATGACGGGAGCACCGACGCCACGGCGGAGACGCTCCGGCCGTACACCGAGGTGCTCCCCCTCACCGTGCTGCGGCACGAGGAGCGGCGCGGCTACGCGGCGGCGCTCGACACGCTGATCCGCGCCGCGGCGCGGCGCACCCGCTACCCGCGGCGCGACGCGCTGGTGCTCATGCAGGGCGACTTCACCGACCAGCCCGAGCACATCCCGGAGCTGGTGAAGCGGTTCGAGGGCGGGGCCGATCTCGTCGTCGCCGAGCGCCCGGCCGCGTCGCGGCTCGCGCCGACGGCGGTCCGGCGCCTGCGCCGCATCGCGCCCTGGATCACGCGCCCGTTCCTGCGCGTTCCAGGGGTATCGGACCCCTTCGGCACGTTCCGCCTGTACCGCATCGCGGTCATGCGCGACGTGGTGAAGGAGGCGGGCGAGGCCCCGATCGTGCACTGGAGCGGGTGGGCGGCCAACGTCGAGCTGCTCCTCGCCGCGGCGCGCGCCGCGCGCCGCATCGAGACCGTGCCGCTCGACGCCCGGTACGACCTGCGTCCGCGGGAGACCCGCGTGCGCGCCGTCGCCGGCGCCATGGACCTGTACCGATTCGGGTGGGCCAACCGCGCCAACCGGATCACAACGACGACACCATGATGGCTTCGATCACCCACTGGCTGGCGACGGGCGCCACGCTCGTCTCGCTGGCGCTCGCCCCTCCCGCCGGTGCCGGCGCGCAGGATACGAGCTCGCGCCTCGCCTCGGCGCGCGATACGGCCAACGCCACCGTCGACCCGCCGCGCGCGCTCCCCTTCGGCGCCGGCGAGCAGCTCGTCTACGACGTCGCCGTGGGTGGCGCCAAGGTGGGCACGGGCACCATGGAGCTCCTGGGAGCGGACACCGTGCGCGGGCACCCCACCTTTCACTCGCTGTTCACCGTGAAGGGCGGGTTCCTGATGTTCAAGGTCAACGACCAGCTCGAGAGCTGGTTCGACCAGCAGACGCTCAACTCCCTGCGCTTCATCCAGCGCATCAACGAGATCCATTACCACAAGGAGCGCTACTACGAGATCTATCCGGACCGCGCCATGCTGCACCAGCGCGGCTACGATGAGATGCCGAGCGTCTCCGACCCGCTCGACGATGGCTCCTTCCTGTACTTCGTGCGCACCGTGCCGCTCGTGGTCGGACAGACGTACCGGTTCGACCGCTACTTCCGCCCGGACCGCAATCCAGTCATCGTGAAGGTGCTCCGCAAGGAGCGCATCACCGTCCCGGCGGGCACGTTCAACACGATCGTGATCCAGCCGATCATCAAATCGCAGGGAATCTTCGCCGACGGCGGTGAGGCTGAGATGTGGCTCTCGGACGACGACAGGCGCATGATGGTGCAGTTCAAGGCCCGCGTCCCCGTACTCAAGACCCTCGACCTCTACCTGACATCCTACCGCCCCCCGACGACCGCCGCCCAGTGACCGGCGGAGAGGCCGACCTCTCCGCCGTCCGCACCGTCCCGATCGCGCGACGGCCGAACAAAGTACGCGCCGAGGAGTTCGCCTCCCCTCCGGGGGGCGATCACTCCTTCGGCGCGTTTCTGCGCGCCCTCCCCGACGTCCTCGTCGCCCGCGACTTCCTCGCCGTGGTCCGCGCCATCGCCGACGCCGCCGGCCGCCGCGGCGTCGTGGTCATGGTCGGGGGGCACGTGGTGAAGACGGGGCTCGCGCCCCTGCTCATCGACCTCATGCGCCGCGGGGTGATCACCCACCTCGGGATGAATGGATCGGCGGCCATCCACGACTACGAGGTGGCGCGCTGGGGAGGAACCTCGGAGGACGTCGCCGCCGGGCTCGAGAAGGGCACCTTCGGCATGGCCGAGGAGACCGGCCGCGGGATGAACGAGGCGTTCGTGCTCGGGATGCGGAACGAGTGGGGGATGGGCGAGTCGGTGGCCCGCGCCCTCGATGCCGAGCGCTCCCCCGCGCACCCGGAGCTGTCGCTCCTCCTCGCCGCCTACCGCCTCGGCGTGCCCGCCACGGTGCACGCGGCGCTCGGCGCCGAGATCGTTCACCAGCACCCGGCGGCGAATGGCGCGGCGATCGGCGACACCAGCCACCGCGACTTCCGCCGCCTCGCGGCGTCGCTCCCCGCCCTGCACGACGGCGGCGTCGTGCTCAATCTCGGGAGCGCGGTGATCATGCCGGAGGTCTTCCTCAAGGCGCTCACCGTCGCCCGCAACCTCCATGGCGGCCGCCCGACGAACTTCACGTCGTGCGACATGGACATGATCCGCCACTACCGCCCGCGCATGAACGTGGTGCAGCGCCCGACGCTGGCCGGTGGGAAGGGCTACGAGATCACCGGGCACCACGAGCTCATGGTGCCGCTCCTGGCGTGGGGAGTGATCGAGCTGCTGGGAACGCGGGATGCGGGGCGCGGGGCGCGGGGCGCGTGAAATTAGGAACGCGACGAGGGGCGGCCATGCCGCCCCTCGTCGCGAACAATGCGCGTGCGATCGAAGTTATTACTCTGAGGAGCTCAGCGCCGGATCGCGCGCCCCGCGTCCCACGTCGTTCGCGCCCCGCGCCCCTCGCCCCGCCCCCCGCGTAGTCAGCGGCTGAACTTCTCCCGCCACGCGCGGGCCGTGTCGGGGCTCACGATGCGGACGATCAGGTAGATGATCGCGCCGACGATCGCGATCTTCACGGCGATCCAGAACAGGAAGAAGAGCAGCCCGACGAGCCAGCCGAATATGCCGAACACGAACTTCAACGCGATGATGCCGAGTACGGCGAACACGCCGACGGCGAATATGGTGCGAAGCATGAGTGTGATCTCCACGCGGGTGACGAGCACCACGATGTCCTCTTCCCATACGACCGGTGCGTCGCGGGAGTTTCACCCGCGCTCCGCCCGCCCGGCACGATGAGCACCCCGGCCACTCCGGACGCCGGTACCGTCGACGCGGCGGGGGGCGACGTCGCCATCGTGGGCGGGGGGATCGTCGCTCTCGCCGTCGCCGCCGCGCTCTCCGCGCGCGGCGTGGCGACGGTCGTCGTCGCCCATCGCCAGCCCGGCGAAGCCTCCCGCGCCGCGGCGGGGATGCTCGCTCCAGGCGTGGAGCGCGCCGCTGGCGCCGCGCACGACTTCGCCATCGCCGCGCGCGACCTGTACCCGAGCTACGTGGAGGCGCTCGCCGAGATCACCGGCATCCAGGTGCCGCTCAACCGCGACGGGATCCTCGAGCTGGTCGCCGACGAGCGCGTGGCGGACGAGCGGCGGGCGGAGCTTCCCCTCCCTTCCGGCGCCCACTGGCTCGACGCGAGAGCGCTCCGCGACCTCGAGCCGAACCTCGCGCCGATGGCGGGGGCGGTCTTCCACCCGCTGGACGGCGCGGTGGACAACGTCGTCCTCGTGCGCGCCCTCCGCGCGCTCGCCGAGTCGAGCACCACCATCACCATCGTCGATGAGCGCGCCGCCGGGGTGGAGCTGGACGGCGGCCGGCCGGCCGTCAGGCTCGCGTCGGGACGGCGCGTGGCCGCCGGCACGGTCGTCCTCGCCGGCGGCGCGTGGACCCCACTCCTCGAGGGGCTCCCGCGGCCGCTCCCCGTCTCTCCGGTGCGGGGCCAGATGATCGCCGTCGCCGCCTCCCCCATCCGGCACGTGACGTACGGCGTGCGCGGCTACCTCGTCCCCCGCGCCCCCGGCACCTCCGTGGTCGGCTCCACGATGGAGCACGTGGGCTTCGACGTGGGGACCACGCCGGACGGGGTGCGCTCCATCACCGGGATCGCCGGCGCGATCGCCCCGTCGCTGGCGGAGGTCCCCCCGCTCGACCGGTGGAGCGGACTCCGCCCCTGCACCCCCGACTTCCTCCCGATCATCGGCCGCGACCCGGACAACCCCGCCCTGGTCTACGCCACCGGCCATTCCCGCAACGGGATCCTGCTCGGCCCGCTCACCGGGGAGTGCGTGGCTCGGCTCGTGACGGGTGAGACGGTACCGCACGACCTCTCCCCCTTCGCCGTGGAGCGTTTCGCGCCGCCGAGCTAACCGTCGATCGTCCATTTCGATGGTTCGCGGGCTACCTTTCGACGAGGCAACGGGATAGCTTTGCTGGGATTTGCCCGGGAGAGGGCTCGCCGGCGGCCATCGCCGACGGTGGACCGGGCACCCGTGCCCTTCGGGGCGTCCCGTCTTCAGAGGACCATGGGGGAAACCCTTTACCAGATAATGGGGCTGCACCGCGCCGAGCCGCTGCCCGAGCGCAAGCCGCCCTGGCTCAAGGTGCGCGCGCCCGGTGGCCCGAACTACTCGAGGCTGCGCCACCTCATGCGCGACCTGAACCTCCACACGGTGTGCGAGGAGGCGCATTGCCCGAACGTCGGCGAGTGCTGGGAGCACGGCACGGCGACGTTCATGGTGCTCGGCGACGTCTGCACCCGGAACTGCGCGTACTGCGCCGTGGCCCACGGACGCCCGCCGCGCTACGACGTCGAGGAGCCATCGCGCGTGGCCGCGGCGGTGGCCGAGATGCGGCTGCGGCACGCCGTCATCACCTCCGTGGACCGCGATGACCTGCCGGACTTCGGCGCGTGGATCTTCGCCGAGACCATCCGGCAGATCAAGCAACAGCTCCCCGACTGCTCGGTGGAGGTGCTCGTCCCCGACTTTCAGGGGAACGAGGACTCCATCCGCACGGTGCTGGAGGCGCGGCCGGACATCTACAACCACAACACCGAGACCGTCCCTCGCCTCTACAAGCGCTGCCGCCCGGGCGGCCGCTACGAGCGCGTGATGAAGATCTTCCGCTTCGCCAAGCAGGTGGCCCCCGACATCCCCACCAAATCGGGGATCATTCTCGGCATGGGGGAGACGGTGGACGAGGTGGTGGAGACCATGCGCGAGCTGCGCGAGGTCGACGTGGACATCCTCACGCTCGGCCAGTACCTGCGTCCGTCGTCGAGCCACATCCCGCTCGACCGCTACTACACCCCCGACGAGTTCCGCCGCCTGCGCGAGATCGGGCTCGACCTCGGCTTCCGCCACGTCGAGTCCGGCCCGCTCGTCCGCTCCAGCTATCACGCCTGGGAGCAGGTGCAGTCGGCGATGCACGCGGGAACCTGACGCGCGGGCTCGGGGGCTGGGCGCGCGGCCGCCAAGCCGGCGCCCCGCCCCGTCCCCCGAGCGCGCGTCCTTCGCCCCACAGTCTTCACGCAACCGGGACCCAATGGCCAAGAAGCGACCTGACCTCAAGTCCGACGGCGACCGTGCCGGCAGCGCCACCGCCGACGCGCGACTCCGGACCGACCTGCTGCGACAGATGCTGCTCATCCGCCGGTTCGAGGAGCGGTGCGCCGAGGCGTACGCGCTCGGCAAGATCGGCGGTTTCTGCCACCTCTACATCGGCCAGGAGGCCGTCGGGGTGGGCGCGATCTCCGCGCTCCGCGACGACGACTACGTGATCGCGAGCTACCGCGACCACGGCCAGGCGCTCGCCCGCGGAATGTCGCCGCGGTCGGTGATGGCCGAGCTGTTCGGCCGCGCCGACGGCTGCTCCAAGGGGAAGGGTGGCTCCATGCACCTCTTCGACCGCAGCGTCAACTTCCTGGGCGGCCACGGGATCGTGGGCGGGCACATTCCCCTCGCCACGGGGGTGGGCTTCGCCATCAAGTACCGTGGCGGCGACCAGGTGTGCCTCTGCTTCTTCGGCGAGGCGGCGGTGAACGGCGGCGCCTTCCACGAGGCGCTCAACATGGCCGCGCTCTGGAAGCTGCCGGTGATCTTCCTCATCGAGAACAACCGCTACGGGATGGGGACGGCGCTCGAGCGCGCGTCGGCGATCAACGACATCGCCGAGCGCGCCTGCTCCTACGACATGCCCAACGAGGTGGTGGACGGGCAGGACGTGATCGCGGTGCGCGCGGCCACGGAGCGCGCCGTGCAGCGCGCGCGGAGCGAGCACATCCCCACCCTCCTCGAGGTGCGCACGTACCGCTTCATGGGGCACTCCATGTCCGACGCGGTGAGCGGCACGTACCGCACGAAGGAGGAGCTGGAGGAGTACATGAAGCGCGACCCGATCACCGTGATGCGCGCCGAGATGGAGAAGCGCGGCGAATGGTCGGACGCCGACATGGCGAAGCTGGACGAGGAGCTCAAGGCGATCGTGGAGGACGCCTGGACGTTCGCCGACGCGAGCCCGGAGCCGGCGCCCGAGTCGCTCCTCGAGGACGTGTACGTCGACACCACCAGCGACGCCACGGCGCAGCCGGTCGCCGGGTGAGCCTGGCGCCGGGCTCGGGCGCGCGGGACCGGCTCCGGCCGTCGCCCGCTCCGCCCCCGCCCGGCGCCGCCGCGACATTCCACTCACGAGAATCAGATGCCCGTCATCACATATCGCGATGCCCTGAACCAGGCGCTCCGGGAGGAGATGCAGCGCGACGACCGCGTCTTCATCATGGGCGAGGAAGTCGGCGTCTATCAGGGCGCGTACAAGGTGTCCAAGGGGCTCCTCCAGGAATTCGGCGAGATGCGCGTGGTCGACACGCCGATCACCGAGCTCGGGTTCGCCGGCGTGGGCGTCGGCGCGGCCATGGTCGGCCTCCGCCCCATCGTGGAGTTCATGACCTGGAACTTCGCGCTCCTCGCGCTCGACCAGGTGGTGAACTCCGCCGCCAAGATGCTCTACATGTCCGGCGGCCAGTACAACATCCCGATCGTCTTCCGCGGCCCGAACGGCGCCGCGCTCCAGCTCTCGGCCCAGCACTCGCAAGCGTGGGAGTCGTGGCTGGCGCACATCCCGGGGCTCAAGGTGGTGGCCCCCGGCACGCCGTACGATGCCAAGGGGCTGCTCAAGAGCGCGATCCGCGACGACAATCCGGTGATCGTGCTCGAGGGAGAGATGCTGTACAACACCAAGGGCGAGGTGCCCGAGGACGAGTACGTCATCCCGCTCGGCCGGGCGGACCTCAAGCGCGAGGGCGATCACTGCTCGATCATCACGTTCGGCAAGATGGTGCTCGTGGCCATGCAGGCCGCCGACCAGCTCGCGAAGGAGGGGATCCGCGTGGACGTGGTGGATCTCCTGAGCCTGCGCCCGATGGACACCGAGGCGATCGCCGCGTCGGTGCGCAAGACGAACCGCGCGGTGGTGCTCGAGGAAGGGTGGGAGGTGGCGGGGATGGGCGCGCAGATCGTGGACGTGATCCAGCGCGAGTGCTTCGACCACCTGGATGCGCCGGTGATCCGCGTGCATCAGACGGACGTGCCGATGCCGTACGCGAAGAGCCTCGAGCGCGCGGCCAAGCCCGACGCGCCGAAGACGATCGCGGCGGTCAAGAAGGTCATGTACATCGACTGAGGCGCACCGGTCCCGGCGGCGGCGGCGGGCGAGCCCGCCGGAGGGCCGCGAGGCCGGGACCGGGCCCAACCCGGAATACGACATGGCGACCAAGGTAGTGATGGAGGCGCTGTCCCCCACGATGGAAGAGGGGCGGCTGGTCAAGTGGCTCAAGCAGGAAGGGGACGCGATCGCCAAGGGCGACGTGCTGGCCGAAGTCGAGACGGACAAGGCCGTGATGGAGCTCGTGGCGCGCGGCGAGGGCGTGCTCCGGAAGCGGCTGCTCGCCGAGGGGGACACCGCCCCCGTGGGGCAGCTCGTGGGCGTGATCGGCACGCCTGACGAGAACATCGATTCGCTCGTGGCGGGCGCCGGCGGCCCGGTGAGCGGCACCGAGCGCGCGGCCCCCCCGGCCCAGGTGGTGGCCCGCACCGAGGAGAGCGCGGGCGCGAGCTCCGTGCCCCGCACCCCGCCGGAATCGCAGGGGGAGTCGTCGGCACCGCCGCAGCAGAAGACGCAGCGCCTCGGCAACGCGGCGCCGCGGCACCAGCCCCCGCCCCTCCCCGAGCCCTCCACCGAGCAGGCGCCCCACGCGCTGGAGAACGGGGAGCGCCCGCGCTCCTCGCCGCTCGCGCGGCGCCTGGCGAGCGAGCAGGGGCTCGACCTGCAGCAGCTCACGGGGAGCGGCCCGGGCGGGCGGATCATCCGCCGCGACATCGAGGCCGCGATCCAGAGCGGCGCGGCCCGCGCGGCTGCGCCGTCGGCGCCGGCCGCGCGCGCCGCGCGCGCTCCGGGCGAGGCGGTCCAGGACATCCCGCTCACCCAGATCCGGAAGACGATCGCCAAGCGGCTCACCGAGTCGATCGGCCCGATCCCGACCTTCTATCTCACCGCCGAGTTCGACCTCACCCGCGTGGCCGAGCTGCGCGAGGCGATGACCGCCCTCGGCGACGAGTACAAGGTCTCGTTCAACGACGTCATCCTGAAGGCCGTCGCCACGGCGCTCTCGCAGCACCCCGAGGTGAACGCGCACTGGCTCGGCGACCGCATCCGGCAGTTCGGCCACGTGCACCTCGGCATGGCCGTGGCCACGGACGATGGGCTCATCGTGCCGGTGATCTTCGACGCCGACACGAAGCGCATGAGCGAGATCTCGCGCGAGGCGCGCGAGCTGGCCAAGCGGGCGCGCGAGCGCCGGCTCAAGCCCGAGGAGTACACCGGCTCCACCTTCTCGGTGTCGAACCTCGGCATGTTCGGCATCGACCAGTTCACCGCCATCATCAATCCGCCCGAGGCGGGGATCCTCGCCATCGGCGCCGTGCAGGACAAGCCGGTGGTCGTGGACGGGGAGCTCCAGGTGCGCAAGCACCTGCGCGTGACGATGAGCTGCGACCACCGCGTGATCGACGGCGCGGTGGGCGCGCGCTTCCTGCAAACGCTCCGGCGGCTGATCGAGAACCCGCTGATGTTGGTCTACTGAGACGGGGCGGCCGTCCGGGGCGCGTCGAGCGCGCCCGCGGACGGCCGCGCTCGTTCTCTCTCACGGCACACGCTCACTGAGGCAATCCATGGCAACGTTCGACGTCATCTTCCTGGGCGGCGGTCCCGCCGGTTACGTGGGCGCCATTCGCGCGGCGCAGCTCGGCATGTCCGTGGCGGTGGTGGAGCGCGAGGGGCTCGGCGGCACCTGCGTGCTCTGGGGGTGCATCCCGGCCAAGGCGCTCCTGGAGAGCGCGGCGATCGCGAACCGGCTGCCGCACGCGAAGGACTTCGGCGTCACCGTGGGGGACGTCGTGCTCGACTACGGCGTCGCGATGAAGCGCTCGCGCGCGGTGAGCCAGCAGAACTCCAAGGGCGTCGAGTTCCTGTTCAAGAAGCACAAGATCACGTGGGTGAAGGGCACCGGCCGGATCGTCGCGAAGAACGCGGTGGCCGTGAAGGGCGCGGATGGCAAGGAGGAGCGGTACGAGGCGAAGAAGGCGCTGGTCATCTCCACCGGGTCGCGCGTGAAGGGGCTGCCGCAGGTCGGCCTCGAGCTGAACAAGCGCACCGTGCTCTCCTCGGATGACGTGCTCGTCCTCGAGCAGGCGCCCAAGTCGATGGCCGTGATCGGCGCCGGCGCGGTGGGGTGCGAGTTCGCCGACGTGTTCAACGCCTTCGGCACCCAGGTCACGATCATCGAGGTGCTCCCCACGCTCCTCCCGCTCGAGGACGCCGAGGTGTCGGCGGAGCTGGCGCGCAGCTTCCGCAAGCGGAAGATCGAGGCGCTCACCGGCGCCCGGATCACGAGCGTGAAGGTGGGGAAGGACTCCGTGACCCTCGCCGTGGAGGTGAAGGGAGAGAAGAAGGAGCTCACGGTGGAGAAGGTGCTCGTCGCCGCCGGACGCGCCCCCAACATCGATGGGATCGGCCTCGAGTCGCTGGGCGTCCAGCTCACCGAGCGCGGCTTCATCAAGATCAACGAGCGGATGGAGACGTCGGTGAAGGGGGTGTACGCGATCGGCGACGTCGCCGGCCCGCCGATGCTCGCTCACAAGGGAGAGCGCGAGGGGATGGTGTTCGCCGAGTACCTCGCCGGACTCCCGCACGTCCATCCGCTGAACTACGGGAACGTGCCGAACGCCACCTACTGCCACCCCGAGGTCGCGTCGATCGGCGCCACCGAGCAGGCGCTGAAGGAGAAGAACATCCCGTACAAGGTGGGGAAGTTCCCCTTCTCCGCGAACGGGCGCGCGCGCACGTCCGGGGAGACGGAGGGGTTCGTGAAGATCCTGAGCGACCCGAAGTACGGCGAGATCCTTGGCGCGCACATCATCGGCGCGCACGCCACGGAGATGATCCACGAGCTGGCCGTCGCGCGCGAGAACGAGTTCACGGTGGAGGAGGTGGATCTCGCGATCCACGCCCACCCCACGCTCTCCGAGGCGATCGCCGAGGCGACGCTGGATGCGATGGGCCGCGTGATCCACACGTGAGCCGTGTGCGGGGAGCGGGGGCGCGACGACCGCGCTCCCGCTCCCCGCTCTCCACCCGCCCCCCGGTGGGGCACGGCGACCCCGAGGGCGCGCGTCGCGCCCCGGGGGCCCACCACTTCGAGCAGGTGCTGTCGCATGTCCTCCCACCCCTCCCCCTCTCTCCCGCTCCGGGTCGTCGACCTCGGGGTGATGCCGTACGCGGAGGCGCTCGAGCTGCAGCGCGATGTCGCGCGCCGTCGCATCGCCGGCGAGATCGCGGATGACGTGCTCCTGCTCGTCGAGCACCCGCCGGTGATCACGCTCGGCCGCACGGCGAAGGCGCGCCACGTCACGGTGAGCGCCGAGGCGCTGCGCGCGCGCGGGGTGGAGCTGTTCGAGGTGGAGCGTGGCGGGGACGTGACCTTCCATGGCCCCGGTCAGCTCGTCGGCTATCCGGTCTTCGACCTGAAGGGACACCGGACGGATCTGCACTGGTACCTGCGTCAGGTGGAGGAGGCGCTCATCCGGGCGATGGGGGCGTGGGCGATCCCCGCCGTGCGCGAGGCCGGGCTCACCGGCGTGTGGACGCGCGGCCGCAAGCTCGCATCGATCGGCGTGCACGCGCGCGACTGGGTCACCTGGCACGGCTTCGCCCTGAACGTGACCAACGACCTGTCGTACTTCGACCTGATCGTCCCCTGCGGCATCGAGGGCGTGGTGATGACCTCCATGCGGCGCGAGAGCCCCG
>DASUXC010000058.1:0-36390 GCA_036378095.1 Gemmatimonadaceae bacterium | reverse complement strand
CGCCGAGCGGAGCCCGCCAGCGAGACCGCCGTTCGGCCGCGCGCTGGGCACGCCCCGGCACTGGGATAGCGAGCAGCGATGCCCAAGCGATCGCGAGCCACATGCGATCGAGCGAGCCGCGCATGCGGACGCACCGTGTGGCGATGGGCTCACACGGTGGGAGCGCGCGCGGCGCGCGGCAAGGGGGCGATGCCGATGGGCTCGCCGCCCCGCGATTCGCGATGGCGAACCTGGTGCGGGCGGCCAGCTAGTGCCGCGACGCGCACGCGCCGCCGCGCTCTCGAACGAGGAGCGCGGCGGCGCGGCGGGATCGCGTGGTCAATTCGGCCGCGGCGACGTTCCTGCGGTGCCCTGGTGCGAGTCGCGATCGGCGGTCGTCTGGCGCGATAGCAGAATGCTGATCAGCTGACTGGAGAACCAGTCCGTCTGTGCATCGGTCCCAACCCCCGTCAAGACGATGGTCCCATCTCGATCCACGAGCAGCGACTGTCCCGGTCCGGGCGTGAAGATCTTGTGGAATTGATACGACTTCTGATTCGGCTGCTCGGTCTTCGGGACCAGTCTGCGATCAGGGTCGGGGATGCGGAGGAAGGCGGAGGCGGCGATGACCGGTGTGCCGGGCACCCGGTGCGCCTCGAGCGACCTGGCGATCAGCGAGGCCTCTTCCGTGGGACTCTGCGGGTGCAGGTACATGTACGAGCCTCGCGTCCGATCCACGAGCGTGATCTCGAGCGCTGGAAAGCGCGCCGCAATTCTCCGGAGCTCGGACATGTCCTGGTAGCACCGTTGCTGACCCTCGCCCGTCACGAGGTGGTATGGAACCGGTACCGGCACCACGTCGGTGCACATTCCATCGGTGAAGACGATCAGGTTGACCTTGCCGGGCACCGGTCGCGGGCCCGCCGCTCCCTCGTGCCCGGGGAGGATGTTCCCCACCAAGGGTGGCGCCTGCTTGCCGGTCGGAAACTCCGACGCCTCCGCGCGCTCGTTGGTGGACTTGGCCCACAGCGCTCCCATGTACACCACGAACGCCGCCGTACTCCGTCGCAGACTGTCGAGCATCGCGCCGTATCCGGCCTGCATCATGTTCATCGCCATGAACGTCGCCTTCCACGAACCGTTCTCCTCGCCGAACTTCTCCTTGAGGGTCTCCAGCTCGCTCGGGGACAACGAGTCGACCAGGGCGACCGCTCGGGCTCCTCTCGCCTGCATCGAGGTGGTGTCCATGATCCTGGCCGCGAAGTTGCCCAACTGGCCGTACCACCCCAACAGCTCGTGCACATCCTCGGCGTGCAGGGGGCGCGGGGCCGACCGGTCGAAGGCGACGGTGAGCGATTCGGCCGCGGCGACGCGCGCCGGCCGCGCCTCCATGTAGAAGCCGATGACGCTGTCGAGCACCGCGACCCGCGCCGCCCTCGCGCTGTCCGCGACCGACACGCCGGACTTCGGGTCGTGTGGCGCGTGGATGGCGGCGAGCCGGCGACTGATCAGCGTGGCCGCCTCCGCGTCGCGATCGGCGACGAGATACAGTGGAACGAGGATCGCGAAGTCCGTCACGGGGACTTTCGCTGCCGGGAAGCGCTCGGTGCACCGCTTGGCGGTGGCGATCGTCGCCTCCGGAAGCGGCGCCATCACGTCATGCGGGTCGAAGGGCAACGTGTCCTTCCAGACCACCTTCCGCTCGTGCCGCTCCATTCCGTGCCGTACGCGCAGGGTGGCCGCCGCGCACTCCTCCACCGTGGTGTACTTCCCCACGTCCACGGTAGTGTCCGCGAGCACGAAGCGCGTCTGCGCCCGCGCGCTCGGCGCGCACACGGCGACTGCCACCGTCAGCAACCACGCCGCGCATCGCGCGCCCGCGCGCCCCCAGCAGAGTTCCCGGTATCGCATCAGACGGCATCCACGAGAGAGGTGAAGCTGAAATCGCGCGCCTTGAGCGGCGGCACGATCGCGGGCGTCAGCTCGCCCGAGCCGCTCGCCGTGGGACGGAACACGGGCACCGGCGTTCCCAACTGCTCGATGCTGTTGAGGACGAACAGGGGCGACTCGGTGAAGCGGAAGTTCTTGACCGGCTTCGTGATCTTTCCGTTCTCGATGAGCCAGAGGCCATCCCGTGTGAGGCCGGTGGAGAGCAGACTGTGCTCGTCGAACGTCCCCACGTTCCAGAATCGCGTGACGAGCAGCCCTCGCTTCGTCGTCTGGATCATCTCGTCGATCGACGTATCCCCGCCGCTCATCCGGTATCCGGTGGTGCCGCGAAGCCCGGACGACTCCCCCAGCATCGCCAGCCCGTATTCCCTCGGATACGACAGGGCGGTGAGCACGCCATGATCGATCCAGGTCACCGGTGCCGTCCCCGCCCCGACCTCGTGAACGATGCCCAGCGCCGGGTCGGCGTAGTCGTGGCTGATCGTGATGCGCTCGTCCACCACCTTGAGGCCGAGCTTCGTGCGCACGATGCCCAGCACATCGTCGCCGCCGAGCACGAATGGTCCATGGCCCTGTTCCGCCCTTTCGCGATCCGAGAGCCACCCCACCACGCTCTCGATGAGATCGGCCACCGCCTGCGGCTCGAGGATCACGGTGTAGCGCCCAGGCTCCAACCCCACCGGGTTCCGCGACCGGAGGCATTTGTCGAGCGCACGCTCGGCGAGTGCCGGGGCGTCGATCTTCTTCCAGTCGTACGCGGAGAGCCCGGCCCAGCCGGAGCCGGTGCCCTGCTGGTCGCGTACGGTCATGGAGCACTGCGCGTGCGTCCAGGCGGTGTACGGCGTCTCGAACATCGAAGGCCGCCCGGCGCGGATCTCGGAGCTGATGATCGCCTTCGCGGCGGCGCGCACCTCGGCGTACCCCGCGGAGAGCATCCCCTTCGCCTCCGCCGAGTCGACCAGCGCGCGCGCCACCTCGCCACGCGCCTCGGTGGTCAGGCCGTACGTGGCATCGCTCCAGATGCTGGTCTTCGGTTGCTCCAGCGTCGGAAGCGGGGGGAGGTAGGCCGCGGGCGGGTCCTCGTCCATCAGATCGAGCTCCCGCTCGGCGGCGCGCACCGCCGCCTCCAGCGACACGTCGTCCACCTGGTTCGTCAGCGCGCTTCCATACGACCCGAACGGAGATCCGCGCCAGATCTTGATGATCACGTCGCGCCGGTCGCTGGCGAGGCTCACGCGGTTGCGCCCCCATCGCATCTCTCCCTGCCACCAGCTCCAGATGCCCACGCGCGTGTCGCTGGCGCGGCCGCGGGCGAAGCGGAACACGCGCTCGGCAATGGCGTCGCATTCCTCGCGCGAGAGAATGCGGGGTGCATCCCCCAGCCGATACGGTCGATCGCGGTGCCGGCTCATGCTTTCCTTTGCGGGTCGATGAGGGTGAGCTGCTTGAAGACGGCGGGCACTGCCGTCACGCTGTGGGGGGCGGCCTGCGCGGGCTCTCCCTTGCTGGTGTAGCTCCCGAACCGGCGCGCGCTGCCCGATCCGCCGAGCGCGCGGATCCCCTTCCACAGCTCGGGAGCGCGGAAGAGAATGCCGGCCTGATTGATGAGCGCGACGCGCTTCCCTTTCTTCACCTCGTAGAAGCGCCCCGTGCCCAGACCGTTCAGGTGCTGGAAGTCCATGTCGGCCTTCAGATCTCTGACGGCGAGTCCGTCGTCGAGCCCCGACACCATCGCATCGAAGTCGAGCGCCTCGCGCCCCGGCCGCATCGTCAGGTTGGGCGGCTGCTGGAGCGGGGCATCGATCGCCGAATCCGCGACCGCGCACCCGTGCGAGCGGATGGGCTGCCCCGTCTTCGTGTAGTAGTCCTTCATCCATCCCGCGCTCTCACGCGTGGTCTGGAAATCGACGAGCACCCCATCCTTCACCAGCGTGAACGCATCCGGCTCCACCCCTTCGTCGTCCCACTTCACCGTGGCGGCGCCTCCGGGTGCCGAGCGCTCGGCGGTGACGTGGAGCGCCGATGCGCCCGCCTGGTAGGTGCCGACCATGCCGAAGGGATCGCTCAGGTAGCTCGTCCCGCCGGCGTTCGCCTCGTAGCCGAGGGCGCGGTCGAGTTCCGTGGCGCGGCCGATCGTCTCGCTCAGGAGCTTCGAGACGCTCCACGCGTCGATGACGGTGTCGTAGCGCCCGACGTCCACCGGCTTGAGGGGGAGCCTCATGTCCTCCTCGAGCTCCTCGACCAGGCGGCGGATCTCCTCGCGGATCGGCTGACCGCGGTAGAGCTCCCATCCCACGCTGGACACCGTCAGCCGATCGACCAGTCGAGCGTCCCGCCGCCCGGTCTTCTTGTCGAGCAGCACGACAGCAAGGGTGCCCGCGCCGGTGCACACGCGCTGCGTGTAGTAGCTTCCCTCCGTCGAGGCGAAGGCCTTCTCCTGCCATGTGAACGCGCAACTGTTCTGGCCCACGTAGGCGTTCGGGTTCACGCGCGGGGTGTAGATGTCCAAGCTGGTGAGATGATCCATGATCTCGAACGGCGAGAGCTGGAGTGGATCGATCTCCACCGGCGTCGCCCAGTGTCCGTTGGCGACCACGGGAGCCGGCGCGAGGTCCACGACGCGTGTCTTGCCGAGCGCGTTCGTCTTCGCCTGGTGGTAGGCCTCCTGCCCGAGCCGGGCCATCTCGTCAGGCGTCCACACGGGCCCGCTCGCGAAGCCCCAGTATCCCTGCACCAGCGCACGGACGCCGACCTCCATCGTCTCGGCGTCGCCGAAACCATTCGCGCTGAATTGCCGCTGGAATTCGTGCGTGAGCCGCACATCGGCGTACGTGGCCCCCGCGCTCCTCGCCGCATCGAGCGCCCGCATCGCGAGCTCGCGGACGTCGGGATCCGTGATCGCGGGCAGGGACACGCGAGGCGGGCGGGTGGCAGCGAGGAGCGGGCGCGGGAGCGCGGCGAGCGACGCCGCCATCGCGCCGGCCTTGATGAAATCGCGCCGGTTGATGGTCATCGCCGACCCTCCGACACCACGCCGACGCGCACACGACGGGCGTCCGCCGGAGCCGCCTCGACCACGACCGTCCCCGTCGCCCCGTTCAGCGCGGTGGTGTGAAAGACGTAGGTCCCGGGCACCGGGAAGCTCCGCGCCCTGACGCCGTTGGTGAAGGGATCGAGGGTGTCCCCGCCGAAGGTGGGGATGTTCCCGGATCCGCAGTAGCAGAACAGATGATCTTCTTCCACGTTGGTCGGGTCGTCGAAGGTGATCTCGATGGGGGAGAAGATGCCGCGCGCGAACAGCACGGTTCCGCCGGCGGCGATCGTCACCGAGCTCGGTTGGAAGGTGATGTCCGCGTCCGGTGCCTCGTAGTTGCTCGGTAGGGCGAAGACGGCCATGGCGGCGGGCATCGTGATCGTGAACGACACCGTGTCGGCCTTCACGACGCCGTACGCGGTGGTGCTGGCGGCGATCAGCACCTGTCCCGGGCGGACGCCATCGAGGAGACCGGTCTGGTGGTCGATCTGCGCGACGGTGGTGTCGGAAGAGCTGAAGTAGATGGCGAGGCCGGAGATGGGATTCCCATCCGCGTCGTGCGGCACGATCATCCGCGGGCCGTAGAGTGTGAAGTTCTCCTGCCGGTTCGCCTCCCAGATCGCGCTGTCGCCCGGGAGCGGGTGGATGGAGAACGACGCGAGCGCCGGCGGCGCGGGGTCGGTGGTGATGTCCACCAGCGCCGTGTCGGCGTGCTTGATGTTCCCCACCGTGAGCTCCGCGATCACGGGGATCGCCGCACCCTGGCCGATTGCGTGGAGGAAGCCGTCGCCGCTCACCTGCAGTCGCTCGGGATCGCCGGAGCGGTAGGTCGGCGCCGGTGCATCGCCGAGCGGCTCACCGGAGGAGGAGAACGCGGTGGCCGTGAGCCGCACGGTGTCGTACGGCGCGGCGGTCGACATGTTGATGGCGTGCTGGTCGAGCGTGAGCGCCCAATAGAGCTGCGACCCCTCGTGCGCCGGCGTCGGCGCGGCGGGGTCGGAGCCGCAGCCGAGCGCCGCGGCGAGAGCCGTCAGGCAGCCGAGGCGGCGCATCGTGGAGCCGCGCCGCTGGCGAATAATGAGGACACGAGCGTTCATGAGTGTCGCCGTGAGTGAGAGGTCAGGCGCCACGGCTCATGCAGCCGTGGAAGTTCGGGTTGCCGAGTGCCTCTACCGCTGGAATCGGGAGCGTCACATCCGTCCCGTAGCTGCCGCTCGCGCCGTCGTACCGGCCAGTGGGGAACACCGCGCCGGGCTGGCGCCCGTACTGGCGAACGAGCCGGCGCATGTCACCCTGCCGGTGCGCTGTGAGGAAGAGCCAGAAGGCGCGCTCGCGGAAGGTCAGGTCGACGCGCGCGTCCGGTGTGCCGGGATCGGTCGTGTCCGCGAGGGCCGGCGAGATCGCCGTCTCGCGCAGGTGATTGAGCTTCGCCAGCCAGGTGGTCACATCTCCCGCCTGCAGCGCGGCCTCGGCCTCGATGAGCCGGGCCTCCACCCAGTCGGCGAGGACGATGGGCGAGTCCCCGAGCAGGGAGTACTTCGCCGGGTGGTAGATCGTCACCCCGAACTTGTTCGTGCCGCTCGAGTCCGACGCCGTGCGCGGGTCGCCACTGCTGACGTAGTCGAGGCCGTCGCCCCCCTCACTGTCGGCGACGGTGAGCGCCCAGTACGTGTCACCGATGCCCATCCGCGCGAAGTTCGGCGCCAGGTCGTACCACTGCTCGGTGCCGGAGTAATGATCCGGGTAGGTGATCGCGTACACGTAGCCATCGGGCACCTCGGTGACCGCCTGCGCGGCCCCGGGGTAGTCGCCCAGCGCGAGTAGGGCACGCCCCTTCCCGACCCGCGCCATGTTCACGATCCGCTCGCTGTCCGCCGCGAGCACGAGCGCGCTGTCGAACATGACGACCGCGTGACGGTAGACATCCGCCGTCGAGGATCCGGGCTCCAGGGTGTAGTCCCCGTCGAAGTCGAGGGTGCTGAGCGGCACCCCGGAGCAGAACAGGTCCGCGAGCAGGACCTCGGCGTACCCCTGAACCGCGTACAGATGTCCGGTGAGCGCGTGCAGGCTGTCCGGCGCGTAATGCGTGAGGAGACCACGCCCTTCCGACGTCTGCCCGCGGACGGCTTGCAGCGCGCGGTACGTCGTGAGGTAGGTCCCGAAGCCGGGAGCGCCCTGCTCGAGGGCAGGGTCCAGGAACTCGGGGAGGACGCGACTGTCGATCTGCATGCGGTCGTCCGTCACCCCGACGGCACTGCCGATGGTGCTGGCCTGCAGCTCGTCGCTGAGCAGGCCGGAGACCGCCACCGCGGCGTTGGACCCGCTCCCGAACGCCCACGCCAACCGGGCGAGGGCGCCGTGATAGGCCGCCACGGCACCGGCGGGCGTCTTCGTGGAGCTGGGGTCGGGGACATTCGGAGGAAGCTGCGCGTTCCCGATGATGCGGTCCGGAGAGCAGGCGATGCTCCATCCGAGGAGCAGCATCGGAGCGAAGCGGCTGAGAATTCGGCGCGTAGTCATGAGTACGATCGGGCTCCGGTCGTGGGGCATCAGTAGGTCGCGCTCACGCGCATCGACCAGGTGCGCGGCTGCGGCAGCACCCCGGTGTCGATCACGCCATTTCCCGTCGCGTAGGCGTTCACGTCCGGGTCCTTCCCCCGGTAGTTCGTGAACAGCCCCAGGTTCGTCCCCTGCAGCGAGATGCGCAGATCTTTGGCGCCGAGCCGGAGGGCGGCGGAGCCCGGCATGGCGAGCGTGACGCTCAGGGTGTTGAAGCGGAGCGTCGAGACGGTCTGCATCTCGCCGTAGAGAGTGCGATTCATGGCCGCCACGGCGGCCTGCTGCCCGAATGGGGCGTTGGGGTCGTTCAGGGCGGGCGAGAAGATCTGGTTGTCGAGCGCCGTCCGGTTGATCTGCGTCTTGCCCCCCTCGTAACTGAAGCCGGCGTCCACGCTCAGGCGGCCCCGGAAGAGGCTGAGCGTCGTGCCGAAGCTCGCGGTGAAGTTCGGTTCCGGCTGCCCCATGTACACGAGGGTGTCCCCCACCTGCACCTCGTTCCCCTCGATCAGCCCATCGTGGTTCACGTCCTCGTAGCCGATGATGGGGCGGGCCCATCGCCCGAAGAGTGGATAGCCCGCCGCCACACGACCATCCCCGGTGGAATTGAAGAACGGGGACACGCCGGCGGCGAGGGAGACGACGCGATTGTGGTTCACGCTCATGAAGCCGTTGAGGCTCCAGATCACCAGGTCGCTGCGGACCGGCTCCAGCCCGAGCTGGAGCGCGAACCCCGTGTTGCGGATGACACCGACGTTCTCGAGCACGCTGCTCACGTCGTAGACCGACGGGGGGATCGGCACCGCCAACAGCGCGTCGATCGTCGTGTTGTGGTGGCCGGTGAAGTAGATCGAGAGCCGATCGTCGAACATGTCGGCGTCGAACCCCGCCTCGAATTCGCGGGTGCGCTCGGGCTTGAGCTTCGTGTTCCCCAGCGTGCTGACGCCGGTCCCGGTCACCACCTGCGAGCCGTCCCACACCTGCACCTGCTGATAGAGCCGCAGCTTGTCGGCGGGCTCCGGCACCCGTCCGGCCTCCCCGTACGACACGCGGAGGCGGAACGAATTGATCACGCTCCTGAACGGGAAGAACGGCTCGTCGGAGATGAGGTACGAGAAGCCGAGGCGCGGGAACATGGGAAGCGACACGTGCGTCCCGTACGTGCTCCCGCCATCGAGGCGAAGCCCCGTCGTGAGAGTGAATCGCTTGTGGCTGATCTGGGGCTCCACGAACCAGCCGAACGTGGTGATGTCGGTCCGCTGCTCCAGCGGCGCGTCCATGTACTTGGCGGATCCGAGCGCCGTCTCGCCCGGCGCCAGATCCGAGCCGCTCGTGACCAGGTCGAGCGCCCCCGTGCTCGCGTAGTTGGCCCCCACTGTGGTTCGCAGTTGCAGCCCGAGGGGGAGGGGTGCCAGGGCCGTGGCGCGAATGGTCACGGTGCGCATGAGCGTCGTGCTCTGCCCGAGGGCCACCTTTCCCACGGTGTCCGGTCCGCTCGGCATGATCCCCCGCGGCACGATCATGCGATCGTCGCGCGCGTCGTAGTTGATCCCCGCGTCGCCGTGCGCGTTGAGCCAGGACAACGGACGCCAGTCCAGACTCACGCCGTTCGTGAACGTGGTCTGCTGGGAGGTCACGTGCCGGTAGAAGCCGTCGAACGGCGTCCCCGAGTTCAACTCGGAGATGCTGTTTCCGTTCGCCATCCACGTCATCCCCGACGCGGAGTCGAAGTAGGTGCGCATGAGCGCGCCGAGCTGAGACTCGAGATCGGAACGCTGCTGGTCGGAGCGGGAGAGCATCGCCTGGATGTTCACGTTGGCCTTCTTGCCGATGGCCATGCCGAGGCCGGTATTGGCGCTCCAGGTCCGATAATGGTGCGGGCGCACCATCCACTCCGGCGGGACCGACCCGAGCCGGCTCCGGTAGCGCGTCACCTCCATGCCGGGGAGCGTCAGGAGCCCGGTCTCGTCGGAGAGGCTCCCCGACACGTTGTACGTGAGCGAAGCGGTGCCGCCGGAGACGCCGACCGTGCCCGCCGTGCGGTCGCCGCGACCGAGCACCGTGTAGCGCGGGTCGTTCAGGAGCTGGAAGTGCGTGACGCTGTCCACCACGCACGTCTGGTTGCGCAGCGCGCACAGCTGCCATGGCTCGGATTCGGCGAGCGGGTGCCCCCACCGGAAGTATCCGACCGGGTAGCTGCCGGGCTGCGTCGTCTGGCCGTAATCGACGTGCGCGTTCCAGCGCGCGGGGCCGGCGCGCCCGTGCTTGGTGGTGATGACGATCACGCCGTTCGCGGCATCCTGCCCGTAGAGCGAAGCGGCCGACGCCCCTTTCACGACCTCGATCGTCTCGATCGAGTTCGGATCGATCTGGTCGAGCGGCGACGGCGCGGGAGGCGCGTACCCCTCCGGATTGCGAAGCGCGAGGTTGCGCGAGCGGGCGGCCGACTGCTGCGCGTACACGCGCACGCCGTCGACGATCACGATCGGATCGTTGTTGAGGAGCGCGCTGTGGGCGCCGCGCAGTCGGAAGCGGATGGGATCTCCGGGCGCACCGGACGTGCGCACCGCGGTCAGCTCGGGAACGCGGTTGGCGAGGAGGTCGCTGACGCTCGTGATGGGCTGCGTGGCGGCGATCGAGTCGACATCGAGGACGGTGATGTCGTTGGCGATCTCCATGCGTCGCTGCGGGCCGGTCGCCGTCACCACCACCTGCTGGAGCTGGCTCATCGACATCGAGAGCACCACGTCGATGCGCGACAACGTGTGCGCCTCGATCATCACCGGCATCCGCACCGAGCGGTATCCGATCATGCGTGCGTTCACTTCCACGATCCCGACCGGCACCGGCTGGAGCCAGTAGTAGCCGCTGTCGTTGGTCGCCTTGGTGAGTCGGGTGCCCTCCACGCTCACGACCGCGCCCTCGAGCGGCCGGTGCGTCACGGAGTCCGTCACCCGACCCCACAGACTTCCGAACGCGGTATCGGCGCGTGCCGTGTCCCTGTTCTTCTGCGGCTCCCGCACCAGCGTGATCTGCCCGTTCTTGGTGGTCCGCACCACGATTCCCGTCCCCTCGAGCACCTTCGCCAACGCCTCGCCGGCGGGCATGTCGGTCACGACGATGGAGACGTGCTTGTCGAGGTGCGGGAGGCGGTCGGTGTACCCGAGTCGGAGATCCGCCTGCTGATCGATCGCCTGGATCACCTGCACGAGCGGCACGTCGCGCAGCTCCAGCGTGACGGTGCGACGGAGCGGGGCGACGGCATTCCCCGCGCCGATCCCCTGCGCGCTCGGCGCGGCTGGAGCATCCGCCTGGGCGCGCGCGGGTGCGGTGATGCTGCCGGCGAGCAGAACGGCCACGAGCCATCGAACGACGTGCATTGCTGACTCCACGGGTGGGCGGGTGTGGCTGGGGGGATTCGCTCGAAAGGACCAACCGGGGCCGGAAAACCCCTCGCGGCGGGAGCGCGCGCCGGGGGCGCGCGCCGGTCAGCGCGCGCCGAGCAGCACGGCGCGCCCGACTCGTCGATACGGCACCTGGAGGGTCGCCGCGAGCTGCTCGACCACATCGTCGGCCGTCGCGCCGTCGAACGTGATCGTCACGCGCACGGAGGCGAGCGAGGAGTCGGCGACGGTGAAGTCGAGATCGTACCAGCGCGTGAGATCGCGCAGCACCGCGTGGAGCGGCACGAGCTGGTAGCCGAGCCGCCCCTCGGTCCACGCGGTGCCGCGCGCGACGTCGGCGGCCCCGACGTGCACGTAGCCGCTCGGGTTCACCGTGCCGCGCTCCCCGCGCTCCACCAGCGCCCCGCCCCGCGCGCGCGCATCGCGCGAGCGGAGCGCCACGCGTCCGTGCGTGGTGAGCACCTGCACGACCGTGTCCGCGGGGTACGAGCGCACGTCGAACGCGGTGCCCACCACCTGCACGGCGGCGAAGCGGGCGAGCACGCTGAAGGGGTGCGCGGTGTCCGGCGCCACCGCGAAATACGCTTCCCCCTCGAGCTGCACGGTGCGCCGGCGCGCGCCGGCGAGCTTCCCATAGCGCAGGCGGCTCAGCGGGCCGAGCGTCACCGTGGTGCCGTCGTCGAGGTGCACGGTCCGGCGCTCCCCCACGCGCGTGGCCACCTCGCGCTGCGGCGCGGCGGCGGCGAGCCACTCGGCAATGGTGCTCGCGATGCGGTCCCGCTGCACGACACCCACCACGATGCTCGCCGCGAGCCCCGCGGCCGCCGCGATCATGCGCCGGCGCGACACGAGCCACCGACGCGCCGGCGCGCCATGCGACTCCGGATAGTGCTCGCGTCGGGGCTCGCGCGCTCGCGAGCGCCACGAGTCCGCGTCGGCCAGACGCGCGCTCACCCGCGTCCACGCCTCGGGGGCGCGCCGGCGCGTCTCACGTTGCCGCGCCATCTCCCCGAGCCGCTGCACGGCCCGAACCATGTCGCGCCGCGTCGGGTCGTCCGCCACCCACCGCTCGAGCGCCACGGCCTCCTCGGCCGTGAGCGGCTCGCGGCTGAAGCGCACGAGCGTCGTCCAGACCTGATCATCGTGTGATGGCGTGTCCATCCCACCCTCCTCATCGTTCCACATGCGCCCTCACTCGAGCATGCCGTGGAGCCCGCGCCACAGGCGCTTCACCGCCCGCGCGAGCTGGTTCTCCACGGTCCTCACCGACACGTTCATGACCGCCGCGATCTCGGCGTAGCTGAGACCGTGCTGGTAGTAGAGCAGGTACGTCTCGCGAATGCGCTCCGGGAGCGCCTCGATCGCCCGTTCGGCGAGCGCGAACAGCTCGCTGCTCCGGACGGCGTCCTCCACGTCGTTGCGATCGTCGGCAGCCAGCACGCGGAACTCGAGCTCGGTGCGCTCGAAGTACTGGTGCTCCATCTTCCGCCGCCGGAGCTGGTTGAGCGCCCGGTTGCGCACCGCCACGTACAGGTAGCTGGCCACCGCGCGCTGCGGCCGGAGGCGCTCCCGCCCGGCCCAGAGCGCGAGGAACACGTCGTCCACGATCTCCTCGGCGGCGTGCGGCGAGCGGACGTACGTCTCGGCGTACACGCAGAGGCGGTCGTAGAAGGCGTGGAAGAGCGACTCGAACGCCACGGCATCGCCATCGGCGATGCGGGCGATCCAGTGCGCCAGCAGCTCGGGCGTCGGATCAGGAAGCGACGACATGGCGTCCGCTGCGTCGCGTCCACCCGTCGGCACACGTTCCACGGGCATGCGTCGTTCTACCGGCATGCGTCGGTCGCCTCGTTGCGGCCCGCCGCGACCCACCTTCCCTTCCCGCGAGGCGGCCATCGGCGCGACCGACGCCGGCACATGGCGTCCGCATCACGACGGTGGACCTCCGGCCGCGCGGGAGGAGAGATCATCGACGGGCTCCGGTTCGGTGGATTGGCCAGGCATCGGCGGTGGTTCGAAGGGAGGACACGGAGGGGCGGCGGAACCCCTCCTCCGGGGGCGAGAGGCCGGGGGCTGGGGGCCGGGGACCAGGGGGGATGAGGTGAAATTGGGGGGGGTCGGAAAGCCCGACGCCCGAGCGCGCAGGGTGGCGCGCGGCGCGACTCGGTCACATGGACCCGCGCCCGTAATTCATTGGGAACATTCGTCCAGGCAAGTGCCGCGGTCTTCACGCAAACGTTTACGCGACGTGTCCCCCACTCGTCGTGATTGCGTCGCGGCGCGCGCGAGCACGCGCTCGTGCCGCCACGCACCGCCCCTCGATGTCTCGCACCGCCCGATCACCCGAACCACTCGATGGCCTCACCGCGCCTGAACTGCCCCTCGTGCGGCGCTCCGGCATCGCCGGACGACGCGCACTGCGATTACTGCGGCTCCACGCTCGCCACGATGGCGTGCCCATCGTGCTTCGCCGCGATGTTCGCCGGAATGCGCTTCTGCCCATCGTGCGGCGCCGAAGCCGCGCGAAACGTGGTGGACGACCACCCCTCGGTGTCGTGCCCGGGGTGCGGCGCGGCGACGCGCGCGGTGAAGCTCGGCGCGACGGTGGTCGACGAGTGCCCGGAGTGCGACGGCGCGTGGCTGGACGCCACGACCTTCCGGTCGCTCTGCGCGGATCGCGAGCGGCGCGCGGCACTGCTCGAAGTACCGCCACCCGCCGAGACGCCCCAGACGACACCGCTAAACGACCCGGTGCGCTACGTGCCCTGCCCGGTCTGCCGGACGCTCATGGACCGCGTCAACTTCGCGCGCGTATCCGGCGTCATCATCGACGTCTGCAAGTCACACGGCGTCTGGTTCGGCCGCGGCGAGCTGCACCGCGTGATCCGCTTCATCGACGGCGGTGGACTCGAACGAGCGAAGGAGTTCGAGCAGCGCCGTGCGCTCGAGATGAAGAAGCTCGAAGCG
Organism: Gemmatimonadaceae bacterium; assembly: GCA_036378095.1. Taxonomy (GTDB): domain Bacteria; phylum Gemmatimonadota; class Gemmatimonadetes; order Gemmatimonadales; family Gemmatimonadaceae; genus JADGGM01. The sequence continues at coordinate 22,500 of DASUXC010000058.1, read as the reverse complement.
GAGCTGTGGAGAACCGCGGCGGCGGGGCAGACGAGCCCCCCGAGCTCGGAGCGGTTCCCGCTCACCCGACCGACTGGCGCGAGCGCTTGGACGGAAGACGTCACGCTCGGCGCGATCGTCAAGGCATTGCACGACCTCTTTTCCTGACCGCACGCCGGCACGCCGGCGCATCCCTCCCCGGAGCCATCCATGACCATCCGAGAATTCATCGCCGGTGAGCTGATCGACGTCGTCGAGTGGATCGACGACACCACCGACACGATGCTCTGGCGGTTCGCGCGGCCCAAGAACGAGATCAAGAACGGCGCCCAGCTCATCGTGCGTCCGGGGCAGGTCGCCGTCTTCGTGGATCGCGGCGACATCGCCGATGTCTTCCAGCCCGGCATGTACCAGCTCACGACGAAGAACCTCCCCCTGCTCTCCACCATGCGCGGGTGGAAGTACGGCTTCGAGAGCCCGTTCAAGGCCGAGGTGCTGTTCGTGAGCACGCGCCACTTCATGAACCAGAAATGGGGAACGAAGAACCCGGTGATGATGCGCGACCCGCGGCTCGGACCGGTGCGGCTCCGCGCCTATGGCACGTTCGCCGTGCGCGTCCGCGATGCGGTGGACTTCGTGCGCGAGCTGGGGGGTACCAACCTGGTGTACACGATCGACCAGATCGACGACCAGCTCCGCGACATGCTGGTGGCGCGGTTCAGCGACCTGCTGGCCGAGCGGCAGGTGCCCGTCTTCGAGCTCGCCGCGCAGTACGGCGAGCTCGCGAGCGCGGTGGCCGACAGGCTGGCGGCGGACACGAGGCGGTACGGGCTGGACGTCACCTCGCTCGTGATCGAGAACATCTCGCTCCCCCCGGAGGTGGAGGGCGCCGTGGACGAGCGCACGCGCATGGGGGTGCTCGGCGATCTGGGCGCCTACGCCCAGCTCCAGTCGGCCGACGCGATGCGCGATGCCGCGCGCAACCCGAGCGGTGTCGCCGCGGGGGGCGTCGGGCTCGGGCTGGGACTGGCCATGGGGCAGCAGGCCGGCGCGCTGGCGCCGCGCGCTCCCGTCGCGCCGCAGCAGCCCCCCGCCCCACCATCGCCGAGCGAGCCGCCCCCGATCCCGAGCGCGAATCCCGTCTATCTCGTGGTGAACGGCGAGCGCGTGGGCCCGCTCGATCCGGCGGCGCTGCGCGAGCAGGCACGGAGCGGCGCGCTGAGGCCGGACACGCTCGTGTGGCGCGCCGGCATGGCGCAGTGGACCCCCGCGCGCGATGTCCCCGACGTGGCGCTCCTCCTCGTCCCCACCGCCTGAGCCGCCGGTTCGCCGGCGTGCCGGCTCACTCCGTTCGCTCCGGGGCGCGCAGCCGCGCCAGCCGTCGCCTCACGTCGGCGACGCGCGGCTGCAGCTCGGGATCGGCATCCTTCCACAGCGCCACGAACGCGGCGTAGTGCGCCGCTGCCCGGGCGCGGTCGCCCCGCGCCTCGTACAGCTCGCCGAGGCGCTGGAGCGTGCGGGGCAACAGGGACGGGTCCAGCTCCAGCTTCAGCCGCATCGACGACGGCGTGTCGACGAAGCGCTCGTACCACGTGATCGCCGAGTCTCCCATGCGCGCCTGGTCGTACGCTCGCCCCAGCGCGGCGGGGAGACAGATCGTGCACGCCGTGGCCGGTCCGTCCGGGAGCCGGTCGGCGAGCCGGAACTGCACCACCGCATCCATCGGCCGATGCTCGGCGAGCGCGATCTCGGCCATGGCCCGATGCCGCTCGGGGCCGCCGGCCCTGAGCGCCGCCGAGTCACGAACCGTCGCCGCCAACCGCGCGAGCAGCTCCCGCGCGCGATCCGGACGACCGGCCAGCGCGTACAGCTTCGCGAGCTCCGCGTCCGGCCGCTCGAACGGGTCGATCGTCTCGAGCGAGACGTGCTGCAGCACCGAGTCGAGGATCGCCACGGCGCGCGCCGGCCGGTCGCGAAAGCGAATCGCGAACTCGGCGGCATCTCGCGCGTGCGCGAGCGGGAGCGGCACCGCGCCGCGCGCGCTGTCCTGCGCGCGACCGTACGCGACGAGACGCGCGCCCTCCGCGAGGCGCCCGTGCAGCAGCGCCCACTGCCCGAGCACGTACGCGGCGGTCGCGCGCCGCTGTCCGTCGACATCGCCCGTGCGCATCTGCTCGAGGCGGGCGATGAGCGGCGCGTCGAGCCCTCCCTGCGCGTAGCGCAGCGGCACGGCGTCCAGCGCGACCATCGGCCGGTCGCCGAACTTCGCCCGCACGTTGGCGTAGGCCGAATCCGCCCCGGCGACCCGCCCCGCGTCCAGGCGTAGCGGAACCAGGTTGAGCGCCGCGAACGCCGCGCTGCGGTCGAACCGGATCTGCCGCTGGTACAGCGAGTCGGCCTCGCCGAATTGCCGCCGGTCCCAGAGAATGAGCGCGAGGTTGTTGAGGGCGACGCCGTCGAGCGAGTCCACGCGCAGCGCCGCGGCGTACGCGGCGACGGCGCGCGCGCGGTCGCGCCCCGGCCCCATGTCGAAGTACGTGGCGACCGCCAGGTGGCGCTCGCGCTCCGGCAGCCGGTCGCGATATTCGTAGGCCTTGGCGAGGGCGGCGTTCACCTGCGCCGGCGACAGCTCGGCGTTGCTCATGGCCACGCCGAGCTTGCGGTACGCCATCGCGAACGAGGTATCGAGCGCGACGGCCTCGCGCAGCAGCCCGATCGCCTTCGCGTAGTCCACTTCCACGTCGTTCGCCCGAACGCCCTCGGCGTACTTGCGGAGCGCATCCAGCGAGGCGGTGGTCACCTGCTCGAGCGGCGGCGACGCGTGCACGTCCTTGAGCGACTCGCCGATCTTGCCGCGCAGCTTGCGCGTGAGGTGATCCACGCCGGCGAGGAGCGCCTTCGGACCGTCGAGCGCCTCCCGGTACGATGCGAGCTCCTCCCCCGACTCGGCGGCGATGAGGCGCAGCGTGAGGATGTAGCTGCCGGCGACCGGCGTGACGCTGCCGTCGACGATCGCCCCGATCCCCTCGCGCACCGCGATCTCGCGGGCGAGCGCGACGTCGACGCGACTCGCGGACGGCCGCTGCATGCGCTCCAGCGCCGCCGCGACCTCGGCCGGCGGGACGATCGAGATCACCCCCGACTGGCCGAGATCGGTGCGTACCGCCTCGGCCACCACGCTCGCCAGCGATGAATCGGCGCCGCCCGCACGGAAATCGGTGACGAGCAGCGGCTCCCTGGTGCTCAACCGTCCGGCGGCGAGCAGCGACCCCGCCGGGCCGATCCCGAGCGCGCGCAGCGCCATGTAGCCGGCGACGAGGAGCGCGAAGGCGCCCACGGCGAGCGCACCGCCGAGCGCGGCGCGCCGCCACGTGACGTGCGGCCTGGCGCGGAGCGCGAGCGTGGCGATGGTGGACGACTGCACCGGCGTGCCCCCCGGCGTGGTCCGCGGGATGGTGGGCGCGAGCCGCGCGTGGTGCTCCACGAGCGCGGTGAGGAGGATCACCGGGAGCCCGAGCGCCATCACGACGAGCGCGCCGGGAAACACCCAATCCGGCAATCCCACCGCGGCGACCGCCAGTCGCGCGAGCAGCGCCACGCCGGCGAGCGCGGCCGCCCAGGTGCCGAGCGCCCGAGCGAGCGTGCGCCGGCTCGCGAGCGCGATCGCTGGCGCGGCCGCGCGCGCGCCGCTCGTCGCGACCGCGTCCAGCTCGCGCAGCAGTTCCGCCGCCGATTGCATCCGGTCGGCGGGCTCCTTCTCCAGGCATCGCATGACGAGCGCAGCGAGCGCGGGCGGCACATCGGGACGGAGCGCGCCGACCGGCTCCGGCCGCTCCGTCATCTGTGCGGCGAGCATCCGGTGCGGCGTGCGGCCGTGGAAGGGCGGGCGGCCGGCGAGCAGCTCGTACGCCATGGCGCCGAACGCGTACACGTCGGCGCGGTGGTCGATCCCGGGATCGGCCGCGGCCTGCTCGGGCGCCATGTACGCGGGCGTGCCGAGCGCGGCGCCGATCTGGGTGAGCGTGCCGTCGTGCTCGCGGGTCTTGGACGCCGCGAGCGCCTTGGCGATCCCGAAGTCGGTGACCACCGCCGCGCCCTCGGAGAGCAGCACGTTGTCCGGCTTCACGTCGCGGTGCACCACACCGTGCCGATGCGCGTAGGCGAGCGCGCGCGCGACGTCGCGCAGGATGCTCACCGTCTCGCCGATCGGCAGCGGCCCGAGCGCGAGTCGCGCGCGGAGTGACTCGCCGTCGACGAGCGGCATGGTGTAGTACGGGAGGCCGTCCACCTCGCCAGCGGTGAGCACCGGGACGATGTTGGCCTGCTGCAGGCTCGCGGCCACGCGAATCTCGCGCTCGAACCGCTCCACGGACACGCCCGCCGCCAGCTCCGGCGCGAGCACTTTCACCACGACCTTGCGGCCGAGACGCGGCTCGTCGGCCACGAACACGCGGCTCATCCCCCCGCCGCCCAGCTCGCGCTCGAGGGTGTAGCTGTTCCCCAGTGTCGACTGCAACTGGTCGCGCAGATCGGGTGCTGCCATGGGCCGCTCCCGCGGGGCCACCGCGAGTGGAAGCCGGTTCGACGGTGCGATGCTCCCACAGTATGACGCTCTCACGCTCGGGGCCAGCGGGAAGGTTCCTCATCGCGTTCGTCGCATGGCCGGGGCTGACACTCGCGACGCCATCTGAACGGAGCGCCGATCTCTGACTGCGCGGCACGCGGAGAGCACTCGATTTGCGGCGCGCGGGCGGTCTTGATCACGGCCGGTTCCACGACAGGAACCCGCGTGCTCATCGTCGTACCCGCCGCGCCACTGCGCGGCGGGCATGGAGCGGGTGCGTCCTGGTGACCGGCCACACGGTGTCGAGGCACTCGAGACGGAGGCACCAATGGAACTCCATCCCAGCGCGCGCGCGACCGCGCCCCGCGTCCCACTCGTCACGCCCACCCGCACCGCCCACTCGCGCCGGCGACACGACCCTCGTGCACGCACGATGTCGCTCGCGATGCCGCTCGCGATGCCGCTCGCGAGGCCGCTCGCGAGAGCGCTCGCGGCGCTGCTCGCCGCCGGCACGATCGCCGCGTGCACGGACACCACGACGGCGCCCGACGAGTCGATGCTCGACCGGCACGCGCCCCGGGGTGATGCCGCGCCGGACGCGCGAGCGCACACGCTGCTCGCGGGTGGCGCGATGACGGTGTTCGACGTCACGGCGGGCGCGTTCGAGAATGCCGCGCCCAACCTCTCCCCCGCGGCGCTGGCACGCCACGAGTCGGGAGACGACGCCTTCTCCACCGTGTTCGTGCCCGCGCCCGCCGACGTGAACCCTGGCCTCGGCCCCGTGTTCATGAACGCGAGCTGCGAGGCGTGCCACGTGGGCGATGGACGCGGACGGCCGCCGGAGCCCGGCGCGCCGTTCGCCTCGCTGCTCTTCCGGGTGAGCGTGTCGGGTGACGGCCCGCACGGCGGACCGAGCCCCGTCCCCGGCTTCGGCACGCAGCTCGAGCTGAGCGCCGTGCCCGGGCTCACACCCATGATCACCGCGAGCGTGACGTACGCCGAGTCGACCGCCACCTACGGCGACGGCTCGACCTACTCGCTGCGCGTCCCGCGGTACACGTTCCAGGGCGAGTACGCGCCCCTCCCGGCGGTGATGCTCGTCTCGCCTCGCGTGGCGCCAGCCGTCTTCGGCGACGGGCTGCTGGAGGCGGTGCCGGAGAGCGAGATTCTCGAGCGCGCCGGACGGCACGATGGCTACGATGGCGGTCAGCGGGTCTCCGGCCGAGCGAACATGGTGTGGGACGCCGTGTCGCGCCGCTACGCGCTCGGCCGCTTCGGCTGGAAGGCGAACGTCCCCACCCTGCTCCAGCAGAGCGCGGGCGCGTACAACGGCGACATGGGCGTGACGTCGTCCCTCTTCCCCGCCGAGCCGTGCGAGGGCTACGTGACGGGGTGCGACCGGCACGCGCCCGAGGTCGCCGACTCGACCGTGGCGGCGACCGCCTTCTACACGCAGACGCTCGGCGTGCCGGCGCGCCGCGATCTCGACGCCCCCCAGGTACAGGAAGGAGAGCGGGTGTTCTACGAGGCGGGGTGCGCCGACTGTCACACGCCCACGCTGGTGACCGGCGAGCTGCCCGGCCTCCCCGAGGCGTCGAACCAGGAGATCCATCCGTACACCGATCTCCTCGTGCACGACATGGGGCCGGCACTGGCCGATGGCCGCCCCGACTTCGGCGCATCGGGCAGCGAGTGGCGCACGCCGCCGCTCTGGGGAATCGGACTCGTGAAGGTGGTGAACGGCCACACCATGCTGCTCCACGATGGCCGCGCGCGCTCGCTGCTGGAGGCCGTGCTCTGGCACGGCGGCGAGGCGACGCACGCGCGCGAGCACGTGCGCCACGCCACCGCGAAGGCGCGCGCGGCGCTGGTCGCGTTCCTGGAGTCGCTGTGATGAGCGATTGAGGGAGCCGGCTGTCGGCTCTCGGCTCTCGGCTCTCGGCTAGAGCCCCGCATTGAGAGCTCTCGGCGTGTGCCGTAGCCGAGAGCCGAGAGCCGATGGCCGACAGCCGCGTCCCGACAGCCGATGGCCGACAGCCGCCTCTTCCAGCCGCCCCGCTACTCGTGCCCGTCGCCGCCCATCACCTTCGGCCGGATGCGAACGTACACGTCGATCCCCTTCGGCGCGCGCGTCCCGTAGAACCGTCCGACGGCGGAGGGAACGAGGTTCACGGACCCACGCGCCCCCGCGCCGATCGTCCCGCCGGGAATGGACGCGATCTCCCTCACGTAGCCGAGCACCAGCGATGTGATGTCGAACTCGCGATCGGGATCGACACCAGGGAGTACGAGGTCCTCCGCGCTCTTTCGCACGTACTCGGCCCGCGCGAAGACCGTGTTCGCGCGAGAGATTTCCAGATTGCTCTCGGCGAGGACGCTGTTCTCCACGCGGCCGCCGTGCTCGTTCGCGCCCCACAAGAGCGTGGTCGCCCAGGCGCTCCCCGCGCCGATCCCCTTCGCCGCGTACATCGCCGACGCGCCGTAGCGGTGCACCGACTCCTCGGGGTGCAGCGCCTCGGGGCTCGCGAGGTAGCCGTACCACCCCGACAGGCTCACGCGCGCGGTGGGATTCACCGTCAATCGACCCGAGTACGAGTCGAGGCGGCGAAGGTCGAGATCCCAGCGGTGCTCGTCCGGCTCGCGCCCGTTGAACGCGGAGCCCTCGAGCTTCCAGCGACGCGAGTAGAGCCCCGCCGTGATCACGCCGAACGAGATGTGCGTCGCATCCTGCCAGTGGTGGCCGAGCGGGGCGAGCGGATCGCTCTGCGCGGACGGCCGGTGCATGAAGGCGACCGGGCCCAGTGCCGGCTCGCCCGCGATCCCCGCGTACAGCTCCACCGCCAGCCCGCGCCCGATCGGCTGCTGGAAGAGCGCGGCCAGCTCCATGAACGCGTCGTGCGGGTGCTGCCGGTCGTGCAACGGCTCGCCGTGGTACGACTCGCCCGTCTGCAGCAGGAGCGGATATCCCCTGGCGCCGAGGGTCGCGGGCTCGAGCGAGACCATCCCGTGGAGGTGCAACAGCCCCGTGCCGATCCGGCGCATCGCCATGAGCATCTCCCAGTCGACGATGCCGAGCTGGTCGTCGCCGCGGGATGAGCCCTGGTAGTCGTACTGGGCGAACGCCACGCCGTGGAGCATGATCGTCCAGTCGCCCCACATCGCGTGGCGGGCGTGCATGGGCGAGGCGTCCGGGATCCACGACGTGCCGGAGCCCATGCGCTCGTGGGAGATGCCGAGGGGGCCCTCCATCATGCCGCGCATGTCGTGCCCGGGGCCGGGGTGCGCGGACATGTCGTGCTCCGACATCCCTGCCATGCTGTCCGCCGGCATGCGCATCGGCGGCTGACCGGTCGTGTCGCGGCGGGTCGAGTCCGGCGCGGCTGGTGGATGGTGCTCGTGGTGCTGCGCCGTGAGGGTGGCGGGAGTGGCGAGCGTCGCCAGCGTGGCGACGAGCGCGAGCGCGGCCAACGACCGTGGCGTGCGGGCGAAGCTCGCCCACGGCCCGCGCGAGCGTGGAATGTTTCGCGAAAGGTGCATCGACTGCGATCGCTCCGAGCGTGAAGGACCCACCGAGCGGACGCCGTGGCGTCGCGCACTCGGCACGAGAGAGGAACTGGAGTTTCGGCGGGTCTACGCGCGCGGAGGCGGGGGCTCGGGAGCGATGCTCACCGAGCGAGGGGCGCGCGAGTGAATGCGGGCGTGGACGGCGCCGGCAGCTCCGAGCACCTGAAGCGCGGTCGCCGGCGGCGTGGCGGAGGGAGAGGTGCACTGCACGCCGGTGGCGCATGCGCTCGGAACGCACGGCGCCGCGCAGTCCGGGCCGGCGGGGCGACTGCCGTGATGGCGCGCGTGGCCGCTCGCCATGGACATGGCGCTCGCGAGAGTGTTCCCCCCCGCCGCACGATGCGCGGCGCCGACGTCACCGCGGCAGTGCGCGCCGGCCACCGTCGCGCCCCACATCGGGCACGCGGCGCCGCTCCCGATCACGAGCACGATCGTGAGCAGGACGGCGAGGACGGCCGTGACGCGGCGAAGCCCCGGGAGTCGGCGCATGCGGGACAATATACTCGAGGGTGTGAGAGGCGGCTCTCGGCCGGCGGGAAGACACGGCTGTCAGCTCTCGGCCATCGGCTCTCGGCTACTGCACAGCATGGAGAGCTCCCAGGGTGTGCCGTGGCCGAGAGCCGAGAGCCGAGGGCCGATGGCCGACAGCCTCCCTCACGCCGCCCCGGCGCGCTCCCGAACCATCCCGGCGGGCCCCTGCTCCGCGCGCCCGCGCACGGCGTTCGCGACCACCTCGGCCAGACGCAGCGCGCCGAGGCCGACGAGCAGGTGGAGCACACGCACGACCCAGTGCGCGGAGCCCGGCAGGATGCGCATCTGCGTGACGCCGAGCACCAGGACCACGAGGGCCCAGATCACCGTGAGCGCGACCAGCCCGCCGCGCACGCCCGCGCGCGCGGCGATCCCCGCCAGCGCGAGCATGGCCAGCACGAGCACCAGCCCGACGGCCATGTGCACGGGAATGAGCGAGAGCGCCCGGCCGAGCCAGAAGAGGGTCCCCAGCACGATCAGGGTGATCCCGGCGATCCGCACGATCCACTGCATGATTGAGGTTGCCGTCCGCATTGTCCGCCTCTCGAGACGAGGTACAGGAGAGCGCCGTGAGCCGGCGCTTCCGGTGGTAATTTGCCTGTACCATACGGACAACGAAATGCGCGGTTTCAGGCGGGAGTTCCAGCCCCGCGGTGGACCGTGCCGGGCCCGGCGCCGGGAGCTCAGGCGCGGCGCCCCCAGCGGCTGTCGAGCCGGAGCAGCGCGGTGCCGTCACGCACGAGCAGCCGGTCGCCCAGCCACACGGCGCCGATCAGCCCCGTCTTCACCATCGAGTAGCGCTCCGCCTCATCCACGCAGAGCGCGACGCCGGGATCGGCGCACTCCACCACGCGCATCACGATCCCCTCCTCGGAGCACGTGATGCACGTGCGCTCGGGATCACGGCGAGGGCCGCCGTCACTGTTCGCCCGTTCCACCATCGGATCCCTTCCCCCCGTCCCCGACGCTCGCGCGCGACGTCGTTCGCCTCGGTGGCGGCGATCATCGACCTGGAAGCTGGCGGGTTTCACGAAGCCGCCTCCAGGGCGTGCGCGACACCTGGAGGCACTCGACCTGCTGGCCGAGCGACTACGGGCGCCCATCGTTGCATAAGGCAGACCGAAGGGAAGGCATTCCGCGATTTCGACGACGCCGCTCAATCGGCGCCGACGCCGCTCTGCCACAGATGCAGCGTGGCGTAGCTGCGCCAGGGACGCCACGCCTGTGACAGCTCCTCCGCGCGGGCGGCGGTGACGCCCCCCAGGCGTTTGCGCAGCACGATGTCTTCCTTGGGGAACGCATCGGGCCAGCGCAGCGCGCGCATCGCGATGTAGTGCGCGGTCCACCTGCCGATGCCGGGGAGGGCGACGAGTTGCTCGATCGTCGCTTCGGCATCGGCGCCGGCATCGAGCGCGAGACGGCCGGACGCGACTTCATCCGCGAGCGCGATGATGCTGCGCGCGCGGCTCTGGATGATGCCGAGCGCGGCGATCTCGTTCACGGCCGCCCCCGCGACGCGCTCCGGCGCCGGCGAGAGCCGGGTCAGCCCCACGTGCGGCGTGTCGATCGCGTCGCCGAACGCGTCCGCGAAGCGCCCCGCGAGCGTCGCTGCCGCCTTCACCGTGATCTGCTGGCCGAGAATGGCGCGCACCGCGAGCTCGAAGCCATCGAAGGCACCGGGGACGCGGAGCCCCGGATTCCTGGCGACGGCCTCGCCGAGCCGCGCATCGGCCGAGAGCCGCGCGGCGATGATGTCGGGACGCGCGCTCAGGTCGAACAGGTGACGCAGGCGGCTCAGCAGCGCGGGAAGCACCGGGGTGAGGGAGTGCGCGATCTCCACGAGCAGGGCGCGCTGGTCGCGCGCGTGGCGCACGCGGATCCATCCGGTGTGGGCGCCGAGCCGTGCCGTGCGAAGGTACTCGTCCTCGGTCGCGCGCTCGACATCCTTCATCGTGCGCACGTGTAGGAAGCGCAGCATGCCAGCCCAGTCGAACGGCGGACGATAGGTGAGCTGGAGCGTGAGCGAGTCGCGCGATGCCGACTGCGGCATCGCGCCCGCGACCGCCCCCCTCGCGCGCCGCGGCGGCATCCCATAGCGGCGCAGGAACGCATCGTTGAAGCGGCGCACGCTCGAGAACCCGCTGGCGAACGCGACCTCGATGATCGGCAGCTCCGTCTCGGCGAGCAGTTGCTTCGCGAGCAGCAGGCGGCGGGTGAGCACCAGCTCAATCGGCGACACGCCGAGCTCCTTCTGGACGATGCGGCGGATCTGCCTGGTGCTCCACCCGAACCGCGCCGCGATCCGCTCGAGCCCGGCGCCGTCGTCGAGCATCCCCTCCTCGATGCGCTCGGCGATCATGCTGGCGATGCGCCGCCCGTCGTCCACCGGCGCTCGCCCGGGGGCGAGCTCCGGGCGGCAGCGCAGACACGGCCGGAACGATGCCTTCTCCGCCGCGGCCGCGCTCTCGAAGAAACGGCAGTTCGCCGCCTTCGGCATCCGCGCCGTACACACCGGCCGGCAGTAGATCCCGGTCGACGTCACGCCGATGAAGAACACGCCGTCGAAGCGCGGGTCGCGCGAGGCGAACGCGTTGTAGAGCGCCGAGTGATCCTGTGTCATGCGCGCAATGTATTCCGCGCCGCGGGACCGTTCTAGCCATTTTCGGCCATGAAATCACCCCCGCACCGGGAAGATCGCCGACCGAAAATGGCGAGACCGGGGGTGGGGATGGAGATAAAGTAGAGGAGAGACGCGGCTGGAAGACGCGGCTCTCGGCGCTCGGCTCTCGGCCATCGGCTACGGCACACGCCGAGGGCTCCCAGCGGTGTGCAGGTAGCCGAGAGCCGATGGCCGAGAGCCGATGGCCGACAGCCGCGTCATCCCGAGCCACGATCTTCCAGCCGCCCCAACGGAGTCCCGCATGACCACAGCCACACACCCACGAGTCCCCGCGCCCGGTGAGCGCATCGAGTCGCGCGTGAGCGCGTACGACTGGACGGAGGCCGGCCGGAGCCTCGACGCGCACGGGTGGGCGATGCTCGAGGGGGTGCTCTCCGCCGAGGAGTGCGCCGCGATCGCCCGCCTGTACGACGATGGCGGACGCTTCCGCAGCCACATCGTGATGGCGCGACACGGCTTCGGACGGGGCGAGTACAAGTACTTCGCCTATCCGCTCCCCGACATCATCGCCGACCTGCGCGCCGCCCTCTATCGGCGCCTCGCGCCGATCGCGAACCGGTGGAACGAGGCGATGGGGATCGACGTGCGCTATCCGGCCGAGCACGCGAGCTTTCTCGAGCGTTGCCACGCGGCGGGGCAGACCCGGCCGACGCCGCTGCTCCTCCAGTACGGCGCGGGCGACTTCAACGCGCTCCATCAGGACCTGTACGGGGAGCACGTCTTCCCCTTCCAGGTGGTCTTCCTCCTCTCCCGCCCCGGCGTCGACTTCACCGGCGGCGAGTTCGTGCTCGTCGAGCAGCGCCCGCGGATGCAGTCGCGCGTGGAGGTGGTTCCACTCGGCATGGGCGACGGGGCGATCTTCGCCGTGCACCACCGCCCCGTCCAGGGCACGCGCGGCGTCTACCGGGTGAATCTCCGCCACGGCGTGAGCCGCCTCCGCTCGGGGCGGCGGCACACGACGGGTGTCATCTTTCACGACGCGAAGTGAGGAGAAGCGGCTGTCGGCCATCGGCGCTCGGGACGACACGCTCCATTCACCATGACCAAGCAGCAGCTCCTGAAGCGCCTCGACGAGGCATGGACCGCGCTCGCCGCATCGTACGACGGCTTGTCGGACGCGGAGCTCACCGAGCCGGGCGTCACCGGCGCGTGGTCCGTACGGGACATCATCGCGCACGTCACCTGGTGGGAGGAGGAAGCGTTGAAGCACCTGCCGCACATCCTCGAGGGGAGCAGGCCGCCTCGCTACTCCATCGTGTACGGTGGGATCGACGCGTTCAACGCACGGATGACGGAGGAACGGCGTGCACTCTCCCTCGCCGAGGTGCTGCGCCGGCGGGACGAGGTCCACGAGCGGCTCGTTCGGTACATCGAGCGTGCGCCCGACGACCAGCTCGAGCGAGAGACGCGCTTCCGGCGCCGGCTGCGGCTCGACACGTACGGCCACTATCCCAAGCACGCGGCGGCCATCCGGGAGTGGCGGCGGGGTAGGTGATCCCCCGCTCCCGCTTCGCGCGAAATCCCGCTTGACGCCGGTGGCGGCGCTCCGTATCCAACGCGTATCCAACGCGTATCCAACGCGTAATCAACGCGATTCAGCGCGATTCGACGGAGTTCGACGCGCAGGCTGCACGACCGAGTGGAGCGGCCGGAGGGCCATGGCCGGTGCCGCGAGAACATCGACGCGCATCCGAACGAGCAGCCCGCCGGGCACCAGGCGGATGACCGAGGCGCCCGCCATCTGGCCGACGCCTCCCCACGCGCGCTCGGCCGATGATGTCCTTCGCCGGCTCGCGAGCGGCCGCTCGGGGTTGACCGACGCCGAGGCGCGCGAGCGCCTGCGGCGTGTCGGTCCCAACGCGCTGCGCGCGCCGAAGCCCGCGTCGGTCTGGAGCATCCTCGTCGATCAGTTCCGCGGCGTCGTGGTGTGGCTGCTCCTCGCGGCGGTCGCCGTGTCGCTCGCGATCGGCGACCTGCTCGAGGCCGGCGCGATCGGCGCCGTGCTGGTCATCAACACGCTCATCGGCTTCGTCACGGCGCTGCGCGCCCGCCGTGCGATGGAGGCGCTCTCCCGCCTCGACACGCCGCGCGCCGTGGTCGTGCGCGACGGGCGCGCGCGCGAGATCGACGCGCGCGAGCTCGTCCCCGGCGATGTCATCCAGGTGGACCCGGGCCAGTCGGTACCGGCCGACGCGCGTCTCCTGGAGGCGGCCGAGCTCCGCGTGAACGAGGCGCCGCTCACCGGGGAGTCGTCGGCCGTGGGAAAGCGCGTGGCGGCCGTGCCCGAGGACACCCCGCTGCCGGCGCGCAGCGACATGCTCTTCAAGGGCACCATGGTGGTCGCCGGCACGGCGCGGGCGCTCGTGGTGGAAACGGGGATGAGCACCGAGCTCGGCCGCATCGGCGGTCTCGTCGCCGGCATCCGCGAGGAGCCGACGCCGCTCGAGCGCCGCCTCGACGCGCTCGGTCGCGCGCTCGTGTGGGCGGCGCTGGCGGTCGGCGCCATCGTCGCCGCGCTCGGCGCGCTGCGGCACCTGCCGCTCGGGCGCATGGTCGAGATCGGCCTCGCGCTCGCGATCGCCGCCGTCCCGGAGGGGCTCCCCGCCGTCGCGACGATCGCGCTGGCGGTCGGCGTGCGCCGCATGGCCCGGCGCCGCGCGCTCGTCAGGCGGCTGCCATCGGTGGAGACGCTCGGCTCGGTCACGGTCATCTGCACCGACAAGACGGGGACGCTCACCGCCGGGGAGATGACCGTCACCGTGCTGGCGCTGGACGAGCGCACGATCGCGGTGACCGGCGTGGGATACGCCCCCGAGGGCACGTTCGTCGAGGATGGCCGCACGCTCTCCCCCGCCGCCGACCCGCCGCTCCGGGAGGCGCTGCGCATCGGCATGATGACCGGTCGCGCCGACGTCGAGCGACGCGACGGCGGATGGGAGGTGCGCGGCGACCCCACCGACGCGGCGCTCCTCGTCGCCGCGCGCAAGGCCGGGCTCTCCCCGGAGCGGGCGCTCGAGGGCGAGCCGCTCGTCGGCGAGGTGCCCTTCTCGAGCGAGCGCATGCTCTCGGCCGCCTTCCACGAGTCCGCCGGCGATGGACTCGTGGCGTTCGTGAAGGGCGCCCCGCATCGCGTCCTCGATCTGTGCGACCAGGTGCTCGGCGCGCGTGGACCCGAGCCCCTCGACGATGCCGGACGCGAGCGCGCCCTCGAGCGAAACCGCGCGCTCGCCGCGAGCGGCCTGCGCGTGCTCGCGCTCGCCCGCGGTCGCGTGCCCCGCGCGGACGAGCGCGCGCTGCACGCGCTCACGTTCGTCGGCTTCGCCGGCATGATCGACCCCGCGGCGCCCGGCGTGAAGGACACCATTCGGGTGCTGCGGCACGCCGGCATCCGCACGGTCATGATCACCGGGGACCAGCAGCTCACCGCGCGCGCGATCGCCCGTGACCTCGGGATGCTCGGTCCAGACGACGAGGTGCTCGACGGGCGCACGCTCGCGCACCTCTCCGACGCCGAGCTCGGCGCGCGCGTCGGGCACGTCGGCGCGTTCAGCCGCGTGAGTCCCGAGGACAAGCTCAGGCTCGTGGCGGCGCATCAGCGCCGGGGAGAGATCGTCGCCATGCTGGGCGACGGCGTCAACGACGCCGCGGCGCTCAAGAAGGCCGACGTGGGAGTGGCGATGGGGATTCGCGGCACCGACATGGCCAAGGAGGCCGCCGCGGTCGTGCTCCAGGACGACCGGTTCCGAACCATCGGCGCCGCCGTCGAGGAGGGGCGCGCGATCTTCGACAACATCCGCAAGTTCGCGTTCTATCTCTTCAGCTGCAATCTCGCGGAGGTGCTCGTCCTGCTCGTGGCCGGCGTCTCGGGGCTCCCGCTCCCCCTGCTCCCGATGCAGATCCTCTGGCTCAACCTCGTGACCGACACCTTCCCCGCCCTCGCGCTCGCGATCGAGCCCGCCGAGCGGGACGTCATGGCCCGGCCACCGCGGGACCCACGGGAGGCGCTGCTCTCCGCGCGCTTCTTCCGTGAGACCGCGCTGTACGCCGCGCTCATCACGGCGGTGACGCTCGTCGCGTTCGGCATCGGCCTGCAGGGCGCCGGTCCGCTCGCGCACCGCGCCCAGACGTTGAGCTTCATGACGCTCGCGCTCGCGCAGGCATTCCATCTGGGGAACGCCCGGAGCCGCGCGAGCGTCCTCGCGCCACGGCGCGCGCTGGCGAATCCCTGGGCGGTGGGAGCGGTCGCGCTCGTCGTGCTGCTCCAACTGCTGGCCGTGTACGTCCCGTCGCTCGCGCGGGTGCTGCACACGCAGCCGCTCGGCCGGGGTGACTGGCTGATCGTCGCGTGCCTCGCGCTGATTCCGGCGCTCGTCGGTCAGGTCGCGAAGCTGGTCTCGAGCGCGCGCCCCCGAGCGGACGCCGCCTCACGGCGCGCTCGGGCGTAGCGTATCGAGGTGCACGATCCCGGGCGCGCCCGACGAGCGGCGGAGCACCGCGCGCACCTTCCCCGGGCCGAGCCGGGTCGTGTCCACCCCGGCCGCCGCGAGCGCCGCGACCACGCTGTCGATCGCCCGCCGGGAGAGCCGGCGGTACACGTCGGGGTACACCGAGAGGGAGTCGCCCTGGATCTCGGCGACGTCGTATCGGATGGAGATCGGGATCGGCCGCTCCAGCATCACGACGTGCGTCGCGCCGCTGTCGGCGATGAAGCGCTCGAGCGCGCCGGACGTGTCGTCAGGCACGCCATGACGCTGGACGAGTCGCCCGAGCTCGATCGCGTCCGCGTTCGCCATGCGGATGCACCCGTGCGACGCGGCGTGCCCGAGCGACTGCTCGAGCGGCGTGCCGTGCACGAAGTACAGCGGCTTGAACGACAGCTTCACGTCCCCCATCGGATTCCCCGGGCCCGGCGGCGTCGGCCGCTCCTTGCGCGCCCAGTCGCTCTTCGGCGGAATCCACCACGGGTGCCACTCCAGCCGGTCGATGAGGTAGCTGCCGCGCGGCGTCGGATACTTCCGCATCCCGACGGCGATCGGGTAGCTCCGCGTGTGCCGGCCGGCCTCGTACACGTCGAGCCGGAACGCGGGGATGTTGATGTCCAGCGCGAGATCCGTGGAGGGGGCCTGCACCCGTACCGATTGCGGCGCGGCCGACTCGACCAGCGCGGCACCACCGGTGGCGAGCGACGTCACCGTGGGTGCACCCGTGCCGCACCCGCCGGCGATCCGGATCGAGGGTGCCGGCGCGCACGCCGCCGCGACGATGAGGCCGATCGCCCAGGTGGGTCGTGCACGGTTGGTCCGGCGGATCACGGCGATGCTCCCGGCTGCTCGGGCCCCGAAGCGTCCATCTCTCGGACGCCGATCGTCGCGTGCGGCACGTGCCGGCGGCGACTCCGACAATGTAGCGCGCGGTGCGCACGACGGGTGCCGCGACCATCACCAGGCGCGCGGCGCCCTTCCCCCGACGCGACGTCCTCCTTTCACCGACACCCCGCACGCCGCGCGCGTGCGCATCCTGTGGGAGACCGGTGCCGGCTCCAGGAGACGACGCGATGCCCACGCCCACCACGACATCCACCACGACCGGCCCGCGGGTGACGCCGAGTGCGACCGAAGCGCCGCCGGCGACCGCCTACGTTCGGCCGCTCCGCGAGATCACCCGGAACGACGTCGCGATCGCGGGCGGCAAGGGAGCGAACCTCGGCGAGATCACGGCCGCCGGGTTTCCCGTGCCACCCGGTTTCGTCGTGCTCGTCGATGCGTACCGCCGCTTCGCCGGGTCCGGCGGGCTCGCCGCCGAGATCGCCCGCCGCCTGGATGTCCTGAACGTCGAGGACACGGCACGGCTCGATGAGGCATCCGCGGCGATCCGGCAGCTCATCCGCGAGGCGCCCGTGCCGGATGACGTGCGCCAGGCGATCGTTCACGCCTATCGTGGGCTCGCCACCACCGCCGGGACGCCGATGCCGTTCGTCGCCGCGCGGTCGTCGGGCACCGTCGAGGACGCGGCGGAATTCTCCTTCGCCGGCATGTTCCAGAGCTTCCTCGACGTGCGGGGCGAGGACGCGCTCGTGGACGCGGTACGCGGGTGCTGGGCATCCGGCTTCACCTCGCGCGTGATCTACTATCGCGCGCGGAGCAATCTCGCCGCCGAGCTGGGGATCGCGGTGGTCGTGCAGCAGATGGCGGACGCGGAGAAGTCCGGCGTGATGTTCACGGTCAACCCGGCGACCGGAGACCGCGACCGCCTCGTGATCGAGGCCGCGTGGGGGCTGGGGGAGGTGGTGGTCGGCGGGCAGGTGATGCCCGA
This sequence comes from Gemmatimonadaceae bacterium, assembly GCA_036378095.1. Classification (GTDB taxonomy): domain Bacteria; phylum Gemmatimonadota; class Gemmatimonadetes; order Gemmatimonadales; family Gemmatimonadaceae; genus JADGGM01. The sequence goes on along the minus strand of DASUXC010000058.1, from coordinate 4,870 downwards.
CCGGTACGTCGTGGACAAGGGCACGCTCGCGCTCGCCGATACGCGGCTCGGCCGGAAGGACTTCCTCCTCGAGCGCGACCCGGACACCGGCGGCACGCGGCGCGTGGAGCTCGGCTCCGATGCGCGCGCCACCGCGCAGGTGCTCTCCCCCGAGGAGATCCGCGACGTCGCCGAGCTGGGGATCCGGATCGAGCGCCACTACGGTGCGCCGCAGGACGTGGAGTTCGCGCTCGAGGGGGGGCGCGCGTACATCACGCAGACGCGCCCGATCACGACGCTCGGCGCGAGCGAGGCCGCGGCGGTGGGAGAGGCGGCGCCCCCCGTGCTCCGGGGCCTCGGCGCGAGCCCCGGCATCGCGAGCGGCACCGTGCGGGTGCTCGCCACCGCCGCCGAGGCCACGCGCCTCCAACCGGGCGAGGTGCTCGTCGCACCGATGACTTCCCCCGACTGGGTACCCATCATGCGGCGCTCGGCGGCGATCATCACCGATGCCGGCGGGATGACGTCGCACGCCGCGATCGTCTCGCGCGAGCTGGGGATCCCGTGCGTCGTCGGCACCCTGCACGCCACGACGACGCTGCATGACGGGATGCTCGTGACGGTCGACGCGACTCGCGGCACCGTGACGGCCGGCGCGCCCGCGCCCGCCGCCACGGTCCACGCGCGCGAGCCGGCGCCACCAGTGCCGCACGCGGTGGGCGCGACGCCGCTCGTCACGGCGACGCGGCTCTTCGTGAACCTGGGGGAGCCCGAGCTGGCGGAGGCGGTGGCGGCGCGCGACGTGGATGGCGTCGGACTCCTGCGCGCGGAGTTCCTCCTCCTCTCCGCGCTGGAGAACACGCACCCGCGGCAGATGCTGGCGAGCGGGCGTGGCGACGCGTTCGTCGCGCGCATGGCGGCGGGGATCGAGCGCGTGGCCGGCGCGTTCCACCCGCGCCCCGTGATCTACCGCGCGATGGACTTCCGGTCGAACGAGTTCCGCGGCCTCGCCGGAGGCGAGGAGCACGAGCCGGTCGAGGAGAATCCGATGATCGGACTCCGCGGCTGCTACCGGTACACGCGGCAGCCGGACCTGTTCGCCCTGGAGCTCGCCGCGCTGAAGCAGGTGCGCGAGCGCTTCGACAACGTGCACCTCATGCTCCCCTTCGTCCGCACGGGCTCGGAGTTCCGCGCCTGCCGGCGCCTCATCGACGAGAGCGGGATCGCCTCCGCCGGGCGCTTCGAGCTCTGGGTCATGGCCGAGGTCCCGTCGGTGGTCACCTGGCTTCCCGAGTACGTCCGGCTGGGCGCGACCGCCGTGTCGATCGGCTCGAACGACCTGACGCAGCTCGTGCTGGGCGTGGATCGCGACAACGCGGCGCTGACGCCGCTCTACGACGAGCGCGACGCGGCGGTGCTCGACTGCATCCACGCGATCATCGCGCGGTGCCACGAGCTCGGCATCACCTGCTCGATCTGCGGCCAGGCGCCATCGGTGCACCCGGAATACGCGGAGCAGCTCGTGCGCTGGGGGATCGACTCGATCTCCGTCTCGCCCGACGCGATCGACCGAACCCGGCGGAACATCGCCCGCGCCGAGCAGCGGCTGCTGCTCGAGGCCGTCACGGACGGGCGGCGCGCCGGTACGCGACCACCGGCCACGAACGGGTAGCGCGCCTCGGCCGGCCGGCGGTCGTGCCCGGGGCGGGGGCTGGGGCGGGGGCGGGGGCGGCCGTGGACATTCCGGGGCGTGCGCGCCATCCTCCTGTGCGTCGCACGGCGCGCACGCGCGGTCACCCTCGCCGGGGGCGACGCGATCCACCTTCCGCTCATCACCCCCGATCACCACGTGCACCCGGAGCGCCACGATGCGAGCGCCGGCCGGTCGTCGCTCGCCGAGCTCGCGCGCCTCTTCCTGAAGCTCGGCACGGTCGCGTTCGGCGGGCCGGCGGCGCACATCGCGATGATGGAGGACGAGGTCGTGCGCCGCCGGAGCTGGCTCACCCGTGACCAGTTTCTCGACTACCTCGGCGCGACGAACCTCATCCCCGGCCCCAACTCCACCGAGCTCGCGATCCACATCGGGCATGCCCGCGCGGGGTGGGCCGGACTCGTCGTCGCGGGAGCGTGCTTCATCCTCCCGGCGGCGCTGGTCGTCACCGCCATCGCGTGGGCGTACGTCCGATTCGGCGCCCTCCCCGCCGCCGCGGGGCTGCTCTACGGCGTGAAGCCCGTCGTCATCGCCGTCGTCGCGCGCGCACTCTGGGGGCTCGCGCGCACGGCGCTCCGGACGAGGGGGCTCGTCGTGCTCGGCGCAACCGCGACGATCGCGGCGGCGGCGGGGGTGAACGAGCTCGCGATCCTCTTCGGCGCGGGAGCCATCATGGCGCTCGTCCGCGCGCTCGAGCGCCGGCGGAAGGGAACGGGCAGCACCAGCGCGGCGTCGCTTCTCCTCCCCTCCATGTGGTCCGGGCGGTCGCCCGGCATCGCTCCCGCGCCAGCCGCAGCCGCCGTCGCGGCGGGAGCGGCCGCGACGCCGTTCGGTCTCTGGCCGCTCTTCGGCGTGTTCGTCAAGATCGGCGCGGTGCTCTTCGGGAGCGGCTACGTGCTGCTCGCGTTCCTGCGCGCCGATCTGGTCGTGCGGCTCCACTGGCTCACCGAGCGGCAGCTCCTCGACGCGGTGGCCGTGGGCCAGGTGACGCCGGGGCCGGTGTTCACGACGGCGACGTTCATCGGCTACGTGCTCGGCGGCGGTCCCGGCGCCGCCGTCGCCACCGTCGGCATCTTCCTCCCGGCGTTCGTCTTCGTCGCGCTGAGTGGGCTCGTCCTCCGGCGGCTCCGCCAATCTCCCACCGCGCGCGCGGTGCTGGACGGCGTGAACGTCGCGTCGCTCGCCCTCATGGCGGTCGTGACGTGGCAGCTCGCTCGTGCGGCGCTCGTCGACCCGCTCACGATCGCGCTGGCGATCGTGAGCGCCGTGCTCCTCTTCCGCTTCCGGACGAACTCCGCGTGGCTGGTGCTCGGAGGCGCCGCGGTCGGACTCGCGGCCAGGGGACTCGCGTGAGCGCGGCATCCGACGAGTGGGTGTGGGGGTGGGACCCGACTCCGGGGATCGTCTCCGTCCACGCCAGCCCGGACGGTCGGGCGCTGGTCTGGCGCCGCATCGCGGAGACCGGCGCGCTCGTTCTCGACGAGGAGCGCTTCCGCCCCTGGCTCCTCATCGCGCACCTCGACGACGTCGAGGCGCGCGGCGAGCGCGTGGGGCGCGAAGGGGATGCGGGGTCGAGCATCCGGCATCGCGAGCTCGAGGGACCGGGCGAGCTCCGACACCTGGTGAGCGCGGACGACGCCCGCACGCTCGTCGCCGCGGTCCTGCGCGGCGCCTCCCTGCGGCTGCGCAGACCCGTGACGCATCTCCGCGAGCTGGGCCGCGAGAGCGTGCTCGCGCTGCCGCTCGAGGAGCAGTACCTCGTCGCGACCGGACGGACGTACTTTCGCGATCTCCCCTTCGACCGGCTGCACCGGCTCCAGTTCGACCTCGAGACGACGGGCCTCGATGCGCGGCGCGATCGCATCTTCATGGTCTCGGTGCGCTACCATTCGGGGGCCACCGAGGTCCTCGAGGCGCGCGGGGAGGACGACGCGGCGGAGGCGGAGCTGATCCGCCTGCTCGTGGAGCGCGTGCGGCGGGCGGACCCCGACGTGATCGAGAACCACAACCTGCACGGATTCGACCTTCCCTTCCTCGACCAGCGCGCGCGACTCCTCGGTGTGCCGCTCCCGCTCGGCCGCGTCGGCTCGGGGCTCGAGTGGCGCGCGGCCCGGCACGGCGCGAGCGCCGGCGCCCTGTCCGGTGATGCGGGCGACCGCCGCCGAGTGCGGTTCGTGGCGCCGGGGCGCGAGCTGATCGACACGCTCGATGCCGTGCGCCGCCACGACTTCTCGACGCGCGACCTCCCCGGGCACGGCCTCAAGGCCGTCGCCCGGCACATGGGGCTCGCCGCGCCCGATCGCGAGTACATCCCGGGCGACCGGATCCACGCCACGTGGCGCACCGACCCGGCGCGCGTTCGCCGCTACGCGACCGATGACGTGACCGAGGTCGCCGCGCTCTCCCGCGTGCTCGGCGGCGCGGCGTACGCGCTCGCGCAGATGGTCCCGCGCCGGTACGAGCGGCTCGCGGATGCCGGCGCGGCCACCGGCGTGATCGACCCCCTGCTCGTGCGCGCCTACCTGCGTGCCGGCATGGCGCTCCCGGCGCACGCGCCGGGGGACGGCACCCCGCACAATGGAGCGGCGCTCCACCTGTTCGCGGCGGGAGTGGCGCGCCGCGTCGTGAAGGCGGACGTCGCGAGCCTCTATCCGTCGCTCATGCGCGCCCATCGGATCGGCCCCGCGCGCGACCGGCTCGGCGCGCTGCTCGCCCTGGTGGATGCGCTCGTCGAGCGGCGCCTCGACGCGAAGGCCAGGGCGCGCGCGGCGGCGCCGGGATCGGCGGAGCGGCACCAGCACGAGGCGATGTCGGCCGCGCTCAAGATCGTCGTGAACTCGGCGTACGGGTATCTCGCGGCCGGCGGCCTCACGCGGTTCGCCGACGTGCACGCCGCCAACGAGGTCACCCGCCGCGGCCGCGAGCTGCTGGCGCTCATGTGCCGGGAGCTCGCCGCGCGCGGGGTCACGCTGCTCGAGGCCGACACCGACGGCGTGTACTTCGCGGTGCCGGAGACGTGGAGCGAGTCGGATGAGCGACGCGTCGTGTCCGAGGTCGCCGCGCTCCTTCCGCCGCTCGTGCGGCTCGAGTTCGACGGCCGCTACGCGGCGATGCTGTCGCACGAGCCGAAGAACTACGCGCTGCTGGGCTACGACGGCGCGCTGCTCCTGCGCGGCGTCG
>DASUXC010000057.1:0-47830 GCA_036378095.1 Gemmatimonadaceae bacterium | reverse complement strand
CCCCGCGTCGGTGGACGTGGTCTGCTCCCACTTGATGTTCGGGTCGACCGCGCTCGGACGGATGGTCGTCACGAACTGGTTGCCGAACTGCGCCATCGCCAGGCTGCTGCCGAACGCGTACGACGAGTAGGCGAGGTAGTTGGGGAAGGCCTGGTTCCCGTTCCGCCCCCACGACAGGCGCAGCTTCAGGTCGGAGAGCCACCCCACGTTCTGCATGAACGGCTCGTTCCCGATTCGCCACGCCACCGCGGCCGACGGGAAGACGCCCCACTGGTGGCTCGGGCCGAACTTCGACGAACCGTCGCGGCGGAGACTCGCCGTGAGCAGGTACTTGTCGCGCAGCGTGTAGTTGACGCGGCCGAAGAAGGAGATGAGCAGGTTGTCCTGCACGTCGAGGAAGTTCTGCTCCGTCGTCGCGCCGGGGATCCCGTTGGATCCGAGCAGGTCGGTGCTGAGCCCCTGGGCGAAGACGCGCGTGGAGTCGTAGTGGAAGTCCTCGTACGTGTAGCCCGCCGTCACGTCGACGTTGCTCTGCAGCCGGTCGAGGTCCTTCGAGTAGTCGCCGAACACCTCGAGCACGGTGTTGAGCTGGCTCGGGTTGTTCCGCGCGAAGGTCCCGCCGAGGCTCGCCTCGAGCTGTCCCTGGGCGGTGCTCGGCGAGAACGACGTGCGCTCCGCCCGCGCGACGTCGTAGCCGCCGCGCACCGTGGCCGACAGCCCGTCGAGGAAGGGCGCGTGGTACTTCGCCTCGATGTTGCCGACGCTCCGGTACTCCGTGCCGCGATCGGTGAGGAGGGTGAGGTCGGACACGGGGTTGTTGGGCCCGAGCGGGTTGGACCACTCGAAGAACGAGCCCGAGGACGTCCGGATCGGCTGCGTCGGGAGCATCGCGAGCGCCGCGCCGACCACGCCGTCGGGGGTGAAGGTGTCGTGCGAGCGGCTCCCCTTGAGGTTCGCGCGCACCTCGAGCTTGTGGTCGAACATGATGTCGCTGTAGTTCAGCGCCGCCGAGACGCGTTCGGCGTTCGAGCCCTTCACCACGCCGCCCTGGTCGAGGTAGCCGAGCGAGAGCCGGTAGCGCATCTCGTCACGCCCGCCGGAGAAGGCCAGGTTGTGCTGCTGCCCCGTGGCGGTGCGCTCGATCGCGTTCATCCAGTCGGTGCTCGCGTCGCCGATGATGCCCATCCGGCTCGGCTCCTGCGCCTGCACCGCCGCGCGGAGCTGCTCGGCATTCAGGAGGTTCGGATCGCGCGCGACGGTCGACTGCGACGCCGACACGTCGTAGGTGACCTGCGAGCCCTGCCCGCCGCTCTTGGTGGTGATGAGCACCACGCCGTTCGCGCCGCGCGAGCCGTAGATGGCCGTCGCCGACGCGTCCTTGAGCACCGTGATGCTCTCGATGTCGTCCGGATTGAGGAAGGAGAGGGCATTCGCCCCATCGGAGACCCCGCCGCCGACCGCCAGCGGCACGCCGTCGACCACGAAGAGCGGGTCGTTGCTGGACTTCACCGAAGTCCCGCCGCGGATGCGCACCGCGATCCCGCCCCCGGGCTGGTTGTTGCTGATCACCTGCACGCCCGGCACCTTCGCCTGGATGAGCTGCTCCGGCGAGACCACGCGCCCGGTGTTGAAGTCAGCCGACGTGACCTTGGCGACCGACCCGGTGACGTCCCGCGCCTCGCGGGTGCCGTATCCGATCACCACCGTCCCCGTGAGCATGACGGCGAGCGGCTTGAGCTGGAAGTTGGCCGTCGTCGCCGTGCCGGCGGTGACGGCGATCCCGGCGAGCGAGTCGGGCGCGAAGCCGATCCGCGTGGCGCGTACGGTGTACGTGCCCGGCTGCACCGAGATCGTGTACCGGCCGTTCTCGTTCGTCAGGGCGCCGAGCTGCGTGCCCGCCACCGTGACCTGGACACCGGCGACGGGTTGTGCGCCGTCCGCCGATGTGACCGTGCCGGTGATGCTCCCGTTCTGCGCGAGAGCGGGACTGCTCGCGAACAGCAATGCGAGCAAACTCGTGAATCCGTACCGCCGCATCATGCCTCCTGAGGAGTGGAGAGAGTTCTCGGACGGCCGCCCGATGCGCGGGTGGCCGGTATCGAGGGCACACGACGACCGCGACGCCTGACTGGGCCAGCGTGGCGGCTCGGGCGTGCATCTGCTGTGTTATGGGTCCCGCGACCGGGCGCGTTGTGGGATCTGCCGATCCCGTGGCTCGGCCGGGTAGCCATGACGTGCTGGAAGGACGGAGACCTTCTTACATACTGACGCGTTGGCCCTAGACGCTACGCCGCCGAGTCTGGTTGTCAATACCGCTCGGGGGTGTCTTCGGGGCGTCAGAGATTCGCGAGAGTTCGCGCGAGAGGGCTCGTATGCGAGAGTGGGGCGGGGACTTCGAAGTCCCCACCCCACTCTGGTCGAGCCGCCGTCAAGGAATCCTTGCGCCCTCACCCCCCGTCGCCCCGCTCGTTCAGCAGCACCTCGATCTCCCTGCCGAGCGCCAGCTCCGTCTGCTCCGGACGGAGCTCGACGGCATCCACGATGATGCCATTCCGGTCGACGAGGAACGCCATCCCGGCCCTGACCTCCCAGCTCCGCCCGAACGAGTAATGCGTCTCGTTCGCCGTGGGGCGGTCGATGCGCCGCCGATCGGGCCCGCCGAGCCGCCAGAAGTCGGTGGCCGTCACGGCGAGAGCGCCCGGCAGGTGATGGAACCCCTGCCACCAGTCGCGCAGTACCGTGGCTTCCTGCTCCGGCGTCGGCGGCGCCATCTCGGAGAAGTAGCCGTGCGTTCGCGCCGCGGCCGTGACCTCGAGCGCCGGAAAGCGCTGCGCGAGCCGGTGGAGCGACGCGTAGATCGGCCAGCACCCGCCATTGCTCAGGAATCGGCAATCGTAGTCCAGGAACACCACGAGTGCCACGTTCCCCCTGGTCGGCCGCGGCGCGCTCGCGTCCTTCCGCCCGAACCAGAAGGTGCCCTCCACGGGTGGGGCCGGGTGGCCGATCGGGATGGAGAGCGCATCGGGGCGCTGGCCGCTCACCTTCGCCCACGCGGCACGCTTGAGCGCGACGAAGCCCGCGGTCCCGCGCCGGAGGCTGTCGAGCAGCTCGCGCTCCTGCACCATGATCAGTGCGTCGTACGCGACGCGGGCAGCGAACATCCGGTAGGTAGCATCCCCCCGATCGGTCGCGCTGTCCCGGGCCACCACGGCCAGGTAATGCTCCACCTCGCGCCGCACTCTCGCCGTGTCTCCCGCACGCGCGGCGGAATTGATGAACTGGAACTCCGCCTCGAACCGCGCTTGGATGGCGTGCACGGTGTCGGGGAGCTCGCCGGCCTCCGCCAGCAGCGACTCCGCCACGGCGAGTCGCGCGGGGTGCGGCCGGAGCTCCGGGTGTCCGGTGGAGGTGAACACGTACCCCGACACCGCCGAGTCCAGCACCGCCGCGCGCTCGCGCAGCGCGCCGGGCGCGATCCCCGCCAGGCGCCGGCGGAGCAGCGTCGCCGCGTCGGCGTCGCGCTCGGCGAACAGATAGAGCGGCTGAAGCACCGTGAACTCGGTCGGCGGGACGGTCGCCGCATCGAACCGGGCGCCGCATCGGCGCGCCGTCTCCGTCACCGCGGCCGGCGGCGGCGCCACCGCCCGACTCGGCGTCAGCGGCAAGGTGTCCGTCCACACCGTGTCCCACGAGACGATCTGTCTCTGCACCCGCTCGACGGCGGCGAGGCAGTCCTCGGGCGTGGTGTAGCGCCCGACGTCACCGGTGTCGCTGGGCCAGGCGAAGCTCGTCTGCGCCGCGGCTGGTGCGGTCGCGAGCGCAAGGGCGAGCAGGCCGAGCGCCCCGAATCGCGTACTCGCGTCAGATCGCATCGATCACCGAGGTGAAGCTGAAGTCGCGCGCCTTGAGCGGGGGCACGATCGCCGGAGCCTCCGGGCTGAACACCGGCACCGGCGCGCCGAGCTGCTCGATGCCGTTGAGCACGAACAGCGGGGATTCCGTGAAGCGGAGATTCTTCACCGCCTTCGTGATGTGGCCGTTCTCGACCAGCCACAGTCCGTCGCGCGTGAGCCCGGTCGCCAGGAGGGAGCTCTCGTCGAGGAGCATGACGTCGGAAAAGCGCGTCACGATCAGACCGCGCTTGGTGGACGCGATCATCTCGTCCACGGATGTCTCGCCGCCGCTCATGCGATAGCTGCCGCTGTTCGGATGACCCAGCGGATCGTTCCGCGTTTGCAGCGCGTACGGGCGGTGATCGTACATCGTCTCGAGGACGCCGTGGTCGATCCAGGTGACCGGCCGATACGGCTCGTCGTTCTCGTCGAAGGGCACGACGCCGAGCAGCGGATCCGCCGGATCGTGGCTGATCGTGATCCGCTCGTCGACGACGCTGGAGCCGAGCTTCGAGCGCCACGTCTTGAGTGCATCGTCGTACCCCGCCACGAACGACCCCAAGCCCTGCTCGGCGAACGGCCGGAACAGGGCGGTCCGTTGCGTGATGAGGCTCACCAGGTCGTGCACGGCCTGCGGCTCGAGAATCACCGTGTAGCGCCCGGGCTCGAGCGCCACCGGGTTGCGCGAGGCGAGACACTTCTCCAGCGCCCGCGCGGCGAGCGCCGGCGCGTCGATCGCCGCGATGTCGTACGAGCTCGCGCCCGCCCAGCCGGAACCCGCGCCTCGCGCGTCGCGCACGGTCATCGAGCACTCCGCGCGAGTGCTCGCCGCGTACGTCGGGGGATTCGCGACCGGAAAGTGCGAGGTCGCCTCGGCGCGCACGCCGAGATAGCCGGCCGAGAGCATCCCCGCCGCTTCCGCGGGATCGATGAGCGCGCGCGCCGCCGCCCCACGCTCGGGCGCGGTCCGGTCGTACGTCGCGTCGCTCCAGATCATCGTCTTCGCGTAGTCGAAGGCGGGCCGCGGCATCTCGAAGTCGCGCGGCGTCGTGGGCGTGATGCGGGCCTCGCGCTCGGCCACGCGCACCGCCGCCTCGAGCGAGGCGTCGTCGATCTGGTTGGTCTGCGCGATCCCCTTCGCTCCCCGGATCGTGCGGACCACCTGAACGACGATGTCGCGCCGGTCGCTCGCCAGGCTCACGCGATTCCGCGCCCAGCGCAGCTCCCCGCCCCACCAGCTCTGCACCCGCACCTCGGTGTCTCCGCCGCCCCTGGCGAAGCGCGCGATGCGATCGGCGATCGCGGCGCACTCCGCCCGCGAGAGGATGCGGTCGCCTCCATCCCGGGCGCTCCACCGGTGAGACGAGACGTCCCGCGGCGTGGTGCTCATGCCTTCCTCAGCGGATCGACGACCGTGATCTGCCTGAATGCCGCCGGCGGCGCCGTCACGCTGGACGTGTGCTCCTGCGCGGGCTCTCCTTTCCGGGACATCATCCCGTAGCGCCGGAGGCTCGCCTTCCCCCCGAGCGCGAGCATCGCCTTCCACAGCTCCGGCGCGCGAAAGAGGAGTCCGGCGCCGCCGATGATGGCGACGCGCTTCCCGTTCCTGATCTCGTACACCCGTCCCATTCCCATGCCGTTCAGTCGCTGAAAGTCCATCGCGATCGTCGCTCCCGCGACGGCGATCCCTCTGGCCATCCCGGTCAGCAATCCATCGAAGTCGACGGCGTCCCGCCCAGGCGTCATCGTCAGGTTCGGTGCGCGCTGCAGCGGTGCCTCCACCGCCGATGGCGCGCTCGCGCACCCGTGCGAGCGGAGCGGGACGCCGCGCTTCGCGTAGTAGTCCTTCAGCCACCCCGCGCTCTCGCGTGTGGTCTGGAAGTCCACCAGCACCCCGTCCTGCACGAGCGGGAAGTCGTCGGGCGCGACCCCCTCATCATCCCATCGCACCGTGGCGGCGCCGCCGGGCTCGGACCGGTTGCCGAAGACGGAGAGCAGTGGCGCGCCGGCCTGATGACCGCCGAGCATGCCGAAGGGATCGTTCAGGTAGCTCGTCCCCCCGGCGTTCGCCTCGTAGCCGAGGGCGCGGTCGAGCTCCGTGGCCCGCCCCAACGTCTCGGCCAGGAGATTCGCGACCGTCCGCGCGTCGAACACCGCGTCGTACCGTCCGACATCCACCGGCTTCACCGGCAGCTCGAGGTCTGCTTTCACGTCGGCAATGAGTCGCGCGATGCGCTCGCGGAGCGGCTGGCCGCGGTAGAGCTCCCAGCCGAGCCCGGCGGGGGTCAGGCAATCCACCGCGCCCGTCCCCTGACGCTCGTCGTGCACCACGCGGATCGCGAATTCGCCGCTCGTGCGGTACGTGCGCTGCGTGTAGTAGCTCGGGACCGTGGAGCCGAAGGCCTTCTCCTGCACCTGCACCGTGCAGTTGTCGCCGACCACGGATACGCCGGGCGTGCGTTCCGCGAAGAGCAGGAGACCCATCAGGTGATCGAGGATCTCGGTCGGGGGGACCTCGAATGGATCGATCTCGACCGGCATCGCCCAGTGCCCGTCCGGAACCGGAGGCACCGGCGCGAGCTCCGCGACGCGACGCTTGCCGAGCGCGTTGGTTTTCGCCTGCGCCGACGCCTCGCGCCCGAGCCGCGCCATCTCGTCGGGCGACCACACCGGCCCCGACGCGAACCCCCAGTAGCCGTCCACGAGCGCGCGCGCGCCCGCGACCATGTCCTCGGCATCGCGCACCGTACCGGTGTCGAAGAATCGCCGCCGCGTGTGCGTGAGCCGGACGTCGGCGTAGGCCGCGCCCTCGCCGCGAGCCGACTCGAGCCCTCGCGCGACGAGATCCCGGAGGCGCGGGTCGTCGATGGGCGGAACGGGCTCGGGGTGACGCCCGAGCTGCACCAACAGCGGGTTCGAGCGCGACGGCGCGAGCGGGCGCGGCAGCACGGCGACGGCGGCCGCCGTCGCACCCACCTTCATGAATTCGCGACGCGTGAAGGACATGCGGGAGGTCAGTCGTGTGGGGAAGACGCGCGCGTGCGGCGCTGCGTGGCGGCGTGCTCGTCGACCACCGTGATCCGCCCCGTCGCGCCGGTGAGCGTGCTGCGATACGGGTAGACTCCCGGCACCGGAAACGTGCGCGCGTTGCGGCACGCGAAGAGCTGCATGAACGGATTCGCGGTCGACACACAGTTGGTGGGCGCGGGGATGTCGCCGGGCCCCGAGGCGCCGTAGTGCAGCGGACCGAAACCATCGGACGCCGCGACGTTCGTCGCGTCATCGAACGTCACATCGGTCGCCGGAATGTCCTGCTGCCAGCTCCACAGGATCGTCGCGCCCGTACCGACGGTGATGTCGGATGGGGTGAACGTCGTGGTCGTCGCGGCGCCGGCGTCGGCCGCGCGCGTGACGGATGCGAAGTAGATGATCGGCAGCCCGATGGTGAACGGCAGCGTGTCCGCGCGTGTGACGCCGTACGCCGTCGCCGTCGCCACGATCGACACCCGGCCGGGACGCTGGCCGACGATGATTCCCGTCTGCCGGTCGATCGTGGCCGTGGTGGGATCCGACGAGCGGAAGTCCACCAGCAGCCCCGCCATCGGATCGTGGTCGGCGTCGAACGCGTACACCGTGAGTGGCCTCACGTCACCGGCGTAGCCCATGGCGACCTTGGCGCTGTCCGGCGGCACGGGGTGAATCGAGAGGCTGTCGAGCGGCCGGGGCGCGCTGTCCGCCGTGACGGTGAGCCAGGTGGTGTCCGAGTGCGTGGCGTTCCCGCCCTGGAGCGTCGCGATGATCGCGATGTTCGCTCCCTCCGCGAGCGCCTGGACGACCCCGTCCGCGCTCACGCGCGCGTGCGCCAGATCGGTCGAGGTGTAGGTGACCGGACCGAGCCCGTCGATCGCCGCGCCCGATGGGTTCCGCGGAGTGGCGGTGAGGCGGATGGTGTCATAGGGCGCCGCCGTCGCGAGCGTCACCGCGTGGTGGTCGAGCTCGAGCCGCCAGTAGAGGGCGCTCGGGTCGCTGCTCGGCTGCGTCGCCAGGTCGTCGCCGCGGCACCCCACGGCCATCGCGCCCGCGAGCACGATGGCGACGGCCGCCCGCGCGTCGAGAATCGGAGCTCTCATCAGGCGCCTCGGTTCTGGCATCCGGTGAACTTGGGATTGAACGCGCGCTCCGCCGCCGGGATCGGCGCGGTGACGTCCGGGCCGTAAGCGCCGGTTCCCCCCTGGTAGGAACCCGTGGGATAGACCGTGGCTGGCTGCCGGCCGTACTGGCGGATGAGCCGGCGCAGGTCTCCCTCCCGATGCCCGGTGAGGAAGAGCCAGAACGCGCGCTCGCGGAACGTGAGATCGACGCGCGCATCGGGGGTGCCCGGATCGGTCGTGTCGGGGAGCGCCGGCGTGATCGCCGTCTCGCGTAGGTGGTCGAGCTTCCCGAGCCAGGTGGCGACGTCGCCCGCCTGCAGCGCCGCCTCCGCTTCGATGAGTCGCGCCTCCACCCAGTCGGCGAGGACGATCGGCGTGTCGCCGGTGCTCGCGTACTTGGCCGGATAGTAGAGCATCACGCCGTACTGGTTCATCCCGCCCGCGGCGGACGCCGTCCGCGGATCGCCGCTCGAGACGTAGTCCAGGCCGATGCCGCCTTCCGTGTTCGCCACCGTCGCGAACCAGGTGAACCCGGGCGGGATGTACGCGAAGTTTTCGAAGTTCGAGCTCGGGTGCTGGCTCGGATCGAAGTAGGTCGCGACGTAGCGGAAGCCGTCGGGGACGTCTGCCACCGCCTGCGCGGCCTCGACGTATCGTCCGAGGTCGAGCAGGGCACGTCCCTTCCCCACGCGCGCGAGCTCCATCACGCGCTCGCTGTCCGCCGAGAGCGCGAGCGCCGAGTCGAAGAGCGCGACCGCGTGATCCAGCACCTCCTCCGTGCTCGACCCGGGCTGGAGCGTGTAGTCCCCATCGTAGTCGACCGTCGACAGGGGGATCCCCGAGCAGAACAGCTCGGCGAGCATCGTCTCGCTGTAGCCCAGCGTGGCGTAGAGGTGCCCCTGGAGCGCCGCCGAGGAATCGGGCACGTAGGTGGCGAGGAGTCCGAGCGCCTGCCGCGCCTGACCACGGGTGACCTGCAGCGCCGAGTACGTGGCGCGGTACGGGAGAGCCGGCTCGAGGCTCGGGTCCGCGTATTCCGGAAGCGTGCGCGCGTCCACCCGCTCGATCCCGGAGGTCGTGCCGATCGGCGCGCCGATGTCCCCCGCCTGCAGCTCATCGGAGAGAAGCGCGGTGGTGGCGATGTAGGAACCGTTCTCGGCGAAGGGGAGCGTCCACCCGCCGAGCGCCGATCCGAGATCCACGAGCGCGCCGCGATAGGCGGCCAGCGCACCCGCCGGCGTCTTGGTGGCGGCGGGATCGTTCACGTCGTTCGGCAGCTCGCCCGATCCCACGATCCGGTCGGTCGAGCACGCAGCCACGACTCCGAGGACGAGCGGAGCGAGCGTGCGGAGGGCGGCCGCGCGCGCGCGGCGTGGCCTGAGCGGAATTCGGAACATGTCGGCTCCGGGCAGGTCAGTACAGGAGGCTCACGCGGAGCTGCCACGTGCGAGGGGCGGGCAACTGACCGGCATCGAGCACGGCGTTGCCGTTCGGGAAGGCGTTCACGTTCGGATCCTTGCCGCGATACCTGGTGAAGAGCCCGAGGTTCGTCCCCTGCAGCGAGAGCGAGAGCGCGGCGGCGCCGGCACGCCGGGCGAGCGCGGACGGCGCGGTGTAGGTGACCGAGAGGGAGTTGAACCGCAGGAGGGAGACGTTCTGGATCGCGCCGTAGGGCGTCGCGGATTGTTGCAGCCCGGCACCCACGTCGTTGGCCAGCGCCACCACCCCCGCGACCTCGCTCCACGGCGTGGTCGAATCGTTGAGCGCACGGGAAGCGCTCGTCCTTCCGAGCTCGGCGGCGTCGATCTGCGTCATCCCGTGCTCGTACTGGAAGCCGACATCGACGCGCAGCGCGCCGCGAAAGAGGCCCACGCCCGTCCCGAAGGTGGCCTGATAGTCCGGCTCCGGGGCGCCCATGTAGGCGAGCGAGTCGCCGATCTGCACTTCGTTCGGCTCTAGCACGCCGTTCCCGTTCGCGTCCGCGTATCCGAGGACCGGCCGCGCCCAGATGCCGAACAGGGGGTAGCCCACCTGGAGGCGGAAGAGCGAGCCGATCGTGCCCGGGGAGCCGGCGTTGAGCCCGGCGACACCCGGCGCGAGCGCCACGACCAGGTTGCGGTTGTGGCTCACGCTCACCTCCGCGCTCCACGTCACCGCGTCGCTCCGCACGAGCTGCCCGTCGACCTGCGCCTCGAAGCCGCTGTTGCGGATGACGCCGATGTTCCGCTCGATGCTCGCCGCCTCTCCGAACACGGAGGGTGGGAGCGGGAAGCGCATCAGCGCATCCTCGCGCGTCTTCCGATACCACGTCGCCTTCACCGAGAGCCGGTCATCCAGCACGTCGGCGTCGACCCCACCTTCGAGCTCCTTCGATCGCTCCGGCTTGAGCTCCGTGTTGCCGAGCGTCCGGAGCTGGATGATCTCGATCGCCTGCGAGTCCAGTGGCGCGGGGATCGGCGAGCCGTAGAGCCGGAGGCGGTCGCCCGCTCCCGGCTGCACGCCGGCGTGTCCGTACGCCGCGCGCAGGCGGAGCGTGGCGAACAGCCGCTTGAACGGAAAGAACGGCTCATCCGAGATGAGATACGACGCGCTCACCTTGGGGAAGCCGGCGAGCTTCGCGCGCGACCCGAAGCTGTTGCCGCCATCCAGTCGGAGCCCGGTCGAGATCCACAGGCGCTTGCGGCTGAGCGTCGGCTCCACGTACCAGCCGAAGGTCGTCAGGTCGGATCGGATCTCGGTCGAGCTGTGATCGATCGCCTGCTCCGGCGAGATCGCGGCGACGGGGATGTCGGTGCCGTAGAAGACCGCGTCGTTCGTGCGCGTGCTCGTGTAGTTCGCGCCGACCGCCGTCTGGAGCTTGACGCTCCAGGGGAGTGGCGCGACCGCGGTGCCCCGCACGTTGGCCGTGGTGACGAACGAGCTCCCGTTCCCGCGGTTGAACAGCCCGACGCTGTCGGTGGCCTGAGAGTAGCCGCGCGGCAGGAGGACTTCGTCTTCCCGGTCGATCAGGTCGAACCCCGCGTCCGCGCTCCCGGAAAGCCACGAGCGCGGGCGCCACTCGACGTTCAGCGCGTTCCGGAACGAGGTGGAGACGTCGGTCGACCGCTGGTAGAACCCACTCAGGAGCTGCGAGGCGGGAGAGTATCCGCCCGACCCGGCGGTCTGATACAGGTGCGTCGCCGGGTCGACGAAGGTGTACATCAGCTCCCCGAGCTGGTTCTCCAGTGAGGTACGTTGCTGCCGGTCGCGGCTGAACGTCGTGGTGAGCGCCACGTCGGCCGCGTTCCCGATCCGCATGGTCACCCGGCTCGCTCCGCTGAACGCCGTGTAGTCGTGCGGCCGCCGCATCCAGGAGGGGGGCGCGATCCCCTGCGCCGTCCGGAACTGCCGGGCCGCGAAACCGGGGAGTCGCAGCAGACCGACGTCCTCGGATGCGCTCCCGGTGAGGGCGTACTGCAGCGCGTCCGATCCGCCGCTCACCCCGAGCGTCACCGCGGTGCGGCTGCCATGCCCGAGCGGGGTGAGGTGCGGATCGTTGAGCGGCTGGAAGCGCACCAGGCTGTCCGCCTTGCACGTGAAGTCCGTGGTCGGGCACCAGCGGGGCACGTTGTCGGCGATGTTGTGCCCCCACCGGAACCAGCCGGCGGGGTACTCTCCGGGCATGTAGCTCGTTCCGCGCTCGGCGCTCACCGTCCAGCGCGGCGGTCCGGCCCTCCCTCGCTTCGTCGTGATGACGATCACCCCGTTCGCGGCGTCGGCGCCGTACAGCGTGGCCGCCGAGGGACCCTTGAGCACCTCGATGGTCTCGATGCTGTTCACGTCGATCTGATCGAGCGGCGACGGCGCGGGCGAGGGGAGATCGCCGATGCCGGGGGTCGAAGTTCCGAAGATGTCGCCGCGCGACGCGAGGTTGGCGCTGCGGGCATCGGACTGCGCGGCGTACACGCGCACCCCGTCGACGATCACGATCGGATCGTTCGATCGAGTGAAGCTCCCCGCCCCGCGCAGCCGGAGCCGGCTCGGATCGCCCGGCGCGCCGGAGGTGTGCTGCACGTTCAGCCCGGGGACGCGCCCCTCCAGGAGCGCGGTCACGTTCGGCACGGGCTGCGAGGCGACGATCGAGTCGGCGTCGATCACGACGATGTCGTTGCCGAGCTCCAGGCGCCGCCGCGGGCCCGCCGCGGTGGTCACCACGTCCTGCAACCGGCTCATTCGCATCCGGAGCGCGAAATCCAGCCGCGTCGCCTCCTTGTCGACCACGACGGCGGAGCGCGTCTCTGGCGTGTATCCGAGCATGCGCACGGTCACCGTCTGCATGCCCGGCTCGGTGACGAGATAGTACCGGCCACTCGCGTCCGTGGAGGCGCTGAGCCGGAGCCCCTCCTCCGGTCGTGCCGCCGTCGCGCTGTCCACCTGCACCGTCACCAGGGCGCCGGCGAGCGGCTGCGACGTCGCGGAGTCGACGACCGTGCCGTTGATGACCCCTCGCTCCGCCCGCCGTGCCGGCTGTCGCACCACCGCCACCTGACCCGCGGGAGAGTAGTAGACCACCCACCCCGTTCCCCGCAGCAGCAGCTCGAACACCTCCGCCGCCGGCCGCCGCCTCACGTGCACCGACACGGTGCGGTGCTCCTTCGCCAGCGCCTCGTCGTACGAGAGCCCCGCGCCGGCCTGCGACGCGACGTCGAGCAGCGCCTGCTGGAGCGGGATGCTGTCGCGGTCGAGCGTCACCGGGCGCCGGAGGTTGGCGGGCATGGCGCGGCGTCCGCCGCGTGCCTCCGAGAGCGGCGCGAAGGTGGATGTCGTGGGTGCCGCGGAGGTCTGCGGCGAGGAGTCGCCACCGATGGTCTGCGCCATCAGCGTGCGCGCCGCGCTCGCGCACAGGATGACCATCGCCATCCGGGAGACGGTGTGCATTGGAGTCTCGGGAGATCGGAAGTCAGCGGGGGGATGCGCCGGGAGAGCAGTGCGCGGTCACGGCCGGACGGAGATCCGTACCAGCCGCTCGTTTCGCGTGTAGCGGAGCCCCATCGGGAAGGTCACCGCGGACAGCGCATCGTCGAGCGACGGTGCCTCGACGATGGCGGTGAGCCGCCGCTCGGCCAGACTCGAGTCGGCGAGCTGGATGTCGACGTCGTACCACCGCTCGAGCTGCTGCACCACCTGGCGCAGCGTGGCGTGGCGGAACGCGAGCCGCCCGTCCGTCCAGGAGAGGAAGAGCGAGGCATCGACGCCGTGCTCCACGTCGACGGTGCCATCGTTCCGCACGCGCGCGAGGTCGTCGGGGCCGAGCGTGGCCACACGGCGGCTCGTGTCCGCTCGGCCACGAATCGCGACCGCGCCGGCGGCGACGGCCACGGTCGTGTGCGAGTCGCCCGGATACGCGCGCACGTCGAACCTCGTACCGATGTCCTCCAGGACGCCGTCCTTCGTCACCACTCGGAAGGGGTGCCCGGCATCGTGCACCACATCGAACACCGCTTCCCCTTCCAGCGCGACCACGCGTGCCGGCGAGGAGCCACGCGCCACGCGCAGGCGGCTGACGGGTCCGAGCTGCACGCGCGTGCCGTCGAGCAGCGTGAGCGCCGCGCGCTGCCCGCGCACCGTCGAGTACTCCTGCCATTCGGTGGCGCGGGGCATCGAGGCCGGCGCACCCACGAGCCGCCGCCAGTGCGCGTGCATCGCGGCGCCGATTCCCACCGCGATCACGAGCGACGCGGCCGCCGCCAGCATCGGGAGCCGGCGCCGGCGCGGCGACGCGGCCGCGACGCCGGTGAAGAGCGTCGCTCGCGGGCGAACGGCGCGCGCCTCCCCTGGCACGGCACGCACGTCGGGACGCACGAGCCGTGGCGCGGCCGGAAGTCCCAGCGCCGACGCCGTCGCCGTCCACGCGGCGGACACGTCGTCCGGCGTGGGAAAGAGCGCCGCCTGCTCCCACAACTCGCGCGCCGCGCGCGCGTGTGCCGCGCGTGCCGGATCGGCCTCGATCCAGCGTCGCGTCTCTTCCATCTCGTCGGCGGTGCTCTCGCCGGCGAGCCACCGCGCCAATCGCGACCAGTCGATCTGCTCGTCGCTCATCGGTCACCATTCGTTCTCGTACGTGGTCGGCGCGACCGGTCGCCGCGGCCGACACGGCGGGTCCGCTCATCGCGGTGCCGGGCAGGCCGAAGCACCGTGTACCTGATGGACAGTGAAGTGGTGGGACATCCTTAGTGGCGTCGGTCGCGTCGCTCGGCGCCCCAGGAGACGGCCCGCCGGGGAGCACTCAGGGGAGCAGCTCGCTCACGTGTGCCCGGATCCGCCGGAGGGCGCGCCCCATCTGTGCGTCGACCGTCTTCACCGAGATCTGGAGCGCCGCTGCGATCTCCGCGTACGTCTTTCCCTCCCGCCGGCTCATGAGGAACACGGTCCTCGAGCGTGGCGGGAGCCGCTCGATGGCCTCGTGCAGCGCGGCGGCCAGCTCGGCGAGCGCGAGGTCGCTGGCGCCGTCGGGGCTCGTCGGCGGCTCGCCCCTCGACTGGCTCAGAGACCACTGCTCTCGCACCTGCTCGCGCTTGAGGTGATTGAGCGCGCGATTGCGCGCGGCGACATAGAGGTAGTGCGGAAGCGATTGGCGCACCTCGAGCGTCTCGCGACCGCGCCAGAGGGCGAGGAAGAGGTCCTGGACGAGGTCCTCGGCGGCGGCCCGGGACTCGAGGCGCCGCGCGAGCCACCCCGTGAGCACGGGATGGAACGCGCGAAACACCGTCTCGAACGCCTCGACATCCCCCGCGCAGATGCGCTCGACCCAGCGAGGATCGCCGAAATCGGGAGAGGGCTCGGGAAGCTCGACCACGCGCGCGGGGACGTGTGGGGTCAAACGGGGTTCCGGTGGTGGGCGGAGGATCGGAGTACGGCTCGGCCCCCGTGCGCGGGGGCCTACGAACTGGACAACTGAGCAGGAAGACATCCCTAGTGTCCAGTCCGGGCGCCGGCGCGCCGGTGCCCGCGCGCACCGGTGGACGTGTCGGGGTGTGCGTGGATGAGCGCGGCGACATGGCGAAGATTTGGCACCCGCGACCGCCCGCGCTATCCTGGGACGGGCCGCGCGTACCAAGGCGGCATCGAATCTCGATCCATGGTACGGCGCTCGCAGCCTCGCATCACGGCTCACGCTCGTCGCTGACGCTCGTCCGGATGAGATGGCGCCGGAAGCAGTTGGGAGTCGCGCCATGCAGGATAGATGGGAACCGCCGGCGCTCGCGATCTTTCCCATCGCGCCGCCGTACATCCGCTTCGACCCGGCCAGCGACGCGGATCACCTCTGCCCGTGCGAGCTGAGCCCCGGCACCATCTTCGGTCTCCAGATCTGCGGGCGGCCCCGCTCGGTCGAGGCGCTCGGGCAGCCGCTGCACCGCATCCGCTCCCGCTTCCCGGCCGTGCCGATCGTGCTCCGCCTCTCCCAGCCCCTGGATGCGGAGGCCGTGCACCTCACGCAACTGGCGACGCAGCTCCACGTGCGCGGCGCGATCGTCGAGCCCGAGCCGGTTCACCAGACGCTGCGCCGGCTTCTCACGAATCCGGTCGATCTCGCCTCGGACGTGGTGGAGTGGCTCTCGGTCCGCGGGCCGAGGCTGCCGCCGGTCGTCTCGCACCTCGTCCGCCAGATCTTCCGTCTCGCGCCGGGCCGGGCCGAGGTGCGCGCGCTGCTCGAGGAGATCGGTGAATCGGCGCGCACCGCGCGCGCCCGCTGCCGGAAGCTCGGGCTCCCCCCACCCGCCGGCTGGCTGCAGGTCGCGCGCGCCGTGCACGCCGCGCTCTTCCTCCAGCGCGCCCCATCCACGCCGCTCCTCGAGGCCGCCATGCGCCTCGGGTACAGCGACCACTCCGCGCTGAGCCATCAGCTCCGCCGCCTCTTCGGGATGCGCACCGAGGTCGTGCGCCGCAACATCGGATGGGAGTGGCTGCTCGATGCCTGGCTCGTGCGTCGCTCCACCTGCGTCGCCCTGCCGCGCGCCAGCGGCGCCGCCGGCGTGTGACCGGAATGGCATTTCCGGTCCATCGCTCACATCGCGGCTGGAGCCCGGGTGAGCGAGATTCTCGTGCTCACGCGCACGCCGTCTCGGCCGGGGATCGGGAGACGGGAGCGCCCCGCGGGATGCGGCGACGCGTGCACGAGAGTCTCCGCCGCGAGGAGGTCCGAACATGGCTGCTGATGCCAGAAGGAAGACCACCGGTGGCGGGCGCCGGGAGAGGGCACGGGAGCCCGAGGCCGAGCGCCCGAGCGTTCGCCAGGGCGAGCGCCAGGGCGCTCGCCGGCCGACGGAGGGTACGGGGCCGGGCGCGAGGCGGGCGCTCGTCATCGGCATCGACGATTACGGCGGGCCGCCTAACGATCTGCCGAGCTGCGGGAACGATGCCGACGCGATCGCGCGGCTCCTCCAGGGCAGCTACGGTTTCATGGAGATCCATGCGCTGCGCGACGCCGAGGCGACGTCCGCGCGGGTGAACGAGGAGCTGGAGTGGCTCCTCGCGAACGGCGACCCGTCGGACCGCCTGGTGCTGTACTTCTCCGGCCACGGCTGCACGAAGCTCGCCGACGGCACCCTCGAGCAGTTCCTCGTGCTGCACGACGATCTCCTCGATGACCGGGGGCTCGTGGCGAAAGCACGCGACCTCCCGCCGGGCGTGCTCACGGTGATCCTCGACGCGGGCTTCTCCGGCGGTCCGGAGACGTTCGTGCTCGAGCCCACCGGCACGACGCCCGAGGTCGAGGTGGCGCGCGTCAAGTCGTGGCAGCCCCCACCCGAGACGGCCGCGGGCGAGGAGGGAGCCGCCGGCGGAGGCGCGCGGCGGATCTCGGCCTTTCGCCGCTTCTGCTGCTCGCCCATCACCTCGCGCGCGGCGATCGCCCGCGTGTTCGCCGACGCGGCGCTCGCCGGCGCGCCCGGCGCCCGGGGGATGCCGACCGCGCCGCTCGGCGCCCCCTCGTCAGGCATCGCGTCGCGCGGTGCCGCGTGGCCCGGCGCCGCGGCGACGGGGGCAGGCGAGGAGAGCGGGCAGCTCGAGCTCGATGGGCTGCTCATCACCGCGTGTCAGGAGACGGAGACCGCCGTCGCCAGCACCTCCAGGACCGGCGGGCTCTCCGCGTTCACCTACTCGCTGCTCGGCGCGGCCGAGCGCGTGGGCCCGATGGCGTCGGTGATGGAAGTGCTGGCCGCCACCGACGCCAACCTCAAGTCGAACGGCTTCCGCCAGACGCCTCTGGTCCTCGAGCGCCCACTCCCCGGCGACCTCAAGCTCCGGCGCTTTCTCACGCTGGAGCCCATGGTGGCCGGCGGCGATGTGCTCGCGCTCCTCGCCGACCCGAGGTTCTGGGAGACCGTTCTCTCGGCGATGGTTCCCCATCGCCATCCCTCGCGAGCCGTCTCTACACAGGAGGTTCGTCCCATGGCGACCATGTACCAGACCCCCCAGAGCACCTATCAGACGCCGCTCGGCGGCTATCAGCAGGGCATCGGGACCGCGCAGCCGTCGCCGGAGGAGATCCAGCGGATCGCGCCGATGCTGGGACCGATCCTGGCGAACGTGCTCCCCGCCGTGCTGGCGCCGATCGTGAGCAATCTCTACGCGCAGCAGAAGATCAATCCCGTGGGGGGCTTCGGCGGAGCCTTCCAGCCCGGGTTCGGCGCGGCCGGGATGCAGCAGACGTCATCCGAGGACATGCAGCGGCTGCTCCCCGTCCTCGGCCCCGTCCTCGCGAACGTTCTTCCGGCCATCGTTCCGCAGATCGTGAACAGCATCGTCTCGCAGCAGCGGAGCGGCTCCCCGTGGGGTGGGCAGCAGCAGTACGGCTTCGGCCCGCAGACCGGTATGGGGCAGCCGGGTCTCTTCGGCCAGCCGGGCGGCTTCGGGCAGTTTGGCGGCCTCGGGCAGTTGGGCGGCTTCGGACAGCCCGCCGGCTTCGGGCAGGCGGGCATCTTCGGCTCGCCGGAGCTCACGCATTCCATAACCCAGAGCGTGAACGACGCGCTGCGCCGGTTCGGCGGCCAGTCACCCGTGACGGGGGGGCACATGTGAGCCCGGTGCCCGCCTGACGAGATGTGCCGCGACGGAGGGCCGGGCACCCGGTCCTCCGCCGCGACGATCGTCAGGCGGTCAGGGGCGTCGCGACGCCAGTCCCGTCGTCACGCTCACGGCGGCGGTGACGGCGACGGTGGTCGCCACCACCACCGTCGCCGCGGCGCGCCGGGCATCGCCGGGGTGCGCGCGCTGCGTCGCGCCGGCTGGCACGACGGCGGAGCGCTTTCGGAAGACCAGCTCGTCGTCCGTCTGCCCCCGCTCCACCTCCACCAGATCGCCGGAGCGCACCTGCCCGGTCGCGACCAGGCGCGCGAGCGGCGAGACGAGGAGCCGCTCGACGGCGCGCTTCAGGTGGCGCGCACCGTAGCGGCGATCCGTTCCCTCGCTGAGCAGCAGCTCCTTCGCCTCGTCGGCGCATTGGAAGCGGAACCTGGTCTCACCGGCGCACGTGATCCGGTGCTGGACGGCGTCCAGCTCCAGGTCGAGGATCCGGCGAAGCTGGGGCTCCTCGAGCGAGTGGAACACCACCGTCCGATCGATGCGGTTCATGAACTCGGGGGAGAAGTTGCGTCTCGCCGCCTCGATCGCGGTGCGACGCATCCGCTCCTCCATCCGGGACGCGTCGTCCGGCGAGGACTCGGTGGCCGAGGCGAAGCCGATCCCGCCCGAGACCATCTCCGCCATCTCCTGCGCGCCCAGGTTGGACGTCATCACGATGATGGTACGCGAGAAGTCCACCCGCCGGTTGTCGCCGAGCGTGAGCGTGGCCCGGTCGAGCACGCCGAGCAGGAGCTGCCAGAGCACCGGCGAGGCCTTCTCGATCTCGTCCACGAGCAGGATCGCGAGCTTGCGCCCCGCGCACCGGAAGCGATCGAGCTTCTCCTGCGTGAGCAGCGGCTTCGCGTCGGCGTATCCGACGTAGCCCGGAGGGGAGCCGATCAGCTTCGAGATCTCGTGCCCGTGCTGGTACTCGGCGCAATCGATCTTGATGAGCGCGCCGGGATCGCCGAAGAGCACCTCGGCCGCGGCTTCCGCCACGCGCGTCTTCCCCGCGCCCGTGGGCCCGAGGAAGAGGAGCGTGCCGATGGGACGGTTCGGCGGGGCGAGCCCCGCGAGGGCGGTTTCGTAGAGGCTGCCGAGGGCGCGGACCGCCTCCTGCTGGCCGACGACGCGCGCCAGCAACTCCTCCTCGAAGCGAGTCGCGTGTGGGCTCCGCTGGTTCGGATCCAGGCGGGCCCGGTGGTGGGCCAGGGTCTGACCGTGCTGTCGAGCATGCCTTCGCATGCTTACTCCTTGCTGCGTACCGCAGAATCACGTGTTGGCGCCGTGCCCGAGCGCTCGGATGAGCGTTCCCGCGACGCGTCTCGCGGAAAGGTCGAGGTCGCTATCTCAACAATACAGGACGAGTGCGCCAACCGCGATGGTCTTGCACATGATCTTTCTTTCATACACCAGAGACGGCCTGGTCGGCTCCGTCCGCTGGCGTCATATATCGGTAAACGCCCCCGCCACCGTAGCCGATCCCGACCGACATCTTGGGCGGGAGCGCCGGTGCTCTCATGGGACGGGGTTGCGCGATCGCCGCCGAAGCTGATCTGCACGTATCGTGTCAGCGATGTGCTGACACGACGGACTTCCGTGGGGCGAGCGGGCAGGCGTGGTGGTCGGGGCGAGGTCGGGGGCCGCCCCTACATCCCTCCCGCCAGCACCTCCCCCAGCTCCTCGTCCGTCAGCTCGATCGGGTTCCCCTGCATGCTGCTCGCCTTGCGGGCCTTCGCGGCCACGCGCGGAACGTCATCCGCGCTCACGCCGAAGGTGGCGAGCGGCGGGACCTCCAGCTCCCGCACGAGCTCCCCGAGCCACGCCGCCCCGTCCTCGGCGCGCGCATCGGCGCGCCCGGTGAGAATCCGGGCCACCTCGTCGTAGCGCGCGAGCGCGGGAGACCGGGGAGCGCGGGCGCGGAGCGCGCGCACGTTCACCTCCACCACGGGTGGGAGGAGGCGCGCGCACGCGGTGCCGTGCGGGATGGGGAACATCCCCCCGAGCGGCGCGGCGAAGCCGTGCACGGCGCCGAGCTTCGCGTTGGCGAGCGCCAGCCCGCCGCACAGGCTGGCCACCGCCATGTCGCGTCGCGCGTCCACATCGCCGCCATCCCGAAAGACGCGCCGGAGCGCGAGCGCCGCGCGGCGCATCCCCTCTCGCGCCACGGCGTCGGTGATCGGGTTGGCGCGCGGCGTGACGAACGGCTCGATGCACTGCGACAGGGCGTCCAGCCCCGTGCGCGCGGTGACCGCGGGGGGCACGGTGTAGGTGAGCACGGGATCGATCAGCGCCACCGTGGGGAGCATGAGGGGACTCCGCAGGCTCACCTTCACCCGCTCCGCCTCCACCATGAGCACCGCGTTCCGCGTCACCTCCGCCCCCGTCCCCGCGGTGGTCGGGATGGCGATGAGCGGCGCCGCGCGCTCGGTGAGCGGCCGCCCCTTCCCCACCACCTCCAGGTAGTCGAGCAGCGGATCGCGGTTGGTGAGGAGCGCGGCGATCGCCTTCCCGGCGTCGATCACGCTCCCGCCCCCCATCGCCACTACGAGGTCGCACCCCTCGCTTCGCGCCCGCTCCACCGCGCGCTCCACGAGCGTCGTGGTCGGCTCCCCCGAAACGGGCACGCTCGTCGTCGCCACGCCGCTCGCGCGGAGCATCTCGTGCAGCGGTTCCGCGCGCCCGCTCCCCCCCTCCACCACCAGCGCGCGCGAGCCCAGCCCCCGGGCGAGCGCGCCGGCCTCCCCGAGCCTCCCCTCGCCGAAGAGGATCCGCGGCGGGAGCGCGAGCTCGAAGCTCAGCGCGGCAGCTCCCACGCGTCCGGCTCCGGGAAGATCGCGCGATACTTCACGCTGCGGCGCGGCTCCGCCATCATCGGCTCGACCGCGTCGCGCCACGCGGCGTAGTGCGCGGTCGCCTTGTGGCGGGCGGGGTCCTCGTCGGTGCGGTAGATCTCGATGAGGAGGAACCGGGTGGGATCGTCCTCCTGCCGCGCGATGTCGAAGCGCACCACCCCGGGCTCCCGGATGCTGTGGCTCGCGTTCTCTCGCGTGGCGGCCTCGAAGGCGCTCACGGAATCGGGCTTCACGTGGACGTGGACGTGGACGATGAGCATCGACACCTCGGGGTACGGGAGCTGAGCCGCGGGCGGGACGCGATCAGGGGGTGGCGGGATCATGCCTCGGTCGCGACTATGCGTGCAAGAGGCGCGCACTCGCTCGGTTGCCGCGGCCGAGCCGAACTCGTCGTCCCGAGGGGCGCGCCGTGATCGACGCTCCCTCGCCGCGCGGAGGGCGAATGGCTTCGGAACTCGTGACCTCCGGCTCGGCAGGCGTGGGCTCGCGTCCGCGGCGAGCGCACCACCTTCACCGCATCGACCTGTAGTGGCAGACGTCACAGCCTCCCCCCCGCCGCCATGCACCGATGCCGAGCTCGCGCGCCGCCAGGTCGCCAGCGCCGAGCTGCTCGACATCGCGCGCCCTCACCTCGAGTGGCTCTCCGCGACCTACGCGCGGATCGCGCACGCCGCCTTCCTCGTGGACCGCGACGGGATCGTCCTCCACGCCATGGGCGCCGGCGCGGAGGCGACGGGGGCGACGGGGGCGACGGGCGCGGCGGAGGTCCTCCCCGGCCACGACTGGTCCGAGGGCTCGAGGGGGAGGAACGGCGCCGGCGCCGCGCTCGTCGCGGGCGGGCCGGTGATCGTCGCGGGGTCCGAGCACCACGAGCCGGCGCTCCACGAGTCCGCGAGCATGGGCGCGCCGGTGCGCGGGGTCGATGGAGCGGTGCTCGGCGCTCTCGCCCTCCGCACCACCGCGAGCGGTGCCTCCGAGCGGCTCGCGGTGGTGGCGCACGCCGCCTTCGCCGTGGAGCGCGAGCTCCGCGCCCGCGACGCGCTGCGCCGCACCAGTGGACACCTCGACGCCGAGCGACGCCGCGCCGAGGCGCGCTACGAGCACATCGCGGCGAACGTCCCCGGCATGGAGGAGCGCGTGCTGCTCCCCACGGGGGAGGAGCGGTTCGTGGAGGTCGCGGCGCGCGACCAGCGGCTGCCCGACGGCAGGGTCGTCACCGATGGCGTGGTCATCGACGTCACCGAGCGCA
The DNA here is from genome assembly GCA_036378095.1 of Gemmatimonadaceae bacterium. Classification (GTDB taxonomy): domain Bacteria; phylum Gemmatimonadota; class Gemmatimonadetes; order Gemmatimonadales; family Gemmatimonadaceae; genus JADGGM01. Next base: position 25,581 of record DASUXC010000057.1, on the reverse strand, counting down.
AGCACGCCGAGTGGGCGATGCGCGAGAGCGCGGAGCAGTATCGCCGCCTGGTGGAGCTCTCCCCCGACGGGATCATCATTCACCGCGACCGCAGGATCATCTACGTGAACCCCGTCGCGGCGCGCCTCGTCGGCGCGCCCGGGCCGGAGGCGCTCATCGGGCGCGTCGGGCTCGACTTCATCCACCCCGACGAGCACGCGCGCATCGCCGAGCGCATGCGGGCGATCGCCGGCGGGGAGGCGACGACGCCGGTCGTCGAGCAGCGCTGGATCCGGTTCGACGGGAGCGTCATGGAGGTGGAGGTGCAGCCGCTCGCGTTCGTGCACGAGGGGAAGCCGGCCGTGCAGACCGTCTTCCGCGACATCGGCGCGCGAAAGGCGCTGGAGGAGCAGCTCCGGCAGGCGCAGAAGATGGAGGCCGTGGGACAACTCGCCGGCGGCGTCGCGCACGACTTCAACAACCTGCTCACCGTCATCAAGGTGCACGCCGAGCTGGCGCGCGACGAAGTGGATCCCCAGCACCCGCTCGCCGCCGACCTCGAGGAGATCCGCAAGGCCACCGCGCGCGCGGCCGATCTCACGCGCCAGCTCCTCGCCTTCAGCCGCAAGCAGATCCTCGCGCCGCGCGCGCTCGACCTGAACGCCGTCGTCGCCGGGCTCGAGCCCATGCTGCGCCGGCTGATCGGCGAGGACATCGCCGTGCGCACGCGGCTCACCCCCGGCCTCGGGCCCGTGCTCGCCGACCCGGGGCAGCTCGAGCAGGTGCTGGTGAACCTCGCCGTGAACGCGCGCGACGCGATGCCCCATGGCGGCACGCTCATCATCGCCACGGCGAACCACGAGTCGTGCACGTCCGATCTCCAGTGTCTGGCGGCCGGGGTGATGCTCGGCTCGTGCGTGACACTCACCGTGACCGACACGGGAGCCGGCATGAGCCCGGAGGTGCAGGCGCGGATCTTCGAGCCCTTCTTCACCACCAAGCCCACCGGAAAGGGGACGGGGCTCGGGCTCTCGACCGTCTACGGCATCGTCGAGCAGTCGGGGGGGCGCATCGACGTCGCGAGCGCGCCCGGTCGAGGCACCGCGTTCACGATCTACCTCCCCCGCGTGCCGGCGGCGGGCGCGCCGCTCGCGTCGTCGCCCGCGTGCGCGGCGCGTCCGCGCGGGACCGAGACGGTGCTCCTGGTGGAGGATGAAGATGCCGTGCGCCGGCTGGCGCGGCGCATCCTCGAGGAGCAGGGGTACGCGGTGCTCGAGGCGCGCGACGGGCACGACGCGCTCGCCGTCGTCGCGTCGCACGATGGTCCGCTCGACCTCGTGCTCACCGACGTCGTGATGCCCAGGATGAACGGCCGCGCGCTCGTGGAGCAGCTCCTGGCCGCCCGTCCGGCGCTCCGGGTGCTCTACATGTCGGGCTACACCGACGACGAGATCATCCGCCGCGGTCTCCACCGCGCCGGGACGAGCTTCCTGCAGAAGCCGTTCACGGCTGACGGGCTCGCGGAGGCGGTACGCGCCGCGCTCGAGGGGGAGCGCGCGGGACTGGCGTAGCGCGGCGGGCGGGTGCCGCGCCCGCGCGGTGCGGCGTCACGGGGCCGGGGCCGGGGCCGGGGGCCGCGATCGCGGTCGCGAGGGACGTTCTCGATCCCGACTTGCGCCGCGCTGAGAAAGCGAGTATTCACTCACCATAGCAACGAACCGCGACCCACACAGTTCCCCGCGCACCATACCCCCATCCTTTCACCTCCGGACCGACCATGACACCGCGCCGCACCGACGCCGCCGAGCGAATCCTGCGGGAGGCCATGCGCCTCTTCTCCGAGCGCGGGTACGAGCGCACCTCCATCCCCGACATCCAGGCCGCCGCCGGGCTCACCCCCGGCTCGGGGGCGATGTACAAGCACTACCCGTCCAAGGAGTCCGTTCTCCGCACCGGGATGGAGCGCTTCGTCCGCCACAGCCGCGAGATGCGCGGCGGGCTGCACGACACGAGCACGCCCGCGCTCCCGGCGCTCGGCGTGATGGTGCGTCAGGCGCTCGCCGTCCTGGCGAGCGAGCGCGACGAGCTGCGCGTCGCCTGGCGCGAGCTCGACCACTTTCCCGACGTCCAGGCCGGCGTTCGCGCGAACGTCATGCAAGCGAGCTACGGCGAGCTCGCGGAGTGGCTGGAGGTGAAGGTGCGGCAGGGAGAGCTGCGCCCCCACGACAGCGAGGCGATGGCCGCGGTGCTGCTCGGGAGCGTGGCCATGTTTCGCGTGTACGAGTCGCTGTGGGGGGAGCGGGTGGTGCCCATCGACGACGAGCGGTTCGCGCGGGCGTGGCACGAGCTGGTGACGCGCGGGCTGGCGCCGGAGAGAGCGCCGGCGGAGGCGCCGGCGACCGATGGGGCGGCGTCGGCCGGCGCCGCCACCGAGTCCGGCGCGGACGGCAAGAAGCGCGCGGCGAGCCGCAAGCGAGGCGCGGGGAAGCCCGGGCGCTAGACCGAGGCGAGGACCGCGCCCCCGCGCCGACTACCCGATTGGTGTCGGAACGATCTTCCCCGCTGTCCGGCCCCCCTCGAGCGCCCGGTGCGCCTCGGCGGCCTGCTCGAGGGAGTAGCGTCCGCCCTGCGGCACCGTCAGCGCGCCGCTCGCCGCCAGGCCGAAGACCAGCTCGCAGCGCCGCGCGAGCGCGCGGATCGGTGACACCGGCACAAGCTCCAGCGTGCGGGTAGAGTTCCAGCCCGTGGGAATTCGCGATGAGAGTGTCTGGCGTGACGCGGAGGGAGCTCAGACGATCGCGCGCGCGAGCCAGGAGAGCGAGCCCACGAGGAGCACGAAGGTGGCCAGCACTCGGCGGTCGCCCGGCCCCACCTCGCGCTGCACCGCGCGCCACGCCGCGACGCCGGCGACGAGGATGAGGAGTCGCTGCCTCGTGAGCAGCAGCGCGGCGACGATGGCGCCCACCACCACCCAACGCTCCCACCGTCCCAGCGCGTGAAATCCGCGCGCGCCGTCGAGCTGCCAGAACGGGATGAGGTTGAAGAGGTTGAGGTACCCCGTGAGCTCCGCGATCGCGCGCCAGATCGGCGCCCCGGTGGCCGCGTAGGCGGCGAGCGCGGCGAGCCCGGCGCCGAGCCCCCACACCGGTCCCGCCAGGCCGATCTTCGCGTCGGTGAGCGGGTCGGCGACGTGCTGCTTGAGCAGCACGAGCGCTCCGACACCCGGGATGAACACGGGCGCACCCGCCTTGATGCCGAGTCGCCGGAGCATCGCCACGTGCCCCATCTCGTGGATGTAGATCGACATCACCAGCCCGAGCGCGAGCGGCCACCCGTAGAGCGACCAGTACACGCCGAAGAAGGCGAACATCGAGAGGAAGGTGCTCGCCTTCGTCAGGCCGAGGAGGAGGAACTTGAGCTTCCCGAGCAGCACCAGCACCGCCGTGACGGCGCCGGCGATCCCTCGCCGCCACCACGGACCGCTCGCGGTGCGGTGCGGCTCGCGCCCCGGGGCGGCCGCGTCGATCCGTCTCGTGAGATCGGCGATCCGCTCGCCGATCAGGGCGTGCTGCCGGGAATCCGCAGGGAGAAATCGAAGCGCCGTCTCCCATCGCTCGCGGGCCCGCTCGAGCTCACCCGCGGCGGCCGCGGCATCGGCGCTCGCGGCGAGCTGCTTGAGTTTCTCCGCATGGACGAGCGAGGCGCACGCCGGACACGCGAGCGCGTGCGGCGCGAGCTCGGTGCCACAGTGCGCGCACCCCCGACGGCGCTCGGCGCTGGTGGCGAAGCCCATCTGCACGCGTCACCCCGCCGCTGGCGAGGGAACGCCGACGCGGTAGGGTCCCGAGACCTCGAACGGAGTGCCGGCCGTCATCCGCCACGCCTGGCGGAGGCCGATGAAGATGATGAACGCGCTGATCAGTCCCGACGGCAGCGAGCCGACGATCGCGATGATGGGAAGCGCGAACACGAACACGAGCAGCACGAAGAAGACGGAGAGGAGCGCCGCGGGACCCGCGTGCTTCTTCGCCGGATGCGCCGCGCGGGCCTTCGTGGTGTCGCCGCTCGCGTCAGGCATCGACGCCGACGTCGCGGTGCGCGCCGAGTCCACGGCCGCGGCGGTGGGCTCGTGCGCGTGGTCTCCAGTCGCCCCCTTCATCGCGATCGGCGTGTACGCGAGTCCGACGGACCAGTAGGTGAGGATCGCCGCCAGCACCTGGAAGCGGCGTCCCCCCCGGCCGGCCGCTCCCTTCCGGACCGCCCAGCCGACCATGTAGCCAATGAGGATCGCGACGATGCCGATCTCGAACTCGGTGATCGCGATGACCCCGTAGTAGACGACGGCGCCGGCGATCGCCGCGCCGATGCCGAGTGCGGTCGCCCGGGCCATCGGTCCCAACCCGGTGGGCGTCGCCAACTTGGATTCGGCCGCGTTTCTGCACCGGCTGCACGCGACCTTACCGTTGACGTGGAAGTAGTACGTCTGGATCGGCGTCGAGCAGGCCGCGCAGACGACCGCGCGATGTGGCGAGGCCTGGTCCGGGGTCGGGGTGCGGCTGGCGACTCGATCGAACTGCAGCTCCTCGTTCCCTGCGTGAGCGTCGTTGGCGGTCATGGGGGCGCCTGAAGAGGGTTTGGCGTGGCCGCGCTTCGCGAACGTGGGTGGGGCGTGCTCAGCCATACGATACGCCGCACGAGCCCGGCGGGCCAGAGCGCTCCGTTCGTCGATCCGTGACCCGCGGGGGCGAGCGCCGGAGCCGGGAGCGGAACTTGCGGGTGGTTGGATCGAGCGCGGACCATGCACGCGCGCGCGCAGGCGCTCCGGATTCCGCCCCCACCACGCGTCACGCGAACCACTTCGTCCGGGCTCGGCACCACCTTCATCGAGGAGTGATCCCATGGAGAGTCGAGCGAAGCTGCTGGGGCATCCGATCCACCAGATGCTGATCGTCTTCCCGCTCGGGCTGCTTGGCATGGCGGTGATCTTCGACATCATCCGTCTGCTCGGCGGCGCGACGGGACTCGCTGTCGCCTCCTATCACATGATCGCCGGCGGCATCATCACGGGCCTCCTCGCCGCGGTCTTCGGCCTCATCGATTGGCTCGCCATCCCCTCGGGGACGCGCGCCAAGGCGATCGGCCGATGGCACGCCATCGGGAACGTGGTGATCGTCGCGCTGTTCGCGGTGAGCTGGTGGCTCCGCCGCCCCGATCCCGCCACGCCATCCACGCTCGCCTTCGTGCTCGGGCTCATCGGGCTCGCCCTCGCGCTCGTGACCGGATGGCTCGGCGGTGAGCTGGTGGACCGCCTGGGCGTGGGCGTGGACGACGGCGCCAACCTCGACGCGCCGAGCTCCCTCTCGCGCCGGCCGGCGACCGGGCGACCGGCGGGCGCGCATCGCTGACGCGCATCGCTGACGCGCATCGCTGACGCGGCGCGCTGACGCGGGGCGCGACGCGGTTCGGCGGCGCGCCGCGCGGATGCTGCTCGCGGGAGCCCATGTCGCCCGTCCGCATCCGCCCCGAGCTTCTCTGGGCCTGGCACGGTCAGTCGGTGCTCGTCGTCGACACGCGCGGCGAGTGCTCGGGTCGCCATGCACTCTCCGGCTTCTTCTTCCGCGAGACGCGCTATCTCGGCGAGCTTCGCCTCGAGGTGAACGGCGAGCCACCCTGGCTCTGCGACAGCGCCGCCTCGGCGCCCGACGCCATCGACGTCACCTTCGTCTACCCCGAAGTCCAGAGCTACGGCGGCGGCGGGAGCGGAGCGTCCATGGAGGACCTTCCGCTGAACGCGCGCGGGATCCGGAGCCGGTCGGTCGGGCTCAGACTCGGGTACCGCGTCCGGTTCTCGTGGCTCGACGTCTCGCTGCATCTCGCCAACGACTCGCTCGCGCCCGTCGATCTCACGATCGCGTGGGCGATCCGCGCGGACTACGCGGATCTCCTCGAGGCGAGCGGCGGCGCGCGCTGCCGAGACGGGCCGGTGCGCGCGTCGGTGGACGCCGCGAGCGGCGGGTGCCGCGTGGTGTACGCCCACGGGGATGCCGACTCGTCGTACCGGACCGAGCTCGCCGCCGCCGGGCCGGGCGAGTGGCTCGCGAGCGCCGACCGGATCGCCACGCACCTCGTGCTCCCCCCGCGGGAGACCGCCGACCTCGCACTTCGAGTGAAGGCGATCGACCCCGAGCCGCACCCCGGCGACCCGGAGATCGCGCGGCGCGAGCGGGCGCTCGGCGCGTGGCGGGAGCGGCTCTCGCGCGTGGAGGTACCGGCGAACGGGGCCGCCGAGCGGATCATTCAGCGCGCCATCGCCGACTACGCGTCGTTCCCGCTGCTCGATGGCGGGGAGGACGAGTGGCTCGCGATGCAGGCGGGGATGCCGCTCTACCCCGCGCTCTTCGGCCGCGACTCCGTGACCACCACGTGGCAGGCGGCGATGATCGACCGCGGCGATGCGCTCGACCAGGTGCTCCGGCGGCTCGGCCGGCTGCAGGGAGCCACCGTGGACGACTGGCGGGACGAGCAGCCGGGGCGGATCGTGCATTCGGTGCGCCGGGGGCCGCTCGCCCGCTCGGGGAAGCACCCGTTCGCGCGCTACTACGGCGATTACGCGAGCCCGCTCATGTACGCGATCGCGATCGGCCAGCTCTTCGCGTGGACCGGGGAGAAGTCGTCGATAGTCAGGCACCGCGACACCGCGCTCCGCGCGCTCGAGTGGGCGCGCCGGTACGGCGACGCCGATGGCGATGGCTACCTCGAGTACCACACGTCGTCGCCGGACGGCGCCAAGAACCAGGGGTGGAAGGACAGCGGGAACGGGATCCTCTACGAGGACGGCCGCATCGTCCCCAACCCCATCGCCACCTGCGAGCTGCAGGGCTACTGGTACGCGGCGCAGCATCTCTGGGCCGTGCTGAGCTGGGTGCTTGGTGAGCGCGGGGAAGCCAAGGCGCTCTGGGAGAGCGCGAAGGCGCTCAAGGCGCGCTTCAACCGCGACTGGTGGATGCCCGAGGAGCGGTGCATCGCGCTCGCGCTCGACCCGGAGAAGCGCCTCGTCCGGAGCGTCACGTCGAACGCCGGGCAGTGCCTGACCACCGGCATCGTGAGCGCGGAGCACATCCCGTCGCTCGTCGGCCGGCTGTTCGCGCCCGATCTGTTCAGCGGCTGGGGGATCCGCACGCTCTCGAGCGAGCACGTCGCGTACAACCCCCTCAAGTATCACCTCGGCTCCGTGTGGCCGGTGGAGAACGCGACCATCGCCTTCGGGCTCCGGCGCTTCGGCTTCGACCAGCGGGCGCTCGACCTCGCCGAGGGGATCTTCGACCTCGCCGGCCTGTACGAGCACGAGCGCGCGCCCGAGTGCGTGGGCGGGTGGCCGCGGTGGCGGAGCGCGCACCCCGGCACCTACCCGCAGGCCAACGCGCCGCAGGCGTGGAACCAGAGCGGCGTGGTGCTGCTCGTGCAGACACTGCTCGGGCTACAGCCCGTGGCGGCGCTCGACCTGCTGGTGATCGACCCCGTGCTCCCGGCGTGGATGCCGGAGGTGATCGTGCGCGACCTTCGCCTGGGCGGCGCGACCGCCACCCTGCGCTTTCATCGCGATGCGGATGGCGCGACGCACTGCGACGTGCTCGAGAAGCGGGGCACGCTGCACGTGCTTCGGCAGCCGCCGCCCGAATCGCTCACCGCGGGGATCGGCGACCGGTTCGGCGCGCTGGCAGAGCGCCTGCTGCCGCATCGGGACTGAACAACATTGGCATCGCCATTGACATCGCCGCCGCACGTCGTCGGCCGGAGGTTCGCATGGACATTCAGCTCAAGCCCATCGCCGAGCAGGTCATGGTGATCACCGGCGCCTCGAGCGGGATCGGGCTCGTCACCGCCAAGCGGGCCGGCGCGCGCGGCGCGCGCGTGGTGCTCGCCGCGCGGAACGAGCGCGACCTCGCGCGCGCCGTGGAGGACATCCGTGCCGCGGGCGGGCGCGCCGCGTACGTCGTCGCCGACGTCGCCGACCCCGAGCGGGCCGACGCCATCGCGGACGCAGCGCTCGGCGAGTTCGGGCAGATCGACACGTGGGTGAACAACGCCGGCGTCGCCCTGTACGGCCGCGTGATGGATGTGTCGGTGGAGGACATGCGCCGCCAGTTCGACGTGCTGTACTGGGGCGAGGTGTACGGCATGCGCGCCGCCGTATCGCATATGAGGGCGCGCGGCGGCGCGATCATCAACGTCGCGAGCGCGCTGAGCGACCGGGCCGTGCCGCTCCAGGGGAACTACGCCGCGGCCAAGCACGCGCTCAAGGCGTTCACCGATGCGCTGCGGATGGAGCTCGAGAAGGCGGACGTACCCATCTCCATCACCCTCGTGAAGCCCGGGAGCATCGACACGCCATTGTTCGACAAGGCGAAGAGCTATCTCGGCGTGGAGCCCAAGCCCATCCCGCCCGTGTACGCCCCCGAGGTGGTGGCGGAGACCATCATTCATTGCGCGCAGCACCCCGTGCGCGAGATCGTCGCGGGCGGGATGGGCAAGATGCTGAGCGTCGCGCGCCAGCTCCCGCGCGGGGCGGACGAGTACATGGAGCGGACCATGTTCGAGTCGCAGCGGACCGACAAGGCGGTGGCGGACCGGCCGAACAACCTGTACGAGCCGGTGGCGAACGATGGCGGGGAGCGGGGGAGCAACTGGACGGGGCGAACGAGGCGGGTGAGTCTCTACACGGCGGCGGCGCTGCATCCCAGGCGCGCGGCGGCGGTGGCGGCGCTGGGGGTGGGGGCGTTGGCGGCCGTGGTGCTCGGTAGGGGGCGGCGTGGCGGAGAAGAAAGTGCGCCGCCTCGTGAGTGACAGGCAACTCGTGGTCGAGGGCGGGCATGTCTCACATGCGCTCGATCTGACGGCCGGGGTCGTGGCCGAGAGCGGTCCGCGACGGCATCCACGTCCGAGCCCAGTCGCTCCGTGCACAGCAGGGCGCAGCGCGAGAGCAGGATCGACAGCGTACTCCGGGCCATTACGTTCCGGCCGCCCCGGTGGCGCGCGTCTTCGACGCGGCCTTCCTGGCGGTCTTCTTCGCCACGCTGGTCTTCCGCTTCGCGCGCTTCGTCGTTGGCCGGGTCGGCGCGCCCATGCGGCTGCCCGCGTTCTCGAACCAGGTCGGGCGCGGATTCGCGAAGAACATCTGCCGGCGCAACGACTTGAAGCCGTCCGCCCAGAAGTAGCTCTCGCTCCACGCGAAGTCGTTCCCTTCGTCCAGGAAAATACTCTTGGCGTTGCTCCCCTTCGCCTCCAGCTCGTTCGCGACATCCCGGAAGTAGAAGTGCCGGAAGAGCCGGTCGAACTCAGTCACGTAGATGTCCGCGACGCGCGTGTCTCCCCGGATCAGCAGCACGTTCTCGTCGTTCTGGAGGAGAGAGTTCGACGAGAAGTTGGCCGACCCGGAGCAGACGAGCGGATCGTCGGACAAGGGATCGATGAGCAGGAACTTCGTGTGCACGAAGAAGACGAAGCCGTCGTTCTTGCTCCGGTAGTGCTCCTCCTCGAGGAACCACTTCACCAGCTCGAAGTCCTTGATCCGCCTCCGGGCGACCGGCTTGCCGTTCTTGAAGGTGTACTGCTCGCCGAGCGGCACACCGTACGACAGCACCAGGTGGGCGCGGTCCTTCCGGAACACCGAGGACTGGGCCGTCGTCGCCGGCTTCTCCATGAGCACGAAGCGGAGCAGCTTCCGCGACTTCGCCAGTGCCGGCGCGATCTGCTTCGCGACGCCGAACGCCGCGGTGAACATCATCGAGCTGGCGCAGTCTTCCACGCGATCGGCGTACCATTGGAGGAGGTTCGCCTTGGCCCGTGGGGAGAAGAGGGCGACGATCGACTTCTCGTCTATCAGGGCCGCGGGATCGGGGGTGAGCTTCAACGCGCCGGCGCGGGCGGTCTCGCGATCGGGGTCTTTTCTGAGCAGCTCCCAGAAGCGGAGGTACTGCGCGGCAACGTCTGCATCGCGGACCCAGTGGCCAACATTGCTCTGACCAAGAAATCCGGAGCTCGTGAAGTTCGTCGATCCCGTCCAGACTTCGGTCGGCTCGCCATTGGCATCGAGCCGGATGATGAACTTGTTGTGAGGGATCTTGGTCTTCGTGCGGCGGAAGAAGACCTGCTTCCCGGCCCGCGTGCGCCTCGGGATCTCGGCCTTCGCGATGGCGCTCTCGTTCGCGCGCTTCTCCTTCCCCTTGGCCGTCGTCGTGTCGTGATAGACGATGCGGACATCCACGCCGCGCTCGATCGCGCGCCTGAGCGCCTCGAGGACGGGCGGGTAAGTGAACTCGTAGGCGGCGACGCGTAGACCGTGCGTGGCGGGGGTATTGTTTATGTAGCCGAGGCAGGCCTCGAGGAGTCCGCGTGACAGCCACCGCACCCTCGGGTCGGCGGGATCGTCGATGTTCTCGGGCGCCGAGTTCCCGAACTCCTCGGCGAAGTACTGGCTGGCGATGGCGCCGCGATTGAACCAGACACCATGCTCACCGGAGCGCGGGAGCTCCTTCTCGGTCGTGATCTCGAACGACACCGGCCGCTCGGGCTCGAGCGCGCCCGGGGCGCCGTACATGGGGTAGATGCGGAAACGATACGTGGTATTCGGCTCCGCGCCGTAGTCACCCCAGAGGAAGCTCTGGACAGGGTGCTCGTTGGTGTAGAACCGCTTCGGCTGCGTCGGATCGTGCGGATCCCTGGCGTTCTTGGGATCGGGCTCGATCGACTTGAACACCTTCGTGGAGCGGAGCCACTTGGCCGGCTTGCCCGATCCGACCACCTCGCGCTGGAAGGCGAAGCCGCGGAGACCGATGCGGCGGGGCTCGGGACAGTCGATCGCCATGAGGACGGCGCGGGTGCCGGCGATGACCTTGACGCGGAAATCTCCCGCGGATGACTGGAGGCGCATGGGAGGCGTAGTGAGGGACACGACGCGGGCAGCCCAGGCTCAGCGAGAGAGAAAGTACGTGTTCCCCTGTGTTTCGTCCATGGTCTCGTGCGGCGGGGGTGGTGCGCCCATCCGGGCTGGCTCGTCATGCAGCACCTGACGGCCGTGCCGGGCACAGCGGCGCTCGTGCTGGTGGCGGCGGTGGCTTTCGTGGCGGCGACGCTCGCGGCGGTGTCGGGCTTTGGCGGGGCAGCCCTGCTTCTGCCAGCGCTCGTGGCCGTCTTCGGGGTGCGCGATGCGATCCCGATCCTCACTGTGGCACAGCTCATCGGGAACGGGAGCCGCGTCTGGTTCAACCGGCGCGAGGTCGACCTTGCCGTCGTCGGCTGGTTCGCGGTGGGAGGCGTGCCGCTCGCGCTGGCGGGGGGATGGCTCTTCGCCCGAGCGCCGCTCGCCGCGCTCACGCGGCTTCTCGGAGTGTTCCTCATCCTGGTGGTCGTCTGGCGGCGGGTGCGTCCCGGCCCGCCTCGCAGACCGCCACTCCGGAGCTTCGCGCTCATCGGCGCCGGGGCGAGCTTCCTCTCGGCGCTCCTCGGGAGCGTGGGTCCGATCATGGCGCCCTTCTTCCTCGCCTACGGGCTCGCGCGGGGGGCGTACATCGGAACCGAAGCGCTCGCGACCGTAGTCATGCACGTCACGAAGCTCGTCGCCTACCGCCAGGCGGCCGTCCTTTCCGGTGCCGCGGTGCTCGCCGGGCTCGCGCTCGGGCCGATCATGGTGGCCGGCTCGTGGATGGGGAAGCGGATCGTGGACCGGATGCCGGAGCGGGTGTTCGTGGCCATCGTCGAGGTCACGCTCGTGGCGGCGGGGTTGCTATTTCTGGTTCACGGTGGCACGTGATTGCTGAGCGCTGTCTCGCGTGTCTGCTGCCTTAAGAGCGCCTTTCAAAACCTGCGTGTCGGAGTGGGGTAGCACTCGGGCATGAAGGTGTTGGTCTCTGATGAATTGTGGGCCGTGATCGCGCCGCTGCTGCCCCAGCAGCGCCGCAGTCGCAAGGGCGGCCGGCCCCCGGTGCCGAACCGGGCTGCATTGACGGGCATTCTCTTCGTGCTCCAGACGGGCATCCCGTGGGAGTACCTCCCGCAGGAGATGGGCTGCGGCAGTGGCGTGACCTGCTGGCGCCGGCTGCGGGCGTGGCAACGGCGCGGGGTCTGGAAGCGCTTGCACCGTGTGCTGCTCGAGCGCCTGGCGGCCGCAGAGCAAATCGACTGGAGTCGGGCGGTCGTGGATTCGCGCAGCCTCCCGGCAAAAAGGGGGGCCGCGCGACCGGGAAGAATCCGACGGATAAAGGCAAACCGGGCTCGAAGCAGCATGTTATTTCAGACGCCCACGGCATCCCGCTCGCTAGCGCGGTGACGGCGGCGAACGTGCACGACTCGAGGCTCTTCGAGCCGATGCTCGACGCGATCCCGTCGCTCAAGACGGGGCGGCGCGGCCGCCCGCGGCGCCGGCCCGCCAAGCTGCATGCGGACAAAGGGTACGATTATCGGAAGTGCCGAGCGGCGTGTCGCCGCCGCGGGATCAAACACCGCATCGCCCGTCAGGGGATCGACTCGAAGACGCGCCTCGGCCGGCATCGCTGGGTGATCGAGCGGACACTCGCGTGGATCGCCCGCTACCGGCGCCTCACGATCCGCTACGAACGGCTCCCCGCGATGCACCACGCCTTCCTCCATATCGGCTGTGCGTTGATCTGTCTCAACTTCCTACACGGGTTTTGAAAGGCATTCTAAGCACACAACTGGCGAATCAACTCGTCCGTGCCGCGCTTGTAGACGGTGAGACACACCAGTTCGGCCGCCGGGTCGCGAACCTCCCAGGGCCGATTCGGCCGCTCGATCGTGTACGTGGCTTGCTATAGTACAGCGGACGCGGTGGCTGTTGTCTGCTGTCTCTTGTCCATTGTGGATCTCCCATGCTTCTTGACCCGAATCGCCCCGCAAGGCTAGTTTGGACAGGCGGGCGATCTCAGATTGCGTTCGCGTTGGAGGCTGGCGGTTCTTCTTTGCGGGAGAGCGGCCAGCCTTCTGTCTTGTCCCGGCTGAATACAGCAGTACTGCGAATGGAGTTCTTTTTGATCGCTTGACAGCGCCGCTCGAAGGAACCCCCTTCCACCCTGGGAGAGGCGGTCGAGCACTCGCGAATTGTGTCAAGCTTAGCTGGTTAACTCCATTAACGCGTCGAGACGACCCATCATCCCCGCATGTCACGAAGGGACCAGGTTGGATCAGCCATCAAGCCAAGCGCATACTCAGCGAGTCGCTCCTTACTCCGGTTGCGCCTGACCAGGCCCCCCCGGTGTGCCAGCCAATAGTGTCACGTCTACTGGCCCCAATCCGCGGCAGAACGGCGACTATTCGACTGGGTAGTAATCTGCGGAGTGCCCTTCTCGCCGCCTGATTGTCTCAGCAGTCTTGCGTCGTGGAGTACTACCGATCCTCCTGAAGCGCTCGTTACCGCCGCATTCTTAACGCAGGCAGTTTCTCCTCCAGGATTCCCTGTCATGCCACGTGGAGCCCGGCGTACACCAGACCGTGACCACATCAAGCTGTATAAGGTCGCAGGTATATCACTCGACCTCAAAAACCCACGCTTAATCATCCCCTCGCGCGCGACGGAACTCGATGTGCTCAAGCTCATGTACGAGCGCGAGGCTCTCGATGAACTAGCTCTCTCACTTTCGGAGAACGGGTATTTTGCCGAGGAGCCCGTAGTTCTCGTCCCACGTGACGACGATTCAAACCACTACGTAGTTGTAGAAGGCAACCGACGGGTAGCGACGCTCAAGCTTCTCCTGGATGAGAAGCTTCAGGAAGCGGTTGGAGTCCATGGATGGCCAAGACTCTCGGTGCAAGACCGGACCGCGCTTGAGAGCGTCCCCGCAGTCCTTTACCAGAGTCGCGATGAGGTAGTCCCGTACCTAGGGTTCCGACATATATCCGGCATCAAGACCTGGGAGCCATTTCAGAAGGCTCGCTACATAGCACAACTGGTCGAGCTGGGCGGCACAATCCCTGACATTGAGCGCTCAGTCGGAGACCGCACTAATGCTGTGCGCAAGATGTACCAGTCATACGTGGTCTATGTGCAAATCACACGTGACCTCGAGATCTCTCCGCGGACGCTGGAGAACTCTTACTCCTTATTGGAAGTTGCTCTGAGTCAGTCGCCAATCAAGCAGTTCCTGTCAATTCCTCAAAGGCTTCCCACCGAGAGGACGGAGGCCATTGTACCGGAGGACAAGTATCAGGAACTACGAGAGGTGGTATCGTGGGTATTCGGAGACCCGTCCCAACGGCAGGAGGGAGTGTGCAGAAATTGGTGTAGAATCGGGACGGTGGGTCGGCTGAGCTGACGGGCCCGAGGGGGTTCCAAGCAGAACTGGCCACCGTCCATCTTCTGGGTGTCGAACCGAACCAGCGGCGCGCCAACGCCGCGATGCCCAGAGGATTGCCGATGACCAGTCTCCCGAAGGATGGCACCGTTCTCCCGCTCTCACAATCGGGAGGCGGCGCGCCCGAGGATGCGCTCCGCACCATGCTCCAGCACCTCATTCACCAGACCCTCGAGCGCGAGTTCCAGCAGTTCCTGGGGGCCGCGCGCTTCGAGCGCTCGCCCGAGCGCCGCGGGGTGCGCAACGGCCACCGCCGCCGCCGGCTGCTGACCCGCGTGGGCTCGCTCGAGCTCCGCGTGCCGCGCGACCGCGCCGGTGCGTTCCAGCCGACGCTCTTCGCCCGCTACCAACGCAGTGAGCAGGCGCTCGTGCTCGCCCTCATCGAGATGTACTTGCAAGGGATCTCGACCCGGAAGGTGAGTGCCGTCGTCGAGCAGCTCTGCGGGGCCACGATCTCGGCGAGCGAGGTGTCGGCGCTCACCAAGACGCTCGACGCGGCGCTCGCCGCCTGGCGCCAGCGCGCCGTTGGCGGCAAGGCATACCCGTACCTGGTCGTTGACGCCCACTACGAACGCGTGCGCCGCGAGGGCCAGGTGCGCAGCACCGCCGCCCTGTGGGTGATCGGGGTCGGCGCGGACGGCTATCGCGAGCACCTGGGCGTCTGGCTCGGCGCGAGCGAGTCAGGCGCGAGCTGGCGCCGCGTGTTCGAGGACCTCGTCAAGCGAGGGCTGACCGGAGTTGCGTACGTGGTGAGCGACGAGCACGCGGGCCTGGTGGACGCGATCCGCCGCTACTTCCCCGACGCGGCACATCAGCGCTGTCAGGTGCACTTCCTCCGCAATGCGCGGGATCATGTCTCCTCGCCGGACCTCCAGCAGCGCGTGCGGGATGGCCTGCGCAACGTCTGGTCGTCGGCGACGCGGGACGAAGCGGACGCCCGGCTCGCGCGCCTGGTCACCGAGCTGCGCCCGCGCCACGCGCGGCTCGCCGACTGGCTGGAGCAGCACGCGCCCGACACGCTCGCCGTGTACAGCCTCACGGATCGGGAGGCGCGGCGCCGGCTCGCGACCACCAACTCCATCGAGCACGACCACGCCGAGGTCCGCCGGCGCACGCGTGTCGTCCGCGTCTTCCCGAATGAGGCCAGCTTCCTCCGCCTGGCCAGCGCGCTCGCCGCCGAGCGCAACGAGCAGTGGCTCAGCCGACGCTACGTCGGCGCGACGCCCCAGACCCGCGCAGCCGAGGAGGCGGCCGACGCGGCATAGATCAGGTGTAGATCACGTGAGCACCTAGAAACGATCTACACACAATTCTGCACTTGACCCGGCAGGACCGAATCATAACAGATTCCCGCCAGATCTCGCAGCGACTAGCTCCCATCCTCAAAGACAGTGATGCTCTCGAATACCTTCGCAGAACGCGTGACCTAGAGGGCGCATATGAGTTCTCTGGCGGTGAGCACGCTGTTCTCCTGAAACAACTCGCTGGAGTTCGCCGATCGGCACAGCGCGCGCTCGGGCTCTTGCCGTCGTATCGGACAGATTCCACGGTGCAGGAGGCACTGTCCGCGCTGAAACCTGTGCTTGACGAGCTTATGGAAGGAGTCAAATGAGACTCCCGTTTCGAGCGCCAGTGCTTTCCGCAGATTGGGATACCTACGAGATTGCCGATTGGGTGGAATTATCCACCATCGCCAATGGTGTATTCCTTCGAGGTACGCTCCAAACCGCGTTGACACGAATTCTCGGAAGCGTGGGCGATCCCGCGAGTGTCGCGAGCGAAGTCTGGGCTGAGGTCCTTCGTCGAGCCGTCCTGTACGCGAGCTCCTCTCCGTTACAGGTGAGGGGCAACACGCTCCGAAGGCGTAATCGCCATCCGAACATGGCATGGCACTTCTTTCTGAGCACGCTAAGTCTTGGGCAGGACGTTACTTCAGCAGCGCGGCGGCTATTCGAATATGGGGTATCCGATGTGCTCCTTGCCCTCACAGGAAGGCCAGCACTGCGAATCGGCGCACCTCGAGGAGCCGAGATGCCGAGAACCCTCGATGAGGCAGTTACGCTATACACGCTTATGAGCAAGGAGGAGAGATCCAACCGGCAATTCCTAGCAACCGACCAGGACTTTGGACTTGACATTGCGGCATGGCGGTCCTTCCGTGACGGACGGGGCGCATACCTGCCGTTTATCGGGCAGTGCGCGACTGGAAAAGAGTGGTATCAGGACCATAAAGCCTTCGAATTACAGCTCTCGATGTGGACGCCACATGTGCACTGGGCTGTTACACCGGTTCGGTTCTTTGCCGTCCCGTTCGTAGTTCCGCCGCAGCACTGGATTCGCGCTGCTAATGCAGCTGGACTCGTCCTTGACCGACCGAGGCTCCTTGAATTGGCGCTCACAGCGTCGCTGACCCGGCGGCGGCGGCATGAGATACACGAATTCTGCTACCAGGTGTCGCTAAATGACGTGACCCCCAACCTTGATCCAGCAATTACGCCGGTCCGATGATGGGATCGGGGGAAGAAGATGAAGCGCCCAGCAGTGCTCTCGCAAATTCCGCTGGGGTGCGATCGTCGAGCCCGCTGTGCGGCCGGGTCTCGTTGTAGTCGATGCGCCACGCCTCAATCGTCTGCCGCGCATCGGCCAAGCTCCCAAACCAACTCTCGTTCAAACACTCGTCTCGCAACCGGCCGTTGAAGCTCTCTGCGAACGCATTCTGCACCGGCTTGCCCGGCTCGATGAACTCCAGCGTCACACCTCGTGCATGCGCCCACTGATCGAGCGCCTGGCCGCTGAACTCCGGCCCGTTGTCGCAGACGATCGCCTGCGGCAGCCCGCGCGTCTGGGCGAGCCGCTCGAGCACACGCACCACCCGCCCACCGGGCAGCGAGACATCGACCTCGATCGCCGGACACTCGCGGGTGAAGTCATCGACGATGGTGAGCGCCCGGAACTTCCGTCCATCGCCCAGCGCATCGCTCACGAAGTCCATGCTCCAGCGCTCGTTCGGCCCGTGCGGCTGGGGCTTGGGCACGCGCGGCACCGCCACGCGCTTGCGTTTGCGGCGCCGCACGGTGAGGCCCTCTTCGCGGTAGAGTCGCTGCACCAGTTTGCGATTCACGACGTGACCTTCACGACGGAGCAGGAGATAGAGCCGCCGGTAGCCCCAGCGCGGCCGCCGGAGCGCCAACGTATGCAAGCGCTCGCGCAGCTCCGAGCGCCTCGGGCGGCGCGAGCGATAGCGCTGACTCGTACGCGCGAAGCCCGTGTAGCGACAGGCCCGGCGTTCGGAGATCCCGGCGGTCCGCATCGCCTCCGTGACGGCCGTCCGCCGCTGCTCGGGCGTCACCACTTTTTTCCCAACAGGTCCTTGACCACCTGGAGATTCAGTGCTTGGTCGGCGACGAGCCGCTTGAGCTGGCGGTTCTCTTCCTCGAGCGCTTTGAGCCGCTTGGCCTCGCTCACCTGCAGCCCGCCGTACTTTCGCTTCCAGCGATAGAGCGTGGTCTCGGTGATGCCGTGGCGGCGGGCGAGCTCGCCGGGCTTGCCACCGGCATCCCACTCGTGGAGGATCTGAACGATCTGTTCTTCGGTGAAGCGGCTCTTGCGCATCGGCCCTCTGGCGTTGAGGACCAACGTAATACCTGGATCAACTTCCGGGGGTCACGTCATAAACGCCGCTGCATAGGGCCCGTTGTATCGCACGAACGATTAGGTGTAGACATGTGATTTGACGGGCAGCCCTCCGCAAGGTCGCCGGGGCCCAGTCGGCTCGACACAGCTATTGCCGCCCCAACCCGCCCAGGCAGCACCTAGCGCACCGAATCGAAGATTCCGCCCAATTGGCGCATTTGCTCGACCGAGACCGGTGCCGCCATACTGAGGTCTGATCCGAAGTGCACCCCGCTTAAGCTGATGGCGAGTGACTTGCCGACTGACGGAATCCTCTCGCAACCGAAGAAGGCGATAGAGGAATCGGGGGGAGAGCTGCCTCGCCTTCGTCCATGTCGCGGGCGTACTCCTCACGCGGCGAGAAGCCCCCTCCCTGTGACAGAGGGGAGGGGGCGTCACAATTCGCCCGCAGGCCGCGCGGCAGATGGCGGGCGATTCGCTGGAAAGGATGTCACTCTAGTCGGATTTGCCTAATGCGCCACAGCTCTGAACAGCTCGAACCTCCTCATTAGTGATGTCGGCGCCAGCGCCGCTCCGGTAAGGTCGGCCTTGTAGCGCACCTCTGAGATTCCAGGAGGAAGTTCTTCCGCAAGCCTTGGAACCGATGCAACAGGATAAAAGCGGAGCGAATCTACTGCCTCTTCCGCATCGAAGGTCTCCATCAGCGCTGGCTGGAGAGATTCTCCGAGCGCTTCCGCGACTACGGTTTCAACACGCGTAGCCAGTTCCGGCCTACCAGCCACCTTGCTTCTGACCACGTCCAGGAGCTCACCCAAGCTAGTACCCCCAGTGCTCCTATCTACCACAAGCGAGGCAATTACGACCTCCGCCCCGGCCGGCGGATAGGCTTGTTCGTGCGAGAAGTAGTGCTGCCTTCCTGACCCGCTACTCTTTACCTCCAGTCGAGACGCTCCGGCAGAGAAGTCATATCTATCCTCCGGCTCGCTATGCCATGCCTCGACGAGCACCTCTGGGCACTTCGACTTGGCAATGATAAAGAGTTCGGCCCACAGTCCCTGGACTGATTTCCGAGCGGGTCGCACTAGGGCATGGAAGAGGGCAACAATCGAGTTGATAACTCGCGCCACATCGCCGTGCTCCGGCTTTGCGCCGAGCCCCTCGACGAGAACACCCGCAATACGGACGAAGTAATGTTGAAGGTCAGGATCTGAGCCGATGCATTGCACCACCGTAAATCGCTTGGTCTCTTCCTCGCCGGACGGGCGCTGCACGATGCACTCAACGCGGTGCTGAACTACCAAATTCTGCAGTGCAATGGGTGCGGGCCGCGCCCAACCACCACCGTCCGAAACCTCCAACAGCAGCGCAGGCTCTCCAGCCGCGCCCTTCGCTATCCGGTGCTGTCCGTAGCCAGGAATCTCGCGGGCGGCGAACACCGGGGTCGAGTTAGCCGCTTGAGGAGCCTCCAGCGTAGCATAGAGCGGCGTGAGGTCAGGCATATCATGCGGCTCGTCACTTTGGATGAATGAGCCAGTCTTTGCCCCATTCTTTGGGCACTGCAATGGCAACGACCGGCACGTCGCGGGCGACTACTCCTTTGTCACTGCGGACCTCGTCGAGATGGTGGATCTGCACCGTGAGACGGTTCGCCGACTTCACTGCCCGGTCGCCCTTGTAGACGGCCCCACCGGCGTCAGGATACGCGCCCTGGAATAGGTTCTTAATCGCCCCGGAGCTACCGTCGATGGTTCGGAAGCTCTTCTGCTTCATTTCGGGACGCATGAGGTAGACGTCACAAAGTGCCTGCTCACCCTTCTTATCGCATTCCTCCCGAAGCCGCTCCAGCGTGAGCAGGAGTGCCGTGTACCGGAGCGAGTCGGCAGGGTCGCTCACTCGAAGCGGCACTAGGAACTTCTCGATCACGCCGGCCAGGGAGAGCCCCCCTGCCACCAGGTGTCGGTGGGCCGGAAGTCGCCTGGGGTGATTGGGGGGCACCTGATCCGGCGCCCAAGTCCAGTCCTTCCTGATTGAGTCGATAATCGACCGGTTGTCCTTGGTCGCGTCGTTATCGACGTACGGCCGCGTCTGCTCGAACCAGCGGCCGCGGTAGTTTCCCCGCACGTAGTCCAGACCGAGCACATTGCTCCGTGTCGGCCGAAGGGCAGCGTCCAAGAAGAAGGCCCGCTTCCACTGCTGGAAAGGCTTCCCCGTCACTGCGAATGCGCGAAGCGACTTACGCACCTGCTCTTCGTGCTCAACATAGCTCTTGTATGCTGCTATAGTATCGCCAGTGAGATAGACCCGGCAGAAACCCAAATACTGCTCCTTGTACCCAAACCATCTGGCCCGCTGCTGGATGGTATCGGCGTTAGCTACGCCCAGTCCCCGTGGCATATAGGTCACGGTCAACCCCTGGACGGTGAAACCACGGTCAAGCGCAGTCCCGCCGACCAGGATGTGTGCATAATCGCGCTTCCAGTTGATGCCCTTCCCGGGCTTCTTACCCGCCAGCGGCGTGCGATTCACGACTCGAAGCTGCGTCTCTCCAACTGCCGTGGAAAGGACTTCGACAATCTCGTCGAACGGCGGCAGTGTCGCCCCAGTTGAAGCCAAGTTGTCGTAGGCAGTCCTGAACTGCTTCACTTCAGCGCCGTACTCTGCGCCCTTCTTCTTGTCATTGAGCACCTTCTCCCAGCGCCGCTGCGTCACCTGAACCCAGAGAAAGTAGTTGCCATGCTCCGGCGTGAGGCGCGATGGATGAATCATCATCGACCGATTGCCGTGCGCCTTTCGACCGCCTGAAAGCATTCCGGCAGCCACCCCTATGAAGAACTGCCGTAGTGCCTCCAGCAGACTAGGGGGAGGACCGCTCAGCGGATTTCCTGGCGCCGGAATGTCGGCCCCTGGAATCTCACGAACGAGCTGCAGGTTCTGCTCGAAGAACGTCTTTCCACCGGTATAGGCTGTCCCTGGAGTTAGGACCTCAGCGAAGTCGGGAGACAGCGAGTCGATGAGGTTGATGAGGAGCAGAGCCTGCGGAGTGGCCGTGTACTGAAGGAAGGTGTGATTAGGCAGCAGGTCACGAACCTGCCGCAGCAGGCCGTAGATAGTGCTCTCCTCGTTCCGCTTAACCTTCGTATTCAGCCCTGCCTGATCGGCCTCGTCGTCAATGACGATAGTCGGAACACCATCAAGCTGGAGCCGAGCTAGAAGATCCACGAGTGCCTTGAGGTGGGTCTTCTCCTTCATGACCGTTACGATGACAGTCTGCTTCTCATCGTCAGGAAGCGGCTTCTCCCACCTTTTCAAAGCATACTGAATGCTCTTCGCATCCTGCTCCCGGAACTCGTCACTCTGGTATGGCTTCCAGCCCCCAGGCTCGTTGAGCTGCAAGTCCTCAGTCAGTCTGCCCACCGACTGGCCGAACAGGTAGACAGACGTGCCGGTAAGAGCAATGACGAGCCGAAAGCCATTGTCCCGCGCCAGGGCAGCAACCGTTGTGAAGGAAAGTGTCTTCCCACTTTGCACGTAGCCGACGACCAAGCCAGTCCTCTGCTGAGATGGCCCGGTGGGAGGGACACACCTACTCAGCACAGCAAGTGATTCGTCTCGAACCGTATCTCGGCTGTCGAGGGGAACCTTCTTGAGCACCGCCTCCCCCTCATACCCGGTTTTGGGTGACCACCCCCCAGCGCTCGTTTCAGGAACGAGCACCGCCACAGTATCGGCAGCCTTCAGCACCGTCATTGTTGGCCCGGAATCTCGAGTGAGTTACGGCTTGGACAGAGCGTCGGCGAGCAGTTCATTAATATTTCGTACTACGGTCGTAGCGCCGTAGGCGCCACCTTTTCGGGCTGCCGTCTCGGCAAGAGCGATTGCAGCACCAAGCCTGAAGAGTGGCTCAAGTTCCGTGGTCGTAGTTCCACCAAACCGTACTGAGAAGGGATGCGCGAGGGAAAGACGGACCCCAACCTGGTGCTTCGGCATTGAACTCCCTGGCTCTGGTGGTAACGACGAGTCAGAGATCTCGAGCCAGTCATCGGCCTCGCTTCCGCCTGTGGTCTCGAGCACGATTCGCCACTTCACATCCTCGAACTCGACCTCGATAAGCCTTTCGGAAAGAGGCTGCGCCGGCGGAAGCGTCGGACCTGGTGCAGGAGCAGCACCCTCATCAACGAGCTCCCCCAGCATTGGGACAACGCTCTTCTCGATGACAGCGGCAGTGCGCTCAGTAGCAAGACGCGCTGCGGCTTGCAAGTCATCCTTGCTCGGCCGAACGCGCCATCCGTCGGCCTGATCCAACAGCGGGAGCTCGGGGTCGTTCAGTACACCCTCGAGCAGCGAGAGGAACACGTCCTCGTTTTCGTCCCACCGAAAACCGTCCTTGGTGTGACTTACCTCGAAGCCTTCTAGATGCAGCTCGCCAAACAGTCGCTGATATCTGTAGCTGTTCGACTTCTTGAATATCCGCTCCGGCCGATATCCTTCGTCATGGCTGCCCTGAATAAGCCTCTTTCGGCGAAATAAGGCGAATCCCGCTTCCGAGGTGCTGCCCTTCTCGCGAAGCGCTGCGAAGCCGTAAGCGCGTAAGCCAAGCCCTAGGTCGAGGTCAATCTCTCGAAACCACTTAATAACCGGGCCACCCATACGAGCGTAGAAGGGTGCCACGAGGATGGTCGGCGTGACGTAGGTTAGCGGGTCATCGTTGAACCGCAGCTCTAGGACACCCTCGCGGAGAAAAGTGCGGTAGATGCTAGCCAGATGCGCCCGGATCTTCTTAAGGGTGCTCCCTTGGGGGACCTTATAGAGGCCGAGCAGCTGAATCGTCGTTCCGTGTCCATCTGGCGCGGCTGGCGCGACCTGAACGTCCAGCCTCTGCACATCATTCTTGACGATGTAGCTGATGTCGAAGCTGACCGTCCGGGTCTCGCCCTCACCAAGAGGTGTTGTAATGACCGACCACCGGGGCGCGAACCACGTCGCAGCGCTCTTCATGCCCATCCCGAACTCGGAGAGCCCTGTTCGGTCTGGAGGCACCTCCGCAGGCCGAAACGCCCGCTCGTAGTCCGCCGCGGCTATTCCAGCGGCGTTATCGCTGATGGTGAGCTCGGCCTGCTCGGCATCGAGCCGAATGTCGACTTTGAGCCGAAAGTCGGGCCCGTGAAGCTTCTTCAGTCGCTCTTCGTTGGCGGCAAAACTCTGCAGGGAATTATCAACGAATTCTGCGAGCGCATACCACGGCTTGTAGTTGAGGTGCCGTAGTACGGACAGAACGCTGACGCCCGGGCGAATATCTACCGACGGCTTCTTGCCGCTCACCTGCGCTCCTCTCTAGCGGCGGCAACGCGCTGTCTGATGGCATTCTTGCGGACAGTCCGCGAGCATTCGGCCCCCTCTCGCGCACTTGTCGTCGGCGGCTCAAGAAGCGCTGCTGCTACCCGACGCACCACCTCGACATTCACAGCGTTCCCTAGCGCCTTGTAGGCGCGGGTGCTGCTGCGTGGCAGGTACTTCAGAGTGTACATACTCTGCAGACGAGCGCACTCTCTTGGGGTCATGTACCTATTCTCCCAGGGAATAATGGGAACCTGGGTTGTAGTCATGGCCACTAGGGAAGGAGCAGTCGTGCGTCGCTTTACCCGCACGCCGGACGCTCGAAGCTGGAGAACGTATTGGCGAATCTCCCGCTCTCCACCCTTAATGTTCCACTCCAGCTTCTGCCGACTCGGGGCGAAGGGAAGGATCTTCGGAATCCACTTGTCGAGCCAGTCCCGATGCTGCTCGTAGAAGGCGCGATTTTGTGCGATAAAGCGCACTTTCCAGGACGGGAACTCGGCCTGCTTAGTACGCGCGTAGGCAGGCAGCGCCGCTAACACCTCCTTGTCAGCGAGGCCGGCCAGAGTTGCCCCGTGTGCACCCCGGAACCGCCGAAGCTTGGCTACGCCCAGACTGTGCGGAGTAGTCACTTGGTAGGGGTATGTCGCTCCCCATTCCATCGACCACAGAGGGAAACTTGGCAGGTCGATGTCACGCGGAAATGCGTTCAGAAATTCCTGCCACACATCCAGGCATTTCTGGACGTGCGACGGAAGCGGACGTGCCTCTGGGGGGGAGGAGTCCAGGACAGAGTCGATCGTCGACTCCCTCTCAGGATCAGGCTGAGGCCAGCTAAACCCAGAGAGTCCCGCCTTTGCAGCGACAATAAAGATGCGCTCCCGAATTTGCGGAATTCCGAATTGGTGAGGAGACAGTCGCTGCTCCTGCACCTCATATCCCGCCTTCCGCAGGCGAGCCTCGAGCCGCTCGTACGTGTTCCCTCCGTTGTGGCTCTTTAGATTCGGCACATTCTCCAGGATCACAAAGCTCGGTTGATGATGCCGGACTATCCGAGCGACATAGTCGAAGAGGTCACCGTTCTCTGGGCACGCGAAGCCCTCCTGCTCACCTGCCTTTGAGAACGGCTGACACGGGAACCCGGCACACAAGATGTCGTGCGCCGGAATAGTACCCGGCTTCAGTGCGCGGATGTCTGGCGCGGGCTCAAGCCCAAAGTTCTGTTTGTAGAGCGTCCGGAGGTCACCGTCCTTCTCGCAGGCAAACACGCACTCATGGCCCAGCTGCGTGAGAGCAAGGTGGAACCCTCCAAGGCCAGCAAATAGGTCGATGAATTTCAGGCAGCGAATGTTGCTCATTCAGTAGCTCGACAGCAATCTCGACAGTTCAGGCGTCGTTGGAGCGGAGGCTCGGAAAGGCGTCTTCGATCAGTCTCTTCAGCTGAGCAGCCGCCCTCTCGTCGAACTGCAAGGACTGACTTATCTGCCCGGTGTTCTTTCGTGTTGCGGACCCGTAGGTATCCAGCTGCAGGATGACCTGGCCGTTGGAGGAGAAGACGAAGCAGGAGCATTCGGTCTCGGGATGCACCGAGTAGCGCTCCTTAGAAATCGGCTTTATGACTCTGACAAGGGCCATCGGTCCTTTCCTCGCACCTAGCGACAGAGTTGCCCGCGAATGCAAGCAAGAGTGTCACATGAGAAGTCTGTCCGCAAGCCAATCAGGAAGGAGGGCACTTGCCTAACCTGAAGGAACGGAAGGCTGGGCTTCGAGCCCCTTCTTACAAGGGTCTGACACCGGCATCTGAACTGGCATCCATCACCAAGCGTCGGAATCGTGCCTCCAACACCGCCCCGGAACTGCTCCTCAGACGTGCCTTGACGCGGCTCGGGTTACGCTACCGCCTCCACTCCAAGGAGCTTCCCGGCCGGCCAGACGTGGTCTTTCGGCGCGCGAGGGTGGCGGTCTTCGTCGACGGAGACTTCTGGCACGGGCGGGACTGGGCTAAGCGCCGGAGACGGCTCACGGAGCGCACGAATGCCAGCTACTGGGTGGAGAAGATTCGGACGAACCGCATGAGAGACCGTCGCCAGTCGGCGGAGCTTCGCCGGCTTGGGT
Organism: Gemmatimonadaceae bacterium; assembly: GCA_036378095.1. Classification (GTDB taxonomy): domain Bacteria; phylum Gemmatimonadota; class Gemmatimonadetes; order Gemmatimonadales; family Gemmatimonadaceae; genus JADGGM01. The sequence goes on along the minus strand of DASUXC010000057.1, from coordinate 157 downwards.
GGTGGGTAGCGCGCCTATGGGAGACGGACGTGAAGAAGGATCCCGCAGGTACGGCGCAGAGTATCTTCCGTATTGTGAAGTCTCGCCTCCAGGACTCAGCGCCGGATGCGCGGTCACACTAAGCTCGCCTCTGGCCATTTGGCCGGGCGAGCTCATG